>CALGLN010000119.1 GCA_937930835.1 uncultured Desulfomonile sp.
CCCACGACCTGATGATTACGAATCAACTGCTCTACCACTGAGCTACCCCGGCGCCGCGTCCCATGACGAAGTAAGAAAATAGATCAAATAATCCTGATATGTCAACAACCCAAATAAATGACGTGGCTGGATCAATCAACCAGCAACCGAAATAGGCGCAGGGACGAAAGTTAGAATAAACAAGATTATTGATATATAGCCCGTCAATCTCGCCGATTTATCTAACGGAGTGTACTCATCCAAAGGCGGAGGATGTCTCAGCCCTAATAAAAGAGTTAACGCGCCAAACACAAGCCAGCCTGTCCAAACCAACATCCCTAATGGTAACAGTGCAACAAAAACCGAGATGCTGATCACACGAGAAGCCTTATTCCCAAAAAGCGCATAAATTACATGACCGCCATCAAGCTGTCCGATCGGTAGAAGGTTCATGGCAGTCACAAAAAGACCAAACCACGCTGCCATCGCCGTTGGGTGCAGTAGAACCATGTTATTGAAAGAAAAATCTCCAAATCTTATTAGGCATCCAATCTCCAAAATCAGAGACGTCCCGAAAGATAAGCCTATTGGATCCGATATCTCATTTTTGGGATATGAATCAGACATGAACAGCCCCACGAAAAGAAGCGGAATGGCCATCATGGCTCCACTCAACGGTCCCCAGGCCCCTAATTCCATGAGGGCCTTTCTGTTCGGTATAAAGGATCTGACCTTGATAAAGGCCCCAAATGTTCCTAATGGAGGAATTGAAGGAATAAAGTAAGGCAAAGTAACGTTCATGCCGCGCCTTCGACCAGCCATATAGTGTCCCATTTCATGAACCGAAAGTATTGTCATTAAAGGGATTGAAAATACTAAGCCGTTCATGAAGAATGATGACCACGACTCAAAAGCCTGATTCGCATACAGTCCACCCACAGCAGTGGTGGTAATCATGGTAATAATAAAAAGAACTGCGTTAATTATAGGAAAACCCCTGATCACACATCCCTCCTGAATCGCAACAGTTTCTTAATTCAAGAAATTTCAAGAAAATACTGATTGTTGGTCTATTTTCGATTGCAGAAACACTCTTGTTAAAAAAGATACACCATGAATTGCTCTATTACTATAGTTTCGAATGTGGCGCCATTTACAAAATGAACAAATATTATTGACAAAATTGAGCTCTCCAATTTAGACTAGTCACAATTCGCAGATGATCTATTTGGGTTAATCTCATGGGAAATCTTAATAAAAAAGCACTTCAGAATCAGAAAGAAGCAAGCCGCTGGCGTAACTGGCGTGTCGGACGATGGTGGCGTTGCTTAGCAAGTCCCTGTTTCTATTAGAATAGTCCCAAATATCTAGACTCGCTAACCCGCCACAAATCTGGCGGGTTTTTTATTTTCTTGCGGAGAGGATCGCACAGTGAATCAATTTATTGCCATGTCCAAGGAATTGCTTGCTGATATGGAAACGCCCGTCTCAGCGTTTCTAAAATTGTGCAAAAATGAAAGAATCGCTTATCTTTTTGAGAGCAGCGAGACTGTTGAATCGATTGGACGATATTCGATCATCGCCTGGAGCCCATTGGGTCAAATTAAGCTCTTTCACGATAAAGTCGAAATACATGAAGATTCAATAATCAGCTCTCATGATTCAAACGAGTTCTTCACAGTATCTAGAGCCTTTCTTTCCAAGATGTCCTGCGCAGGGCTTCCTGATCTTCCATTCGTGGGTTCGCTAGTAGGATATGTGGGATACGACGGGGTTCGACTCTTTGAAAAACTACCCGAGACATTCCTTGGAGTAGCCCCCTTGGCCGAACTATGTTTGCTATCCCAATTTGTCATATTCGATCATCATCGGCGAATTATGACTTTGGTCACTATCTCCAAGTCTACAACCGAATGCCTGGGCATGATCGGAGACATTGAAAACAAGCTAAGATCTAACGTCTACAACGGATGGTCGCGAAAAACCTTCTCCTACGATTACCCATCAAGAGAAAGGTTCATGGATTCGGTCCAAGTAGCTAAAAGACATATACTGGACGGAGACATATTTCAGGTGGTTCTGTCTGGTCAATTTAAAGGCAGTGGGAATCTCGACCCCTTGGATGTCTATCGCTGGATGAGAGTTAAGAATCCATCACCATATATGTTTTACTGTTCCAACAACGATCGAAAACTCGTGGGAGCCTCACCAGAGACACTTGTCAAGATTGACAGAGGAGCCTTATACATCCGCCCAATAGCCGGAACACGAGGACGTTCAGATGATCCGGCGGTGGACAAGTACCTCGAGAAGGAACTGATTGAGTCCGACAAAGAAAAAGCCGAACATGTGATGCTCGTTGATCTGGCCAGAAATGATGCTGGAAAGGTTTGCAAGTATGGCACGGTAAAGGTCGACCCCTATATGAAAGTTGAACGTTTTAGTCATGTAATGCACATCGTTTCTGAGGTCGTAGGGATCCCTGACGAAGGCATAGACTCGTGGGATTTGTTTAAAGCCGCCTTCCCTGCAGGCACAGTCTCTGGCGCTCCGAAAGTTAGAGCTATGGAAATAATATCTGAATTAGAACCGGTTCCACGGGGCCCATATGGTGGAGCAGTCGGTTATTGGGGAATAGGTCAAAAAATGGATACTTGCATCGCTATCAGGATGATTGAGTTTTCAGGGGATGAGTTCATCCTTCAGGCCGGCGCAGGCATAGTCGCAGATTCCATTCCTGAAATGGAATATGAGGAAATCCTAAAAAAGGCCGCCCATGGTGTAGCAGCTCTAAAGGCTTCCGCAGGAGAATAATATGATTTTAATAATCGACAATTATGACTCGTTCACCTTCAATATCGTCCAAGCGTTCGGAATCCTCAATCAGAGAATAAGCGTTCATCGAAATGACGAGATAACCCTGAGTCATATCATGACAATGAATCCTGAGGCAATTATTGTATCTCCTGGACCCGGACGTCCTGAGGATGCTGGAATCTCGTGTTCTATGATTGAGCAATTCGCTGGCAAAATACCGATCCTGGGAATTTGCTTGGGACATCAGGCAATCGGACATGTTTTCGGAGCTGACGTCATCCATGCAAGACAACCGGTTCACGGAAAAGTCTCGGAGATAAGTCATGATGGCTCTGGAATTTTCAAGGGGCTGCTCAACCCATTAAGGGCTACCAGGTATCATTCCTTGGTAGTTTCTGAAAAAACTGTTATGAGTCCCATTGTCATAACGGCCCGTACAGCTGATGGAGAGGTCATGGGGCTTCGAAGCTTAGAGATGGCGATAGAGGGAGTGCAGTTTCATCCTGAATCCATCGCAACAGCTGATGGAATGACTATTTTCAAAAATTTTCTTGATACCTACGTGGCGAATTGAGTTCTTGAATAAGGCTCTAAAGGCTACGACATTGATTATAATCCATGAACAAACGAACGGAACCTGAATAACATAAAGTAGATTTTTCCGATACTCTAAACGCCTACGCCGTGAAACCTCCGGACGATTGTAATGAATTAACCCAATATAAGCAGCCAACTCTTAAAACGTTTGCGCAAGGCCTTTGGAATGGAATTTTGCGTTTTAGTAATTTTAAAACTTGACACTATTTTGGCACGAGGTGTAAACTATGGACCAACTGAAAGAAAGGTTTTGTACATGGGTTCGAATTTCAAGAAAGGATCAGTCTTAAAAGAGCAGTTAATTGGCTCTGTTAATGGCTATTTTTGGTCCTATTATTGGTTCGCGT
This sequence comes from uncultured Desulfomonile sp., assembly GCA_937930835.1. Taxonomy (GTDB): domain Bacteria; phylum Desulfobacterota; class Desulfomonilia; order Desulfomonilales; family Desulfomonilaceae; genus CAITZA01. The sequence goes on from CALGLN010000119.1 coordinate 3,741, forward strand.
ACGCCTACCCATGTGCGCCAGATAACTAGGACATAACAAAAATAGGTATCAAGGCCATGGGTAGCGCAAGCAGCCCATGGCCTTTTTTATTTTTAAGGGCTTTGGGCAAATGACCAAGGCCCTTTTCCTTTCCTGGAGGACAAAAAAATGAACGTAGCGGCAATCACAACAATGACTCCCAAAATTCTACCTACGGCAGCGACACAAATCGTCGAAAGCCTTAAACCTACTGCGGTCAAAAAGCCCTTATACACAAGAGACTCACATAAAGAGGACTCGGTTGTAAAAATTGGCAACGTCCGTATTGGCGCCGGGAACTTTGCTGTTATAGCTGGCCCATGCTCTGTAGAGAGTTTCGAGCAGCTCCTCAATACGGCTCGTGCAGTTAAAGATGCTGGCGGACTTGTTTTACGGGGTGGGGCGTTTAAGCCAAGGACATCTCCTTACAGCTTCCAGGGTTTGGGCGAAGAAGGCCTTTGTTTGTTGGCCAAAGCTCGCGAAATGACTGGTCTACCGGTGGTGACCGAAGTCATGGACACCGCTGAGGTGGATCTTGTGGAAAGTTATGCGGACGCTTTACAGATTGGCGCAAGGAATGTTCAAAACTTTTCACTTCTGAAAAGAGTCGGAAAAACAAGAAAACCTGTGGTTTTAAAAAGAGGACTCATGACCACCATAGACGAGTTCCTCAATTGCGCTGAGTATATACTTGCCGCGGGAAATGATCAGGTAATATTGTGTGAGCGAGGAATCAGAACATTCGAGACTGCCACACGGAACACTCTGGATCTCAGCGCAGTATGCATTCTTAAAGAGAGGTCGCATCTTCCCGTAATCGTCGATCCAAGTCATGCAGTGGGTATCAGGAGGTTCGTTCTTCCAATGGCCAGGGGCGCTATGGCAGTAGGAGCCGATGGAATAATGGTTGAAGTTCACCACAATCCCGAAAGCGCTTTGTGTGACGGCGATCAATCACTAAGACCATTTGAATTTAGTAATCTTATGAAAGACCTGACGGTTATGTCACACTTCATGAGACTAATGTCATAAGAATTCATGTTTGAAATCTTTTGTATGCGAGACTCTTTGGAAAAAGTGGATATGTTAGTCATCTCAATTAGCACTGAATTATTCTTGGAAAAGACCAGGTTATGCGATGGCCTTTTAGCCGTGATTGAAAATTGCATATCAATCATTGAATCATTCAATTGGTGGTGGCGTGGCACGAACAAACGCAGTGGTTCTGCCCCGCCTTAAAGCGCGTAGCTGACATAATCAAAGGAAATAAGGCCGTGGACGAACCAGGAACGTTCACGGCCTTTTCGTTTTTGGAAATTTTTTTTGGAGGCGACAATGATTAGGACTTCGATAGAAAAAGCAGCTTGTTGTGAGGATATTTGTGAACCTGAAATGATGGAAACAATGAACGAAATAATGGAGGGAGATGCTACTCCGGCACAAATAGGGGCTCTTCTCATGGCCCTGAGAATGAAGGGGGAAACGGTTGCTGAAATCACCGCTGCTGCCAAGGTCATGCGTTCAAAGAGCACTCGTATTCCCCTTCCTGATTCAATATCTGAACCGCTGGTAGACACTTGCGGCACCGGGGGCGATTGCGCTCATACATTCAATGTTTCTACCACTGCGGCCTTTGTTGTGGCAGGGGTTGGGGCAAAGGTTGCCAAACACGGAAATAGGTCCGTTTCGAGCAGATGTGGAAGCGCTGACCTCATGGAAGAACTCGGCTTACCGTTGGACCTTAGCCCAGAACAGGTCGGAATGTGTATTGACCAAATCGGGCTCGGTTTTCTGTACGCTCCCGCACTTCACGGCGCCATGAAATATGCTATTGGCCCTAGGCGAGAGATCGGATTGCGAACCATTTTTAACCTGTTAGGACCTCTAACCAATCCAGCCGGAGCTTCTGTTCAGGTAATGGGGGTTTATTCAGCCGATCTTGTAGAACCGTTGGGTCATGTGTTGGCTAATTTAGGGGCCCACAGCGCGTTTGTAGTCCATGGTCACGGCGGCTTGGATGAAATAAGCCTTTCAGGGCCAACCGTAGCTGCGCGTGTCAAAGATGGCAAAGTTACGATGGAGCAATTGAATCCGACTGATTTGGGCCTGGCGTCGCAACTCAACGGTGGTATTACCGGCGGTGATGTAAAGACTAATGCGCGAATGACAAGATCGGTTCTTGGTGGTGAGGCCGGACCACATCGGGATATTACCGTCTTTAACGCGGCAGCTGCTCTCGTCGCGGCAGGATTAGCCTCAGACTTTAGGGATGGCATGGCTTTGGCTTGTGAATCCATTGATTCAGGTAGGGCCATGGCAAAGTTGTCAGGTTTAATAGAGTTCTCGTCCAGCCTCAAAAAGGGAGGAGGCCAAGCGAGTGTCTAAAAAACACAATCTTCTCTCTGAGATCATCCAGAATCGAAAAGATGACGTCAGATCAATCTCTTCGTTTGAGACTCGTGAATTCAAGCAAATCATCAATGAGATTCCAGGGGCTCATGATTTTCTCGGGGCTGTCTCACGGACCGACAAATTTTGTGTAATCGCTGAAATAAAGAAATCTTCCCCGTCGACAGGAATTTTGAGAAATGATTTTAATGTTATTGAATTTGCCAATCTTTATCAAAATTGCGGAGCTGCTGCTATCTCAGTATTAACAGATCAGAGATACTTTGGGGGTTCAATCTCAGATTTAATTGAAGTACGTAAAAACACTCAACTTCCTATACTTCGAAAGGATTTCATTGTTGACGAGAAACAGATTTTTGAATCCCGCGCATATGGAGCTGATGCCATACTACTCATAGCCGCCGCCTTAGATGATGTTCAGATGGCAGAATTCTATCAACTTTCTTGTGAACTCGGAATGGCCTCTATCATCGAAACCCATTCATTTGAGGAAATAGACCGAGCCATTAGACTGGATCCACCAATTATAGGCATCAATAACCGATGTCTAAAAACACTGCACGTGGATTTATCCGTCAGTGAAACACTCAAAAAATTTGTTCCTCCTACTGTTTGTGTCATTTCGGAAAGTGGAATAAGGACAAGATCAGACGCTGAACGACTTTCGAAAATCGGAATAAATGCATTTTTGATCGGAACGTCCATCATAAAAGCCCAGGATTCGGGGAAGGCATTGAGACAATTCACTGAAAAGTGAGGCCCACATGATTCGAGTAAAAATATGCGGAATAACCAACCTGTTTGACGCCTTGCATGCCGTTGAAGCAGGGGCTGACGCGCTCGGTTTTGTATTTGCCCCGAGTAAAAGACAAATAAATATAAAGACAGCTCAATTCATTGTGAAAGAGCTGCCTCCTTTTGTGAAAACAGTCGGAGTTTTTGTGAATGAGAGTTTGCTGCAAATCCAGAAAATTCAACATGAGACCAAAATTGATTTAATTCAGTTGAGCGGGGATGAATCTGAAGACTTTGCAGCCTTTTTTGGACCTGAGGCCATCAAGACAATACATGTCCGTGAGGGAAAAGCGCCTCAAATCGACTGTTATCCTTTTAACACAATGTTACTCGACACAGGCTACGGACTCCATAAAGGTGGAACAGGAAAAGCTTTCGACTGGAAACTTGGAGTGGCAATTTCTACAGCCAGAAGAGTCATTCTGGCTGGAGGATTAAATCCTGACAATGTTGTTGAAGCCATAAAAATTGTAAAGCCTTATGCTGTCGACGTGTCGAGTGGAGTTGAACAAGAACCTGGAAGGAAAGATCATGTCAAGGTTACAACCTTTATCAAAAGAGCAAAATCTCTGGACTTCAGCGCCTGATTCTTCTGGTCACTTTGGACGATTTGGCGGGCGATTCGTTCCAGAAACATTGATGCCCGCTTTAGAAGAACTCACTGAAGCATATTATCAAGCAATTTCAGAGGAATCATTTAGAACTCGTCTGAATTTATTACTCAGCGATTACGCAGGTCGTGAAACCCCTCTTTATGAGGCTAAACGACTATCAGAGTCGCTCGGAAATGCTAGAATTTTCCTCAAGCGTGAGGATCTGACTCACACTGGCGCCCATAAGATCAACAATTCGTTGGGACAGGCCTTGTTGGCTCAATGGATGGGAAAAAGGCGAATTATAGCCGAAACCGGAGCCGGACAACATGGTGTGGCTGCTGCTACTGCCGCTGCTCTACTCGGTATAGAGTGCGTAGTTTACATGGGTAGTGTTGACATTGAGCGCCAGCGATTGAACGTTCTTAGAATGAAAATGCTAGGCGCCGAGGTCATCCCGGTCGAATCAGGAAGCAAGTCTCTGAAAGACGCTGTAAATGCCGCGATTCGAGATTGGGTCACCAACGTAACTGATACCCACTACATTATAGGCTCGGTGATCGGTCCTCATCCATATCCCATGATGGTTCGTGATTTTCAGTCCGTTATCGGGACTGAAACCAGGCGACAAATCCTGGAAAAAACTGGCAGACTCCCAGACTTCATTGTTGCGTGCGTCGGAGCTGGAAGCAATGCAATGGGTATGTTTTATCCATTCCTGGATGATCCGGTCGAACTAATAGGGGTTGAAGCAGCGGGCATGGGAATAGAAACCGGTAAACACGCCGCCAGTCTGTGCGCAGGAAAAGCTGGAGTTTTACATGGAGCCGAAATGTATGTGTTGCAGGATGATTTCGGTCAAATTATAGAGGCGCATTCGCTTGCAGCTGGCCTGGACTACCCTGGAGTAGGACCAGAACATTGCCTTCTAAGGGATTTTAACCGCGTTAAATACGATTGTGTGACAGATCAACAGGCAGTTGAGGCCTTCACGAATCTTGCAATCATCGAGGGTATCATACCAGCTTTGGAAAGCTCTCACGCTCTGGCATATCTCCACAGGATGATTAGTAAATTAACTGAGAATAAAATTGTGGTTGTGTGTCTTTCCGGCCGAGGAGATAAGGATCTCGATCACGTTTCGGCCTATCTGGAGTCCAAGAAATGAGTTCACGAATAACAACGGCCTTCGAGACGGCCAAGCAAAGCAAAAGGTGCGCGTTCATACCCTTTATCACAGGAGGATTCCCAGATGCCGAGTGCTTCGCGAGTCTATTGAAAGCATTAGATACATCTGGCGCTGATATAATTGAGGTTGGGATACCTTTTTCGGACCCGTTGGCTGACGGACCTGTCATTCAACACTCGAGCAAACTAGCCCTAGATATGCAGATCACTCCCCAGAACATTCTGGGAATTCTTAAGAAAATGAAGAACACCATAAAAGCGCCCATAGTCGTTATGTCATACTGGAATCCAATCATGCAATTTGGACTGAAAGAGTTTGCCATGGCTTTAAATGAAGCGGGAGTTTCAGGGGTGATTATTCCAGACCTCAGCCCTGAGGAATCAGCAACGTGGAGGGAATGTGCAAAGAGTCATTCTGTAGACACAATATTCATGGTGGCTCCAACGACTTCGCATGACAGAATCAAGAAAATCGCGTCCTATTCAAGTGGTTTCTTGTATCTAGTATCGATGACTGGGGTTACAGGAGCCAATCTCAATATGGACAAGAAGCTTGAGGCTCAGATCCAGAGTGTTAAGAGCCTGACCAACTTGCCAGTAGCCGTCGGTTTTGGAATTTCCACGCCTTCTCAGGCACACCATCTATCTTCCTATGCAGATGGTATTATCGTAGGCAGCGCTTTAGTCAAAAAAACCATTGACGCGGCGTCAGCAGAGGAAGCGGTTGAATCCGTGACACGGTTGTCGTCTCAAATTGCAGTTGCCCTGAAAAACTAGATCCGGGTATTCCCGAAGGTGGTTTAACTTGACATTAGGAATCTTTCGAATTATGCGAGACATAAAAGTGAACCACTTTTGGGAGATGCCTTTCCATGAATGATAACTCTCTATTGGAGCACCTTGAAGAACTCGCGTCTCGACTTGGGGTTACTCTGCGTGAGGAGAATCTTAGCGCCAGCGGTCACCATTCAGGTGGAGGGTATTGCAAAGTGCATGGTCAGAATATTATCTTTATTAACAAGAGGGATTCGAGACAACGAAAAATAAGAATTCTCGCCAGGTCTCTGAACAAATTTAATCTGGAGGGAGTATTTGTTCCGCCCGCAGTTCGAAGAATTATTGAAACTTCAAAAAATTAGTTTAAAATCTGCCATCGGTCTGTCATGTTTGTTTTTGGACCACACCAGAAGACCTCCCGCATCTTCCTTTAAGGCCTAAACCTTGTTACCAAACAGCCAAATATTGTCGCTGCGATTTGACTGTCGTTTAAAGAACTATTCAGAGCTTATAGACTTACTCGAAGATACTTCACACCTGGTTGAAGTATTTGACTGGAAAACTCAAATCGCTCGGGAACTACCACCAATATGGTGCGCTATGGGGGGAACAGGCACAGGAAAAAGCACAATAGTAAATTCTTTATTGTCCTCAGATGTTAGCAATGTCGGTGTCAAAAGGCCTTGCACCATGACAGCGGCCATCTTTGCTCAGCCGCGTTATGAACAAATTATTTCCCAAACACCATTGATTTTTGAAGGACCCCAAAAACAGGCCGAACTTCTGTTACTTTCAAAAACTGAACTCGAAAAAATTGTACTGATTGACACCCCGGACTTTGACAGCATCGCATCGGAGAACAAAGTTATAGCTGCAAGGCTTATGGTAATAGCAGACGTCATTCTTTTTGTAACATCCCAAGAAAAGTACGGTGATCTTATTTGCAGACAAATGCTTGAAGAATCAGTCCGTTGGGGCAAAAAGATTGTTCTCATTCTTAATAAGGTGAGTTCAGAAGAGGCATCTGAAGAATTTGCTGAATTCAGCAAAACGCTCGGACCAACCCAAGACCTGGTCCTGATACCTCGTGTTGCGGGTATGCCAAAAAGAATAGACGGATTCAGGCAATATCCTCAAATCAGAGAATTCCTGGATGACAATTTACAGCCAACCAACAATGCGGACATAAAATCCCACGAATTGAAATGCCTTAAAACACAGACAATTTACAACTTAAACCACCTTCAATCTGAAATCGACCGACAAAAGTCTCGAATTCTCGAACTAAATTCACAAATTGACAAGATTGCATCTTCTCTCGCTGATGAATTGAACAAACAACTTGACGCAATTGTTTCACAAGACGTCGAGAAGAGGATGAAAATGAGGCTCCAGGCCTTGTTAAGAAAATATGACATTCTCTTTGTGCCTCGTCTCATGTTTAGAAATGCTATCAGCACAGTGATTGGATACTTATCCCAAATCATATTTTCGAAAGAAAAGACCGAAGATGCCTACCAAAATGACAAAGATATCAGATTTGAAGATTTTGCTAACATTGAGTCTATGGCTCCCTTAGGTCAGTTGGATATGTCTATCGCTAATCTAAACCTTCAGGTTGCTCAACTATTGGTTTCCAATGATCGCTATGAGGATCTCAAGCTCATTGTCCTTGAGGATGCCGAACGATTCGATTTCAAAGAAATAAAATCAATGTACGAGGAGGCATTCCCTGGGCTTGAAAATCTTTTAGAGACAGAGTTTGAAAGAATGCGAGAGGGTCTAACACGATTCGACGAAATAAAACTGTATGGTTCTTACACCCTGTGGGCGATTTTATTGATCACGTTTGAAATAGTTATTGGTGGTGGGCTAACTTTGCTGGACCTGCTATTAAATTCGGTAATTGTTCCGTTCATTCCAAAATGGATGCTGGATCTTAAAATACTGGACATACTGAAGTCTATCGCGCAGAGGGTCGATGCGGAGCACAAGAGGTGTTTACGAAACATTTTGTTTAAACAAGCCTCCCTCTATACAGAGTGCCTTTCCTCGTTGCTGCCTGACGAACAAACGATCGCCGATCTTGAAAATCTTAGACTCAGGCTATCAAACGTTGAATGCTAGAATCAACATTCTTGAGCGTCAAGCAGATTGGAGATCTGGTCTGGCTGAAACCATTTGTTTGCTAGTGTGTCTCTGAAATCATGAATGTACGCCGACCCTTTAATCTTAAAATAAGAAAGTATTCGTCTCGAAAGGGGAATTTGATGAATTGCGAAAAAAGGAGCAAGATATTGCTCGGAATATTTGTAACCTTAATTTCTATATGCTGTATTTCAGATCATGTTTGGGCTATGGAGGGGAAATTGAACCGATTCACACTTTCTAATGGTCTCGAAGTTTTTGTTAAGGAAGATCATGCCAGGAAGGTGGCTGCTATTCAGCTTTGGGTAATGGTAGGAAGCGCGGATGAAGAACCTAACGAGAGAGGCCTGAGTCATTTGTTGGAACACATGGCATTCAAGGGCACCGAAAGGCGTGGTGTTGGAAAAATTGCCGCTGAAGTCGAGGCATTAGGGGGTGAGGTCAACGCATATACCAGTTGGGATGAAACCGTTTACTTCATTACGGCCCCGTCAACAGTAGTGAATCAAGCGCTTGATATTTTGACGGATGCGGTTTTCAAACCGAAAATTGACCAGACCGAGCTCGAGAAGGAAAAACAGGTTGTTTTAGAGGAAATACTTGAATCAGAAGAACGACCGGAACGTAAGGCTTCAAAGCTACTAATGAAAACTGTTTATACCAAAAGCCCTTACCAGTTCCCCATTATTGGTTTCAGGGATACGGTTGAGAAAATTTCTCGTGAGGACATCTTTTCTTTCCGTAAGAAATGGTATGTTCCCGAGAATATGTTTTTCTTAATCGTTGGCGATGTCGATACCACCAAGCTATTGCCCGAACTCGAGAAGCTAACTGAAGATCTTAAGCCAACAGGCTTTTTCAGACCGCCTCGAGCAGTCGAACCACTGCAAAAACAAGTAAGAACTGCTTTTCTGAGAGATAACAACGCCAGGGAAACTCGTCTGAATATTGCCTTTCATATCCCTGGAATTAAGGCTAATGATGTCAATGCGTTAGACCTGGCAGGTGACATTCTGGGAGCCAGAGACAGCTCTAGACTTGTAAAAACATTGAAGAAAGAAAAGGCCTTGGTAAACTCTATTTCGGCCTACGCCCTTACCCCAAAGGATCCAGGGATCATGGTTGTTTCCGCGACTCTGGAAGCGAGAAACCTTGAAGCCGTTACCCGGGGCATAATGGAGGAAATATCTAAACTAGCCACAGAACCTCCTTCAATTGACGAGTTAGAAAGAGCCAAGGTCCACATAGAGTCCCAGCATATTTATGCTAGGGAAACGGTTCAGGGGATGTGCAGAAGTATTGGAAGCTTTAGAGCCGATCTAGGGGACGCTTATTACGAAGAAAAATATCTGACGCTTATTCGTGCGGTTACACCCGAGGAGATTTCGCGGGTTGCGAAATCCTATCTGTTTGCGCCAAACGCTACCATCTCAGTCTTACTTCCATCTAATACATCTACTGATTTTGATGTGGCATCGCTGGCTCAGATTGTCGAGTCTTTCGGGACTTTGTCCAGTGGTGGAGACATAAACAACGTAGGTATTCACAAAGCCCACGAGACAGTATTGCCAAACGGAATCAAAGTCGTATTACTGAGGGATGATTCTAACCCAGCAGTTTCATTGAGAATAGCGCATCAGGGTGGAAAGCGGTATGAAACCAGAGAAACTGAAGGCATAATGAATTTCATATCCCAAATGTTGCCCAAGGGCGCCGCTGATCTTGACGAGACCCAACTATTTAATAAGGTTGAGGATATGGGCGGAAGACTGGCGGGCTTTTCAGGTTACGATTCTTTCGGTTTATCAGCGACTTTCTTTTCTCGGTTTCTGGATCAAGGCCTTGAACTACTCGCAAAAATCCACAGGGACCCTACTTTCCCAGAAGATAAACTGGAAAGAGAACGGCTACTTATAATAAATCGAATCAAGACTGAACCTGACAGACCGATTCAATATGCTTTTAGCGAATTGAACAAGATCCTTTTTCGGGATCATCCATATGGTTTCAATAAGGAAGGAACCTTAGCAACCGTCGCCGGTTTCAGCTCCAAGGACCTAAGAGAAACTTACTCACTCTACGCAGTGCCCGGCAATACGGTTATTACCGTCGTAGGAGAGATGGATCCACAGAAAGCTTTGAAGAAGATCAGTGAGCTTTTCGGGACCATACCATCAAAAAAACTGGACGCTCCTAAAGTTCCTGGAGAAAAGCCCCTTCAAGGCGTATCTGAGAACAAGATTCTCATTCCACGCGCAAAAGCACATATAGCAATAGGCTTTCCAGCAGTATCAATTTATGATCCCGACCGCTATCCCTTGGAAGTTTTGAACAATTTACTCTCCGGGCAGGGTGGAAGGCTTTTCCTTCAACTTAGGGACAGGGAGTCACTAGCGTATGTGGTGGCGTCATTTGTGAGACCGGGGGTTGATCCGGGCCTTTTCGGATTTTATATCGCCTGTGACACATTAAAAGTTGACAAGGCAATGGAAGGCTTATTTAGAGAAATTGGAAAAGTACGGATAGATTCTCTAGCTGAGAAAGAGGTTAAAGATTCTATAAATAATCTAGTTGGAAATCACTTGATCAATCTCCAAAGTTCCTGGTCGAGATCGGAGAATTCGGCCTTGAATACGTTGTATGGTCTGGGCTATGATTACGATTCTGAATACGTCAAGAAGATTTCCCAGGTCACTCCTGAAGATGTAAAACGAGTCGCGCAGAAATATCTTGATCCAGAAAAATGCGCCATTCTTAAAATATTGCCCGATGGCGATGATAATAAGAGTTGATGACATTTCTGCTAAGCGATCCGAGTTAAATTCTTTTGTTAGGCGTGGCAGATCATTTGTCACGCCAAAAGCTTTCTCTATGTTAGAAAAAGCGATCGAGAGTTTAGTGATGTCATTACCTAGAACCTTCAACTGGAGACATTTTTGAGTATTGTCCAAGGATCTCTCAAAGGGATAAAACCCTCCCAGCATTCACGTTTAGAGAAATTAGGAGCTAGACGTATTTCTCCCGACAAAATAGTCACTCAAGAGTTTGCCAGGACAATGACTGAACTTTCCTTTGAATTAGGTCAGCAGATAGGTGTCCTGGTAGATCGCAAGGGCAAGATATTTAAAGTGCTTGTTGGAGACGCCAAATCAATCCTGATTCCAAAACTCAATTCCTGGCGCGTTGGGTCGGGCCGATTGCGTGGCCTTAGATTTATACATACTCACCTGAAAAACGAGCCTTTAAGCCAGGAAGATCTCACAGATCTGTCACTTTTGCGCTTTGATCTTGTGGCGGCAATTGGCTTGGATTCTCAGGGATTTCCTAAAGATGCCTATATAGCGCATGTCTTACCACCAAACCCTGAAGGAAATGTGTATGAAACCCTTCCTCCAATACCGCCATCGCAGCTAGACACGGATTTCTTGGGGTTTGTGAAAGCCCTGGAGGATGAGATTGACAAATCGGTAAAATCGCTTGATTTGGATAAGTCAAAAGAGCGAGCTTACATCATCGGTAGGACCGTGGGACGTGAGTGGGAAATTGAGGAATCCCTCAATGAACTTATAGAACTTGCGAAGTCATCAGGACTCCAAGTAGTTGGAACAGCCATTCAAAGAAGAGATTCCGTTGATCCTCATTTCGTTGTCGGCAAAGGCAAACTACGTCAAATAGTTGTGGACGCTCTTCAAAAAGGCGCAGGGTTGATGATTTTTGATACTGAATTGACACCAGCGCAAGTTAAGGCAATAGCTGATTTCACTGAACTAAAAGTATTGGATCGCTCACAATTGATTCTCGACATATTTGCTCAAAGAGCCAAATCTAGAGAAGGCAAGCTCCAAGTTGAACTTGCACAATTGAAATATGCTCTACCAGGATTGAGAGAAAAAGATGATGCGCTTTCGAGACTTACAGGCGGAATAGGGGGAAGAGGACCTGGGGAAACGTCACTTGAAATAGACAGACGCAGGATACATACACGCATAACTTTTCTCGAAAAACAGATCGAGAAGATTTCCAAGAATAGAGCTCTTCGAAGAGGCCTCAGGAATAGGCGTCATGTTCCGGTTATTTCAATAGTAGGCTACACAAACGCGGGCAAATCAACACTGCTAAACAAACTTACAAAATCACGCATTTTGGTTGAAGACAAGCTGTTCGCGACCCTAGATCCGACGAGCAGAAGACTGAGGTTCCCCAGAGAAACTGAGGTCATCATCACTGACACTGTCGGCTTCATTCACGAATTACCGGAAGAGCTTTTTACAGCCTTTTCAGCCACACTGGATGAGTTGAGGGATGCTGATGTTCTTCTACACATAATTGACTGCTCCAACCCAGCGTTCGAAAAACAGTTGGTTGCCGTTGAGAAAATTCTCGAGCGACTTGACCTATCTCAGATTCCATTGATCCGCGTTTTCAACAAGACCGATCTGGTTCCGGATGAGGTCGTCCAGAATATTTGCTTTTCATATAACGGTTTACCTATTTCGGCGATAAATTCAAAAACATTTCCACCTCTGATCCAAAAGTTGGAAGACGAAGTGATTAGTTCTCTCAATCGCAACAGTGATTTTGTTGAATTAGAGGATGATTATCCAAGGATAGGAACAAGATAAATTGATGCCGGAAAAAAACGAACGCGGCAAGCTCCTTTTATCGCTCAGTTTGATAACTGTAATGATGATAGGGGCGGGCTATCTAGCTATTACAGGTTATCTCCAATCTATTGTGTCAGACATTAGTTTCATGTTTAGTAGTAGGGAAAATTTACGCGCATACATTGAAAGCTTTGGGGCTCTGGCGCCAATTGCATTCATATCTATTCAGGCCCTTCAGGTAGTTTTTGCTCCGATTCCGGGAGAACTTACGGGAGCCGTAGGTGGCTTTATTTTTGGTGTCTGGCCCAATGTAATTTATTCAACTATAGGTCTGACGATTGGCTCGGTCCTGGCATTTATGGCGGCAAGAGTCATTGGACTTCCTTTAGTCAAATTGGTTGTAAGTTCAAAATTGTTGAACCGCTTTGAGTTTCTGACCCATTCCAAGGGCATTCTGGTAGCATTGGCGTTCTTTATCATTCCAGGATTCCCCAAAGATATTCTGTCTTATATTTTAGGCCTCAGTCCCATGGGGTTTCTAACATTCTTATTGGTCTGCGCCTTGGGTCGCATACCTGGCACTATATTGCTCAGCTACAGCGGGGCAGCAGTTTATGATGAAAATTGGCTACTCTTGGCTTCGCTCACGATATTGTGCGCAATAGTGATCTCTATTTTCTATTTCAAGAGGACGCAAATAGAGTTGTGGCTAAAAACTAGAAAAGAACACCAATTGTGAAAAAGCATCTGACGACAGAAGGATATGCTTTAATGCTAGAATATCATTGACCGGTTGGGATTTTTTGACTAACAATTGATGCATAGCTCGACCATATATTGTTGTTGAAAATTACAGATCTACCGGAAAGTGATGTTTTCAGAAAACTGAGCTTAGGCGTTTTTGATTTGGAAAATCCCAAATTCTTAAAGTTTATTGAGTTGCTGGCCAACCTGAATCATTCCGACAAAATTCCTTCAAAGCATTGCAGGGCCTGTGGAAAGATGTACGCTGATCTTCACGAATACATCTGGGATACTGAAGCTAAAGGCCAAACTATGGAAGACGTAGGTGGGGTCATGGGCAAGGCCTACACCATGCTTTATCGTAATTGCTCTTGCGGAAACACTTTAGTGCTAACCCTGACTGGAGACAACTTTCCCGAACTGTCAGAATTTTGGGATATGATTAAACAGGAATCCAAAGATCGACAGCTTCCTGTAAAAACTATCGTTTCTGCCTTCATGGCTGACTGGGAACATTTTATCGAAAAACAAACAAAGAAAAATAAAAAAATAACTCGCAAACTCTAGTCTCCATAACACTGCATGCAAAAACCAGTCACTAACATAATTTTTGATTTGGGTAAGGTTCTAGTCCCATTCGATTGGGAAATTGCCTTTTCCAAATTGTCCTTTCACGTGCCAAGAGAAATAACAGATCTGATCAAAAACGATCGAGCCTTATTCATTAGTTTGTTTTCTGATTCGCTGATTGATCTTGAAAAAGGATTAATTTCCTTTGAGAATTTCTTCGATAAACTGAGACAGACGTTTAGTCTCGATGCTCCCCTACTTGAGTTCAGAAAAATATGGTGCGATATTTTTTGGGTAAATCAAGAGGTGATTGAGCTCGGAAGGAATTTGTCTTCTCAATATCCTTGTTGGCTGATGTCTAACACAAGTCAAGCCCACTATGAGTGGATCATTGAGAAATTCCCGTCCGTTCTGTTTTATCGAAAAGCTGCCTTGTCCTACCAGCTCGGAGAGATGAAACCGGACAGGCAATATTATGTCAAGGCGATTGATCTATTTGGGATTGACCCTGTAAGCGCCATTTTTATAGATGACATTCAGGAAAATCTTGATGGAGCGGCAGTACTTGGTATTCGAACAATTCTTTTTGAAAATGTCCTAAAATTGAGATGGTCGTTAAAAGAACACGGTGTCACGTTATGATGCGTTCAAGTGAGGTCTTAACATGTGCAAGTTTTCAATCGAAGGATTCAGATTTAATGCGGTATCAGCAGAAGTTAAAAAGATCGGACTTAAAAGGCTGGATTTCGGTCTGATCGCCTCAGAGCAACCGTCGATTGTCGCGGGAGTCACAACTCAAAATTTGGTGCATGCAGCCCCCGTCACATTAACGCGTACGGTCCTCCAAACAGGTAATTGTCAGGCTGCGCTAATTAACTCCGGAAATGCCAACGCCTACACGGGAGCATTGGGCCTACAAGACGCGGAAACACTAGTGGCAACTGTGGCCTCGGGACTTTCAATACCCCAAAATATGGTTATTCCTATGTCTACTGGCGTCATTGGGGCAAGGCTTCCGGTAGAAAGGATGCGATCCAGAATTCCTGAATTGGTCAATGGCCTTTCTCAAGACAAGTTTGGAGATGTAGCGCGTGCAATCATGACAACAGACACGGTTCCCAAGACTGTTGAAAAACAGGCAGTTTTGTCAAACGGGCCAATCAGAATTGTTGGAATGTGTAAAGGGGCTGGAATGATAGCCCCTAACATGGCTACAATGCTGGCAATTCTTTTGACAGATATAAGGGTGGAACATGGTTTTTTGACGGAGACTTTCAAGAAGTGTTGTGATGTTACCTTCAATAGGGTGACAGTTGACGGAGACACAAGCACAAATGACACGGCCATTCTGATGTCCGGCGGGGCTACTAATTGTAGGATGTTGAGCGATCTTTCCAATGACAGAGAGATATTTTATCATCTACTGCGCGAAGCTTGTCAGGATTTAGCAGAACAGATAGTCAAGGATGGCGAAGGCGCAACTAAGCTTGTAGAGATAAATGTGAGCGGGGCCTCAGACGACAGAACTGCATCAGTGATGGCCAGAAAAATCGCGGAATCGCCATTGGTTAAAACTGCATTTCATGGCGAAGATCCCAACTGGGGAAGAATAATCTGTGCGGCGGGGTATTCTGGAGTAATGTTTGACCCATCTATAATCGATTTGTCGATAGGAGACGTAAAAGTTGTGGTCAACGGGCAGCTAGATCAAGGAAATTGGGAAGAGAGGGCTCATGCGGTTATGAGCTCTGATCGTTTCGTTGTATCGCTAGACCTAAAAAATGGAACCGGGAACGCAACAATTTTAACGACTGATTTTTCTGAAGAATACGTGACCATAAATGCGGATTACAGGTCTTAGTGTGAGCTCATGTTGCGCAAAGCAAGCGCCATCGGATTCACGACCCGTGAGGTCTGCTCCTGTTTCTGACCGAACTGACCTCAGACACATTTTTTGGCCTGTTTGTAACAACAGGTATCACTAGCCTATGCCCTCTAATCAGCCTCTTGTTCAAATTCACATCAGGGTTGAGTCCCGCGAGTATAGTTTTATTGGTATTGTACTTTTTGAGAATACTTTTTAGGGTGTCTCCCCTTGAAACCACATGATAAACCTGCCTTTGCTGATTATCTTGCTTCAACTGCTTCAATTTAGCCAGAAAAACAGGCTTTTTGCCGGCAGGAATTCTTAATGGATATGACGGACCGTCAGGAGGCGTCACTCCCCTCATCAGGGCTGGATTGAAATCGGTTAATTTTTCTGTAGTTTCCCCAAGAGCCTGGGCAATCTCAGATAGTCGGTAAGATCCCGTCACCGTTACATATTCGCTTGTTTCCTGATCAAACTTTTCAGATAGTTTTGGGAAACCGTACTTTGTCGGATTTTTTGCTATTATGGTGAGAGCTTGGAATCGTGGCAGAAATTCACGCGTCTCTTTTCTTAGCTTCCTGCTCGAGCAGATGTCATCATATTCAGTAGCGTCTTCTTGACATAAAACCTTGTTGAGTTTGTTCTCTCCTGAATTGTAGGCGCTCAATGCCAACCGCCAGCATCCAAACATCCCGTACAGATCTTTAAGATACAATAGAGCAGCCTTCGTTGATTTCTCAGGATCCAACCTTTCGTCCACATAGCTGTCTACCCTCAATCCATAGCTTCTAGCTGTCGCTGGCATGAATTGCCACATGCCTAAAGCATTGGCTGGAGACCTAGCTTCAGGGTTGGCTCCAGACTCTAAAAGAAATAAGTATGCGAGTTCAATGGGTAACCCGTTATCAGCAATAACCTTCTTTACCATAGGTAAATATGGCTCCGCCTGGATGAGGTAGTTCCTGGTGGAATTTCGCTTTTCATAAACATATTCCCTCAAAAACTTCTTTACACGTGGATCGTTTTCTTCTAGCGGAACATCAGGGTATTCACCGGATTGTGAACGATCTGGCCCTAACTTGTTGGTCCCGTAAGCAAAAACCCTCGAAAAAGCGTTAGTTAGAGCATGGCCATTGTCAGTCCCTGACTTCAACAACCCGTTCTTTGAACCACATCCAGCAATTACCATTACTAGAGCAAGCGAAGAAAAAACCGTCAATTTCTTGAGAGTAACTTGATATCTTAGAAAAATTTGAATCGCGAAAAAGACCACAAGATGAACTCCCGTCATTTATTATGAGTCATTCCAATGCGATCCGAGCGTTATCGTAGATGATATCATAGGATTCTATGTTGTCAATCTTTGAGGTAAGTCTGCCTAGGCTTTGAAGCAATCGAAAAAGAATTTCGACCTTATGCTACTTGTTAATAATCAGGCTTAATAGCCCAGAGTCAATAGTTAAATTCCCCCCTAGATTCATGACTGTCTCTCTTGTCGAGATTATACCGATGGGCTGGATTTCACGATTAGAACTATCCAAATTTGAGGCCTCAGGATACTCTTGCCAGGTCATTTCGACAAAGTTTGACGCTTCGGACTGCCCAACAGAGACATTAACATTGCATGAAACGCTATTTCCACTTGATTCAGCACATCTTTTGAGCGTCTCCAATCGATTACGTGCATAAATGAGACACTGGGCAATAACTATTTCTACTATATGCCTTGGCCAAGACACCATGACTCTTTCTGGACTACGCGATATGGACAGGTTTATTCCTCGGGCTGAAAATTGTTGACCAGTAAGTCCTATAACAAAGTCTACGGCTGTCTCAATATCAGTAGACTCAGTATTATTGGGTCTGTCACTTAGAAATGATCTGAATTGATCGATCAATCCGCTAGCTTTGGAGACCTGAGACTTGACACCTTGAAGTCTGACATTGAAAAAATCCTTTTCTGTTTCAGACAGATCCGATTTTTCAATTTTTATGCGCATGACTTCACAAGCGAGATTTACCGCATTGAGTGGTTGAGCCAGTTCATGCGCGAATCCGCCAAGTATCTCAGGATATAGAGATAACTTCATGACATCTTCTGTAGTTAACAAATCTTTCAGCGCATCCATCAATGTCTCCAATAACTTAGCAATTGTTTGGGCTGATTAATGCTGACAACAGGTGAAATAATTTTCTTTCAGCAATTGCGTTTTTTTCTCAGTCGGCTGTTTTTGAAAGACCTTCATTACCAATTTCTTTATGTGCAACTATCTTGCACAGATTTACACATAAATGCGCTGTACTACATCGAATTGCGAAACAGCGCACTCTAAGCCCCTTACGAAGACTTACCGTGGAAAAGGTAATCCTAGCGAGCGTATTCGATGGCCCTGGATTCACGAATTACAACTATTTTGATCTGACCAGGATAAGACAACTCTTTTTCGATTTTCTTTCGAATGTCTCTTGCTAGTAAGGTTAAACCTTCCTCCTTAATGTTTACGTTTTCCACAATTATGCGGATTTCTCGTCCCGCTTGGATTGCAAACGATTTGCTCACACCCTTGAATGAATCTGCTATCCGTTCGAGATCCTCTAGTCTCTTTACATAGTTCTCGAGCATTTCCCGTCTAGAACCAGGCCGCGCAGCAGACAATGTATCTGCAGCCTGAACGAGCACTGCAATGGGACTGGTAGGGTCTTCGTCTCCATGGTGCGAAGCGATAGCGTTCACAATTAAGGGAGCTTCGCCGTAACGTCGCGCTATATCGGATCCTATCACGGCGTGTGCGCCTTCAACTTCGTGATCGATCGCCTTTCCTATATCATGAAGGAGGCCTGCCCTTTTGGCTTTCTTCTGATTCAATCCCAACTCTGCCGCCATTATTCCGCAAAGAAAGGCTACTTCGATGGAGTGTTGATAGACATTTTGTGCAAATGATGTCCTATATTTGAGTTTTCCCAGTAGTTTCATCAACTCAGGATTAATGCCGTGAACACCGACATCAAAAGTGGCCTGCTCTCCAGCCTCCACTATAGCTTCTTCCATCTCCTGAGTTACTTTTTTTACGACCTCCTCTATGCGTGCTGGGTGAATACGACCGTCATTGACCAGGCGCTCCAAGGACAGCCTAGCTACTTCCCTACGAATTGAATTGTAGCCGGACAGGATAACCGCCTCTGGAGTATCGTCAATTATAAGGTCTATGCCGGTGGCGGCTTCTATTGCTCTAATGTTTCTACCCTCTCTGCCGATGATACGTCCCTTCATCTCCTCGTTTGGAAGATTGACAACAGAAACTGTTCTCTCAGCTACGTAATCAGCCGCATACCGCCCGATTGCAGTTGAAATGATCTCCTTTGCCCTCTTGTCAGCCTGAGAATGTGTTTCGTCCTCGATCTGACGAATTATACGCGCGCTTTCAATACGGGTTTCGTCTTCAACTCTCTTAAGAATTAGCTCTCGCGCCTCTGAAGAGGACATTCCTGCTAATAACTCAAGCTTTTCCTGTTGTTTCTTGACAAGGTTCTCGGCTTCACGCTCTTTCTCTTTGGCTCGTTTGTGACCCGCTTCAATCTCGCGTTCGTGTTTAAGAAGAGTGTTCTCTTTGCTCTCGAGCTGACCTGCTTTCCTCTCTAAGTGTTCATCCTTTTTAAGGAGCCTTGCCTCCCTAATAGATAGCTCGTTTCGTCTCTCTTTGATCTCGCTTTCCAGATCTGATCTAGCTTGAAACAATTGATCCTTGGCTTGAAGCAAGGCTTCCTTCTTGATCGTTTCAGCTTCTTTTTGAGCATTCTTGACTATGTCATCAGCATCATTTTTTGCTGACTCTATTCGTCTCTTGTCTAGAAAACGAGCCACATAATGGCCAATGGCGAGTCCTAGAATTAAGGCGCCAAGTGTATAAACGAAAACGGGAATCGATCCCACAACCCCCTCCGTCCTATGTATTAAACGGGATAATTAGGCGGAGAAAACCATCGGAAGACATGAGAAAGTCTGTCAAGGGGTAGGAACAATAAGTTAAATCAAAACAAGCCATTAAAAACTTATATATACTTTCCCTGAACGGCTATCCAGAGGTTTCATCGCTTATCCCGGTTTGTCGGGCAGGTTAAAAGACGACCCAAACGCATTGATCCCCCGCTGTCAGCCGTGGTAGAACAACCTTTGAACCTGGTTTCCCAGGTGGGATCCTAACGACTACTTAAGGCTTCCCGCTTCATGGCGGGCTTGCTCACCGTAACCGGGGGCGGAACCCATTTTTTGAGTGTTGGCTCAAAAAATTGTTGCCACTCACGCACTGCGCAGGGGAGGATTAATCGTTCTTTTCTTCGGGGCCGCTAGCCTTAAAAGATCTATTGGTTCAGCACTCCAACTCTCGACGCCAACGTCCTTTGAGTTGGCCTATTCTGAACATTTCGTCTGTAACGTTCAGCATTGTGAGGGTTACTAAATCTTTGGTAAATAATGCCTTGGCCTGTTTTAAAAATTTTCCGACAAACAAGTGATGCTCTCTGCATGCATGGCTGTATAGATATAACAACGAAATCAGCCTCTAGCAGATGGCCTCCTTGATCGAATAACCAAACAGGCTCCACCTCCAATTGCCAGGGAAACGGTCGAACTAATCATTTGAACGATCCCTAAGTTGGTCTTTCAGGTAAAAGCCTCCAATTTTTCTATTATTTTATCCAACTTGCCTTTAGCAGCTTTGTGATCACGCTGAACTTTCTTCAGCGTCCTGTCTAATTCACCTATTCTTTTATCTCTCTTCTCTAGCTCTCTACCGAAACGCTCCTGCTCTTTCCTAATTTGATCGTTCTGCTCAATAAGTCGCATGAGCTTTTCTTCAAGAAGAGCAACAGGCTTTTCGGAATCCATTGAATTCTCCAAACAATTTTTTTACGTACCAATTCAATTATATTTCATTAAAGACATGTGTCAAGAAATAAGTTCAGCCCCCCAGACATCCAGGATGGCTTAAACATTTGCTTTTATGGCTATATGAGTCCATAGTCGCCGACTCCGCTGTCTGGCTCGGAGTATGTCATGGTGTAAACAAGCTTTACGAAGTGTAAAACCATTTGATTCCAAAACTGAATTTGCAGACATGAGCAGCTTAATTTTTTCTGAGGTGTAAGCCCAGATTGTCCTATAACTTAATCTTGTAGCTTAATCTTGATGGAAGGGCTTTCTGAAATTATCCTTTGCCTTGGGATTGATATTTTGATAGCTCGTTCCATCGGATTGTTCAATCATAAAGATTTCTTCCCGAATTCCTAGACAAAAAAGGGTTTTCCCGAAGCTTTTGGGCACAATTTGTGCACAAATTCATGCGAACTCACGGTGAGTTAGAAGATTGAAATAAAAATCTGAGAGTCCCTGTGTTCTGAAATTGTCGATAATAGTGTTTCTGCGAGATAGCTGTACACCATGACCGAAGAAACCATTTTCTACATTTGTATTGCAATGGTATTTTCATTTGCATTCGTAAATGGCTTTCATGACGGTGGAAATGTCATTGCGTCAATCATATGTTCACGTTCAATTCGTCCAATCAGGGCGTTAGGTTTGGCCTGCTTGGGTGAACTGTTGGGCCCTCTTTTGATGGGCACTGCAGTCGCCATGACCATGGCCTCTAATATACTTAAACCAGATATGTTGGAGGTCTTGCCAAAGATAAGCGTATACATTCTCGTGGGATCGGCGGTGAGCGCAGCGATTATCTGGAAGCTACCAACATGGTATATAGGAATGCCGTCGAGCGGATCTCATGCGCTATTAGGCGGTATCGTGGGGGCTGGTTTTACGTCCATGGGAGAGATTTCTATTTCCTATGACAAAGTTTTAAATACTGTCATTTTACCTATGCTAACCTCTCCCTTGATTGGCATAGTTGTGGGTTATTTTCTGTTTTCGCTAATTAGGGCATCGTTAGGAACTTTTCATCGTGGTATAGGTGGGATGTTTACATTTCTCCAAAAACCAATGGTCGTCTTTCTTGCTGCGACTCATGGGTCAAACGACGCTCAAAAGTCAATGGGTTTAATTTCCATTGCTCTGGCTGCTGGAACTGGTGAAATGGACGGTCAATTGCCATTGCCTTTTTGGGCTATCCTCGGATGCGCAGTTGCAATTTCGGTTGGGTTGGCTTTTGGTGGTTGGCGAATAGTTAAAACGGTTGGCTTTGGAATATGTCGTATGGAACCGGTTCATTCATTTGCCTCTCAATTGACTTCAACCGGGGTAATCTTGTCCGCATCTTTATTCGGCTTTCCAGTAAGCACTACTCAGATTATCTCTTCGTCGGTAATGGGTGTAGGAGCTTCTAGGAGATTAAGTGGTGTCAGATGGTTTGCTGCAGTCAATATAGCTTACGCGTGGCTCATGACTTTTCCAACATGTGTAATACTTGGCGCGGGCATCTGCTGGTTATTAATTAAAGCATCCCAATTGATTTAGAGGGATTCTCATGAGTTTTTGGAAACTTTTCGGACGTAAAAGAGATATAGATTTCTACGAACTTCTGCTGGCTCAGGCTGAAAAGACCTTAGAAGGATGTCAAGCTCTGGTTTCTTTCCTCACAGGAACTGGCAAGTCCGAAGAAATAAAAAGGCTTGAGCAAGAGGCTGACGACATACGTAGAATTCTCATAGATGAACTCAACCAAACTTTTCTCACACCCATGGATCGAGAAGACATATTTTCTCTCTCAAGGGCAATAGATGACGTAATTGACCACGCTCACAATACAGTTAAAGAAATGGATATTTTTGAGATTGAGAGCAATGAGTTTTTGATAACTATGGCGGGTTTACTTCACAAGGGAGCTGAAAATCTCGTCAATGCAATCAAGCACCTGAAAAAGAACCCCAACGTCGCTGTAGAATATGCTGTAAGAGCCAAAAGGGTGGAAAATAAGATGAATGACACCTTCTTAGTGGCATTGAAGGAACTTTTCTTAGGTCATGAGCCAAGAATGATGTTTGCTTATCGAGAGATTTATAGACACTTTAACAGAAGCGCTGACCGTGTGGACGAAGCAGCAAACATCATTTCTGATATTGTTGTAAAAATGTTTTAGTCAAAGTAGAAACGATTTTTATCTTGCTATCATAATTCTCACCATGTCCCCGCTGTTTTCGAGGTGGTCCGCTATATCACCGGTGGTTTCTACCAATCGAATCATAAGAAAAAAAGTCTTCGGCGGAATTTGTTCATCCGCACATAATCTTATGAATATGGTTTTCTCAAGATCATCGGATTCTTTTTCGCGAAATCTTATCTCTCTGATTACATCTTTGACGGCTTGTCTGTCAGACTCCATCCTCGTTTGGAAGTAAGTATGTGATCTGAGTACCATTTCAGGCAGAAAACCCAGATAATCACCTACTTGTTTAACTAGAACCGTATAATCCTTTTGGATACCATCAGGAAGCTCGAGTTTGTAGTAGGACATCCAATAAAGAGCATTCTTGATACAGTCTACTACCTTGTCCGCTTCTCTCAAGAAGTTGAAAAATACTGATTTCTCGACAGGCATTAATATTGAAGGAGGAAGATGCGCACGTACATTCCTTTTGATTCGATCCGCCTCTGCTTCGATATCTCTGATTTCTTCCTTTAACAATTCGAACTGATCCGATTCACCCTTAAAATATGCGTCAACTGCCTTGACAAAGACCGGGCCGCACATTGCAACTTTGAGGGCATGTTTCAGAGTGTTCTCAAAGGGCGAACGCTTTATCATGTTTATAAGAGGATTTCTCATTAATCACCTGCCTAATTCAGTATATTGCTGACAGTATTGAAAAGATTACGGCGCAAGTGGCTGCAGCCACCGGAACAGTTATTACCCAGTAAAGCATGATTTTCCACAGAACTCCAAGATCGAGAGCCTGTAAGCCTCGAGCCAATCCGACTCCTACGTAGGCGCCAATAGCCGCGTGAGTCGTAGACACCGGCAACCCCATCATGGAGGCTATCAATATCATTGTTGCGGCAGAAAACTCTACCACGAATCCTCTTATACTCGTGAGCTCCGTTATTTTTGAACCTACGGTTTCGATGACTCTATATCCCCAGGTACATATTCCGACACAAATCATGAATCCACCGAACCCAAGCATCCACACCGGAACGGGAGAAGCCTCAGCAATCGACCCAGTAGTATAAATGAAATATATTCCTGCCAACGGCCCCATGGCATTAGCAACATCATTAGCCCCGTTTCCGAATGCGACATAACATGAGGTCATTACCTGTAAATATCTGAAGACCTCTTCAGCTACTGCAACCCGGTAATAGGAAAACAACCTTCTGATAACTACAGCGCATATTACGTAAACTACGACACCAACAGCCATAGATGCTAAAAGCGCCTCAAAACTGCCGAACTCCATTTTTTTGCTCAACGGCGTATCCATGAACAACGCCAAGGTCATGACGAAAATCGTAGCAGCCACCAAGATAGGAGTGGTTTTCAAGGCGCTATCAGCGGTGTCCATTTTGGAAAGAATTAACCGATCAATCAGTCTGAAGATCAAAAAAGAACAGGTGGCGCTGAGGACAGGGGAAAGGATCCATGACAACACTATGTAGACGACTTGCCACCAATTAACCGCTGCCGCTCCCCCACTAACCAATCCAAACCCTATCATGGAGCCCACGATGGAATGAGTGGTTGATACCGGTAGGTTCTGGTACGTAGCAAGACATACCCACAAGGACGCAGAAAGTAAAGCTGATAACAAACCAAGAAGTATTACTCTAGGATCTCCAACGACTTGGGAATCAATTATTCCCTTCCTTATTGTTTGTGCCACGTGTGACCCGACGAGCGTGGCCCCAAGAAATGTTAGAATGGTGGCTACAAAAAGCGCCTGACGCAGAGTTATCGCCCTGGCGCCAACCGCTGAAGCCATTGAATTAGCCACATCGTTGGCCCCTATATTCCAGGCCATGTAAGCGCCAGCAATAACACTCAAAACAATTATTGATGTTTCTACGTACACTGTATCAGCTAGATCTTCCCATGCTCATTTAAATTTATGAAACGCGCACACCAAAGTCAGAAAAATTAGCTGTAAGCATTTATCATCGCTCAAGCATTTTTTCCAAAAAGGATCTCTTTAGGACAAAAATATGTAAGAATTAAAATATTGAGCATCTCTCCCATCGTTATGGGACGGGATTGTTAGGATATGAGTCTGAAGTCGTTCATGAGAAACTAGGAATCGAGTCCATCTTCCGGTTCGCCCATCTCCTGGAGTTTTAGAACCTTCCGATGGAAGGTGTTTCGACTCATACCCAGGCTCTTGGCGGCTCTGAGTTTGTTCCCCCTGCTACGCTCGAGAACCTTGATTATTAGCCTCTTCTCAATTTCCCCCATGATCAATGGATGAATACCATCGATTTCATTGTCAACCAGATATTCGACTAACGAGTCTAGAGTCTCAGTGAGGCTAGACTGCATGACCAAATGGGTCTGATTTAGTTTGAATGTTTCATCACCTTCTTTGGATGGCGCTTTCAAATCTTTTGATTGATATTTCATGAAATTGCGACCTTTCCAAAAAAGTTTCTGACTAGATCTAATATTGCGCTGGGATCCATTTCTCGAAAAACTTTAAATCTGAAATCCGCTCCATTTGCAAATCCTTTGGAGTACCACCCCAAGTGTTTCCGCATCCTGCGAACTCCCACCTGATCACCGAAAGTTTGAATTTGATCCAAGAAATGTTGCCCAATAGTATCAGAAACAGACAAGTTGAAAAAGACTTTTTCTTTTTTTTGTAGGATTAACCGAACCATTTCCGGAAACCATGGTCTTCCTAGCGCTCCCCTTCCGATCATTATCCCATCACACTTGGAAAAATTTATGATGTTTAGGGCATCCTCAACACTGTTAATACCGCCGTTGGCTATAATTGGAACTTTAGCTCTCGATTTTATGAGTGCAATCAAATCAGCTGACACAGGACCAGAGTGGAATGCGGAACGTGTTCGGCCATGGACTATGAGAGCATCGACACCCTCATCCTGGGCTAAGGCTGCCAATTCGGGAGCAGTAAAGTTTTTTTCATCCCATCCGGATCTCATTTTGACGGTGAGTGGTATGGAAATGGATCTTCTAACTGACGCTATTATACGTTGAGCGAGATCAATATCTTTCATCAAGGCCACTCCAGAACCTGATCCTACTACCTTCCTGGCGGGGCACCCCATGTTTATGTCTATTGCACAGGCTCCAAGTCCCTGTAACAGATGCGCTGCCTCTGACATTATTGAAGGATCTTTTCCCACTATTTGAAAAAAAGTTGGGACATGATGCCCTTCCAGATTTATGGTTTCCAGAGACTTTTGAGCCCTGAGCGCAGCATGTGCGCTTATCATCTCTGTCCACACGCCAGACACCCCAAAATGTTGAACTATTCTCCGAAAAGGCGCGTCAGTTATACCTGCCATAGGGGCCAGGAATACGTTGCCATCCAGGTTCAGGTCAGCTATTTTCATTCTCAGATTTCGAGCCCTGACCTAACCTAAGTTGGTAAATTTTCTGTTTTGCCCTAGTAACAGCCAAAGTCCTGTCAGGCACATTCTTTGTGATAGTGCTGCCAGCTCCTATCACACTT
The DNA here is from genome assembly GCA_937930835.1 of uncultured Desulfomonile sp. Classification (GTDB taxonomy): domain Bacteria; phylum Desulfobacterota; class Desulfomonilia; order Desulfomonilales; family Desulfomonilaceae; genus CAITZA01. The sequence continues at coordinate 30,095 of CALGLN010000119.1, forward strand.
CCTTGACCTACAGTTACGGGAGCTACAAACTGTACATCTGATCCCACAAAACAGTTGTCCCCTATTAACGTCCGGTGTTTGTTCTTGCCGTCGTAGTTGCATGTTATCGTTCCACAACCGATGTTCACATTGCGCCCCACTACAGTGTCTCCGAGGTATGTCAAATGAGATGCCTTACTTCCATCTCCCAAAACAGTCTTTTTTACCTCGACGAAATTCCCGACCTTACAATTCTTTCCTACGTCTGCTTCCGGTCTAAGGTGAGCCATCGGACCAATTGAGGCTCCTTTCGATACATGCGCAGAGTTCAGTCTGGAACCTAAGAGGATTGAGACCTCATCATCTATCTTACTATTAGATATAAAAACATGCGGTTCAATCACACATCGTTCGCCAAGCTTGGTTACACCCCTAAAAACGGTTCCCGGCCAAATGATCGTGTCCAAGCCTATTGTTACTCCCCAATCTATATAAGTCGTATATGGGTCAATAATAGTTACCCCGTCCATCATGTGCTTGTGGGCTATGGATTCATAAATTTTCTTGGTGACGTTAGCCAAATCAGCCCTTGAATTTATTCCTGAGGCTTCGGAAAAGTCACTGATTTGAAATGCGTGAACCGAGATCCCTCTCAGATTTGCTTCACTCACGATGTCAGTAAGATAGAATTCTCCTTGTGCGTTGTTAGGTTTTATGAGTGATAAAAGATCAAAAAGAATTTTTGAATCAACTAAGTAAACACCCGCATTGATCTCACGGACCCTCCTTTGATTCTCATCAGCGTCTCTCTCTTCGACTATATTTTCGACCAATCCCTCATCAGATCTGATTATTCGTCCATATCCGTAGGGATCTTCAACAGCTGCAGTCATCACTGTTAGTTTGCTCTCGATGTTGGCGTGGAAGTCCATCATCGCTTTGAGAGTTGAGCTTTTCACAAGAGGAATGTCTCCGCATAATATTAAGACTTGACCTTCATATCCATGAAATGAGGCCTGGGCTGATTGAACTGCGTGGCCCGTGCCGAGCTGAGGTTCCTGAAGCTCGAAGCTCAAGTTCTGGTCTTTTAGTATTTCCCTGACCCTTTCATTTTGATGCCCAACCACAACGCAAATCTTTCCTATCCCAGCATTTCTTGCAGACTCCAAAACATAGTAAATCATTGGTCTGCCAGCGATTTCATGCAATACCTTGCACAGGTTGGACTTCATTCTCGTGCCTTTACCCGCTGCCAACACAATTGCAGAATAATTCATCATTCTTTTAACTCAGGCCCTTCATTGGAATAATCGTTGAATAGTTATACTTATCGTTATAGGCTGTCAAGAAAAGCTTCGACTCTGACATCGCATGTCCCTGGAGGCAAGAACTATTTGAAGCAAAAATACAAAATAGGTGTAATGGGATCTGCCGGAGAAAAAGAAAATTCTGGTGTCGCCTTGCTCTCATACCGGATTGGAAAAGAGATTGCTTTGCAGGGGGCTGTTCTGTTCACTGGAGGTTGCCCTGGAATTCCCCACTGTGCAGTGCGTGGCGCAATCGAAGAGGGCGGAACGACAGTAGCGATCTCCCCTGCCATTAACCGTCGATCTCATGTCTATGACTTCTCATATCCGGTGGATAGCGAAACTATAATTTTCACAGGAATGGGCAATAAAGGACGAAATGTGGTTCTAGTGAGAAGTTGCGACGCTTGTATCTTCGTTTCAGGAGGAATTGGAACTTTAAATGAATTCACTATAGCTTTTGACGACTTGGCAGAAAATAACGTCTTAGGAATTCTGGAAGGAAGTGGTGGTTTTTCAAACAAATATATGGAATTGGCTGGATCTGTTGAAAAAAGGACTCGAGCAACAATCATTTGTGAGGCTGATCCCAAAAAACTGGTTGAGCGAATCATCGAGCTCCTTAAACAGCTAGAAACAAATGACAATCTATGCTGAATCCTGATATTCCACCTGAATATTTCGCGACTGATGAGATCATTAGCCAAAGGTCTCTAAATATATTTCAAAGACTTGCGGTTGGTGAAGGTTCTCTTGCTGGAAATGGTGGAATCATCATAGGAGAAAAAAGGATCTCTTTTAGTTTAGCTGTTGACGTTGCAGAGCTTTCAGGAAACAACAAGCTTGTGCTGGAACTGGAGAATTCGTCAAGAGGCTCTGTCTTAGTAGGCCTTCAGCTCAAACATTCCAAGAGTTTCTACCAATCAAGCTTGAGTGGAACGTCATTTAGTGGGGGTAGGGAATGTTTAAACGAGTTTGAGCGGAAAAAGCTCTTTTTCCCTTTGGAAAGCTTCGGATTTTATGGATATCCGCTTGACTGGGCGTATATCAGGCAAATTGAAGTCATGGTTTTTCGAGACCGAGATCAGATTGCATTATCCCCAGTTGAAATCAAAGTCTTTGGGCTATGGGCTCAACGGTCTGGTCGACCTCGAGGCCCCAGGCTGAAATTCAACGCCCTGCCTCAAATTCTATCATCTCATTCAAACAGTATTTTGAACAAAGAAATATTCACGAGCTTAGCGCGTTTATCTTCAGAAAATCATTGTTCAAAGTTAAATTATATACCATTTTCAATTCTTGACCCTCGGATATTCATTCCACCCCCTCATGCCTACTCCTTTGATCAAGCTGAAGATGTCTTGAACGGGATCATAATGGGCCAAGCAATCACAGGAAAGATTGATTGGAGTTATACACCTAATGAGGCTCATGAATGGACTCATTTTCTCAACAGACACCATTTTTTAAGACCTGTTGTTATAAAATTCGCAACAGAAAATTGTGATAGATGTTTCAAATATCTTGAAGAGATTTTGCAAGATTGGATTGTATCAAATCCTGTTCCGTTGGACTCTAATGGGGGCGCTGGACCGTCATGGGAGACACTAACCGTGGCATGGCGTCTACGGGAATGGTTCTGGATAGCGGGTCTTCTTTCAGAAGACAATCATTTTTCTAATTACACGGTTCAATTAATTTTGTGTTCAGTCTGGGAGCATGCGCGAAGTCTTATGAATCACAAGGGTCATCCCAACAATTGGATAGTTGTGGAGTCATCGGCGCTTGCTGTTGCCGGTCTTCTATTCGACTGTTTTAAAGAAGCCGAAATCTGGTTCAACACGGGAATTGAAAGGCTCAATGAACAACTTGACAGACAGTTTTTTAGGGACGGCTCACATTTCGAGATTTCACCTCTCTATCATTCAATATGCCTAAATGCGATATCTGAGGTTGTTTCCGTATCAAGGTTCCTAGAGAGAGATATTCCGAAGCAATTCGAACAACTGATTCCCGGAATGATCAGATTCCTCAAGGCTCTGAAGCGTCCTGACGGCTCATGGCCTTCTATAAACGATTCAGGGACATCAACAATGGACTATAGCGCTACAATTTCTGGGGTTGAGCAATCTATCGGACAAATTGAGAAGTACAATCGAAATCAATTCGGTCCCAATGAAACACATCAAGAAATGCATTTGGACTGTTATTCAGACTCAGGAATAGTTATCCTGCGATCCGGCAACTCTCAGACGGACAATTTCCTGGTTTTTCGAGCAGGACCCGCTGGAGCTGCCCATGTTCACGGTGACAGTTTGTCAATAGAAGCTTGCTTTAACGGACATCTGGGGCTTGTTGATCCTGGTATCACAGATTATTCCCCCGGACCGTTAACCGATTATTATCGAGCCTCTAGATCACATAATGTGGTTCTAGTTGATGACGAGGAGCCTTTTAGAGCCTCGTTGTCTTATCATGATAGAATAGCCTCAGCTCGCAACTCGATAACTGTTGATCAAGACTGCCGCCTCATTGTAGCCTTCGGCTGCAATCCAGCTTCCACATTGAAACAAAATCCTAACTTGCATCTTTCCAGGACAGTCATTTTTGTTAATACCCAATTCTGGATAATTCGAGATCACATTCACGGGCATGGGCTTCACAAGGTCTCAACATTTTGGAAATGTTTCCCTTCCGAAGTCAATCTATCATCCGAATCTTTGTCGTGCCGGATAAGAAACACTGAAGGACTCAACTTTCAGATATCGCCTTTCCCAAACGATATTGATATGCGCTGCCAGATCATTCAAGGGTCAATGATTCCTTGGACTGGATGGGCGTCCATCCAAGGAAAGGATTATCCAGCTCCCTCCATCGAATATACGATTGATTGCGAGCTTCCAAAAACCTTGTTCTGGGGGCTGTTTCCTGAAGATTTCACCGGACAATTTCCCGAAAGGTTAGAGCTAAATCAAGTCGCAGACATTTCTGATAACCTAAAAATAAGATTTAGTAAGCAAAGACAGATAAAATTGACGCTTCAGAACTTGGACGAGTTATCACGACAAACGAAAAACTTCAAATTGCTGGATGCGATTCATCTGGAAGAATAATGATTTTGCCGGATTTTGAAGTCAGTTTTAATCTTAACGAGTTAGCAGTCTTTTCAATATAGACCTGTCAAACCAACTAACCCTATGAAGAAAACCAGGAATGTAACTAAAAACGCAACAACCAGAAAACTTGGAGCGATAGCCGCTAAAAATGCTCTTGCCGTGGACACACCACTTATTTCCCTAATCCCCACAACGGTCAGCCAGAAGGTCCACACCGCTGCGATCAGCCAACCAATCAACGGTATTACATAAAAAACATTTGGCCCTGACGAATAGGCCATAATTCGGAGGGTAGTTTCAAAGCCCTCTTTTTTAGCCGCAAAAATCATCATGCTCACATGAAGAGCCAATGATCCTACATAAAGTTCAAAAACTAATAGCGCGGGTAATACAAGTATTGAGGCCAAAGACATTTGTCGCACAAGGTTACTGTGTGTCATGATAGGAGATTCTACAAAAGTCTCTGATATCAAACCTAGAATAGCCCCACTAATTCCCAATATCAGGTAATATAAGACCGGCAGAGAATGTCCACCAGTTCGAGGCATATATCTGAAAAATAAGTAGGGCTTAAATACAGTCCGCTTTATTGTCAGAAGCAAACCATTAATAAAACCCACTGATTTTTCGTCTTCCCAAGGTGAAGCAGTCTGAGATTCATCGCCCAATCCCCCACTAGATTGCGATTCCAAAGAGCCCTCAAGAGCTGAGTTGGAAAAACTCTGAACAGATGGTTCAGAGACCTCGTCTGGCAAGAGTTTCTGCCCACAGTGACCACAATATTCCTGACCAGCAACATAACTAATGTTCTGACCACATTTCGGACAATACACTGTTCTCTCCTGTTTCCATGACAGCAGTCCACAATCAATTATTTGCCGGCTTCATCTCATAAAAATTCTTTAAAAGACATCTGCTGAAAACATGAAGATTTGGGTGTCTCTTTCTCTCCATGCTTCTGGATGTAGGCCAGCCTTGCGACAGGTTTCCTTCAGGAAAGTCTCTACGTCCCAGTTACGCTCTGAGGCTACCTGTGGTAACAGCAAACCTGATCGAGCTCCTTTACGCACAAGAAGCCCATGCAATCCTACCTTTATGTCTTTGATGTCCTCAACTGGTTCAAAAGGCGTCAAAACTGATATTTCATAATCAAGGAATTTTAGCTCTTCTGGAGTCACCGGCCTGAATCTCGGATCTCTCGAACAGGCGGCCTCAGCCATTTCCTGAACAGTCAGGTATAGAGGCTTGGAAGCTTGTAAAGCTCCGATGCAACCCCTGAGCATGCCCCTCTTGTGAAGGGTTACAAAAGCTCCCCTTTTTTCCAAAAGTTTGTTCATTGGGGCATTTATCTCTGAAGGTCTCTTTCCATTGCTGACTTCTTCAACAGTTTTTTTAACTATTTCAAGAAGTTCTTTCTTTTCTTGTGCTGTAAGCCCGAGATCAACTCCGACCTTAGCTTCTGTCTTGGACATTGTTATCCCCATTATCTAGTGAATCCCACGATTAAATTAATCACGGAAATAACGGTATCCCCAATAGGCCCTCGGTTTCATCTATTCCTGCCATCACATTCATGTTCTGAATAGCGGCTCCTGAGGCGCCTTTCACAAGATTGTCCAACGCAACCGTTATGATTATCAGTTGTGTCCTGTCATCAACTTCGACTGCAATGTGGCACTGGTTGGATCCTCGGACCTTAACCGTATCAGGTTGAAGCCCTCCGGGGAGTATCTTGACAAAAGATTCACTCTTGTAAAAATTGGCGTACGTTTCTCTTAAGCTTGATGCAGTGACGTCTGTTTTCATTGGAACATAAATGGTGCTTACCATGCCTCTGGAAACCGGAATGAGATGCGGTGTAAATCTTACTTTCACTGCTTTGCCTGCAATCACGGAGAGTTCTTGTTCCATTTCAGGTATGTGCCTGTGACGAATTACACCATAGGGCTTGAACCCCTCACCAGATTCGCAAAAACTTGTGTTAAGTTTAGCCCCTCTGCCCGCCCCTGAAACACCGGACTTGGAATCGACTATTGGGCGCAACACATCAGCAATATCGGATTTCAATATAGGTGCTAACCCTAAAATTACCGTTGTAGGGTAACAGCCTGGGTTGGCGATTAGTTTTGCCCCTTTTACCAGATCTCTTTTTATTTCAGGCAGCCCATAAACTGAAAGTTTTAGTAACTCTGGGTCTTTGTGTTCTCCGTACCATTCTCGATAAGTTTCGAGATCCGTGAGTCGGCAATCTGCAGATAGGTCTATAACTTTGATCCCTTTATCCAACAACGGCCTGATAACATTAAAGGATTCACCGTGTGGTAATGCAAGAAAGGCATAGTCCGTCTCCGGGTTAGTCATGAGTTGATCAATCGATTTGATCGGGAAATCGTTTTGATTTGATATGTATGGAAAAAGTGAAGAAGCTGAAGACCCAGCCCATTGACGTGAACTTGCCGCCTGAATCTTAACCTTGTCATGATTTAGCAATAACCTTATCAACTCGATACCGGTATACCCAGTAGCCCCTAATATAACAACCCTTATCATTTTTCCCTCAAACAAGACTAAGCTTCCCTTCGGTAGTTAGGCGCTTCCTTAGTGATCACTACATCATGAACATGTGATTCTTTGAGACCAGCTGCTGTCACCTTGACAAATTTGGCTCTTTTCCTGAGTTCCGAAAGATTTGTAGCCCCCAGATATCCCATACCCGCTTTTAGTCCACCCATCAACTGATTAACTGAGTCCGCTACAGGACCCTTAGCCGGAACCATGCCCACTATGCCTTCAGGCACCAGCTTGTGTTCAGATAAGACATCTTGTTGACCATATCGATCTTTCGATCCCTCTCGCATGGCCTCCAAAGATCCCATTCCTCTATAAGACTTGTAAGACCTTCCCTGATAAAGAACCATCTCTCCAGGACTTTCATCTGTTCCGGCAAGAAGCCCTCCAAGCATTACCATGTCAGCTCCTGCGGCCAAAGCTTTGGTAACGTCACCGGAGTATTTGATGCCTCCGTCAGCAATGATCGGAACGCCTAGCCTTGAAGCGGCCTTGGCGCAATTCATTACCGCTGTGATCTGAGGGACTCCGACCCCTGCAACTATTCTGGTGGTACAAATGGACCCCGGTCCAACACCGACCTTAACCCCATCAGCTCCAGCAGCTACCAAGTCTTCTACAGCTTCAGCAGTCGCAACATTCCCACCTATAACTTGAACGTTCTTGTAAGTCATCTTTATGTCACGTATGGTTTCTATAACATTTCTAGAGTGCCCATGCGATGTGTCAACAACTATGACATCAGCCCCCCTTTTCAACAAAGCGTCAACCCTCTCTTCCCTATCAGGGCCGACACCCACGGCCGCTCCAACGCGCAAACGACCTAATTCATCCTTAGCTGAATTCGGATAAGTTATGGCTTTCTGGATGTCTTTTATCGTGATCAATCCCTTCACTCGATAATCTTTATCCACCACAATGAGCTTTTCAATTCTGTGCTTGTGTAGAAGCGCCTTTGATTCCTCAATCCCTATTCCCTCATCAACAGTGATAAGATTTTCTTTTGTCATTACCTGTTCGACCCTGAGGTCGAGGTCCTCCACGAACCTTAGGTCTCTATTGGTCAGTATACCTTTCAAAAAGCCATTGACAGTGACAGGCACACCAGATATTCGATATTTTTTCATTATCTGAAGGGCGTCAGAAATTTTTTGATCTGGATTAATAGTAATAGGATCTACAATCATACCTGATTCCGATCGTTTTACTCGATCAACTTCCCTAACCTGCTCTTTTATGCCCAGATTGCGATGTATAATGCCGATGCCTCCCTGTCGGGCCAGACTTATTGCCATAGCTGATTCCGTAACCGTATCCATGGCGGCGCTAACAAGCGGAATGTTCAAAATAATTGTGTTCGTGAGTTTGGTCTGAACATCGACACCTGAAGGCAATAACTCAGAATATTGCGGCACTAAAAAAACATCATCGAATGTAAGGGATTCACTCACCATCATTTCACAAACTCCGTCCTTTGAAATAATGCATTTCATGGAACAGTAAATCTCTGAATTTCTTAAATAAATGCATGAGAGATAATTTACAAAGGCCCATGTCCTCTCGGAAGCATTAAAGTTGGAAAATAAAAAAGGAAGTTGAACTCTATCTGATTTCTGGGGCCATCACGACTCCGGCGCGCTCATAAACTCTCATCATAGTGTTAGAAGCTGATTCCAAAACAAGGTCCAAGTAGTTGTTCCATTTCCTTTTGGGGTATTCCAATTGTGGTTCGCCCCTAACTCCTCCGAGACCCGCGGCGATCTGAACGGCATCATAAAAATTTCCGATGTCATCCACAAGACCAAGTTCCCGGGCTTTTTCGCCTGAAAAGAAACGGCCATCAGAAATTTCTTTGAGCTTGTCTAAATCGATCTTTTCCTTTCTAGCTACAGCGACATCAGCAATAAACTGGTCATGAATCTCGACGGCAAAAGCTTCTAGGATTTGTTTCTCATCTTCCGTAAGCGGTTTCAGTCCCGATCCAATGTCTTTAAATTTACCGGCCTTCACAATGTTTACACCAATCCCGAGCTTTTCTGCGACCTTATGTATATCGGCCAGCATCATTATAACTCCAATACTCCCAGTGATAGTTCCTTTTGAACAAACAACTCTGTTGGCATTGGAAGCGACATAATATCCTGCAGATGCGGCGACTGTCTCCATGCTGGCAACAACAGGCTTTTTCTTTTTTATTCGCTCAATTTCCCTGTAAATCTCTTGTGCTGGAGCTACAGCCCCTCCTGGAGAGTTTATTCTTAAAACTATTGCTTTGATAGATGATTTCTTTTTAAATTTACGAAGATTTTTAAGAATTTCATCTGAACTCATTAAGGTTCCTTCTATAGGAACAACACCAACCTTGGAACCATAGTCTAAACTGTCCATAATTCCTGAACCACTTTCGGAGCCGTCAAAAAGCTTCGAGAACCCTACAGCAAGAGCTACGAACAAAACCATCAAGAAAATCAGGAATACGATTGACACCCCAACTCGGGATTGCTTCATAAATTATCACCTGCGGTTCAAGCCTTAATTTGAATTTCGAGAATCTCAATTTGTAAATTTTATTTTGTTATCAAAAAGTTGGGTGATTATCAATAGGGTTTTGTTGGAATGAAACCACGGCCACCTACATCATAATCTAGAGATTAGACTCTCCAAGAGAATTTCGTTGTTGTTCATCACTCCATTGATCTGCGCTTCGTCCAGCCCAGCCCCTAACAATACTTGGATAGCCATTTCTCGGTCTATTAGGTCCTTAGGAGAATGTGAATCCGTATCAATAGCCATTAAGGCGCCTGCCTTCACAGCCATTTTTGCTACGTGCCCGTTTGTCAATGAATGACCACCACGAGAGGTTATTTCCAGTCTTACTCCGTTTGTTGCGGCAAGCACAGCTTCTTTCTCAGATATTAATCCAGGATGGGCCAATATGTCGACTTGCGCGGTTATGGCTGCTAGGTTTGTTCCAGGACTAACGGGTTCGACTACAGTCTCACCATGCACGATAACAATCAAAGCCCCAAATTCCCTTGCTTTCGTTACTAATTCGCTTATTTGATCGGGTGGAGCGTGGGTGATTTCAACCCCGGGAATCACCTTGCAATCCTGATATCTGTTCAAATCTCTTGCCACTCGGACCAGATTAACCGTCACAAATTCAAGGTTCGAGCTGTCTACATGATCCGTCAAACCAATGGCTCGGTAACCCCTGCATTTGGCTCGTCTCACCAGTTCACTTGCAACAAGTTCGCCATCACTAAGAAAAGTATGGGTATGAAAGTCAATCAATTTCATCCTCCGCAGAATTCCGAGCTTTTCTCTTAGCCTTTCAGATTTTAATTACGTGGACCAATCCTGAAAGAATTTTGTAAATCCATGGTCAAAAAAATTGCTTATGTCATCACAGAGCACTATGATTGGACTTTGGGCAACGGTTTGGATCATAATGGTCTTAATCCCTCGAAAGTGACAATGAAACCTTTTTTTGTTACAGATTTCAAATGAACAAAAAAGGCTTTTCTTGAGAGTCATATTACCCTACAATTTGGGCGTGCATACCTTTGGGATTAAATGCCAGATTGTCAACATTGAAAAATCATAATGTGAGAACCAATCATCAGGCATGTCAATAAACCACAAATTTAGCACGAAGTCCACGTGGCTCCACTTAGCCTCAGGAAAAGCTACCGTGTTCTTGATGTCGCTGATTTTGTTCCTGAGTTCTTTGGCTTACGGATTTGAAGGCTTCGACGTCGTCTCAGGAATCTTGGAATCTCCTCAGTTCAAGGGAAAAGACTTGCGGAGCCGGTTGTTGCTTGCATCCGAAATGTTAAAAGAAAATAAACTGTCCAGGACAGAGACATCTTATTTACTTTTGGATTGGGTAGATCAGTATTTGAGAGAACCCCCAGACCCTCTAGACAGGTTAAGACGCTGGTCAGAATTTAGTAATGATGAAAAATTTAGCAACCTAAAGGTTCCGAGAGATTTCTTGAATCGCACCCTACTAGCCGAATTTTTGGTAAAACAACCGAATTTTTATTCAGGCTCACCACATAAGAAACTAGAAATATTGCGAAAACTCCATAAGAAAAAACTGATTGAATGGTCTGTGGCCCTCTCTTATGAAAATTTGATCGCTGGGTCACTTATTAATGGAGCCAAGATTGTTGATACTCCTTCACCAGCCGAGTCATTGGCAACGCTGAAAAAGCTCCGAGAAGACAATCTAGTGGGAGACCATTATCGTGTTATGGCCGAAGGGGTTTTGGCCACGGAGGTTCTTGCAAAGGATCCTGAGTATCACAAGGCCTCGCCGATGGAACGTCTAGTAAAGATTAGGGATCTAGAAAAAAGAGGGCTTATATCCACGCAGACCAAAAAAGATCTCGAAAGAATACCGGCCTGGAGACTCGTTACAAATGATCCAACCTTTTTAAGAATGGAGCCGTCGCAAAAAAGATTAAGACTTTCTAAGCTAAAAAACGAGGGAATTCTAACTTCTTCAACGAACGCGGACTTCAACCTGATTTTCAAGGGCATTGCATCTCAATCAACAACTGAACCCAAACCAGTTCCGATTCCTACGTCTGGTTTGCAGCAAAAATAATATAGTGTGTTTCAAGGCTTTTCCATTGATTTTGTTATGAGACAGTTCATTGGCGCATATAATACCCAGACGCATTATCCTGCTGGTGTCAGTTGTCGGCCTTGGATATAACAAATTGTTGAATGATGTCCCAAATGATAAAATGGGGAGGATAGACTGTGTGTGGAATAGCTGGATTTGTAAGTAATACTGAATGGAACAAGAGTTCCGACCTGACATGGGTCGACTCATTGCTTGAAAATCTGGAGAGCTGCTGCATAAATCCAGACTCTATAGAGCAAATTGTTAGACCAATCGAAGCCTTGATGTGGCGCTTTGAAGATTTGATGTCTTTCGACTTACATTTTGAGCTCATAAGCAATCCGAATTTCAAACAAAAAATCACTAGGCTATCAAACGCAATCGAAAACATTCTCGACCAAATAACAGCTCGTGACCTCAGCGGGGCATCCCCCGATATAATTGATAAGATAATTCAAGACGCAAAAGATTGTCTTTGGCAGATACGTTATGAGGTATTGGACAATCTCGAAAGATCTAGCTTCTTAGTAAACGAAAGTTTGATGAGTTTTGCGTCAAAAGCGCAAAGATTTACGGCATGGTCAATCGAAAGAGTTCTTGAAAATATAGACAGACTCGAAGTCAGAGGTAGGGATTCTGCCGGAATATCAATTCAATTGTTAGTAGCATCTTCCCGGCTGAAAACTGACTTTTCTCCAAGCATGAGGAATCTCTCTTCCTGGTCAGAAAAAATAGAACGAGGTGTAAAGAGTTCAATTCACCTTGTTGAACTTCCTGGGGATAGACTAATAGTCACTTTTGTCTACAAGGTCGCAAATCTCGTTGGACGATTGGGTGATAACACTTCAGCTATCAGAAGATCAATTAGAGAAGACTCAACGTTGTGGTCAATTTCATCAAATGTTGAACAGATCAACATTCTAGCGCACACAAGGTGGGCATCAAACGGAATTATCAGTCTTCCTAATTGTCATCCTACCGATGGAACACTTTATGAAACCGATCATAAAGAGACGATTTCCGATACTTTTGCGCTCTTCGTATTGAACGGGGACGTAGACAATTATGCCGAACTCGTCGATTCATACGTTCGGAATAACGGCTTCAAAATTGATCCATTAGTAACTACCGACGCCAAAATCTTGCCAATCTTTTATCGTCTAGGAACAAATCCAGATGAGAGACCTGAGAAACGGTTTGCAGATCTTATGAACAATTGCGCAGGCTCTTTGGCAGTGGTCATGCAACACCCTTTGTTACCGAATCATTTGTTCCTTGCCCAGAAAGGAAGCGGCCAAAGCCTTTTTGTCGGAAAAATAAGAGAAGGATATGTGATAGCATCGGAAGTTTACGGATTGGCGGCTCTTACAAGGAGATGTTTCAGCCTTATTGGATCCGAAAAAGGTGGTTCGGAAGTTATTATTTGCTCTGATATCTGCAACGATGAAATTATGGCAAGATATTTGTCAGATGGAGAAATCTTCCCAATTAAATCAGAGCCAATCTATATACACTCCCGTGACATTTATAGAGGAGACTATGATTATTATTTTGAGAAAGAAATCCATGAAGCTCCATCGAGCATTAAAAAAACCATAAGAAATAAATATCGCAAACGGCACGGCAAAATAGAGTTTGTAACTAGTGGGGCAGGATCGTTAGGTCCATTGGCTAACAGAATCAGGGATAAACATCAACAGCCTATCCGTCGAATCACCGTAATTGGCCAGGGAACAGCCTCAATAGCCGCTGCAGGAGTGGCCCACCTAATCGAAAAAGCGCTCCACGGAACAAAGATTACTGTTAGTTCTTGCAAAGCATCGGAACTTTCAGGATTCTTGCCAGAACAATCCCTATCAGACATGATCTTGATAGCCATCTCTCAAAGTGGAACTACTACCGACACCAATCGTACTGTAGATGTCGCAAGCTCACAAGGAGCATGGATTCATTCAATAGTCAATCGTAGAAATTCACCTCTGGTCTGTAAGTCCCACTCGTATTTTTACACCAGTGATGGACGTGATGTTGAAATGGCGGTCGCATCCACTAAGGCCTTTTATTCACAAATAGCAGCAGGAAAACTGACATCGCTCGTCCTGGCTCAAGAATTCCAGACAATGACAGAAGAGGACATTTTTAATGAAATAGAGCTACTGGAATCACTACCATCGAAACTTGATTGGGTCCTCAATAGAAGCGCCTTGATCAAAGATATATCAGAGAAAACTGGCCCTATCAGCAGAAATTGGGCTGTTGTCGGAAATGGTCCGAATAAGATTGCAGCGGACGAGATTAGAATTAAACTCAGTGAACTTTGTTACAAATCCATACCCTGTGACTTCACAGAAGACAAGAAACACATAGATCTTTCTACCGAACCCCTGACAATTGTAGTGGCAAATGACCTTCCTGATCAGATAGTCCAGGACACGGCTAAAGAAGTGGCCATTTTCAAGGCACATAACGGCAAACCGATTGTTCTGTGTTCGGAAGGCGAAACCAGATTCTCTGGATATGCCGACAGCCTGATCGAACTTCCGGTTGTGGGAGCAGGTCTAGACTTTGTTCCTGCAACCGCAGCGGGACATTTGTGGGGGTTTCATACTGCTAGAGCTATTGATTCTCGCGCCGATTCTTTGAGAAGTTGCAGATCAGTCCTTACAAGATTCTTAGAAGAGCCACAATCCTGGGACAAGAGTCTACTGATTGACCAGATCCAGATGATTGTTAGTACAATAGCCGAAGGAGAAATGAATTCTGCGCTTCCCGCTTCGGCTGTTGCTCTTTTGTCAACCTACATTCTTGACCTCATTACTGTTGGCTGTGAGCCTCAGTTCACACCGGGTATACTGGAAAGAGGCATCTCAATTTTAACTAAGGCCATAGAGGAAATGACACGTCCTATCGATTCGATTAGGCATCAGGCCAAGACAGTCACAGTTGGAATATCTAGACCTCAGGAATCATTAGCCCCAGTCTTTCTTAATGCGCTAGAAAAGTTACACATTTCACCTAGCTCTATAGGTGATGTTGATAGGCCAGCGCTCAGGGCTCTGGCCTCCATAATAGACCAAATCCTAGGCGGAATGCTATACGAATTGAAAGATAAGTCACTCAAATTCACTTGTTTAAGCGACACGGATCATCCATTAATTCAGGTGACTAGAAGATTTGGATTCTGCGAAGGAAAAACATCCCGATATGACAAACCCAGGAAAGTTGGTGGCAGCAAAAGGACAGCTTTGCGTTTAGGCAGGCTGGTTCTTAGTTCTGGTAGAGCTGGACTTGAGAATCTTATCGTCATACCTTTGCTGGAACAAAAGACTAAAGGATATAGTTCCATCGTTCTGTTCCACCTAACATTTGTTCAAAAAGCATCTCTCCAGGAAAAGCTTACATTGTTAAAATCCTTGGGATCAAGATATGATGAAATAATTGAACGGCTCGAAGAAATAGCAAGCCCACAGCCCCTGGAAGTAGTCTTGGAGCAAATTTCGCCTCGTGATTTAACTCTGGCGCCCCTGGATACAATTTTATTAGCAGAAACCAAGGGGAATTGACCCTAGCGAGAAAAACAACAAGATCATAGCTAGTTGAGAATCTTACGTTGGTCCAGCTAATTTAGGTCAACAGGATTTTCATGATCAAATTCGGACACATTTAACAAACAGTATGTCCATTCTCTACTCCTAACTTCTATCCGGCAAAGAAGAATACGAACGAAACGACGCACACTTGACTTATAAGACATAAAATTATATTAATACAACTAGTAAGACATAAAAAATATATCTTTTATTGAATTATTGACATAATTCTTTGATAATAAAGAGCTATATACTGTGACAGGAATTTCAACTACAAATGTTTTTGAGTCAAAGATGAACGTTGTTTTGCGTCAATTGGCTGTCATAATTCTTTTGATTTTTTTACCTGCGATAATTTCAGCAGCTGATGAAATCGGACCCAAAATAGTATCTAACGAGGTTCTCAGTCAAACTGTTTTCGAAGATTCCCTTAGGCTCTCCAATGCTCAAATCCTTCGACATGATGCGGAATTTCACAATGACCCCGTTTACAATTCCCAAAAGGTTTCAGCAACAGAACGCGTCAATTTTCGGTCTGATTATGATAGAGCAGCCGTTGAGTTAAATGAAGGCCGTCAGCGAAAAGTTGGTTTAGGGGAATTTGATCCGGACGCGAAAGGACAGACTGAAAATCTATTTGCCGTTTCTCGATCGACCATCGGTCATGTAATAACGTCCACCGACCCCAGAAAAACCTGCTTCCATGCAATGGATTTGATCTACATAAAAGTCAAACCCTCTTCAAAAAACATCATCCAGGTGGGTGATCGATACATGCTTGTTTCTCCTAACAAATTGTCAGATTTCCGACATGACTTTGATTCTGCTTGTTCACTTGACCCCACCATTGCGGGTGAGGTAGAAATAATTTGCGTAGGGGAAAATACCGCGCTAGGGATCATTTTATACGCCCGGTCATCAATATTTCAGGGAGAAAGTGTTTGTCGGATAGATAAGAAAAGTTTTAGTTCAATCCGTTTTTAGACTTCACATTTTGCTCTACTGAAAAGAATCCGAAATCGCAGGATGCTTCTTTTAAACTGAAATAGCCAGACAAAATTAAACAAGAGGGGGGAGGAACTACGGAAGTCATGGAAGATCTTTTTTGGTGGCTTGCATTGGATCGTGCTCCATTTGTAGGTCCGATAACGATCGCCAAACTAATATCGGCCTTTGGAAATCCGCAATCTGTTTTTGAAGCTGATCCTGAGATTATCAGGAATGAGGTCTCCATTAACTCTCGAATAGTGGATGCATTGGTCAATTACACACCCGATGAGTATCAAATTCGTAAGGACATTGATACGCTCAACAATCTGGGAGCGAGGATAATTACTCGGTGGGATCCAGATTATCCATCAAATCTAAAACACATATATGATCCACCTGCTCTACTCTTTGTGCGGGGGAATTTGAAACCAGAGGATGAACAAGCCATAGCCGTCGTAGGCTCGAGGGAGCATTCCAACTATGGCGCAAAAGTGACCTCTATGATTACACGAGATTTGTCCTGTGCCGGGATTTGTATTGTCAGTGGATTAGCGCGCGGTATTGACACGATCTGTCACATTAGCGCGCTTGATGCCGGAGGGCGGACCATCGGAGTTTTGGGTTGTGGATTGGACATATATTATCCACGTGAAAATAGGTCCCTAATTGAAGAAATGGCGGAAAAAGGAGCCGTAATATCTGAATTCAGACCTGGAATGGAGCCCCTCAAAACCAATTTCCATAGAAGAAACAGAATTGTCAGCGGGCTTTCCAAGGCTGTTTTGGTAGTTGAGGCTTCCCGAAGAAGTGGGTCACTGATTACGGTGAATCATGCCCTGGATCAGGGGCGAGATGTGTTTGCAGTCCCTGGCAATGTTTTGCATGAGCGATCACGAGGGACACATTACCTCATAAAACAAGGAGCCGCATTAACTGAAAACGCTCAGGACGTCTTGACAAGCGTTTTCCCGACCCAAAATGCTTCAGCCGTAGATGCCTCAAAACCTCTCAAATCAAGAATATCAGGAATTGAGTTATCTGATCTAGCGCAACATGTGAGTGAATGTGTGGACGAGGATCCAATAACCGTTGACACAATATGCCAATTGTCAGGACTTGACGTTCGAAAGGTTTTGGCGGCCTTGATGGAGCTTGAACTATTGGGGCTGATAAGACAAAGTCCAGGCAAAGTATTCTCAAAAGTGGTTTGATTACTACTTTGAAGGAAATAGCTTCGAGCTTTTTTATTAGCGGGCGAAGCTTTGGATGAAGCTCGTTGAATAAACACAGTAATTCTAAATAATTGCTCAACAATATTGGAACAACCTTACTCGATAGCATTACGCTTGAAACTTTTTTGTGGTATCAGTTTATTCTAACTGAATTTGTAGAGCGGCAATGCCGTGATAGTTATTGGTAGTTCAAAAAGTGTGTCTGAGGAAAATTTTTCATGTCCAAAACTCTTGTGGTTGTTGAATCACCAGCCAAAGCCAAAACAATCAAAAAATATTTAGGTAAGGATTTTGATGTCCGGGCATCAATTGGCCATATCAAAGATCTTCCTTCAAAAGCGGAAAGAGATTCCAAAACTGCTAGCGTCGGCAGGAACAATAGTGTAGTTGGAGTCGATATCGAAGATAATTTCAAGCCGCATTATCAGATTATACCGGGTAAGGAAAAGGTTATCCGGGAGCTTAAGGAAGCTGCGGTAAAATCTGAAAAGGTTTTGTTAGCGACAGACCCTGATCGTGAAGGTGAGGCTATAGCTTTTCATCTGAGTGATGAACTCAATTTCCCATCAGATCGGATTTTTCGGGTAAGGTTTCATGAGTTAACAGAAAAAACCATCAAAGACTCGGTCGCCAACCCATCAAGACTCGATGAAAATAAATACAATGCCCAGCAGACCAGACGAATATTGGACAGAATTGTGGGGTATCAGATTAGTCCACTTTTGTGGGACAAAGTGCTCTATGGTTTGAGCGCTGGGCGTGTTCAATCAGTAGCTTTAAGACTGATCGTCGATCGACAAAATGAAATCGAAACTTTTGTCCCAATAGAGTATTGGTCTATTACTGCCCGTCTGAGTTCGAAGGTTCCCCCTGTTTTCGAGGCCAAGCTGGTAGAGCAACACGGCCAGAAAATTGACATCCCAAATGTGACTATAGCTAGGGAACTGGTTGACCTGGCAAATCAGCTTGATTTTGTAGTCCATAAGGTAGTGAAAAAAGAGCGATCGAGAAAGCCCTATCCTCCTTTTATTACGAGCACACTTCAGCAGGAAGCTTCAAAAAAGCTAAGGATGTCAAGCAATAGAACCATGCGAATTGCCCAGCAATTGTATGAGGGAATTGAACTTGGTTCAGAAGGATCTGTCGGGCTCATAACTTACATGAGAACAGATTCACCACGCGTTTCACCAGAATTTGCCCAGACTGCTCGTTTATTTATCGAAAAAACGTATGGCTCCCGATACGTTCCAGCGAAACCAAATGTGTTCCAAAGCAAGAAACTAGCCCAGGAAGCCCATGAAGCCATAAGACCCACTTCTCTCGAATTCACCCCAGAAAAAGTAGCGCGCTTTCTTGATAAAGCTCAAAGAGATCTCTATGAATTGATTTGGAGAAGATTTCTCGCAAGTCAAGCGGCGCCAGCTTTGTTTGATATGACAACAGTATTGATTAAGTGTGATGATCTGATGTTTCGCGTTAATGGGTCCATTCTGAAATTTGACGGATTCATGAAAATTTATGGAGGCTCACAGGAATCGGAAGAATCTGATGATTCGGATGACAAAAATGACAACAACCGTCGACTTCCCCCTATGGAGGTCGGTGAGACACTGAGACTTGAAAAGATCATCCCTCGTCAGAGTTTTACTCAGCCTCCAGCTGCATTCACTGAAGCTTCGCTCATAAAGGAACTCGAAGAACAAGGGATTGGACGTCCATCTACTTACGCTGAAACCGTTTCTACAATACAGAAACGCAAATATGTTCAGCTAAAAGACAAAAAATTCAAACCCACTATCTTGGGCAGGATTATAGCTGGTCTACTAGTGGAATGTTTTCCAAGGCTAGTAAATCCAAAATTCACGGCCGAAATGGAATCACTTCTCGACCTCATAGAAGAAGGTGAGGCATCCTGGACCCAGACATTGAGTGAATTTTACAGGCCATTTCAAAACTCCCTCAAACAAGCCAAGTCTGCAATGAAAAGTGTCAAGCGCGAAGGGATAATTACTGGAGAAACATGTCCGGAATGTGGAGACCGGTTGCTGATTCGAGCCGGTCGATTCGGATTATTTCTAGGTTGTCTGTCTTACCCTGAATGTCAGTACACAAGAAAAATTGTTGATGATGAGAGTGAAATCAAAGAACCCTTAATAACTGACAAACTTTGTGAATGCGGGGCGCCCTTAGTCATTAGGGACAGTAAGACTGGTCCTTTTCTCTCTTGCACACGTTACCCGGAATGTAAGAATACCTACCCATTAACGACAGGGGTTGTCTGTCCAAAATGTGGTGAAGGCGAACTCATAGAGAGAAAAACAAAGTCTAGAAGAACATTTTACTCTTGTTCGAAATATCCCAAATGTGATTTTTCAATGTGGGGGAAACCACAATTGGTCAAATGCCCTAACCCGGAATGCGATTCCACGGTAATGCAACGAAGCATCGGCAAAAAGCAGGAATCATCATTATTGTGTCCAAAGTGTGGGAAAAAAATAATGGAACATGTTGAGGAGAAAGCCGCCGGTTAGAAAACATATTCGTTTATTCAGCCTTGCGTTTTTTCTATCTCACTGGTGGAGCCGGCGGAATTTCCCGGAAATTGACCGAATCAAAGGGATTAGGTCTTGATGTCGCGACTGCGGGAGCTGCTACTGGTTCTGGGGCCTGGCGGGATTTCAGTTTTGATGTGATAAAATCTTCAACCTTGTCTATTGGATAACTGAGCATTTTCCCAAGAATCCAAAATATATACATCTGATCTCTAGGACTTGGAGGTCTATAAGAATATCCGGTTTCCCCTTCAACTTCATTTGAAGGTCTATGACTAGATTCAGCGTACGATGGTTTTACCTGAATCAGTTTGGTCTCACCCCATGAAAAACCGGCGAATGTCGAGCCCAATAAGATCAAAGCCGACAGAATAGTTAATACGGTCCCTGGTCGCATATAGGTCTCCTCGAAAGAAATCTTCGAGTCCTCTATCACAACCTTTCCAAAAATCCAGTATTTTTTTAGGCCCCAGTGTTGTTTAATGAAAGTTTTTTGAATCAGAAATTCACTGATTATATCTAGGTCCAGTTTAACTTCTTGTTTTTCTGATCTTTATCCGGCTGCATTTTTGGGTCCGAATCGGGAAGGCGCTCCGGTTTTTTAGTTGAAGTATCCATTACGGATATTCCCAGAAAACCGGGAAGTGCCCTCACCGAATATTCACGGCCATCCCTAATAAACCGAATTTCGGGCCTGGATTTGTCTTTTTTCGATCTACCCGTCAGTGAAATAAGCTTTTCGGATGTCAAGTCCATCACACCATCGTAGGAAATAATGATGTCACCTTTGGATAAACCAGCTTTTTTGGCATCTGATTTAGGCGAAAAATCTAAAATTAGAACGCCTTTTAGAACGGGGGGTTCCTGAGCCAAGTTCAATCGCCACGTGCTAGATTTCGTCTTATCTGCTCTGACCTTCACAGACCGAAGCTCCTCTTTGGCAATTGCTTGAGCTACTTCTTTATAATCCGCTGTCGGAGCCCAGTCCTTTGTCAAGAAGTCCTCAGAAAAGTATGATGGTCGGATATTTTGGGTAAAGTCGATTACAACCCTGAATCCCCCGTTGTATACAGCTAGATCAGGTCTTGACCATCCTCTGAATGCACATCTCAAGTTAACCGGTCCAAATGTCCACTCCCCACCTTTCATAACTCTGAATTCACCGTGACCAGGTCCTTCTGGATCTATTTCAGGGCTAAATTTGTAGTAATCTTCACCGTAATAATCGCGAACCCACTCGAGAACATTACCCGCCATGTCGTAAAGGCCAAAACCGTTCAGTTTATATGTTCCTACCGGCGCAACATATTTGAATCCGTCATCCGCATCGCGGTCTCGCCATTCGAAATCAGTATTTTTATCCGCATAATTGGCCTTGTCCCCGTCTGGCAAAGCATCGCCCCACGGGAATTGGGCCATCTGCAACTTACCTCTAGCAGCATATTCCCATTGAGCCTCGGTGGGGAGTTTATAGGGTAGCTTCTCTTTTGCGCTGAGCCATTCCACGAAAGCCTGTGCATCATTGTAAGAAACCATTGTCACAGGCTGATTGGCAGAAATGTCCCAGCCTGGATTTCGCCATGAACTACCATCCCTCTTTTCAAACCTATTTTCAGTTGGATTGAAAATTTGACCACCATTTTCTTCTTCTGCATCAGTCACATATCCGGTGTCATCAACAAACGCCTTGAATTGTTTAACCGTGATTTCTGTCTCCGACATGTAAAACTGTTTTGATATCCTTACCTTGTGAAATGGATATTCGTTTTCAAGATTTATCGGCCTGCCTTGCGCCAAAACTGTCATCGCCCAAGCAATGTCGGCCTCAGAGCTGCCCATGACAAAAGATCCAGCTGGTATCCGAATCATCTTCATGCCATAGGTATTGGTAAAAGATTGAATAGACTGATCAACTGTAAGGTCCAGAAGCGTTTCCAAAGTATTTCTGACGAATATTTGAGAATCCTTCAAACAAAGCTGGTCATCGTTGCTATCAATTTTGATGCTATCAATAAGAGTTCTCGCACTATGTCTCTTTCCCGACTGTGTGAGTCGCTTAACCTCTGAGAGTAAATTACCGAGATTTTGATCCGTGATGGGAGAAACAAAATTTGTTTGAATTTGGTTTTTCTTTTTTTCATGTTCATCGGGTTTCAATTCGGCTACCACTCTGAAACCGCAGAGATCCAGACAGAGGTTTGTCTCAAGTCCGAACCTGAAAGAATTTCTAGCTATTTCAGGACCAAACGCCCAGTTACCTCCCCTGACAACGCTCTTTTTCCCAGATTTGGGACCTGTAGGATCGAAAAGTGTTGAGTCGGCTTTGTCCTTGAAGATTTTGGCATCATAAGCGTCGGCGCAGAGTTCCCATGCATTCCCAGCCATATCGTAAAGATTAAACCCGTTTGGGTCGAAGCATCCGACGGGAGCGGCAGTAGCGTATCCATCATTCATGGTTCGGTCAGCCCATGGGAATGGCGAGCTTTTATCAGCTATATTCAACTGAGAACTACTTGGAACTTCGTCTCCCCAAGTGAATCTCATCTCAGAAATGCCGCCTCTAGCTGCATACTCCCATTGAGCCTCTGTAGGAAGATAGTATTTTCTGCTTTCCTTAGCGCTAAGCCACTCACAAAAGGCTTGAGCGTCCTTGTGGGTTATGAACGTTACCGGAAGATCATCCCAGGGCTTCTCACCAGTACTTCGCCATGATGCCCCACTTTTTTTTACCCACTTTTTCTTATCCAAATCATACGACCATGCCCATCCTTGAGACTCTGCAACTGTCTTGTAATTAGTTTCTGCGACGAACTTTCTGAATTGGCCAACCGTGACCTCATATTTGCCGATCAAGTAAGGCTGTGTAATTCTAACTTTGTGTCCCGGAGTTTCAGGCTCAAGAAGACTCTCTTGAATGTTCCATTCACTTCTTACTCTCCTGACCTCAGCCGATGAACTGCCCATTTGAAAAGTTCCAGCTGGAATCGTTACGAGAGTCATCCCTATAGAATTGCGTTTGTCTGGGCCTGCAGCTTGTTCTTCAGTCATTTTGGATGACTGTTTGGATTTGATTTCTGAGATCTTTTTACTGATAGCCTCGATTTTGGACGAGTCGGACACTGCGGAAGCCATCTGGAGGGCCCTTTGAAGAGATATTGAAGCAAGTTCCCATTCCAGGTTTTGTTCTCTCCGACGACTTATACCTTCCTCTTTAAATAAATACCGTTTTTGTACTTCTATGTTTTCATCTGCAAGAACTATTAAATCGGGACTTCTTCGCTGATAGTTTCCTTCCTTCGGCTTTGGATTTCTACCATTAACCGGCCCACCTCTCATTCCATCGAGGTAAGAATTTATCGATTCGAAAAGCTTTGACTCACTCGGTTCCTGAAAGGTCTGATTAGAATTGCTTGGAAGCATTTCATTTTTTAAAACCTGCGCATCACCGGTGGTCAAATAGGCACAAGTTACTAACAGTAGCATTATGGCGTAAACATAGTTTGTTTTCATGATTCCTAGAACCGATTCTGATAAGGGAATTCGAGAGTGAGTCTATCTAAGACATTGAGAACCCTTGTTTAAGACAGAAAATCTAAAGCGCTTTATAATGTACCGATAACTTTATCTCAAACATAAAGTGGTGACTCGAAATCGATGTAAGCCACTAAGTCATAAGTGATTAGGATAACCCATTTATTTAAGGAGGAACTATTTGACTGAAACAGGGATTTTTTGTTTCAATTGTGCGGTAATATCATTATGCAATTTGGTATTTCTTTCGTTTTCAATTCGGCTCTTGATCATGCCTCTAACCTGAACATAAGCTGGAGTAGCAGGCTGGCGTTTGTCATCGACTTTCAGTATATGCCATCCAAACTGCGTCTTTACCGGTCCTCCAATCTGGCCCTTAGGAATTTTAAACAAAACATATTCAAAAGATTTCTCGAAGGAGCCACGTGGCAACCAGTCCTTCCCATCCATCAGCTCAAGTTTGCCTCCTTTTGAGGCTGCCGGATCAATCGAATTCTTCTTGGCTAAATCTGAGAAATCCACTCCACCTTTTAGTTGCTCAATAAGTTTGTTGGCTTGAGCTTCAGTTTTTACAAGAATGTGTCTGGCCTGTAATTCTTCAGGAGGGGTAAACTCCGAAAGGTGGCTATTGTAGTACGATTTGAGTTCTTCCTCCGAAATTGGGGGAATTTTTGATTGAAGACGTCTGAAATATTCTCTTGCAAGATACTGCGTCTGTTCATATTCCAGCCGGGTTTTTATGGCTGGTTCCTTGTCCATAGCGTCACTTCTGGCTGCCTGAGCAAAGAGTTCGAAATTTATAACTTCATCAAGAATCTTTTTCTTTCCGTCTGGAGTTAAGAAAGGAACCCTGTTCTCCTCTGGAATAGTAGAAATTACATGATCAATCATGTCGCGGGTAATTTCTTTGTTGCCTACTTTGGCCAATACTTCGCCGGTGGTGGAAGTCGCGGTCTGCTGGGACCAAACGTCTCCAGCAGGTAGCATAGTTAAACAAAGCAGGCATAGAAAATACTTCATGACTCAAACCTCATTAGCCACAAGACAAAAGTATGGCAGTAACGGACGCATGCCCTAACATAACGTCAAAACTGCCTTATATCCCTGCATGATAAGATACTTAAGATTCAAAATCAAGCGTGGTAAGTGTGGAGTGACTTTCGAATGAGCAGAACCTGCCCTTGGGCTGACTATCAAGTAGACGAACGAACGGATCCACAATTGTCATCCGAACACGAATCACATGACATACACAGAATCCTCTCAGCAAGTTCACTATCATCTCTAAATGTCGGTCCAGCCTCAACGATATTTGACGCTCCGCAAACAGTGCATTTGGTTGGCGCATTCTCCAATGAAAAATAAATTTTTGAGAATTCCTTACCACAATCCAGACATCTGTATTTCGTTATTGGCATCGTTTACCCCTTCATTCAAGTTATCAAGTTTCACCAACGTTTTCATTTTCATTCGACTTCAGACGCTTATAATCTGCTACCTCAATCTCATGTCTTGCCGTAAGCCTTAATCTTTTTTTCCACTTTGGATCCTCTTCAGATAGATCAAGTTCAGCCGCATAGCTTAAAAGCCTCTGTTCATCAGGTTTCCCCATTTTTTCCCATAGGGCAACATTTATGAATTCCCATAACTTAAGACCACATTTCTCAGACTCCTCTTCTGCCATTGTTAACAAATATGGGCTCATGGTCAACTTTACGGAAATGATGCCCTCAGGCCAATTTTTAGAAGCTTCCGAATTTGTAACTGAACAATCTGTCATTGTGTCTCCTCAAGCAATTCATTTGTTAATCACTGTAGAAAGAGTATTTCAAAACTAAAACTAAAGCGAATTTTCTTAAAAAACATTTTAAAGGGCTCTATTTTATCGTCTCTTCAAGTTTGATGAAAAATATTCCAAAGGGTTTCAGAATGAGCCTACGCAAATTTATATCGACCAACTTGACAGTTACATGTGTCTAAAATATTGTATGAAGTTATCATGATGAAAGATTTGACGAGAGGTTTTGATGAGAATTCTCGTTTCGGGCTCTTTAGCCTATGACCGCATAATGGATTTTCCAGACAAATTTGCCAATCACATTTTACCGGACAAGATTCACATTCTCAATGTCTGTTTTATGGTGAATGGTTTGAAAGAACAATTCGGAGGAACGGCAGGCAACATTGCTTACAATCTCTCATTGTTGGGTGAAAAACCAATTATACTCGCGAGCGCTGGCAAAGATTTTGCCTCGTACGCTGCATGGCTTGGAAAAAACGGTTTGTCACTGGAAGGCGTACGAGTTGTAGATGATGAGTTTACTGCTGGAGCATATATCACTACAGATTTGGCCGATAACCAGATTACGGGTTTCAATCCGGGAGCCATGAAGTATCCTTGTCAGTATGATGTTCAAAAATACCGTGACGAACAAAGCTTAGCCATAATTGCTCCGGGAAATTTAGACGATATGGTATCGCTTTCCAGGTCATACAAGAGCCTCAAAATCCCTTACATATTCGATCCAGGCCAGTCCATTCCCGCGCTGACAACCGACAATCTCCTAGAAATGATTACCGGTTCAATGCTGTTCATCTCAAATGATTACGAACTTGAGATGGTACTGCGATCAACTGGGTTGTCCAAGGACGACCTGCTTGACAAAACGGACGCTGTAATAACAACTCTGGCAGAAAGAGGATCTATAGTTAGGGATAAGAATGGAGAAACATCGGTGCGGGCTGTTACACCGCTAAAAGTGTCAGACCCCACGGGCGCTGGGGACTCTTTTCGCGCTGGGCTTATCAAAGGCCTGGTGATGGGAAAGACAATAAGAGAAGCGGCTCTAATGGGAGCTGTTTGCGCGAGCTTTGGAGTTGAGTGTCAAGGGACTCAGTGCCACTGGTTTTCAACAGAAGATTTTTGGACTAGACATGATGGCTCTTTAAATTGACAATAAGTAGTGAACTGGCCCAGGCGCAACTAATAGGATAAGTGTTCAGCAATGACTAGATCACCTTCAAAGATCTTTAGTAAGTTACGAGAGCTATTTGATGGCATGGGTCTGATGAATCAGGAGATAACGATAGAGGTTTCAGGCAGAAACTACAAAATCAAATGTGATCAAGACTCTTTCATGGTTTATCGACTCCACAACAATGTTGGACCGAGGAGCCACGTCCCGGGTTGGCCTGTGTGTCTAGTGAATCAAGATACCATCTTTGAAGAATGTTCATCGGCTGACGGAGTTGACGATTACTTCAGTTGTGGACTTACCATAGAGAGATGGATAGAATTACTGGAAACAGACAAGAACAAAAGAGTCGTTGAAAATGGGACAAATCTGGATCGTTTATCCAAGCTCTGAGTCAACACAAAAAACTGGTCAAGTTAGAACGCGCCAAACAATGTAAACAAATGTTTTGGCGCGTCATATTGACTGTGAAAGTAGCTCATGTAAGGTCAGAAATTTACCTTCTCCGATCCTTTCAGTTTAAGCATCCGCCTTGCGTCACTCGGTGTGGCAACCTCTCTATGTAACAACTCTGCAAGCTGCTTAACCTTCTCAACCAATTCTGCATTGCTTTTTGCCAGAACTCCCTTCTTTATGAAGATATTATCTTCAAGTCCAACTCTGACATGTCCTCCCATGTGAATAGCCATCGTCGACAGGTTAATTTCGGCGGCTCCGACCCCTATCACCGACCAAGTGAAATTCTCCCGTCCGAAAAGTAAATTGGCCTTAGTAACCAGATACGTCAGATCTTCAGGTGTTCCCCTGATCGCTCCCAACACTCCCATGACGAATTGAAGATGAAGAGGAGGCTTCATCAGCCCTTCATTGACCAGATAATCCAGGTTGTACAGATGTCCTACATCGTAAATTTCAAGTTCTGGTTTAGTATTATTAGCCCTCGTTACTTCACATAAGTATTCAAAATCTTTAAATGTATTCTTGAACACGAAATCTTTGCTCATTTCAAGATATGGCTTTTCCCACGGATATTTGAATTCTTTGATGTGTTTCAAAGATGTATGAAGGGCAAAATTGATAGATCCCATGTTGAAAGAACACATCTCAGGCTGGAATGTGGGAACCACTTTAGCGCGTTCTTCAACCGTCATCATGGCTGATCCCCCAGTAGTAATGCATATTACCACGTCTGAGTTGTCCTTGATTCGAGTCAGAATTTCTTTGAAATGGTCTGGATTTGATGAAGGAAAACCATCTTCAGGTCTCCTGGCGTGTATATGCACTATGGCTGCTCCGGATTTAGCAGCCTCCAAAGCTGAATCCGCGATTTCTCGTGGAGTTAAAGGTAGGTATGGGCTCAACGACGGAATAGTCGCTGCCCCGCTAATGGCCGCAGTGATAATTAGTTTGTTCATCAATAACTCCTCAGCTAGACCAGTATTCAGCATACTTTCCCACTAATTTGAAAGCTCTGAAAAATTTTTAATATAATCTTTATCCTAGAGATACACAGCGCTAGGTAACATTCGTTTTATTACGAATCGCAACGTTTCTAATTGTCAATTCTTTTTGTTCTTCGGGAGAAAAATTCCAGGATGCCATTAGGCATAAATACAATGACAACAATGAACAGGCAACCGTAAATGATTCGAGCCAATTCTGCTTTTACAAAGGTCGATAATCCCTCGTTAACGACAGTGAGAGAAACAGCGCCAACTACCGGTCCGATCCATGATGAAGCGCCACCAAAAAGCGCCATAAGCACCTGAAGGATCGACATGTTGACGTCAAAAACTACATCCGGATGAATGTAACTTAGATAGCAAGCATAAATGCCCCCGGCTACTCCGGGAAAAAAAGCAGATAATGCAAAGGCTGTTATTTTAAGTCGAGGAGCGTTGACTGCCATAGTCTGAGCAACTTCTTCATCCTCCTTTATTGCTCTTAAGCCAGCTCCGAATTTAGACCTGCCCACCAAAAAACTCACTAATACGGTAACAGAGGTAAGGGCTAACATCAGTTCGTAAAAAATTGTCCGATTTATTTCAACTGAAACATCCATGGTCTTTAGCCACAGACCGTCGGCTCCCCCCAGAATTTCAAGGTTCTTGACTGTCAGCTGTGAAACAAACGCAAAACACAGGGTGATGACCGCAAAATACGGCCCCCTAAGACGAAGACAAGGGTAACCAACAATTATGGCGATCAAAGAGGCGATCAGACCCGCTGGTATGGTACCAAGCAATGTCAGGGAGACACTGAGGCTGAATATCTTACCAAACATTGCCGTCGCGTATGCACCTATACCGAAGAAAGCCACATGACCAAAAGACAGATATCCAGCATATCCCCCTATCAAATTCCAGGAACTTGACAAACATACATATAGAAAAATCCAGAATACGAAGGATATAAAATAAACTGGCGGCTCGGAAAATGGAAATAGCGCCAAGCCGACAAGAACTATCGGAATAATCATTTGATATAGTCTGTTGCTATTAGTTGATGAAAATTGATCAGATTTCACTCTGGAACAATCCTTGTGGTCGCACAACCAATATGACCATGAGTAATCCAAATGTCAGCAGGTTCACCCACTGATAAGGCAGGAAAGCCATCGATAAACCGGTGATGACCCCGACAATCACACCAGCTAACGCAGTTCCCAAAACGTTTCCAACACCCCCTACTATGACAACCAAAAATAAATGTATGAGCCAGAGATTGTGAGAATGAGGTTCAAATGAATACAACAATCCCATACCTAATCCCCCAGCCCCTGCCGTGGAAACCGCCAAACCAAAGGTAATCGCGGAAATTCTCTTCAAATTGATGCCACATAACTGCGAAGCGTCAGGTTGTTGCCAAGCAGCTCTGACTGCCTTACCCAAGTAAGTTTTTTTCAGAAAAAGATGAAGAAGGGTCACTCCAACTATCGACATCAAAAACCCTATGACCGGAGGGTACTGAAAATAGAAAGGACCTATTATGATCACTTTGCTTGTGTAACTTGTCGTGAATAAACGCGGATCAGCTCCCCAAAGAAGCAACATGAGATTTTCAAGAATGATAGCTATACCAAAAGTTAAGATCATCGACGAAACGATTACAGCTTTAGCGCTTGTGATTCGAACAATAAGCAGATGATAAAGCGTGCACCCTATCAAGAACAGCAATGGCGCCGACACAACGAGTGAAATTAGAGGATCTACTCCATAAGCCTGCAAAGCCGTGTAGGCAAAAAAGGCGGCAAGTAATCCAAATGTGGCGTGGGCTACATTGATGACCTTCATCACGCCCCATGTTAGAGAGAAACCAACCCCTAATAGCGCATAAACAGATCCCATCATCACGCCACTTATCAGTGATTGAATGATCAGTGTAGAATTCATCTAGGTCCGTCTTAAAAGCATGTCTTTCAGAGAATCAGTTTTCTGACAATCAGTTAAGTCTGCGGGACGGGTTGCATTCTCCCGCAGACACATTCCATTATTTCCAGGCCGGTTTAGGATAAACTGGTTTGGCTGTCTGGACATTTAATGGCCAAACAAGTTCGACCTGGCCATTGATGATTTGGGTGCAAAAATTAATCGGTTCGGGTAACCCCTTGTCATCAAATGTCATTGAGCCTGCTATCGTTTGAATTTTATTAGACTTAAGCCAATCTCGTATTTTGGTCTGATCCAGGCTCTTTGACCCTTCCACTCCCTGCGCCAAGGCCTGCATCCATGCATAACCGAATCCAAAATAAAGCGGATACCCATCTATCTTGAATTCTTTTTTGGAATATTCATTAAGCTTGTCGTTACCAGGAAAATTCAGTTTGTTGAAAAGAGAGGTGCCTGAAAAAACGTAGTCTCCATCCTTTCCAAGTTCTTTGATCCAAGCGGGAACCACGGATCCTATCCCTTGTAGGATAGCTTTAGGGTTATAATCGAGGGCTTTTGCCGCCCTGATCATCATTACACCATCTCCGAAAAAACCGTTGGCAAACAGCATGTCACATTGAAGCTGTTTTGCCTTCATTATCAAGGGCGTTGCGTCAGGAAGAGGAAGGTTGTATTTTTCATCAATAGCGATTTCTATTCCGAGTTTCTTGGTCCATTTTTGAATCGATCCTGTAAGAGACGCTCCAACGGGATTGTTCATGGTGTACACAGCGGCTTTTTTGGGTCTTTGATCTGCAGGCACAGTTTCCATCCACTGAAAAAATCCCTCATACCACCATTCCCCCATGAGTGGGGGAGCTCCAAAGCTATATGTGTAGCCTTGTTCAAAGCTTTTCATATGCCCACCCATGGAAACATAAACAAACTTGTGTTTCTCCGCCACCGGCATCACTGCTCTAGCTGCTGTTCCAGGATAACCCCCAAAAAGTAGATCAACCTTATCCACTGTGATTGCTTTTTCCGCATAGGTAACTGCTTTACCGACATTAGATTCATCGTCGTAAATCTTAAATTCTACTGGCCGGCCAAGTAAACCACCCTTTTCGTTGATTTCCTGGGCCCAAAACTTCATGCCCTTTTCAATCAGTTTGCCAGTTTCAGCAAACTCACCTGTTAAAGGCAAAGAACCACCGATTACGATAGGTTGTGCAGCAATCGCTGAGTTGACGTAAAAACTTAAAACCATGATGACCAAACCCACGAATAAAAATGTGGCCGTCTTTGTTACCGTTAGAGACGAGTTCATCGAGCCCACTCCTTTCAAGATTTACTGCCAGCCAAACTGCAGTCTTTTTTAAAGTCCCAGATAGGATTCTTTGACCCTAGGATCCGTTAACAAATCACTGGAATTACCGCTCAGGTTAATACCTCCGTTCTCCAGGAGATACCCTCTTTTTGAAATATTCAGCGATTGTAACACCTCTTGGGAAACCAGGAGAATCGAAAGGCCAGTTTGGTTAAGCTCTTGTAATATTTTAAATATTTCGAGCGTTACAATCGGGGCTAAACCGAGGGACGGTTCGTCCAGCATAAGAAGTTTGGGCTGAGCCATGAGAGCCCGCGCAATAGCCAACATTTGCTGTTCACCGCCGGAAAGACTTCCGGATCTTTGTCGACGTCTCTCTTTAAGCCGTGGAAACAATTCGAACATCTTGCCCAGATTCCTAGAATACATCTTCCTCGGTTCCGGTAAGTAAGCGCCTATTTCCAGGTTTTCCTCAACCGTCATTTGCGGAAACAGCTTTCTTCCTTCTGGGACTTGTATGACGCCGAGGGATGAGACATAATCAGGGGCTAGATTGGAAATAATTTTCTCTTCGAAAACTATCGAACCTAGATCAATTTTGTTGAGTCCGGAAACAGCGTTAATCAGGGTGCTTTTCCCCGCGCCATTAGAGCCGATTAAAGCCACAAAATCGTTTTTCTCAACAACCATCGAAACATCTGTAAGCGCCCGATGTTGTTGATAACTAACACTTATTCCCTTAATTTCCAGCATACCCCGCGCCCAAGTAAGCTCTTATAACCTCGGGATGATTGGCCACATCCATCGGGGAAGCGTCACAAAGTTTTACTCCATGATGCAGTGCGATAACACGCGAACAGGCAGTCATGATGGCTTTCATGACGTGCTCAATCATTATTATCGCGACCCTGTAGGTTTCCTTGATCTTGTAAACCAGTTCGATCGCTGTGGAAATTTCCTTTGGGTTAAGTCCTGCAAAAACCTCATCGAGCAGAAGCACTTTAGGATTGGATGCCAGAGCGCGAGCAACTTCCAGTCTTTTTAGATCCTCAAGCGCCAACTCTCCGGGATAACGTCGAGCCCTATGGGATAATCCCGTAAACTCCAGAATTTCAAATGCCTTAGCCCGCGCTACTTGCATTTGGGAAATTCCATTTCGTCCATAAACTACGGCTATGGCTACATTTTCAATCAGATCCAGATCACGCAGCGGTCTAACTATCTGAAAAGTTCTTGCTACTCCAAGAGAAGCTATTAAATGAGGTGATTCGTGGGTTATGTTGGCTCCTTCAAATTCTATCTTGCCGGAATCTGGGTGAAACAAACCCGAAATTAGATTGAAAAGGGTCGTTTTTCCGGACCCGTTTGGACCAATTAAACCCAATATTTCTCCTGCCTTGACCTCGAAGCTGAACTTGGAAAGAGCCTTAAGTCCTCCAAAGCTCTTATCGATGTCATGACCAGTCAATGTTGCTGACAGAGACAACTCCACCTCAGGCAACCTTAATTTAATGTGAAAAAACTTGTACAGCCACAAGAAAGGCTAAACAGCTATGCCGTTTCATTGGTTAAAAGCAGATCCGGCTATTAGCTGCAAAAACGTTAATCCAAATTCGTCAAATCCTACTGATCCAACAGGGATGAGTCGAGACTATTTTTCTTCAACAATTGCCACAGGTCTAACCCATCCGGCGGTGGCTCGTTTTATGTTAACAGGAAAACAGCAAACCTTGAAATCTCTTTGCCTGCCTATAGCGTCCAGATTGGCCATCTTCTCCATGTGACAATAGCCGATGTCTATACCCGCAAAATGGGCCTCCCAAATGACTCTAGGATCACCAGTTTCCGAGAATTCTTTGGCCAGGTATGGCAAAGGCCTATCCCAACTCCACGCATCAATGCCAACCACTTTAACACCCCTCTGTGTCAGAAAAAGCGTAGATTCCCTGTCCATTCCACAACCTTTGACCAAATACTCGGGCGTCCCCCAGTAACTATCGGCCCCAGTACGAATTAAAACAATGTCTAATGGTTTTATTTCGTAATCAATTTTATCAAGCTCGGTTTCAAGGTCTTTAACCGTAATGCGATCGCCATCGGCCTTATGACTAAAATCGAGCATTATCCCGTCACTGAAACACCATTCCAAAGGAATTTGATCTATCGTCATTGCAGGAACGCCTTTGTCCATTGTAGGATGGTAATGGTAAGGAGCATCGAGATGTGTGCCACTATGTGTGGTCAGACTGATAAACTCCATTGCCCAACCTAAACCTCCAGGAAGCTGAGCTTCCGTCAATCCTGGAAAAAATTGCTTCATCTGTTCAGCGCCAGCATTGTGATCGGAATAATCTATCTTGGGGATCATCATGGGAGGATCACTAGGTAATCCAGACTCGATAGCTATGCTCAAATCTATGAACCTGCTCTTCATAAATTGTTCTCCAATTTTCCGCGGAACATCCAGACCGAGAGGAAACAGTTCTTTTGTCCGAGGTGTATAGCAGCTCCTTACGCTCAGTTCAGTGAACGATCGGATCGGAAGTTTCAATTATGTGGGAATTTTGCGCAGGACGATTGAACTTTATTGCAGGTTTTCAACTCTTGTCGGACAACCGGCTCTGACACCGTCCAAAAACATCCTCGCGCATTCATCACTCAAGGCTTCTATTGTAACAAAATCCATAGTCTTCATGACATTCTTGTAAATCGCTAGATTAGAGATCATGGCTTGATAACAATATATGATAACACGTGGATCCATTTCACGGAAAACGCCATCCTTGACGCGCTGTTCTACGTATTCCGCTAGGCGCCCGATCATGAGGGTGTCTTTTTTGTGGAAATGAGTTCGATGAAAACTATCTTCACGCAGCCTGGCATACATGAGGATCTTGAATATCTCCCTATCTTCACGACCAACTGTATGCTTAAGGATGTGCCCGGCAAAGGCTTTGAACACTCCGTAATCATCCTTGCGCTGCATTGGCTCAATCAAATCTTTATCCATAGGATGGGAGCTATATGCCGCTTCGGCTATAGTCTCATAAATGTTACGCTTGGAGCCAAACAACTGTATGATTCTGGGGCGACTCACTCCTACTTGGGCGGCAATGTCATCCAAAGTGACCTCGGCGTAACCCTCTTTTGCGAATAGAGTCCTAGCGGCAGCCAACACCTGAGCCTTGCGATCTTCAGATGATAGTTTTTTCTGTTTCATGATTTATTATATTAATCTGATCTGAAATGTTTGTCCAACATTTTTTACTTACTCGTCAGTTATTAACCAATCACTTTAGAAACCGCAACTAGTTATTAGGACTGAATAATTACAATTCAACATGATGACTCTTTACATTTCATCTCTCAATGAATTTTTAAAATTCAAAAAATAATGCGTCGTTGCTGTCCAAACATTTTGCCTTTACGTATGTTTCATTCTTTTTAAGTTACAGAAGAGAGTCTGAAAAATAATCAAACTGTGACTATTGGCTCAAAATGTTCATGTGACTTTAACCACCGTTTATCACCGGCCCGTCAACACAAGATCGCAATCCAGAGGGGGTTCCGCAGCTGCCACAGATACCTATCCCGCACTTCATGATATCTTCACGCGCCTGGTAGATATTTTTAGCCGGGGTGAATTCCTTCAGGAGAACAAAAACTGATTGCATCATAGGTTTCGGTCCACACACAAAGACCGTAGAGTCACAAAAATCCTCTCTTCTCTGGAAAATCTTTTCAGACAGATCCTGAATTACCTTACCGGGGTTACCGCGAGAATCTATTGAAATAAGAGCGTTTTCAGGCCATAGACCTCGTTGCTGAATTGGGCTGATCTCAACATCAGATGAGAAACCCAAGAATACCTTGGGACTGCAATTTGCAAACTTTTTTGCGGCCATGATTATCGGACCTGCTCCAGTCCCACCTCCTACCATAATCAATTTAGCATCAGCTCTAGGTTTGGGAAAACCACGTCCGTACGGTCCTCTCAATTGTACCTTGCTGCCTTGAATGAGCTGCTGAAGAGCATTAGTAAAAGGTCCCACAGCTCTTACTAGGAAAGTCAAAGGTTGGGAACTCATCGGAGAAAAAGGTTTTTCTCCCACATATGGAATTCTCAGAAAGAAGAATTGACCAGGATCGCATGGGATATCAACACCAAGACTCAATTCAAACATATTTTCTGAAACTGGGTTGTTTGATACTACCCTTGCTGTCTTGTAGTCAGTTCGTCGACCTACTGGAGGGTCATTCTGTAGTAGTTCCTTGTTAGTTCGTCCATCAAGTCCCGTAGCAAGCCATTCGAAAAAACCGGGAATTCTGGAAGTTTCTAGGAAAGCCATTGAAGATCCTATTCCGAACAAGGAAGCTCCGGCGCTTTTGTATGCTAGTATATCTGTAGGTTCCGAAATCCCACCACATGCGATTATCGGTATTTTTATTAACCCAGCCGCCTCTCTGACGAGTTTTAAACCCAACGGCTTTATGGCTCCTCCTGATATTCCCCCGTTAACGTTAGATAAAACGGGACAACCTTCCATGTCTAATGCTGTTCCAGGTCCAACGGTATTTATGAGTGTCAGACCATCGGCCCCTTCCCTCTCGCACAAAACCGTAATCTCTTCAAAATTGCTTATATTTGGGGATAGTTTCGGAATTACGGGCTTGTTCACGTTGTGCTTGAGTAGACCTACTATGGTCTTAACTAGCTCCGGGTCGGATCCTACCGATTGTCCGGCGCCTTTAACGTGGGGACAGGAAAGGTTTATTTCAAAAGCATCAGCGATTGGGTCAAGTATCTTGGCGCATTTTAAAAATTCTTCCGGAGAAGACCCCATTATTGAAATAACGAGGGGCTTGTTTTCATGTAGTGGTCTCAGAGCCTCCATGGACCCCAGAAACGCATGTGCGCCAGGATTCGCCAATCCAACAGCGTTAATGAAACATCCTGGATAATATTCATGAATGATAGGTTCTCTATAACCTGCTCGTGGTTCTATGCTGATGGTCTTGGTGGTCAGGAAACCTAAAGCCGGCACATCTCTGGCCAACCTGGAAATTACTGAAGGGGTTGTGGTTACTATTCCAGATGGGATAGTAAAAGGACCTTTGATAACCAAATTACCGATAGTAACCTGAAAATTTTCCAACATATTCTTTGCCCCCAAAGCTTCATTGAAGCAAAATCTAATATTCATCAGTGCGAGTTAGAAAAAAAAGTGGATTTCTTGGTTTCGAATTAGTCCTGACTTCAAAATATAGCGAAGGGTGGTTGGCTCTTCCGGAATTTCCGACAGTTCCAATGGCTTCCTTTCGATTAACCACCTTACCTTTAACCGTTCGAGTTTCTTTGAGATGGGCATAGACGGTAACCAGCTTTTGTGGATGGTCAAAATGTTCAATCAGGATAACTTTTCCATATCCTGGTATCGAACCAACATATCCAATCTTACCATTTTCAGCTGCAAGGACCTCAGTTCCCTCTTGGGCTTTTATTGTAATTCCATTGTGTAGAGCTCCCTCCCTGACACCGAACTCAGATACGAGCGGCCCTTTTACCGGCCACGACAACTTGGATTTATCCTCTTCGGGCGACTCAACTTCCTGTTCCACGCTTTCTTTCTTTTCTGGTGGCATTTCCGAACCGTTGCCAGGAATGAATATCCGCATGCCTTCTTTTATTAGATAGGGTGGTTTTAGATTGTTTAATTCTGCCAGTAGCCTAACTGTTGTCCCATAGTTCTTGGCAATCCTGGACAGATTTTCATCCTTAACGACGTTGTGATAAGATCCACTAGCTGGAATTGATGAACTTATATTTGGCGTCAGACTATCAGCTTGATACGCCAATTCGGCGCGTCTCGGACAACCACATGACAAGGCCAATGAAAAAAAGCAGATAATTAGGAGAGCGGATATCTTTATATTCAAAGATTGCAATTAAACATTTTCCGTAGGAACGGTAACTCAAGAAACATAATTTTCCAATTTTAATCCGTGGAAAATTCTCCAGAGATGACTATCTAGTCGGGCCATCCGTAACGACCGATCAGATCAACGAATCTGCAAGGCGTAAATTTTTGAGATTTCAGGATACCATTTGACTTAACTATTCTTTTGAGTGTTTGCGAAAAACGGTCTCCTACTGGAATTACCAACCTTCCGCCATCAGCTAATTGATCACAGAGAGTCTCAGGAACAGCAGGGCAGCCCGCAGTAACAAGTATTGCATCAAAAGGAGCTTCTTCTGGCCACCCTAGGGTTCCATCACCAACTCTGAAGACGACGTTGGTCAAGTTTAGTTCCTTAAGATGAGTCTGAGCCCTAAGGGAAAGAGCTTCTATCCTTTCTATAGTGAAAACTTCTGCGCAGAGCTTCATTAAGACTGCTGTCTGATAACCGCAACCAGTTCCAATCTCGAGTGTCCGTTCGTGACCCTTTAGTTGGAGAAGTTCTGTCATGATCGCAACGATGTACGGCTGACTTATCGTTTGACCGTGGCCGATAGATAAAGGACTGTCATCGTAAGCGTGAAGCCGCATGCCTTCTGGTACAAAAACATGTCGTGGAATTTCGTTCATAGCAGTCAAAACTCTGGCGTCTCTTATTCCCCGAGATTCTAACTGAGTACGTACCATGCTATTTCGTGCTTCATCGTAATTCGGTTCCCTGTTCCCGAATAACATTTCAGACCGACCTCTCCAGGTTATCTTCCCGAGGGATTGTACGCGCTCGCAGGCGGTAATGGAGTTTGAGCCGATGCGTCATTGACATTCTGAGGAACACCGGGACCACTAGTTGCAGGTTTATTTGGAAAAACTCGAGTATCCATGAATTCTGAAAATCTATCGAAAAGATTTGAAGGAAGAGCCATAATCCAATCGACGGTGTCTGACACCATGCCTCCCGGAGAACTGCCGTCATAGTACGGATTATTTTGCTGTGTATATCCGCCTTGAGGCCACTGAATAGCTCCGGGGCTCTGGTTAGAAGTTCGAAGATCACTCGCATTCCCAGAAACACCAAATGGTTGTTGCTGACGTAAGTCAGTCGCAGGAACGGTCTGACCATGAGGGATTGGCGCCTGATGGATTACAGTCTGAGCCTGTATTGTTAATGGCAAAAAGGTAATCACCAATGCCAACCAATTCAGAGTGAGTAATTTCTTCATCATAACTTTCCTCACACCTAGGGATATCAGTAGAGCTGAGGTTTAGACCGATATTGAGATATTTTCAATAGTTTTTTGAAAAAAACCCGTCTTTTACCCCAAAAATTGTTCTCAAATGAAATGTCTAGAAGTTACGATCGTTATCAGCCTGAGCCAATCGTTTTCGAGAGGTATGGAAACGACCTTTAGGAGTGTTGTAGAAGCTACTGGCTACTCGTACTTTGTTTAGCTGTGTGGCAGCAAAGCATGTCATCGGATCATAAAATCTCGGACCTATTTTGACCTCAAAATGAAGATGAGGGCTTGTGGATCGGCCGGTTGACCCCACCAAAGCAATCTTATCACCTCGAGAAATCTTTTGACCTGGTCTCACGAGTATACGACTTACATGACCGTAATGAGTTGATACTCCATTACCATGGTCTAAGACCACCAACAAGCCTAGTCCACGTCTATCTCTCAGAAATCCCGAAGCAGTGACTATCCCTTCAGCAGCTGCATAAATCGGAGCCCCCTTCTTGTCAGTAATGTCTATTCCATTGTGGAAGGCCCCATGTCGGTATCCAAATGGAGAGGAAAGGCACCCTGTAGGAAGAGGGAATCTTAATTCTGATTTTACCAGTCTTTTTAAATCCTTGACTTTTGGACCATTGATCTTGTGGGCCTTGACCGCTTGCTCAGGCGCCTCGCAAGCCTGCGTTATCTGATCGGTGAGCGCACAACTTCTACGAATAGGCTCTGGCGCCGGTGTTTTCAGATCAGATTTGACACCCGAGGAAGAAGCAAGAGAACAAAACGCCGCCCCCTTGGCAACAGTGTTACCTATCTTGGTCAACCCTGTGGTGGATGAACATGAGCTAACCAACACTGTCAAAACTATAATTAAGATGGAAAACTCTTTCCGCAACAATTATAACCCCAAATCAAAAACAAGCATAATCCGTCTATCCCATATTTGATTAGGTGTCAATCATAATCTACCCCCGCTGATTGGTCTAGCTTTAGTATCCGTAGCAAAACAGAACCGGCCTAGCGATTTGAGGTTAGCACACTACTAAAGAGGATTCCTTAAATTTTGGAAACTCTCAACAGGCCACATCGTGAAATTAGGATATTGGTTCAGCGTTATTTGGGGCCACATGATGGGGGAGCACAAAAAGGCGGGGGGGGGCATGCGGGAGGCGCTGCACATCTGTACGCTGCCAAACCAGGCTCTGGAGCGCACTTGCAAACCATTATCGGACAAACAGGCGGCCCAACGATCTTGCGCGGGTAACAACGTGGAGGTGGGCACGGAGTGCAAGGAGCCAAAGGCGGGGGTCCAGCGCATGTAGGAGGCGCTGGTGGTCCGTACGTCATCGGCACAAGCTCGCACGGGTCTGGCGGAGGCATATAACCCTTCACTATTACCGGAAAGATAATCATGCATACCATCACAAGCATGGCGAGCTTTAGAAGCTTGAACCGCAAAACATAGCCTCCTGGAACACCCTTCGTAAAAAGCGTTCCATAAACACAACAACCTGGAAAATGGAAAAATGTGGTTGTAGAATACTACATTGAAACAAGACGGTCAAGAAATTTTCGACGAACCGACTCTAATTTATAGAAACTAGGTTACGTAATCTAGATAACACCTTAATATAGACAAGATTAATTACTACCAGCTACCAAACGAATGGCATCAACACTTTCATCAATTTTAGCCATAATCAAATCTCTGAATTCTCTACCTGTAAAGTCTACGCCGTAAGTGAAGCTTAGGGACGACAACACGTTTCTCAGCAAATCATCTTCGGAACACGCCTTGAATTGATTCTTCAGGTAATAAGCGCTTCGACGTTGTCTTAGACTTGAGCCAAAAGGCCAAGTGTCCTTTAGCATCAGCAAGTCGCCCAGGGTTTGAACGACTTTCTGATCATTTAAAATTTCGTGCGACAATACTTGGCTAATTCGCCCCTCGATTAGCCCTACAATGGACTGACAGAAAGAAACGTCGGTTATTACTAGACCGTAGTTTCTCCAGTCAGAAACACTGGCTGCTACGATACTCTTTATCCTTAGTGGTAGCTCCATCCAGGCTGGACAATAGAATGATTTGCATGCCATGGAGCCGTAATGACATAGGCCTCTGAAATCGATACCGTTATTGCCTGTTGAATCAGGATGAAGCATACAGCCGACTACACGTTC
This sequence comes from uncultured Desulfomonile sp., assembly GCA_937930835.1. Classification (GTDB taxonomy): domain Bacteria; phylum Desulfobacterota; class Desulfomonilia; order Desulfomonilales; family Desulfomonilaceae; genus CAITZA01. Next base: position 70,636 of record CALGLN010000119.1, read on the forward strand.
TTCCTGATCGAGAAAACCTATGAATTCACAAACATGAATATCTGGATCAATTATTTTGACTGAACCAGAGCAAGCAATAAATTGCTTGAAGTTCACAAGGTCATTGACGTTTCTTGGAACGTTTCTAAACAGGAAGGATCGCTTCCGTAGTTCGGCGCCCAGAGAGCTCTCAGAAGCGTCTGCAACATTATAAAGACCGCAGCATGCAGCACAAGATTTCAGGTTGTCGGGACGGCAGATGTTTTTCATAGTTGTGCCGCCCCGACTTTGAGTTAGATCTTCCACTGATATATCACTTTGCTGAATAATCGTAAAAACCTCTCCCACTTTTTCGACCGTAATACCCAGCGTCCACGTATTTTTTCAACAATGGGCAGGGTCTGTATTTAGAATCTCCGAAGCCTTCGTAAAGAACGTTTAATATGGCCAGGCATGTATCCAATCCTATAAAATCCGCTAGTGTCAAAGGCCCCATGGGATGATTCATTCCGAGCTTCATTACCTCGTCTATGGCCTCAACAGTTCCTACCCCTTCAAAAAGCGCATAAATTGCTTCATTTATCATAGGCATCAAAACGCGATTTGAAATAAAACCTGGAAAATCCATGGCCTCAACAGGAATTTTCCCGAACTTCTTGGACAGTTCAACTGTGAGTTGTGTAGTTTCCTTACTTGTGGCAAGTCCGTTAATTACTTCCACTAATTTCATCACAGGAACAGGGTTCATGAAATGCATTCCAATAAATTTGTCGGGTCTCTTTGTAACGGAGGCTATTTTGGTTATGGAAATGGATGAGGTGTTGCTGGCGAGAATGCAATGCTTGGGCGTGATGTTGTCCAAGGATGAGAATACATGCCTCTTGAGATCGAGATTCTCAATAATGGCTTCCACAACGAAATCGGCTCCAGAAAAATCATCTAAACTCACACTAGGTTTTATCCGAGAGAGGATCTGAGCCTTCTCATCCTCAGTCATTTTACCTTTGGACACCATGCGGCCAAGATTTTTTTCTATGGTCTGCATGCCTCGATCTACAAAGTCTTGCTTCACATCATTCATGATCACGTTCAGACCGCTGGCGGCAGCAACATGAGCAATACCATTGCCCATTTGACCAGCTCCAACTACCCCAAACATCTTCACTTCCATGATTCACCTCCACGCTTAATACATAGAACGGGATTTTTTAAGCCTCTGAAGCTTTTTTTGAATTAATAATCAGTTTATCACAATAATAACTCAAATTGGCCCTGTTCACCTTTAGATAAAATTTTTTTGAGTTATAAACGAATTGACACAACTGTTAGTATTGACTAGTTTGGTGAGTGTGTGCCCGTAGCTCAGTGGATAGAGCGCAACACTCCGGATGTTGAGGTCGGAGGTTCAAGTCCTCTCGGGCGCGCCAAATAATACAGTGATACTAGCCACCTAAACAGGTGGCTTTGTTAGTTCTTGGGGGTTTTTGGGGGGTACGCGCCAATACGCCGCAGTGTAATAACATCAAATATTTAAACCTCAATGTAGCTAATCTGGAAAATATAAACTGGTACCAAAACTGGTACCAAAAAAACCGGCTTGACGGTCGATTTTCATTCCGCATAATGTTTCGGTAAACGTTACTTGTTACTTCTGTTGTGAAGTACTTGGTATGCATATAAGAGCTTTACGACAAATCTCATGTTGAGAAACTCTCCAAGACAATCTTAATAGCTCAGGCTGTTGAACCATGAAAAGTACTACAAAAATTTCAGCGATTATACTTGCCGCCGGGTATTCTTCTCGGATGACTCGGTTCAAGCCGTTAATTCCTCTCGGGTCACTTACTCCGCTTCAGAGATGTGTCAATCTTTTCATTGATACTGGAATAGACCACATAACTGTGGTCACAGGACACAGATCAGATGATATTGAAGATGCAATGAAACAAGCTCGTGTTAAGACTGTTTTTAACAGTCGTTTCGACGAAGGAATGTTTTCATCCGTTGTCTGTGGAATCTCCAGCCTTGAAACAACACCTGCCGCAATTTTTGTACTTCCTGCTGATATACCTTTGGTTCGAAAAAGCACCGTGCACAGTTTACGGCAGCTTTTTTTTGATAACAATTATGATGTCATTTATCCTTGCTTTCTTGGAAAACGGGGACATCCGCCTCTTATCCAAGGCTCATTGGCTGATGAAATAATTCATTTCACAGGAGGCGACGGTCTTCGAGGATACTTAAACTCCAAGTCTCATTTGAATGTGGAAGTTGCCGATGAAAACATCTTGATGGACATGGACTATCCGGATCAGTATCAGCGATTAATGGAAAAATTGCCGGATTATGACATCCCGTCGCAAAGTGAATGCTTGGCGTTTCTTAAACATATCCTCAAAACCGATGACCTCGCAATTACAAAATCAATGAAAATGGCTGAACGTGCCAATGAAATTATGGCGATCCTGATTGCGCAGGGTTTTCACCTAAACAAGAAATTGATCATTGCATCTTCCCTATTATGGAAATTGGCTGAGAACCAAGGTAGACATGACTGGTTTTCAAATAAAATACGTGAGATTTATGGAGATTCGTTACTGACAACCATGTTGGAAAAAATGGGGAGCTGTGATGTCTTCGTTAAAGACACTTCTTTGGAAAATAAGGTGGTCTTACTCGCTAATCAACTCAACTCAACGAATGTGAATTTCGACTTGGTGCAATGGCTCAATGAAAAAAACTTCGAAAATGATTTTTTTCGACTTCTTAAATCTGTAAGTGATGGTTCCGTTTCATGTGAACAACAGAATTTTACCGATTGATTCATTTTAAAAAAAGAGTATCAAAATCAGTCTAAATTTTTTTCGAATCAATTATTTCAGCCACCGTTCTTCCTAACCTCACCGATGCGCTCAAAGTCCGATCCTCGGGATAATATTGAGATGAGTCGGTTATAAAGAGATTTCTGATTGATGTTTCATGACCCGGCATGATGTCTTTAAAACCTACAGAACAAACTGCCTGGGCATTCCAGTCCCTGAAAACTCGCCATTCTAAAATGTCAGATTCTTTAAAATCTGGTTTTATTCTTTTTAACGCCGCGAGGTATTCCTTAAACAGGTCTTCATCAGACGCGTGCCATTTTGGATTATCCGGACTGGTATAGTAAGGAATATATAACAATTTCGAAGCATTAAGGTCAGGGCGCGGATTGAGGTTTGTAGTTTCGACTATTCCGTTAAACGCTATTTCTGGATCATTGACGTTCAGCCAAAAATTGTCCGTGAAAGGTTCTCTAACCAGCATCACCATACAGACAACGTTGATGAATTTTATGGTCTTTAACCGCTTTGTAAATTCATCGTTGAAATCAAGCAAATCGAGAAAGTTGGGTATAGCGCAGGTGGAAATCGTTTCGTCAGCAGAAATTAATTCCCCTGTGTCCAATTCAACTCCTTTTGCCGATCCGTCTTCCACTACTATTCTTTTGACTGCGGCGCCTTTCAGAATTTCAAAATCGGAGTTGAGAGATAATTTTTGACAAATGGTCGAAATTAGGTCGTAGCATCCTCTTTTAAGGAATCCATAACTGTTCACCGCCAACATTGATGTTCTCGAGCGAGCCACTCGGTGGATCCTGTGCCAAATCCAAGCGGCAGAAATCTGTTCATGGTATTTTCCAAACTTAATCCTCAGAAGAGGATCCCAAATCGCTTCGTATGCGGAACTCCCGATATTTTTTATTAGCCAAGGTTTAGCTGGGATTTTATCAAGTGAAAACCAGTCGCGCCTCAATTGTGAAAATAGAACGTGAACTCCAAATCTCAGCCTCTGGGAGAAAGGCGCCGGACTAAATTTTAGAAGGTCAAATGCAGTGTTAAATGGAATAATTTTACCATCTATGAAAAAACTTGTGGAGGCCTCACTCCAGGTCAGATGCTCCGAAATACCCAGCCGATCGATAAAGTTGACCAGATCATGATCTTCCCGGCAAATGAAATGGTAATACTTTTCTACCGGGACACCCATCAATTCCACCGAACCAGCTAAACCACCCATCGAAACGGATGATTCAATAACGCGGACTTTCCAGCCAAAATTTGAGAGGCAGTAGGCCGCCGTAAGACCGGTCACACCTGCTCCAATTATGTTAACTGATTTCCCTGTCAATTTAATGCATCACTTCTCGAACAAAGTCCTTGGTATCAAATTAATTATTTCGAAAGCAGATAATCCTTTGCCCTTACCAAAATGGATTTAAAATGATGTGGGCTTTTTATTTCTGTGATCATTTTAAACAAAATTTTTGGCCTTAGGTGAAATTCTAGAAATGCCCTGCGTTGAAACGCCTTGAGTTCTTCTTTCGTCATCCCAACTGGAGAGTAAGGCGTATTAGAGTAAGAAAGCTCCTCCCAGTCAGGTCGACTGATTTCTCCTGAATCGATCAATCTCTTCGTCGCCAAGGTCCCAGGCAACGGCAGGAAATTGCTGAAATGAGCTCTTTTTAATGGAAGGCTTTTAGCAAAATCAATCGTCTTTCTAATATCTTCCTTTGTTTCCCCTGGAAAGCCTAACAGGAAGAATCCGGAAGGCTCGATGCCGGATTTCGATATCAATTCAACTTTTTCCCTGATCATCTCAACGGTGAGCTTTTTGTTCATGGCGTCGAGAATTCTTTGTGATCCGGATTCTATACCAACAGTAAAAGCATAAGCGCCGGTTTTTTTCATCCATGCAAGCGTTTCCGAATCAATTGTATTCAAGCGCAGGCCGTTTGGAAATGTGTACGAGATATCCCATTTCTTTGATTCCAGAATTTTACAAAACTCCAATACCCGTTTGCGTGACATGTTGAACATGTCATCAATGAAATGAAATTCACGGACCCCATAGTCCGAGTAAAGAATTTGCATTTCCCTGAAAACGCTGTCCAACGACCTAAATCTAAGATTGTTCCCCATATTTACGGGAGATCCACAGAAAGCGCATGCATATGGACAACCCCTGGTTGTTGCTATCGGAGCTATCGGGAACTGTTTGTAAAAAGCTCCCTGTGGAGCATCAGGGTACTCATTAGGAGGCATGAGATCCCAAGCGGGGAATCCTAAAGAATCTAATTCCTCAATGAAATCACGATCGTTTGACAATGTTTTGCCATCCTGCCTGTAAATCAAGCCAGGAATTGAACGCATGTCAACAGTTTCGTTCTTAAGAACTGATTTTGCGAGCAGCGGCAGGCTTATTTCAGCTTCACCCATAAATCCAAAGTCTACGCCGTCAAAATCTGAAAAAATTTCCCGCCCTGTGGCCGAAACATGGGGACCACCGATAACTATGACTGTTTCAGGTAGGGCCTTTCTCAGCAACCTGATGGTCTGGCGAACAGAAACAAAATCTGAGGAAAAAACCTGGAAGCCGATGATCCTGGGATCATGAGAAATGAGCAAATCCGTAAGCGCAGGAACCGTAAGATTTTCTTTTATGGAATCAATTATAGTGACACTGTTCAAGCCGGCTTTTCTAAGCGCTGTCGCTAGATAGCCCAAGCCTATCGGAGGCACCACATAATGAGATTTTCCTACTGGTACTACCAGTGCTACATCATAAGACAAGAAAGCGGCTCCTGTGAAATAAATGTTAGGGTTTGAAAAAAACGCATGCTAACACAAAAATCAATCGATTAAACCCTCTTGAATAATCTTTTCCGAAATTCGACAAGCCATCATTTCGCACATTCTGGCCGAATAATGCACCGCGTCAACATATAACGGTTCCTTCAAATCTAGCTGCATATCCGCAAGCCAAAGGAAATTTGAACCAAATCTACCAGCCTGATTTTCCCTGGACATACCCAAATAACCGGACCTCAAGTAAGGTAGAAATCTGTCATAGTTGAAGTCTTTGAAAATATTGTAATCTTCATCGTATTTATAGACAGGCACAGGCTGCCATACAAATAGAGGTTTAACTCCGAACCCGCTTGTCAACTGTTCTGCGACCTTTTTATTAGCCAAATATCTTTCCCTGACAGCCTTCAACACCTCGTCATCGGAGATTTCTGGCGACGTTTTTTGAGTGGAAGAATGTGATCGGATCAATTTAATAAGTGGCCAATCGGCGACCCAACGTTTCAAGGGAGCTTCATCTCCATCCTCCATGAATCTCGTCAGGTCCTTGGTAAAACCAGGAAGCCCGTTATAATGAGCAAAATCGTTTAGCCCATCAATGAATATGGCTATTTTAGGCACAAATTGTGATGCCAGCAACCTTTCAAGAAAAACCACCTCTTGGGGAAAAATGTAACTGCATCGGCCAAAATTGAAAACCCTTACCGATTTGCCAGACCGTAATACAAGCTGCTGCTGGAGAAATGACGCTATTGTCTCAGAATCCTCAACACCATATCCGAATACGGTGGAGCCACCGAAAATAAATATGTTGATATCTTCCGAATTTGGTGGCCAGCCGCCCTGATTCTTTACCGGCCTAAAGCCTTGCGGAAAAACGTTAACAAACTTACCAGAATAAGGACGCTCCCTAAATTGGACGTACGGCTCATAACCTAGCGAAACTGATCTGGTCTCCTTCAAAAGTCGGTCTACTTCAGAAGGCTGCAAATTTGGATAGACAGGGGCAAGAATAGGGTTGAATTCTTTGTACTTGAATAAACCGAATTGCTTTTCAGCACCCGATGATGAAGCCTCCAAGGCCTTGATACCGACTGAGGCCACATAATTGAGCAACAACAAGAAAATCACTACATTGAGAAGAACAATACTCAGGATCTTATAACAATTTATTATCTTGGTTAGAAACGAGCGAGACACTTTAGCCTACATCTTGGCAAAATTGGATAGAATTTTTAAACCGTTTTGCTGACTTTTTTCCGGATGGAATTGTAGGGCAAATAGATTGCTTCGAGATATCGCGCATGTAAAATCAATTCCATAATTTGCTGTTGCAGCTATGTCCTGAACGTTTTTTGGATCCACGTAATAAGAATGCACGAAATAGAACCATGACCCGTCGGAGATTTGATTGAAGATAGGAACAGCCTTGTTGAAATACACTTGGTTCCATCCCATATGAGGTATCTTCAGACCCATTTTCCTGTCAAAAGCCTTCACTTTTCCAGGTATGATTTTTAATCCTTTATTAACACCAAACTCTTCAGACTCGTCAAAAAGTAATTGTAGGCCAAGGCATATTCCTAGAAATGGACGATCGCTTTTAATAAAACTCACCAATGAATCTATTAGTCCGAATAGACTTAGATTCTTCATACACTCGGGAAAAGCCCCCACTCCAGGAAGTACTACTTTATCAGCTTTTTCTATCAGATCAGGATCTCGCGTGATAATTGCATTTGCGCCAATTCTTTCAAAACCCTTTTGGACACTTCGCAGGTTGCCCATTCCATAGTCGACAATTACTATCATAAATTAGCCTCGAAAATTGTCACGTCAGCAAATTTAATGCTTGATGTAAAAGAAGTAGTCGAATTGGAAAGATCCAAGCGTTTCCTCATTCAAGCAACCCTTTGGTAGATGGAACACCCAAAACCCTTTGATCCAACTCTATAGCCTGTCTGAGCGCCCTAGAGAGTGCCTTAAACAGGGCTTCTGCGGTATGATGCGGATTTTGGGCTGATTCGACTGTTGCGTGTAAAGTCATTGCTGAACGATCTGACAGGGCCTGAAAAAATACACGAACCAAATCTAGAGAGAAATTTCCGGCGCTCTTGTCTTCCATCGGGTTAAACAAGGCCAGAAAAGACCTTCCCGAAAGATCCAAAGATACGCTGGCTAGTGCTTCATCCATGGGAATCGAACTAGAACCATATCGCCTGATTCCATGTTTGTCTCCCAGAGCTTTTCTGATGGCCTCTCCCAAGCAAATACCTACATCCTCAACGGTATGGTGAAAGTCGACCTGTAGATCACCTTGCGCCACGACCTCCAAGTCAAAGAGTCCGTGCCGTCCGAATAGATCCAGCATGTGGTCAAAAAAACCAATACCCGTGTTAATTGCGCATTTACCAGTCCCGTCAAGGTAAATACTTACATTTACTTGTGTTTCTGACGTATTTCGGACTATTTTTGCTTTTCTCATTTGTGTGGCCCTCTATACACTCAGCGCCTGAATTGTCTCGGACAACAACGGTATGTTTTGTTAGAGCATCTCATCTTTTTCACTGAAGATGTCGGCCCCAAGAGCACGAAGCTTTTCTTCGAGACGCTCATATCCGCGGTCCAGGTGATAAACTCTATGCACTTCTGTCTTTCCCTCAGCGGCTAATCCGGCCAAAACCAGGGAAGCGCTAGCTCTCAAATCAGTCGCCTGAACATGAGCGCCGGAAAGCCTTTTAACTCCCGTAACCCTGGCAAGCCTTCCCGAAACCCTGATGTTCGCTCCCATACGCACCAGTTCCTGAACATGCATGAACCGATTTTCAAATACCTGTTCGGTAATTACACAACTGGAATCTCCGAGCGACATGAGAGCCATGTATTGAGCTTGAAAGTCAGTAGCAAAACCGGGATAAGGGTCTGTAACAGCATCTCTACTGCGTAGGGATCCGTTTGAGATCACTCTCACGGAATCATCTGAAATAATGAGTTTTAAATCAGCTTCCTCAAGTTTTTCAAGTAATGCTTGCATGTGCTTGGGATCACAACCCTCAACCAAAACATCTCCCTTAGTGATAGCCCCTGCCAAAATGTATGTGCCTGCTTCTATTCTGTCTGGCATGATTTCGTGAACAACACCATCGAGTCGATCCACTCCCTCAATAACAATTTCTGGGGTGCCCGAGCCGTATACTTTTCCACCCATTCGGTTTATTATGTGAGCCAGTTCACAAACCTCCGGTTCGACTGCGCAGTTCTTTAAAACTGTAGTTCCCTTTGCCAGAGACGCCGCCATTATGAGATTTTCGGTTCCAGTAACCGTATTAAGGTCAAATGCGAACTCCGCTCCTTTTAGGCATTTTGCCCGAGCCTGAACGTAACCATTGTTTAATTCTATAGTAGCCCCCAAGGCTTCCAATCCTTTGAGATGCTGGTCAATTGGTCTAGCTCCTATAGCGCAGCCTCCAGGCAAACTAACATCTGCTCGACCTTCACGAGCCATTAATGGTCCAAGAACTAACACCGAGGCTCGCATTGTTTTGACCAATTCATAAGGGGCAGTGTGGTCCGTGATTTCACGTGCCTTGATCCGAAGCGCTCCAGGGGTAAAATCATCAATCTGAACGCCGAGCTGAAGCAGAAGCTGTTTTGTTGTTCTTATGTCCATTAGTGCGGGCATGCGATGAAAAATCATCTCATCCTTCGTCAAGAGAGCTGCACACATCAATGGCAGGGCAGCGTTCTTAGAACCGCTTACCTGAACAGCTCCCTTCAAAGGAATCCCGCCTTTTATAACTATTTTCCTCATCAAATCTTTCCTTGTGCCGCTTGTTGGCGGAACAGCATCTCAGATCGTGAACGCTGAAATCATTTTGTTTACTACCATGAGGTGGCCCATGTTAATATTGTGTATAGTGACGCAGGCTTATAACATTTTAGAATTATCTGCGCAACTGCTCTTGGTTCAGGCGCTTAAATTTAAGACCTATCAAACCCATGATGGCTTTTGGGGATTAGATCTTAATAAGATATAAGTTCGATGAGGTCTTCTCTTGAAAAGTGTTTCAGGATTGCCTTGTCATCCTGGCGCACTACTGATTCCATGAGTCTCTTCTTTTTCAAAATGATAGTATCAATTTTTTCCTCAAGTGTATTTCTTGTAACTAGCTTGAAAACCTGAACACCTCTTATTTGGCCTATTCTGTGAACTCGATCAGTTGCCTGTTCCTCACGAGCCGCATTCCACCATCGATCATAGTGTATTACAACTGAGCCCCCTGTCAGATCTATACCAAGCCCCGAAGCCCTAAGTGATGCGGTAAAAACTTTACAGTCAGGGTCACCATTGAATTTTTTGATCTCCTCAGAACGCTTTCTCGTGTGGCCTTTGATTGTGGCAAATTTAAGATCCACATCCCTTAGGTAACTCTCGATCAGTTCTAACATTTTCACATACTGACTAAATACAACAACCTTTTGGCCGGAACGAATACTCTCATCGAGCAAATCTACAAAAGTGTCCCATTTTCCGGATTCATACTTTGAATAATCTTTAGTCTCACCCTCGAGAAGAGCTGGGTGATCGCATATTTGTTTCAGGCTATTGAGAATGGCAAAAATGTGCATGTAGGGAACTGTCTTGTCAGGATCTTTCAAGGTTTGCACAAGCTCCTGACCTTGATTATCTACTACGTCTCTATAGAGTCTGTACTGGACTTCGCTTAAGTCGCAACGCCTGATGTCCTCAATCTTCGGTGGCAACTCCTTCAGAACTTGCTCTTTTTTCCTACGTAAAGTAAACGGATGAATCAACTTAGCGAGTCTATCCTTGGCTGTAGCATCGGAGTTTTCCTCTATCGGAATTCTGAAATAGCTTTCAAAGACTGATTCTGAAACGAAATAACCAGGGAGAGCTATATCAAAGAGGGATTTCAGTTCCGTAACGCTGTTCTCAATGGGAGTGCCAGTCAATCCAATTACACACCTGGCCTTAAGTGATTTGATCGCGTGGTATGTTTTCGTAAGCCTGTTTTTAACGGCTTGAACTTCATCTAGAATCATGAGATCAAAGCCCGTTTCTTCGAGAATTTCCTTGTCCCTCAAGGCAATCCCGTAAGAGGTTATGATTAATGGATGTTTCTCCCATCCGTCATGTGAAGAGCGATCCGCTCCGTGGTAGATAAAAGGGTCGAGGTACGGGCAGAATTCTCGAACTTTGTCATACCAATGACTTAGAACAGTTGTCGGGCAGACGACCAAGAAGCGTGTGACACGTTTTTCCTGTAAGCTCCGCTTGTGTATGGCCGTCATGAGCGCCATGACTTGATGGGTTTTTCCAAGTCCCATGTCATCGCACAGAAGACCCGAGAAGCCATTTTCATACAGGAACCACAACCATCCATAACCATTCTTTTGGTACTCTCTAAGCTTACCTTTCATCGACCGTAACGAAGGGGCTCTTGATGGCGCTCTCAGACCGTTAAGACTTTGGAACCAGTCTTTGAGTTTGGAGTTTTCAAATTTCTTCTCTACTCTGTCTTGCAATGCAAGAAAACGTAGATATTCGACTTTGGACAGATTTAGGTTCTCACCGTCTAACCTTGGAACATCAGCTCCTGTATTAATCCAGGTGAATTCGGCTCCCATCGTGTCTATCCACTTCGACCCACGAACTATGAATCTCTGATTTTTCCTTTTTGCCTCAATTATTTCCCGTAACGATACCGTAAACTCTCCGTAATCATAAGTGATCTGAATCTTGATCTCACACGGGTCAAACGAACTATGATTGACGACCACCCTGTCACATCCATTAACTATTTCTCTGTTCAACAGCGCCTTGTCTATGATGATGGATGGTTCATTCAGAAGTGTTTCGATGTGATCTTTAAGAAATGAGGAAATTTTTTCTGGCGGGACTACTACTTTTTTCTGGGGTGAAAAATATTCGGATGGCAGGTTAGAAAGACTCACGTTAATTCTGAAAAACCCGAAATCCGGGAAAAAATAGTAAGTTCCAAATAATTGCTTTTCAATAATGGATCGATCGAGGAATCGATCTTGCTCAGAAGCTTCATCGTCTGGATTCTGAACAATCGGCCTGATTAGCAGAGCTGACGATTCTGTGACTTCCAACTTATAGCCAGTTGAAAGAGGTTCGGGGTTTATGAACAGATCCGCGCCAATGATTCCCTTTCTATGGGCTCGTTCAATAACCGGACCTATGAGCGTCCGTGGAGGCGTAAAACGGATTATGGGCTCGCCCTCTTCATCCAAGCCTTCCACTATAAGTTCATCCCTGTGTTCCAGAAATTTAAAACTGAATTTTCCACCAGTTCTACCTGCCAGTAAAAAACCAACCTTGGCTATCTTATGCCATATACTCTCCTCGATACTCTGACGGGCCGATTTTATACCCCTTTTGTTTATCTCTAGTTCATCGTCAGTATATTGCCATGGTTTTCTTCTCAGAGACGGAACGTTTGGGTCCTTCAACTTTCTGCCATACATCCTCTTGAAGATAGTAGGATCTATGTCCCTGCGTATAATTTCGAAAAATTCATGCAGAAATTCCTCTACTAAACGTTCTCCCGGCATGAACGCGAGAATTTCTTCGGGACTACGATCAGAAAATGTTATGCGAAGACCCTCTCCACCATGGTTTACATGTGCTTTAAATCCGAGTGATGAATCTCCAAAATTTTTGAAACCAAACCAGCTTATCTCATTCCAAAAACTTTCCTGGAAATCTTCACACAGGCTCTTTAATTTACCTGTTCGCTCATCTGTCCTTAGTATGTATCTGACGAAGGTTACGATGTGATGACAGTAAGTGCGAGTTGATGACCTAAAACACCCGCAGGTAGCTTTTGAAAGAACCCTAGTTTCTGGATCTAATATAACATGTACGTTGAAACTCTTATTTGAAGCCTCTGAAACTAAACCAAAATAAGATTCTCTACCAAAGTTTATGTGTGAAATTCGCGAAGATTCAACAAGCCTCAGTCCTCGATCCAAAGCTTCTGAGTTGAACTGTTTGGTTATCTCGGATGGAAGTTCACCTAACTGGGTGTTTCTAGAAAGGTTCTTTTCTAAATCGAGGATATTTCCGAACACTTGTTTCTCCTCTATCCAAGAGCTTAACTGATAAGCGCTTGCCGTGCGTTATCATACAGAGTAAATGTTGTCAACTTTAAATTATTATTTTAGAACTTCTTTTCAACATAAATTAATTTTGGGTTTATTATTGATAAATAATATCTCAAGTTAAATATAGTTATATGATTTTGTTTTCTCGCGAAATTTACTTAAGTTATATTTTGTTCGTCACAAATTGGCTTGCAGTAAGGCTTATCTCCTCTATTTTCAAAGTTCTTTTTTGCAGAATTACTTTCTTGAGGCATTGACCTTTTACTGGTATGATTCGACAGTCAACTTTATTATGTTCGAAAGTCCTAAGGAATTCCAACACATGAACAAAAAGCTTGTCATTTTTGTCGTACTATTAGTGGCGGTAGGACTAACACTGGGCATATCCATTTATCTTAAAAGACCCTCTATTCCGCCCGGTACAGTGTTTGTGAGCGGCAATATAGAGGCTATAGAAGTTGATTTATCGTTTAGGATCGCAGGCCAAATAAACAGTCTTCCGATCATGGAAGGAGATCGGGTTAGCAAAGGACAGATCGTGGCCACATTAGACACTGATTCACTTGAGGCTCTACAAGGTGGTGCGCAATCAGAAATCGCAACAGCCACAGCGGTGCTTGATGAGCTTGAAGCAGGTTATAGAGAGGAAGAAATCAAGAGCGCCAGAGCGCTCGCAAAAGCAGCCGAAAGCCGCCTGGCAAATGCTCGTGACGAGTATGAGAGGCATCTCAATCTTTTTAAAGGTGGCGCCATATCAGCATCAGTCTATGACAGCAAGGAAACTTCTTTTAAAGTGGCCACTGAAGAATACAACAATGCTGTCCAGAGACTTACCGAACTTGAGCGTGGCCCAAGAGAGGAACAGATCAGAGCAGCGCGCTCTAGGCTCGAACGAGCCAAATGGGAATTAAAACGAATTGAGCTAGACATTAAGCATTCATCAATTGAATCCCCAATAAACGGGGTGGTTTTAGTCAAGGCTAATGAACTAGGTGAAGTCATATTACCAGGGGCTACGGTAGCTACAGTGGCTGAAATTGACGAAGTTTGGCTTAAAGGTTACGTTGGTGAAAAGGATTTGGGAAAAATCAAGTTAGGTCAAAAAGCCAATATCACTATAGACACATATCCGGACAGGTCTTACCAGGGAATTGTCACTTTTATTTCCACACGAGCGGAGTTCACACCAAAGAATGTCCAGACTCGTGAGGAACGCATCAAACAGGTATACAGAGTAAAGATAACCATTCCAAACCAACATCAAGATCTGAAGATAGGTATGCCAGCCGAGGGGTACATAATCGCAGACGAATCCCTGCATGAATCCAAGAAGGAATGAGTGTTGTTTGAAAAATCTGGCACAAAGAATAATGCGACAAATCATGTCATATCGGTGAAAGGTCTATCTAGGCGCTTCGGGGACACTGAAGCGGTAATCGATCTTAATTTCGAGGTATATCAAGGAGAATTGTTTGGATTGGTTGGCCCGGATGGAGCTGGCAAGACTACAACAATCCGAATGTTGGCAGGGATCCTTGAACCTACTTGCGGTGATGCTTGGATCGATGGGGTGTCTGTCTCGGACGATCCGGAAGGTGTTAAAGAGCACCTTGCCTACATGCCACAAAGATTTGGATTATACCAGGACCTCACCGTGATAGAGAACATGATATTCTACGCTGATTTGTTCCAGGTACCCAAAAAAGATCGGGCTCCACGAATCGAAGAACTTTTCGGATTCAGCAGGCTAGGACCATTCAAGGATAGATTGGCTGGAGCTTTATCAGGTGGAATGAAACAAAAGCTTGGTTTAGCCTGCGCACTAATCCATTCGCCCAGGCTTATTCTATTGGACGAACCTACTAATGGCGTTGATCCGGTTTCTCGCCGAGATTTCTGGAAAATACTCTACGAACTTTTAAAAAAAGGGATAACCATTCTTGTTTCAACGGCGTATCTTGATGAAGCCGAAAGAACGACTCGGACAGCCTTGATGAGCAACGGTAGACTAATTGAACTGGGAACACCGACATACCTGAAGAGCCTTGTCAAGGGCTTCATGATGGAATTAGTTCCAACGGATATTGCCGCGGCCCGTCGTTGTCTTGAGATTAGCGAGGGAATACTGGATGTAAACGTCTTTGGCGATACACTTCACATTCGATTCGAAGAAAAGTCTTGGCAGCCAAAGATAATAGAAAGCTTAATTCAATCTGGTGTCGAAATTCTCTCTTGTCGATGGATATCTGCGTCTATGGAAGACGCATTTCTGTCTCTGATCCCTCGTGAAACCGAAATAAAAAATAAGGTTACCGCTTATTGATGTTCCAGGAACAACAAATAGCAGTCTTTGCAAGAGATCTGACAAGAACATTCGGGTCCTTTGTCGCTGTGGATCACGTCAGCTTCGAAGTCAAGAAAGGTGAAATCTTTGGTTTTCTTGGGCCGAACGGAGCTGGCAAGACTACCACAATTAAAATACTATGTGGCCTACTAACTCCGACTTCTGGAGTAGCAAAAGTCTCAGGCTACGATGTTTCTACACAGCATGAAGAGATAAAAAAAAACATAGGCTACATGTCCCAAAAATTCTCGCTCTACGAGGACCTGACAGTCTCTGAGAATCTGGATTTTTTTGGTGGAATTTACGGTCTTTCTGATCAGGAAAAAAGAACTCGAGACGATTGGGTTCTAGGCATGGCCGATTTGCGACAGAAGACTAACACGCTGACAGGAGCCCTGCCTCTGGGTTGGAAACAACGACTGGCGCTGGGCTGCGCAGTGCTCCATGAACCGCCTGTGCTATTTCTTGATGAACCTACCTCAGGGGTGGACCCTCTTTCAAGAAGAGGTTTTTGGGATCTAATAAATGAACTTGCTTCACAAGGAGTTACAGTTTTTGTGACAACCCATTACATGGAAGAAGCAGAATATTGCAATCGATTGGCCTTGATGAGTTCCGGAAGAATTATAGCTCTGGGCTCACCAACAGAGTTGAAAACAAAATACATGACTCAATCAGTGCTAGACCTTGAATGTGACAGAGTTATAGAGGCTGCTGAGTTGTTGGCTAGAAATGGTATTTTCACCGAGACGGCCATCTTCGGAAATCTGATCCACCTTATAACCAAAGATCCTGAAAGCTCCATGGTTGTAGCGAGGACTTCATTGGAAAATGTCGGAATAAATGTATTTCGGTTGGAAGTAATCACTCCAAGCCTTGAAGATGTATTCGTAACCCTAACTTCTACAAAGTCTCAGTAATGGCAAAAAAGACCCTTTGACTCAATGAATTTAGCTAGAACAATCGCCGTAGCTCGGAAAGAAACTCGTCAAATAGTCAGGGATTCCAGGTCTCTATTCCTAGCTCTGGGAATACCTGTAATGCTGATGATTCTTTTTGGTTATGCGTTGTCTCTAGACGTGGACAACATTCCAATTGCCGTTTGGGATCAAGATCTAAGTCCACAATCCCGGGAATTCCTGGATCGAATGACGAGTTCCAGTTATTTCAAGACAGCCTTAGTCACACAATCATATTCGGAAATAGTTTCGGCAATAGATTCAAATTATTGTAGTGTCGGAATAATCATTCCTTACGACTTTAGCGAAAACTTAAAAAAAGGAAAACAGACCTTTGTACAAGCGCTTGTGGATGGATCAGATTCTACTCGCGCCGGCTTGGCGATTGTTTACCTTGAAACAATTCTTGGGACATTTGAACTTGATTTCAAGAATGAAGCTCTAACGAGGCAATCGGTCGCCGCGCGTGTTAGCCTGCCTGTAGAGCCAAGAATCAAACTCATGTACAATCCCGAGCTACAAAGCCGAAACAATATCATCCCTGGCCTGATAGCCATCATCATGATGGTTATAGCTGCTCTTCTGACATCTCTCACGATAGTTCGTGAAAAGGAAACTGGCACCCTTGAACAATTAATATCCACGCCTGTGAAATCAAATGAGTTGATTGTCGGGAAACTGATACCCTACTTCGTCTTAGGTTATGTGGATTTGTTACTTGTATACCTTATGGGCCAGTATGTGTTTCAGGTTCCTTTCAGGGGCAACCTATTGATAATGTTCATCGTTTCGAGTATTTTTTTGATTGGCGCCCTGTCCGTGGGTTTCCTGATATCAGTAATAGCCAAGAATCAATTTTTTGCCACCCAGCTGGCATTGCTCGGTACGTTTTTACCTACGTTCCTGTTGTCAGGATTTGTATTTCCCATATCCAACATGCCATACGTTTTACAGATCGTAACTTATATAGTTCCCGCTAGACAATTAATAACGATTTTAAGAGCAATTTACCTGAAGGGCGCAGGCATTGAGGCCATTATTTTCCCAACCTTGCTACTAGTAGTCTTTGGCTTTTTTGTTACTACTGTCGCTGTGCTCAAACTAAAAAAGAGATTGATGTGACGATTAAACACCTCAGAGCACAAGAATTGTCCTCACCATTGAGCAAACCTGTGGGACTTAGGCGGGATAGTGGCAGCGGGTTCTCTGCCAAAAAACAGCGTATTAAGCGACTAGTAATAAAAGAATTCATTCAAATAGTCAGAAATAGACAAAACTTCGCCCTGCTTCTTTTAGCTCCGTTGTTGCAGCTAATCATTTTCGGTTCGGCCTCCAGACTAGATGTCAAAGAGGTAAAAACAGTGGTTGTGGATCTGGATCGAAGCGCATCCAGTCGTCTAGTAATTGAATCTTTTAAGAAATCTGGATACTTCACAGTAATAGGTAATCTATACAAATATGAAGACGTAGATCCCTATCTCATGGAATCAAAAGCTGTTATGGCTATTTTGATACCTCCTGATTTTGAACGAAGAGTGAGAGCTGGCAGAACGGCGCAGATCGGAATTTTGATAGACGGAGTTGATACAATAACAGCGGGAACTGTTTCGGGTTATGCGCAGTCAATAATCAACGGCTTTTCGAACGAAATTTTGTTATCTCGAATTGATAAAATGCAGGGGATGCTTTTCGATTCGATAAGCCCACGGTTGATAACCCCTCAACTTCAGGACGCTTCTCGAGCTTGGTTTAATCCCAACCTCAATTCCAAGGAATTTTTCGTTCCAGGTGTTGTGGTACTGATCATTCTCGCCATGTCAATCGTCCTAACCAGCGCTGTAATTGTCCGAGAAAAAGAGATCGGCACTATAGAACAATTGATGGTAGCCCCTATATCTAGAATCGAACTAATTCTTGGAAAAACGATACCATGTTTCTTGATACAGATTGTTACCCTGTTACTGATTACACCCATGGCGTTATGGATGTATGATGTTCCTTTTAGAGGTTCTTTAGCGTTTTTTTTCGCTTCTTCAATTCTTTTTCTGATTACGGCATCGGGAATTGGAATGACGATTAGCGCCTTTTGTTCAACCCAACAACAAGCTATTCTCACGTCGTTCATGTTCTTGCAACCCTCCGTGCTATTATCTGGTTATGCTTTTCCTATTGAGAATATGCCGCAGATAATTCAATATGTGACATATTTGAATCCTTTGAGATATTTTATTACAATAGTTAGAGGTGTTTTCCTTAAAGGCGTTGGTCCAGAAGTACTATGGCCTCAACTTATCCCCATTTTTGTAATGGCTTTTATATACATTGGCTTGGCTGCCAGATTATTTAAGCGTAGAGTTGACTGAAGTTATCGGGGTTATTTGCTTATCCAGAAAAATGTGATCGTTAAGATTGGACCATCTTCATGATTGGGCCAGCCTTGACGGCAGTTTGCAATAGGTTGGAGAAATTGATGAGCCATGAACACCAACATACTGAAAGTAGACACGAGGAAATATTTCTGCTGGAAGAACGGATAAATCAGCTTCAAAGACAAGTCGAAGCCCTAATGGCCCACTCAACGGCTTGCAAAGAAGATAGGGCTCAGTTAGAGGCCATAATAAAGGCTTTCGAAGGTTACATTTATGTGTGTTCTAAGGATTATCTAATCGAATTTATGAATGAACGTCTAATCGAAAGGACCGGTTCATATCCGTTGGGACAAAAGTGCTACAAAGCTTTGCACGACCTCAATTCTGTTTGTCCTTGGTGTATAAATGAAAGGGTTTTCAATGGAGACACGGTCCGCTGGGAGGTTTTGAGTCCAAAAGACAACAGGTATTATTTTGTTATAAATACACCGATACATCATCCAGATGGGTCTGTTTCAAAAATGGCCATGATCAGAGATATTACTCAGCGAAAATTAATAGAGGAAGAGAGAGAACGTCTCATTTCTGAATTAGAAGCCAAGAATTCGGATTTGAAGGTTCTGAATTTCGCTGTTTCGCATGACCTGCGAGGGCCATTAATTACAATCAAGGGCCTAATGAAATGGGTTCAGAGGGACGCCACAGAAGGAAATCTTGAAAGATTACAGAAGACGATTGATAGGATCACATTGTCTGCCACCCGAATGGAACAACTTATTGATGACCTGCTCAAATTGTCTCGCGCTGGCTCAATGCACGGAGTTGTTGAGGAAATTTCGGTCGCTGAGGTTGCACACGAGGTTATTGACGTTCTTGCAGGAAAAATTTATGAACGTGGAGTGAGGGTTGAAATTGACAAATCCATTCCAAGTGTCCAGGGCGAAAGACACCGGCTACTAACAATATTGCAGAACCTTGTTGAAAACGCAGTAAAATACATGGGCCCTCAGGAGAGTCCCTTGATTCAAGTGGGCTGCCGAATTGATAGTGGCGCAAAGATATTTTATGTTAAAGATAACGGAATAGGAATCGATTCTTCAAACATAGACAAAATTTTTGAATTATTCATGAAGGTTAATGACAATACCGAGGGTTCAGGGATAGGGCTAGCTATTCTTAAGAGGATCATAGAAGAAGACGGCGGAAGAATCTGGGTTGAATCTGAAGGCTTGGGTAAGGGATGTACGTTCTGTTTTACTTATGATACAAGAAGAGAAGGCCAACCTCATAATGAAACAAGAATTCCATCCATCATCAAATAGAAACATTTTTTTGAAAGTTAAAACATATTAAATCATCGGCTAGTTTTTTTGGGAAGATACTAGCGACTAAACTGTTTTGTGGAAGGTCGACATGTTTAAGAAGACTATTCTCTGTATTGGAGCTGGCTACGTAGGCGGTCCGACAATGGCTGTAATAGCCAAACACTGCCCAGAATACAAAGTGGTGGTAGTGGATATCAACCCTAAGAGAATAGCCCAATGGCAATCAGAAAACCTCCCGATTTATGAACCTGGTTTGGAAGAGGTTGTGTTTACCTCCAGGGGCAGAAACCTGTTTTTTAGCACCGATGTGGATGCTCATATAGCGTCCTCCGATATAATTTTCGTTAGCGTAAACACCCCAACAAAAACCTTTGGTCAAGGCGCCGGTAGAGCAGCTGATCTTCAGTACTGGGAAAAAACAGCCAGGCAAATACTTAAAAACAGCTCAAATGGTAAGATTGTTGTTGAAAAGAGCACTCTACCAGTTAGAACGGCTGCCGCCATGGAAAGAATTCTCAATTCCAATGAAAAAGGAATTCATTTTGATGTTCTTTCAAATCCTGAGTTTCTTGCAGAGGGAAATGCCATACAGGATTTGGAAAATCCAGACAGAATATTAATTGGCGCAAGACATACCGACTCGGCTCAAAAAGCGCTTCAACAAATTGTGGACATATATGCTCACTGGATTCCTATGGAAAAAATTGTCACGTCGAATGTATGGTCCAGTGAATTGTCCAAACTTGTAGCAAACGCTTTCCTGGCTCAGAGGGTTTCCTCTATTAATACCATCTCAGCCTTATGTGAGAAGACAAACGCTGACATTGAGGAAGTATCCAGGGCAATCGGAATGGACAGTAGAATAGGCTCGAAGTTTCTAACGGCAGGTGTAGGGTTTGGTGGTTCTTGTTTTAAAAAAGATATTTTAAACCTTGCCTATATAGCTGAATGCTATGGACTCACTGAGGTCTCAAAGTATTGGGAACAGGTGGTGGCAATAAATAGCTATCAGCAACAACGGTTTGTTAGAATTGTTGTTAGCAGCATGTTCAATACTGTTGCCGACAAGAAAATTGCTCTTTTTGGTTTTGCCTTCAAAGCAGACACGGGCGATACGAGGGAATCTCCGGCCATAGACATTGCAAAAGCTCTTATGGAAGAAAGGGCAATCCTATCGATATATGACCCCAAGGCCAGTGATGGAATTTCTAGCGATTTGCAACAATTCCGGGGTAGATTTACAGTTGAGGAGGATCCCTACAAAACGGCGCGAGGAGCACATGCTATAATTATCGCAACTGATTGGAAACAATTTAAGGATTATCAATACGAGAAAATTTTTGAAGAAATGGAGAAGCCGGCGTTTATTTTTGACGGTCGTAACATACTTGACCACAAGAAACTGTACGAAATAGGCTTTAACGTACACCGCATTGGCCGGCCACCACTTTCACATCTGGGCTAATTGATATGCTAAACAATCAAAGAGGAAGTCGCCTCAATTATTACTTATTCTTGTATTTCTTGATCAGATCATTGGCGACTTCATCAAAACCTAATTTGGGGAACTCGTCGAGCACTCTTTGAGCCGCCAGTCGAGCAGCTTTATAATTCCCTAAGCTAACATAAGTATTGGCTTTGTAGATTTCTTTTTCAGCAAGTTTCTTCTTGCACTCGTTAATTTTTTCTTCTGCTTTTTTGCCCCATTCTCCCGGCTCTGGAAGCTCCGTAACAACTTTGAAAGCCTGTATTGCGCTTCTAACCACTGAATTATCCAGGTCCGTCCCTCTTATCTGACTGAAGTAGGCCATACCAATTTGATACTTGGCTCGTGGAACATCCGGATTGTTTGGGTATAATTCCAAGAACTGTAGATATCTGGCTATTGCCTTGTCAAAAGAGCCTTCATCGTAAAACGCGTCGGCAATCTTCAGATAAACTTCAGGCATCTGCTTGAAATCAGGATGAGCTGATTTTAACTTTTCAAGACTTTCAATGGCTTGAAAATATTTCTTGTCCTTCAACAGATCCTCGGCCTTTTTGTAGGTTTCCTCTGGGGTATCTTCCGGATTCTTGGTTTCAAGGTTCCAGACGGAGGGACACCCTGACAGGGTCATTGTAATGAATAGAACTAGAATTATAACTGCTTGGGATTTCAATTGATGAGGCCTCTTAGCCAATTTAGAGATTGAAGACTGTCTAGCAATCATCGGTA
The DNA here is from genome assembly GCA_937930835.1 of uncultured Desulfomonile sp. Taxonomy (GTDB): domain Bacteria; phylum Desulfobacterota; class Desulfomonilia; order Desulfomonilales; family Desulfomonilaceae; genus CAITZA01. The sequence goes on from CALGLN010000119.1 coordinate 92,606, forward strand.
TCTATGTCAATACAAGGCTTAGTAAGTTCTGTGAAGTATTCTATCCGAAAGTTTGATCAAAGCCAGTTTTTCTTCCGAATCTGTAAAAATGGACAGCTTTTCGACTGCGTTTAACAAGTACTTTCTGGCTATTTGCAGGCACTGAGATATACCGCCTGTCCGATCCAGGAAATCTTTTAACCATTGCAATTGCTTGTCTGTTATTGTCTTGGCTTCAATCATGTTTGTTATCAAGAGCTTGTCTTGTGTCGAAGCATTATTGAGTCCTAAAATCAATGGCAGAGTCAACTTGCCTTCCTCTATATCCTTTCCAGGGGTCTTGCCCATAGTCTTCTTGTCTGAACGATAGTCAATGACATCATCAGTTATCTGAAATGCCATACCTAAATTAAAACCGAAAGTAGCTAAGGCTTCCTCCTTTTCCAGATCAAGGTTTCCCAGGATAGCTCCACCCTGACAAGCAGCTTCCATAAGCACTGCCGTCTTGTCCGAGATTACCTGAAAATAGCTTTCTGAGGAAAGTTCGATGTTACCAATATTCATCATCTGAAAAAGTTCACCTTCACTAAGGCGTTCCGTAGCTTTCGATACAATTTGCAATATTCTCAAGTTTCCTATCGATGTCAACGTAGAAAAAGCTTTCGCCAGTATGAAATCGCCTCCCAATACACACATCTCATTGGACCATAGCGTATTTGCAGAAGGACGTCCTCGACGGGTGTCAGCCATATCTACGACATCGTCGTGCAATAATGTGGCCGTGTGGATACACTCAATTGCGCCGGCAAGTTTTATGGAATCTAGACCATTGTAGCCACCCATGCGAGCTGATATCACGCATAACTGAGGCCTCACACGCTTTCCACCGCTGTTCATTATGTGAGACCCGATCTCGAATGCCGCAGGAACCTTGCTTTTTAGCTGCTCAATGAGCTCTCCTTCGAGTCTTTCCATTGTCAATCGTATAGATTCGAGTAAATCCAAGGGCTACTCCTCTGCCGGGCAAGAATGTTTGAATACCATTTGGCTAGACTATCCTCACAACAAATACTAACTAATTAATTTGTTTAGTTGAATTCTGGGATCATGCGCATTGTTACAAATAGAAGAAATTGGTAATTGCCTCACTCATGAGGACGGCGATAAAAATTGCTACTATCGCATGGGGGCCAATTATTAGAAGTGTATTCGTTACAGACTTCTTTGTCCAGAGACTTAGTCTGAAAATGGTTATCAAGGTCCAAACAAGACCTATCCATATCACTGCGAGCTGCAAAAAGAAGGTCACATCTGGTGGAACCGTAATGACAAGCTTGTTTAGAGCCTCTATGTCAAAATATTTGCTCACTAGCATAGGAATTTGAACACCGAGATTGATGAGATAATAAATGTGAAAGGCGGTGAAAGATCCGAGTGTTAGTGGAAGCATAGCCAGACCAAATCTGGCGAAATTTTGCCTCAAAGTGTCTCCACAGGCTCTCTTTGATATTGCTGAAGCCAAAATCATCAAGCCGTTTATGACGACAAGAATGATAAGAAAAACTATGGAAAAATTAACTATAGCAGGAAATGGTAGCCAAGAGGTAAAGGTTGCATATTCGGGCATCTCTGTAACCATTTCGCTAAATAGTCCGCCAATCATTCCCAACACCAAAAAAGCCGTTCCAGCATGACGTTGAGAATGTTGCCAGATTTCCTGGCCTGGCGCCCGAAGGTTGAGCGATATAGCACCGTGAGGACAGTTTTTGAGGCATTGTCCGCAGACTTTGCATACGCGGTTGCTTCTCAATCTGGGCCCGGCATGACCAAAAGGACATCCAGAGCGTTCGGCCGTTCCTAAATAACATTCATTGGACGAACATTCAGATATACACACATTTCCATTAGCTCTTAATTCAACGATTGAGGTCTTGGATAAAACTCCTACCATGCCTCCTAATCCGCATAAGTACAGGCACCAGGTCTGCCTTTCATAAACCATTGACACCAGAATTGCTGATAAAAGCATGGCCAAAAGCAACAAGCCGAGATTCAGTGGCGAGTTCCTTATCGCCGTGGCTGTCTCAAACCATATTACGAAAAGAACGGCGCCAGCTATTAAGAAGTCAGAGTTGCGTTTTAGGAATGCTGGAAACGGTCGTTCGAGAGCCATTATTTTCTTGGATAACGAGGCGATAACACCTATAGGGCACAAAGAACACCAGAACCGAGCCCAAAACAAAGCGCCTATGATAAGTATAGGCCAACCGATCGACCAAGCAATTAATGCCGCTGGATTTTTCAACGGATCCTGCGGACCCAAAAATAGAAATACCAGTATTATAAAGAAGAATGGCACTGCAGCGCTCTGGAGAACCGCTGGATATAATGGACTAAGAAAGGCTCTCCTGATGAAATTGAGCCGCAATAAATTGAATTTCCATTTATCTTCAACCCGCTTTAGATCAAAATAAATATCCTGGGGTCTTAATACACCACGTTCACAAACTAATATGGCCCGTTTTAGTGAATTCGAAAGTTCCAAATCATTTCCGGGCCAGGAATAATTCAAGAGCGTTTGCAGAGTTTCCTCTGACAATTCACCAACGTCACGTCCCAACTCATTCGTGTATTTTTTAAGATAGTGTCTGGCCAGGATTGGGATTTCTTTTCTTCTATTTCTCAAAGGTGGAATGCTGACGGATCTATCCAATAAAGCATAAACAAAAGGATGTTCCTCAAGCGTTATTTCGGAAACTTCCAGTCGCGTCGTGGCAATTAATCTAACTTTCGATTTCAAAGTCCTCACACCATTGACCCGTCGAAAGGTCTGGGTTACAAGAGCTTCTAGAAGTTTCATTTGAACTATTGGCATAAGTCGCTCAACCCCTCTAACTAGAAGGGTTCCATCGTCAGTCAGTTCAAAATAACCGGGAGTTTCTTTTGTCCCTCCGTCTATTCCCGGTTCCTCCATACCGAAAAAAAGTTTCAACTGTTGCTCAATGGTTTCTTCTACAGAACTTTTTGCCTCTAATTTCACAGTTCCAAAAGGGGCAGGGCTTTCCGCCTTGTTTAGGTCAACTATAAGGAAGACCTCTTTGCCATGCCTGCTTTGTTTGAAAAGCCTATGAGCAAGGACCTCTTTGCCAACACCGCTTTCACCAATTATTAGGGCAGGACCATCACTAGCGGCTAGTTCAGCCAGCCTTGAAGAGATGTTCTTGCGAACATAATCACCGACAACGTAGTCTTGAAAAATGTGCTCTTCGCTGCTAATCAAAGAATGCAACGCCCTTCTTTTGAGCTTGCTGCGAAACATGTTGCGGCGTTGAGCGAACAGCTTTCTAACCAGATTTTTCACCAAGCCAATTATGAAATCCGGATCATGTCGAAGCAATGATTCGAAATCGGAGGCCTGAATTTCCATCACTTGTGTTGACTCATCTGCAATCAATTCTGAGTCCAACTGCCACGGCACACCCGTGAAAAATTCCACACCCCCAAAAATGTCCCCAGGTCCCAAAGAATCAACAGAAATTTTTTCCTTGTCCTCATCTCGAAGCACTACGCTCGCCGAACCGCTAATGATATAGACGATTTTATCGGAATCAGAATTACGACCCATTATCGTCGAGCCTATGGCATAATTTTTTATTGCTTCGCTGTCAGAGGCTAGTCTCCTCAAGCATGCAGGAAGCTTATCTTTTTGGTCTAAACTGAACGGCTCACGGCGCAGAGGCTCAGCCATTATCAACATCCTCCATAAGAATTCCCGGATGACTGATTTTCTTCCGAATTACCCCATCTTATATTAAAAAGTGCCTTTAAAAAATGCAGAAGACTAAACTATATCAGACTAAAAAAATTCGACGGTTTATTTTACGACAAAGAAGTCTTTTTTGTAATAGTTTTGATTATCGGCCATCTATCAGTTGATCTGAAAAAAGCGGGAGTTTTATACCGACAAGTAGTCAATAGACTGAATTATCAGAGCATAAATTATTTTTCGATCAATACCGAGCAGGGACTAAATCTGGCAAGATTTCTGGAGATTCCTCCCCAGATACGCTCATAAATTCTGGAATGCCCTGTAAAACCAGTTATTAAAAGATCGAATGTCCCCTCCTTACAAAAATTAACTATGCAATCCACAGCATGTCCGGAAACTACATGAGGAATCAGTCTGACACCATGGTTTTGCGCAAGTTCGATGGCCTCTTTGTTAAGTTGTTCAAAATATGCGTCCTTCTGAGCCTTAACTTCAGCGAATTCTCCAACAGTAGCCACATACTGGGGGAGATCCACTTCAACAGAAATGGAATGAAGTTCGGCGTCAAAACAACGCGCTAATCCAACCGCCTTTTTGAGCGCTTTTCGAGAACCTTCAGATCCGTCGAAAGCAACCAATAATCTCTTATACATCGTCTCCTCCCTCTTTTGTCAGCTTCGCTATTTCTGCCAACTTCCTCTGAGATCCTGAGACTTGGGTTCGTAAAACCATTGGGCTATGAGAGTTGGGATAACAGCGCTTCCTATAACTACTGTGACCAGAATCGTGTATTGTTCCTGAGTAATTAATCCCCTACTGTAGCCAAAAAGAGCGGATATACTCCCAAAGGTTAAGCCAGTGCTCATCAGTAAAGTGGTGTACATCCCAATTTTGTGAGTGAAACGAAAAGCGAAAGTCAAGGGATATACTCCCACAAACTTGGCCCCAACCTTAACGATCAGCAATATCATTATCAATCCGAAACCTGACCATACTGCCGGAACTGACACAATAGTTCCCGCTTTGAGGAAATAGAACGGCGTCAGTAAGGCGAACGTAGCTGTACGAAGATGCTTGACCATTTCTTTATTTTCCTGAAAAACTCCTGCAAGGACTAAACCTAACAAATATGCTGGAAGAACCGCCTCACTGTTGGCATGGTTAGCAAGCCATCCTAAACCAAAAAGCATTACGAAAATCAATTTGATCTCAGGTTCGCTGACATGATTGCTGAACGCTTTAAAGAAGGCTCGCACAAAATTTGGGGCGAGAATTAGCACAAGCACTGTTACTACCGCAAATACCACTAACCAGACATTGTAAGTGGCAAACATAATTCCCAACGCAAGCACGGTCCCCAGGTCAGTCACAAAACATGCCGCCAATATGATTTTACCCAATTCCGTTTTGTTCAGACCGGTTTGGACCATAACAGCATAAACAACTGCCACAGAGGTAGTAGAAAGAGCTATGCCACAAATCTTTGACGCGTCGACACTCCAGTTTGCGATATAGTACGCATATGCCATTGCGCCTAGAAATGGCAAAAGAAAACTCAGAAAACCGATAGCTATGCTTTCCTTTGCATATTTCCGCAATACATCAGGCTCAATTTCAGCCCCAGCCAAAAACGTCAGAAGAACCGCCCCGAAACCAGCCAGAAAAGTTATCCACCCTGTATTGGGATCTAGACCAAGATAATTTCCTCCAATCACCCCAACAAATATTTCCACAAGCGCAACTGATACGGCAGTTCGGATTGATATTATGCTGGCTATTAGAGCTAAACCCATCCATATCATCGCTACATACCAGGTTTGTTCCATGAGTTTCTCCAGCTTTACACATTGTGCTCGCAATAATGACACACCAAACCTGAGGCTCAAACCAACATTTTTATGCGTAAAAAGATTTTTGGAATTTGTAAAGAATATTCAGAAAGGTTGGATAGCAATTAGATACACGCCTGATTGGCGCGATTAGAAGGCTAAAACGATTGATACCGGCGAGACTTTTTATATTTCTTCAGCTTACGAGCCCAAGCCGATTACATACTCAGCAAAGTCCCGCCGGAATGATCATCCTATCTTTTTTAATTCTTGATAATAGCTCTAGCTATGACCATCCTGTCCATAAACTCGACCCATGCTTCCGATTCGGAAAATTCCATTCGGTTTATAGCTTTGACCAACTCATTGCGAAATTCTAGCTTGGCCTTTCCAAACTGATCCAGTTCAGTTACCACTATATCTTTAAGATCATACCTTAAACCTACCCCAAGAGCTTTTAGGACAGCTTCCTTGAGCGCCCAAATTGAATTGAGCGTTAACCATTTTTGAGGACCGTTTTCTGCCAACTGAATTTCCGATTCATCAAAATAATCATTTACCCACGATTCAGTTCTTTGTTCCACCTTTTCGACATCAATCCCCAAACCCCAGAAATTGCCAGCAGCTGCAGCCGCAGCCATTGCAAGTCCGTTAGAGTGACTCAAAGATAGAGATCCAATTGTAGCGTTATCTCCAGTAATTAACTCCGCAAATGGTTTACCGAGGTTATCCTGAAATATCCGGATATCAGATGCTTGAGCGTGGTTTCTCCCCCGTTCGGCCAGGAGTTGACCAACAGATTTTTTTAGCGCTATCCTACCGCTTAGCCATTCCTTTTGTCTTTTCAAAGTTGATTTTAACTTTGCTTCTTCGATCTCTTCGGGAGTCAGAAATTGAAGAACTTTTTCGGAATGCAGGGAGTCATCGTCACGAAAAAGAGCGCCTATTTCAATTGCGGATTCATGAAGCTTTCCAACAAATTTTCCCTTGGCTTCCAGTTCTATCATTTGAATTCCAAACAAACTAACCATGACATTTCCTTGATGGTCCCTTATCCATCCATCAAATTTGAATCTTGATCTCTGTTCTCCCGGGCTTCCAACAAAAATTTCAGTAGCGGTGAGTTCACCAATGTTAGGTAAAGAATCGTTTTTATGAATGATGAGTTTATCCACTCCAATTGGAAGTGACATCACTCCGTGGGATTCCATTCCGTATGCCGCCACGGCCTGAAAAACAGCTTCAACAGCCGCAGGAATTACATCTGAAAACATTTGTTTCCGATATGTTGTGTCCTTGTATCTAAATCGCACTGCCTTTCCTGAACTGTGAATTGAAAAGTATTCTATTAATCTGAAAGCCGGACCGTGAAAGAATTGTTCGTAGATTTCAGAATGTGGAACAAAAACGGATTGTTCCCACAACTGAGAATCCGGCCATTGAAGAATTTCCTCTTCAGTACTTGTTATTTCGCATTCGTGGTGCACTCGTGGCTCGCCCAATTCCCTGCCGTCCTTGTCCATAAAAACGGAAGTTATTCTAGCTTTGTAGGTTTTATTTTGCGAGTCGGAGGAACTGTCACAAAATACCTCAATTTCCGCCTGAAACGGATCATTTCTGAAAACTTTCAAAGGTCTCAGGTAACGAACATTTGAGAAATTCACTATTGTTTCGTCAGTTTTCATAAGTTGATAGGCCCGTCTCATAAGTTCCAGCCCTCCGACCCCTGGAAACACCGCAGCCCTGTCAATGCGATGATGATCCAGCAACGGATGAGTAGGATCCAAAAAGATTTTTACTTTTATTTTTTCACCAGGAATCAATTCCATCACTTCGGCCGATTGACCACCTATTTCAAAAGCTCCAAACTTCTTGGCTCCATGAGAGGTAAAGGCATCCTTTCGGAAAGGACCAAGCCTTCCTGCTACTAATACCTCCGGTGAAAAACCATGCCTATAAATTTCCTTTTCTAATAGCATTGCGCCTGCGCGGGGCGGGATAAAGTCTATTCCCGCATTTTCGAGAGTCGATTGGACACTGCCCCGAACCGCCATACCAACCTCTGCCCATGGCGCCCAATCCACAACTGTAGCTCTAATGTCAGTCTTGTGGCTTATGTGCCTCATCAAATGAGCCAATGAGTCATTAGCGGCCGAATAATCGAGCTGGGCCAAGTTTCCAAATCTCCCTGCAACACTACCGAATCCAATTATCCTTTTGGGAGGAAGACCGTGTTTTTCCAATGACTCAAGAAGGTTTTGGATACCTTTAACTTTGACGTCATATACGAGCTGTATTTGTTCGATTGTTTTTGATTTAAGGGTTTTACTAATGTCCAGACCTGCGCCATGTATAATCATGTCCACCCTACCGCAGATGCTCGCAACGTCTCCAATCAGTTCGTCCAGCGAAGCGTCGTCTAAGATATCTACGGAACGGTAAATCACCTCAGAACCCAAGCTTCTTATCTCGGTTATGTTTCTAAATATTTCTCCCTCAGCCTTCATTTCCGAAAGAGCTTTTTCTACCTTGACCGGTGTAGTAGCGATCCCTTGACGTTTCATCTGATCTATTATTCGGTTGCGCTCTCTTAACCAGTCCTCTTCATTAAAATTGGCGTATTTTTCGGACGAATCTGTATGAGGTGTTCGTCCCAGCAGAATAAAGGTAAATGTGTCATGAGCCGCTAGTCTTTTAACACATTCCGCCGTTATTCCACGTGCTCCACCAGTCGCCAAGATCACATCTCCGCTTTTTAATGCGCTTTTCTTGAAGTCATCAGCGACTGAGAAAAACCTGATAACCTCCAGATTTCCTTCTGAGGTGGTCCCTATCTCCAGCGGACAATTAGTAGCCAAAGAATTGACTATTATTTCAGCAGCTCTTGCCGCTTCCAGGGATGGGTTTAAGTCTATGACTCTTGAAACGGTCTTCGGATATTCCCTTGCAAAAGATTTGGCCGCCCCTGTCAAAGCGCCAATTCTAAAACCAAAATCCTTAGGATCTCGGAATCCATAAGCCCCATCTTCTTTGACAACCGTTACCAATGATGCAGGACCATCTTCAAAGAGTTTTGCCATTTCCAGAAACAGCTCAAAGCTCTTTCTATCAACATCATCTGATGCGTCTACCCCTAGAAGGTTGATAATTCCTGTCTCTTCCTCGGCCAAACGTTGCAGCTCTTCTACGTTCTCAATCTTATTGATCTGTGTATGACCAGTAGAGCGTAACTGCTTTTCAACGAAATCTGCTAACTCACAAGGCTTTGATATGACGATGAATTTGTTGACCTTTTTCGGGTCAATGCGATCAATTTCTCCGAGTTCAACTAGTCTAGCCTCGAACAAGCCTATTTCAGGCTCTTTTTTGCTTACATCCAAAGTTTGAGTTTCAGATGCCACTGCTTCCGAGCGCTCCGACGTTCCCTGACTTCTTTCCATGACAAAACCAATTATGTGCTTGATTGTGGGGAAATCGGCGATCTTTAAACCATCTATTCGGGGTATCCCAAAAACTTCTCTTACTTCACTGATGAATTCGGCCTGCTTCACTGTGTCAATTCCTAGATCGGCCTCTAGATCTAGCTCCACATCAAGCATGTCTGACGGATAACCAGTTTTTTCGGAGAGTAAAGATAGAATCTTGTCCTGAATCTCTGAATAATCCGATCGGTTTTGACCCTGGTCCAAAATGACCTGGACCTTTTCATCCGTCTGTGGCGCAGTGTGAGAAAGAACGAAATTGATTATGTGCTCAATCGTGGGAAACTCTGCTATCTTAAGCCCATCAATTCTTGGTATTGCGAATTTTTCACGAACCTCAGCAATAAATTCAGCCTGCTTAACAGTATCAATTCCTAGGTCCGCTTCCAGATCGAGCCCCGTATCTAACATCTCAGCGGGATAGCCGGTTTTTTCAGAAAGAAGTGACAAGATCTGGGTTCTTACCTGATCATTGGAATGCCTTGAGGATTCAGAGATTGTAGATTTGGCCATAGACGGTTCTAAGGCTGCAATTTTTTCAATTTCACCCGGAAGTGATGCTGAATCAGATCTCTGAGATACTTTGAGGGTCCTATCCTCAACCGTAATCACTGGATCGTTATATCCGGTAATCCTTTTCAACCACTCCCGATGTGATCCGAGATCTACTATTCGATTTTCTTCGTGCGATTTAACCTTGTATAAAGACATTACTATTTGAGAGCCAAATCCCGCTGCGAGCCTAAGCGCATAATCCGCATTGCATTTCCCACCGCGGCTAAGATTCAAATCCTCAAAGTCGGGATCCGGGTTTTTCAGGTTAGGTATTGGTGGTAAGAGGCCCTTTTGAAGACATCTCAAGGAAACAACATCCTCCACACCTACACCCATTGTGTGTCCCGTGAACCCTTTCGTGTTGGCAATAGGAATTTGAGTGGCTCTGGAGCCAAATGTACTTCGTAACGCCTTAATCTCGGCGTCCGCGCTTCCTCCTCTTTTTGGAGAATAAGTCTCGTGAGACATGAAAAACATTTTCTGGGCTAGTTCATCCCTACTTGTCCCGGTCTGTTTTTCCCACTTGGAAATCATTGTTTCCATTACACTGGTGATGTGTTCGATATCCAGTCTGGTGCCATGGAAACCGCTATTAGCAACCACACCGGCCTCTATTGAAGCGATGCTCTCCATTCCTCTTTGTTTTGTTAGAACTTCTGCCTCGAGAACAACTCCCACTGCTGCAGATCCAAGTATTAGGCCATGACGTCGGTCATCGAACGGTAAGGCCGCCTCTGAAAGATTTGCGTTCGTTGTTGCCGCCCCCATTGACAAGAATCCCGAACCTATCCAAGGCAGCAAAGTTTTTCCCGCCACATCGTCAGCCGCTATTACTATGACCCTTTTTGCCTGACCGGTGCGTATCCAGTCACGTCCGAGGAGAATGGCTTGCGTCGTCCCGGCGCAGGCCGCGTCGACATGTGTATTAGGCCCTTGAGCTTTTATAAACTGCGCCAGTTGACCATGGGCCATACTCATTACACGCAACAGAAAAGTTCGGTTGAAAGTATATAGCTCATCATCATCTGAACCAGCTATCTTACTGAATTCCTGGGTAAACCACTTGGTTACACGTTCGCGTTCCCTATCATCCCTGATTCTCTCCACTAGGCCTGTGTAAAAATCGATTAGTCTCTTTTTTGCTCCAGCTCCGTATTTTGCGGCAGTTTCGCGTGTCACTTCATCTACTAGAGAAGCCATTCCGGGAAATGCTGAGGCAAAAATAATACCAGTCTCAGCCCTGAGTTCGGCAGGAAGGGCCCATGCATCAGGTAATTCCGTGCCGGCTCTGGTTATTTTCATTTGTCTAACTAGTGGAATGCCGGCGTCCTTTAAGGCTTCAAGACCCGCAGCCAGGGCAAGCCTTGTAGTCACATCCATTGCCGCCAACAGTTTCTCATCTAACCCGTATTCTTTGGATATTTCAGCGTCATTAAAAAAACCTGCTAACTGAATCACTCCGTTAATATCGTCAACTGATCTAAGATCAGCCTCACCATTAGGTCCTTTGTAGAGTCGTTCAACGTTCTTTTCGAGCATGTCAATTCGACCGGTCTCAGGAACCTGCTTTATGAAGTTTTTTCCGAGAATCAAATCATCAAGATTTTCTCTATCAAATGCAAACCTAACATCAGAGGGAAGTCCCGCAGAACATCCTGATATAACAACCGAATCAAAATTCATGCCTTCTGACTTCATCGTTTGGACGACCTTTTCCATCGGTAAAATGGTTTCTACGAAGGACTCATATCCGGTCTTGAGCAAAGCTCTTATTGAAGGTCCCTGAATTTGGACATATCTCGAAAATTCCTTTCTAGTAACAATCTGTTTGAGTTCATCGTCTATCAAAGAATCCAGTGGTGATGGCGCTATCTCGGTGGGCTTAGACTCAGGACGACTCACTGTAGAGTTAACGGTGTCTCGTGAATCAACTAATTTCAACTCCGTGCGTTGTGCCCCTCCCAGATCTGTGACTGAAGGGCCTTGGGAATTGTCAAATCTCACGTCGAAGCCCTCAACCATCAGGGCAGCCAGGCTTTCCATGAGCTGCAGAATTCCACCTTTTTTGGGATGATTCATAGGCAGAGCTAAAGCATCGTTAGACAGCGTATCCAATGTTAGATTTGTCATCACCCGCTTGGGCCCGCATTCAACGAATACCCGAATGCCCTCGCTATACATCTTTCGAAGTGTTTTTACCCATTCCACCGGAGCAGCAAACTGTTTGCCCAAAAGATCTCTGATTCTGTCAGAAGCCCCGGGGCCGACTGGATAAAAATCCCCTGTCACATTAGATATTATGGGAGTTGTTGGAGGATTAACCCTCAATTTATCTAAGGTTTTCATGAAAGGCTCTCTGGCAGGAGCAACCACACCAGAGTGAAAAGCTGCAGAAACTGGAACTAGAATTCCTTCCAATCCCTTCGCCTTGAACAGTTCTGCGGCTTTTTTCACCGCCTGCGTCTCTCCGGATATGACTGTTTGCTTCGGTGAGTTCTTGTTGGCAGCCACAACGTATCCGTCAACTTCGGCTAAAATTTCTTCAACTGCCCTGGCGTCAGCCGGGATGCTCATCATTAATCCTGGATCGGCAATGCTGACTCGTGCCATCTCACGGCCTCGGACCGCCACCGCCTCTAAGGCATCTCTGAACGTGAACACGCCCGCCGCTACACAAGCAGCGTATTCGCCTAAAGAATGCCCGGCGCACACCACAGGTTTGATACTCATAGTTTCGAGTAGCCGAAGCATCGCCGTGTCGGCGGTCAAAATCATTGGCTGAAGAATTTGGGTGTCTCGAAGAGGGTCTGCTGCTCCCGAATCTGATTTGTTTTCATCTGACACATCAGGGAAAATGGTTGAAATTATTGATGGTAGACCAAGGGACTGAAGTATTTCGTCCGCCTCAACAAATGTGTCACTAACCACCTGATAGCGTTCAACAAGATCTCTGAACATGTATGAGTATTGTGATCCTTGCCCGGGAAACAGGAATGCCGCCCCAGGCTTGGACCTCAGCTGCGAACCCTGAGCATGGCTTATTCCACGAGCAGGCAGGATCGCCTTCTTCGATGGATCCTTGATTACTTCAAGGATCGTTTCCAGTTTCTTGGCCGCCATCTCGAAATCGGTGGCTCCAAAACCGAATCGCACTTCGAATGAACCAAGGTTCTTACGAGACTCTGTTGACAGATGGTTGAACGTTTTGGCGTTCAATTCCGTCAGGATTCGTTTGACCTTTGACGCAAGTTCTTCGGGACTGTTCGCCCCCACTGCCCAAGCCTCACCATCACTTTTCAAGTTAGCTGGTTTTGGCCAGTCAGGTGGCACGAATTCTATCGGGACAGACCGTTTCATTCTTGAAACAGCCTTAGGGACAATTCTAAGGTTGGGATAAAATTCCTGTATGATAACGTGGAAATTAGTCCCACCAAAACCAAAAGCGCTGATTCCGGCTCGACGTGGATTCCCGTTGACGGTTTTCCACGGCTGCGCCTCTGTCAATAGTTTGAGTGGGGAATCCTGCCAATTAATACAAGGATTTGGAGTTTCAATATTTATTGTTGGTGGTAAAGTGCGATTATACACAGCCAGGAGCGCTTTCATGAGTCCAGCGGCCCCAGCGCCTGCTTTCAAATGGCCGATCTGCGACTTAACCGAGCCCACTCCAACTGAGCCTACGGGCGCGCCAGCCTTACGAAAGAATTCATCCAATAAAATCAATTCCGTTGTATCACCTACAGGTGTGGACGTGCCGTGAGCCTCAATCAACCCTATGGCCCTAGGTTCAACTTGGGCAGCTTCCAGGCAAGCCTTTATGGCCCGCTCTTGGCCTGCCGCATTCGGCGCAGTTATACCTTTTCCACGACCATCGGAAGACGATCCCACTCCCAGAACCACACCATAGACGCGATCTCGATCTTTGATGGCGTCAGAAAGCCTTTTCATTACCATTATTCCGGCGCCCTCTCCCATGATAAATCCGTTGGCTCGCGCATCGAAAGGTCGGGATCCATCAGAGGATAGAGCCCCAACTTTGCAGAACTTGATAAAAGATGAAGGATGCATTGCAGCGTCAACGCCGCCTGCAAGAGCAATATCCATGAAACCAGACCTGAGTCCATTTACAGCATTCATCACAGCAGCAAGAGAGGATGCGCAAGCAGCGTCAACAGTGAAGTTTGGACCTTCTAAGTTGAATACATTTGCGACCCGACCTGAAATGACATTTGGCAGTTCACCGGGTAATGAATCTTCGGTTATTTCTGGGAGGTCTTCTAAATAACGTTGCTTGAAAATTTCGATAGCTGCTTGGGTTGCTGCAGCATCCAAACCAACTTTTTGAAATGATTCCGACAACATATCTAGAGTGCGAGGAAGCGATAATCTCTCCGCATAACGATCTGTGGTTTCACCGCCCATCGAATTGCCTATGACTATGCCGACCTTCATTCCCTTGAGCTGTTCCGGCTTAAGCCCAGCGTCTTCCAACGCATCAGCAACACAGCTGATAGCAAGTTTTTGAGTACGATCCATTTTCTTAGCGACTGATGGAGGTATTCGAAACTTCAGAGGATCAAAGGCAAAATCCGTTATGAATCCTCCAATGCAGGAATAGGTTTTGTCTGGAACCTTCGGATTTGGATCATAGTAATAGTCGATATTTCTCCAGCGATCGACGGGCGCCTTAACTATGCCGCTGCGTTTTTCAATTATGTATTTCCAAAAGCTCTCCGGTGAATCGGACCCCGGAAGCCTTAACCCCATTCCTACCACCGCTATTGGTTCATCAAACGGTCCATAACAAAGCTCGGCTTCGTTTGTTTCTTCATTTTCAGTAATTTCTAGACGTTCCGAGAATTCTGGTTCGCCAACTGATGAAGGCATTAATGATGCCGTAATTGCCGTTGAGTCATGTTTCATGGCAATAGGTGATGTTTGAGAATGATAAAGGCCTTTTTGGGAGTTTTCATAAGATGTTTCTGAGCTCTCAGACTTTTGAAATTCGGTGTAAAAATGATTCTCAGTCTCAAAAATGTCTCTCCCTTTTTCAAGGATGTCTTTATGGATGTCTTCAATCGTCGTTTTTTTACTCAAAAGACAGACCCCCTGTCCCATGAGGTAGAGACCTCGTGAAATTTGATCTTCTTGTGAGAGCTCACAAAAACAAGGACTTTCAGAGTCTGCTGTTGATGGATCTATTGCGCAACCTTTGGCTGCCAGCCTTAGCGCTCCAAGATTATCTGTCTCATAAAGCTCCTTACGTTCACGTAGAGAAATTCCATCTCTAACCCGCTCAAGTTCCTTGGCTATTAGTGTAGAAGCCATCGGTGAATTTGCAGCCCTAGCCTTGATGTTTACCGTTCTACCAATTACTACGGTTCCCGCATTTTCTATAGTGATCCTCTGATAGCACTCAGTAATCGCTTCTGTGGAAACAGCCTCCTGAGCGGTTAGATACGCTGTTCCCATCTGGAGGCCTGCCTTGAGACCCCGTGATGTTAAATCCCCGACCATCCCGGCCACAAAAGCCGCCGCCTCTGGCGATGCGATTCCTCCAGCAAAAAGTACCCTAACTTCACTCAAATCGAGACCGTCGTCGGCATGCTTGGCCAATTCGTCGAGGTTGTAGCTCCAAAGAGTGAGACTCCCCATGTTACCAATGTGTCCACCAGACTCATTACCCTCGAATACGAATCTTCTTAGTCCTGCGCGAAGTCCATCCGAAAGCATCGCTGGAGCTGGGCAATGCAGATAACATTTAACGCCAAGGGACTCAATTCTCCTTGCCAAATCAGGCCCCCCAGCCGCAAGTATGGCAAACTTGGGCGGGTTTTTCGACATCAACTGAAGATGAGCCTCATACCTGAGCGCATTTACATCTAATCCAATAAGACCAACACCATAAAGATTTTCAGTTTTCTCTCGGGCTTCATCCATAGCTTTTTTTGCAATTGGTCCCGGCATATTGCCCAAGGCCAGAAAAGGCAAGGCCCCTCCCTCGGCAATCAGTCGAAGAAAATCGGCATTGTCGCTAACATGCGCCATCGGACCCTGAACAATAGGATATTTAGTCCCATGCTCACGACTCAGCTCACAATCCTGCCCAAATGGCCAGGTAGCTTGAACTTGACCCATAATTCGACCAAATTCTTCTACTATTGCAGATACACTTCCATACCTTGCGGCCAAGGTCCTGGCTGCAACGATGTCCTCCGAGAGAGCAAAAAGACTTTCATCTAGATCGGGGGTCTCCGATGGAATCCCTATGGAACTGTTCAACCTGAAGAAATAGGAAGGCAACTCATCTGGGGTCAGCGACTCCTCAATTTTGCGCAACTCCCTGACAATTTTTGTGCCAACCCTTGAATACACCCTCAGATTTCTGGAAAAACCCTCACCTAGTACGGTTGTAGCGGGTAAAACCAGACCTGAGAGAAATTTCTTAAACTTTTCGGATAACGATGATGATTCGGTCAGGAGAAGATGATTGTCCAGAACCACGCCAGATGCCCCAGCTCTAACACAACCCGCTGCAGTTCTAAGAGATACTCCACCTTGAAGAAAAACAGGTAGTTTGGAAGATTGTAATATTTTTTGTAATAATACAAAACCGTTCGTGTCACTTACCCAACCAGGCCCTTCGGAACCACGAACTATCAATCCTGCGGCCCCAGCTTTCTCCGCAATCATTGCATGATCAGCGTTTCCTGCCTCGACAAATACAGGAAACGGATATTTAGACAAAGACAATGATTCGCCTTTGTTCATGTCTTCAACATCAATCAACGGAATTATGGCCACTCTTATATCCGAGTTTGATCCATAATCCGCCAAATCCTTTAGATAGCATCGAACCCCGTGAGTGACACCGCTAGAAAGACGCATGGTGGAACGACTTACTGTCGCATGATCAACAACCCCTAAACCACCAGCCTGTGTCACTTCTTCAATTAACTGTGGATCATTGTTAAAATATGGATTTACATAAAGCACTGGGATTTTAATATTAGAAATGCCTGATGGTCTCATGAAATCACCTTCAAAATGTTATTGCTTTTCGATTCCTGTGGCTTGATGGCAAAACCGTAAAACAAAACTTCTCGAACAGTATCTATCTCATCCACAAGCGAACTTTCCCCGCCCTCGTGTAACCACTTCTGAATGACACCGTTCAAGAAACCGATAATTCCAAAGAAAACGGTATAATAGTTCATCTGTTTTAGCTTACCCAAACGCGAGGCCTTCCAGCAGCGTCTCTTCAACGAAGGTAGGGCCCCTATCAGTTCCTGTATGAATTTCTCCGAGAACTCGCGACCAAAGTCCTTATGCTCCTGGATAATTACTTTGAAAAAAGCTGAATTCTGCTCAAAAAAGCTTAGATATATTTTTATTATCCCTTCGATAATCTCGAGAACATCTTCCTGTCCACTGAGGCGGCGTTTGGCCAACTCAATGAATTCACTCATCGTGTCGTCCTTTAGCGCAGTGAAAAGACCTTCTTTGGTACTGAAATATCTATAAACAGTTCCCTTCGCTATCCCCGCACGATCAGCTATGCTGTCAATCGTCGAAGAATGAAAACCCTTCTCAGAAAACTCCGCCAATGCAGCTGAAAGGATTCTCTCACGAGCATCTTTTTGTTTTCTTCTTTTTTGAGGCTCACGTTGCGCTGGACGCCTGAGACTTTGGAAAAGCAAGTCCTCGAGTATCTCCCTGCGTTCCATACCGAAGGACTCTACACTCTCCAGGACACACCTATAGAACTCCCGTATTAGGGCGTCAGAATAGATTGGGGAAGATGTTATGATAGAATAGACTTTCTCCACAAAAGACAGCGCTGTTTCAGCTCTGACGTTTTCATCCATTCCGGGCTTACCCAACTCAGTAGATAACAGCTGAATAAGCTTTGGTACTGCAAACGTATCTTTGTGGGCCTTGGTCTTAGAAATGATCAAACTTATTTGATCCTCAATTTTATGATCCATACTGTCCGCTCTTTTTTCATGATACAACTAACCGGTATAACTCTTATGAATTTAATGACTGACTGGTTAGTACGATTTGTTTTTTAACTGACACGTCTGTTTTTGTCAAGTGGATTGAAAAGGCGCTTCTAGATGGAATTCACTAACATCCATTCATATTACGTCCTGGTAGGTCTAATTAAAAAATGTGACAATAATGTAGGTAAAATTGGGATTGTTTCTATTTTTCTGGATCAGAGAATCGGTTTTCGTAGACTCTATAAAAGCCGTTTGCAAGTTGGCGCCATAATTGCTCCGCAACTCTTAACCTTCTTGGCTAGTTTGCCACTCACAAAAATTCTTTGTTTCGAAAAAGACCTTGGTCCCCACCTATCTCCAAGGTCTTTTATTTCTCCCGAATTCATTGAGGATCGATAATTTGATTTCGCATCAGAAAATCAAAAATTAATTTTGCCGTTTCTAATGGCTTTTCCATGGGGACAAAATGAGTAGCCTTCGGAATGCAATGAATTTCGGAATGAGGAACTTCTAGCCTGAATTTTCTTGCACAGCGGTTTGTGAATACATCAGATTTAGCTCCGTAGATTACCAGAACTGGCATTGTCAGTAAGCGCGGTTTTTTCCAGATGCCTGCGGGACAGGTAGAGAAACATTTCGACTCCCATTCAGGTTCACATCTCAATTTTGTTCCGCCAGTTACAATATCTTCGAATCCGTATTGAATGTAGGCTTCCAGAAAACCTGGGGACCAATTTCTGAATGGTAATTTCTTGCTGTAAATGTCCAGGACCGTATCACTGTCAGGCCAGAGTCGAGTTCTTTTGGCGGCTCCAGAAATGATTGGAAATATTTTTGTTAGATATAGTTTCTGAGCAAGATAGAGCACAAGATTTATATATTGAGGCATTATGGTAGGATCGATCAGAATCAGAGCCTTAAATAGTTCTGGTCTGTTCGCGGCTAACATCATGCTGGTCACTGCTCCTAACGAATGTCCAACGGCTATCACAGGTTCCTGTAGGTAATCAAAAAAGACCCCCAAATCATCTGAAAAAACGTCCCAATTCGTCAATTTTTTATGATTCGCGACTGCTTTGCTATTACCATGTCCACGATAATCCATACCAACAACCTTAAGTCTCGATGTCAAGATATTGGCCAAAGGTGTATAGAGCCCCGCACAAAAACCTGTAGCATGCGCTATGTGTAAAATTGGACCACATCCACCCCATTCGAGATAAGAGAACTTACCGTTTTGAGAATTAAAGGTTTGCTGGACTATCATAGAATGAGAACTTCTTTGTCTTGTTACAATTTCAAGACTATAGAACAAAAATGGCAAGAGTTAATATAAACCCTTGCCATCAAGAAAAAACACTAAAAATCTTTTGAGAATATTTACCAGCGAGATCTTCCGCCGCCGCCACCACCATCTCTTCTCGGGCCGCCGCCTCCTCTGGAGTTGGTTTTGGGCCTGGCTTCGTTTACTTTAAGGCTTCTGCCATTGAAGTCTTTTGAATCCAGTTCTTCTATGGCCTTCAGTCCTTCTTCACGGTTGGTCATTTCGATAAAACCGAACCCCCTAGATCTTCCCGTGAACTGGTCTGATATGATTTTCGCCGAATCGACAGTTCCATAGCTCTGAAAAAGTCCCTTAAGTTCGTCTTCTGTTGCGCTGAATGACAAGTTTCCTACATAAATGTTGATACTCATTCTCTAACTCCTGTGAAAATAACGCCAAAAAATAAAATTTGGCGCTGTAATGTCTTACGAACAAGGGCTTTTCGTGAACGGGAATAAACGATAGTAGAGGTCAGGCGCGTTAATCCGCTGCACTAGCTCCTATGTCCTAGGAACTTATTCGTTGTGACGCCCGAGCCCTTTTGAAAGGTCTACTGGAGGAACACAAGATAAGCTTAAAACCAGTGTATTGCCTCAATTCCCATTTGTCAATCACTGTTTAAACTTCTAAACTAGGAGTCGAGTCTTTAGGGTTGATTTGAGCCCTGCCAAGATGGCAATAAATTCTCAACCATGCGTGGAGCGCGTTAGATGCATACATTCGAGCCTTTAGACCCCGATTATGAACAACGAGTACGAAAGAGCTTTGGAATGCAGAATTTTATGGTCACTATTGGAGCCAGACTTGTTGAAGTAAGGCCTGGAATTGTAACCATAGAAATGAATCACAGTGAAAAATTAACTCAGCAGCATGGTTACATACATGCCGGAGCTATCACTACCCTAGCGGATAACGCGTGCGGATACGCCGCCTATTCGTTGATGCCTCCCAATACGGAAGTTCTTACCGTTGAATTCAAGGTAAATTTTCTAGCGCCTTCAAGAGGGGATAAGTTTGTAGCCATTGGAAGAGTTTTAAAGCCAGGCAGGACTTTATCCGTTTGTGTAGCGGAAGTCACTGCTCAACAGAATTATGAGAAGAAGCTTGTTTTCACCATGCAGGCGACAATGATGTGCGTTCAGAACAATTTTTATTAACATCCTGTTTGAAATATTATAAAGTTTGGTTAGTCGTTTTACTGATAGTCATCCTCTCGTCAAGTGAGCCCGTTCTGGCATGCGAGTTTGTCAATATCGCATGCGTGCGTCAGATTTATGGCCAGCCAACTCCAGCATTCAAGGAAATCCCCGACTCGATTCTTGATTAATCCTGTCGCAATCAAGGCGCTTGAGCTAAACACTTATCAGAAGGAGTTTTTCAATGTCGGAAATTAAATATCTCGACCTAAGTCAATTCTTACACGACAACCTCCGTTTAAGAACATTACCAGTGGCTGTCAAGCTCTTGGATGCGCCTGTTTTCCCTGACAAAACTGTGCGCCCCAAATCTCGTCTCGGAAAAAAAATCACAATTTGTATGGGTGTATCCATGGCTCGAATGTACGGTTGGACTGTGGGACTGGCGAAAGAAGATGTTGTCTGTGTTCCGGCAATGATTTCATTCGGTTTTACCGGGGCCAAGAATCAGGTTGAAACTGTGGGCAAGCTTTTTTGTGAGGTCTCTTTTTCCAAGGATCGCGAGACCGGTCAAAATGAAGCCTCGCAAATGAGCCTTATCCCCAGCAAACAAATTCAGGCCCTGTTGATCGCGCCTCTAAATAAAGCTGGTTTTGAGCCAGATTCTGTTGCCATTTATGGTAATCCAGCACAAATCATGAGATTAGTTCAGGCTTGGACTTATCTCACTGGGGAAAGGGTAACAGGGTTGTTTGGGGGTAAGGTTGAATGTACTGAATATTTGACAGCTCCAATTCGGACAGGAAAACCTCGTGTGGCCATTCCTGGGGGAGGAGATCGAATCTTTTCTATGACTCAAGATGATGAGATGGTTTTTTCACTCCCAGCATCGGGGCTCCAGAGCATTTGTGATGGATTGAAACTCGCCGGAAAAAAAATAGGAGCTAAGTATCCGATAACATTTTATCAAAACTTTCAGCCAGAATTTCCACCCTATTATAAGACGTTGGCAAAAGAGTTAAATATCGATCAGGACCAGTAGAATAATTCAACCCCAAATTTCCTAGGAAAAATCATCCTAAGGCGGATAGATTTAGGGCTCTTTGATTTTCTGAAGCAGTTTAAACCCAGGATGGGACTCGTCTGAAGACTTACCTTAGTAGTCGGGGAGGCACGAGACAATGAGTATTGTGACTGACCATATTGGGATGAGTTTTATAAAGACGCTGTCGGCCATTCCCAGACTTAGACCACTGAGATTGGCCATCGCGGGGATTCATTTTAATGTAGACGCAACAAGTCTAGTTCATGATCACATATGGGACTGTACTTCTCTAGTTCTACATAAGGCTCTCAGGCGCTATCTGAAGGATGGGGACCATGTGCTCGATTTAGGAACCGGCCATGTAGGATTGTTAGCAATTTATTGCGCCAGTATTAGAAGAGTTACTGTTCTAGCAGTTGATGTAAATTTACAATTTATTGAGAACGCCCGAATTGTAGCCACCGCAAGCCTAGCGTCAGGCGTCGAATTCAGGCAAAGCGACTGGTTTTCCAATGTGGACGGTCATTTTGATGTCATATTTGGAAATGTTCCGTATATCCCCACTGAGGTAGGTTTCCATGAACTTTCTTCTCACACCTATCCGGAAATATGGGACGGGGGATTAGATGGCTTAAATCCTGCCAGGGATATTCTGGATTGCGCTCCGGAATACCTATCGGATCAAGGTCTGTTGATGCTAGGCCTTGACACAGCTTTTGTTTCCGATCTTTCGATGACACGACTGATAGAAAAGTCCAGGGATCTCGAACTTCAGGAGATAATTAAATCTTGGATATCAAGCAGTGAGGTTTTCGTCATACGTCCCCGCTGCCATGTTCATTGACAATGGCATCTCCCAGGCTTGGTTATTCCTTGATCAGATTCGACGCGTTCCCGATAAAAACTTGGTCACAATCGTCCTCTGTGTAGCCGGCTCGTAAGAGCAACGACTTGATCAGAGGTATTTCTTCATTATGTTTAAACCAAGGCCAATCGGTTCCAAACAATATTTGTGATGGACCATGTATCTTGAGAATTTCAACAAATTGCCAAGTTTCTAAGGTGTGAGCAGCGTTTGAGGTATCAAGAAAAAGATTTGGAGCAGGCTTCAGGTATTTCTGCAGATCACTGAAATCTGCGGCAAGTCCTCCCATGTGCGCTCCGACAAAATTGATTCCAGAATGCTTTTTATAGATTTCGGCCAGTCGGTCAGGTGTGGTCAAATGGTTCGAATCAGCTCCAAAACCTAGATCAGCTTTACAAAAAGTGTCAAAAACCACTACGGGAATAATATTATTTTTTTCGCCAATTCTCTGTATAGTTTTTAACATGAAATCAACCTCGACAGATCGAACATCGAAGCGCTGAGAAAAGCTGGAGAACTTGAAACCCTTGATCCCTTTGTTAAAAGATCTCTGTATTTCGTCCTCAAGCCTTGTCATGAATGGATGCAAGGTCGCAAAGGCGATTATCCTTTCATATTCTTGACTAATTCTATAGTGGTGGTCATTTTGGACAAGCACTTTCTCAGGAAGCGCCGTGGGGAGAATAATGCAGGCCTGAATATCGTGGTTTCGAGCGCTCTGATCTAAGTCTTCAGGTCTAAAAGCGAGCATCGCTTCATCAACATTCAGCTTCAAAGCCTTAACCATCGCTTGCTTGGCTCCGACATTCTTTATTATCCGCTCAGAAAAAATGTGACAGTGTGAGTCTAAGTACATTTCAGATCACAACCTCAGACTAAAATTTGTTTTTACAAGCAGTTCAACATGACTCAGAAAATTAACGCAAACCGAATCATACAAAAACCTCTCATATCGCAAAATTTTCATCGAGAAAGCAATTCTTTGGCCCCAATTGCGGGTTAACTTTAATAGCCATGTCATAAAATTGGTGTATATGTGTTTGTTGGACCCTCCAAATGACGTCTTGCCGGTGACATAAATGTAGGGCAGTCGCTTGGGCTTTCATTCTGAAATCTATACCATTGTTGAAATAGCCTTTCGAAAACGGACTAGAGCAATACTAAAAAAAGCCATGCCTATTATTCCTAGGTAGACAAACTGAGGCCAAACCAAATTAAATCCGGCGCCTCTATACAGTACGCCCTGAGCAAGAATGACAAAATGTGTTGTTGGAGCTCCCAACATTACAAACTGAACCCACTCAGGCATACTCTCTCTAGGAGTCATTCCACCAGAAAGCATTTGCAATGGTAACAGAATCAACATGACGAGCAATCCAAGCTGAGGCATTGAACGCGCCATAGTCCCGAGAAATATACCCAGCGCCGTTGCGGCAAACAGGTAAACGCCAGTCCCACATAGGAATAGTGGAACAGAACCTTGAATTGGGACCTTTAAAAATCCTTGCACCACAAGAGTCAAAGACAAAGCGCAAGATACCAGAACCACAACCCCCATGGACCAGATCTTGCTCACCATTATTTCCAACGGGGTTACCGGCATTACGAGAAGATGCTCGATAAGCCCTCTTTCACGCTCACGGATTAACGCCGCGCCTGTCAACACTATAGCAAGCATTGTGACTTGGTCGATGATTTTCATCACTGAACCAAACCACGTCTTGTTCAGATTAGGATTGAATCTAATTCTCAAGGCCAGATCAACAGGAGGTCTATAATACTCCCTGTATCGCTGAACAAAATCTTGAACCTCCTGAGAAACTATCGACTGAATATATCCGCTGCCCGTAAAGGCCTGACTCATCCTGGTAGCGTCAACATTTAGCTGGATGGTTGGTCTTCTACCAGCCAGCACATCACGCTGAAACTCAGGGGGTACATTCAGGGCAAACGTGTCAAGACCTCTGTCCATCCTTTCATCCATTTCGGCATGGTTAATTATTATGGGGGGTAAAAAATGAGGGGGATAAAAAGAGCCGACAATCCTCGCCGACAATGCAGAGCGGTCTTCATCAACAATAGCTATCGGGGCATTCTGAAGAGTCTCCGGAACAGCTTTTCCTGCAGAGAATATTGCGCCTGTAAAAGCAAAAACGATCAACGCCATCATAATGGGGTCACGACCGAGGCTCCGAATTTCTTTGACACCAAGATGATAAACGTTTTTGATTCTCATCACTTATTTCTCCTGTTTCCTGAGCAGCCCAACACTGAGCCCAAAAAGAACAGGAATAGCTATAATTAGCGGCCCTAGCATGTGATAGAGATCTCCAAAAACTAATCCTTTAGAGAATGCTCCTCGAGATATAACGAGAAAATACGTCGTCGGGTATATCTTTCCTATGAAGGCCCCGCCGCCTTGAAGGGACGATACAGGGTCAATCATTCCTGAGAATTGAGCAGCTGGCATAATTGTTAGAACGGCTGTCCCGAATACGGCTGCAACTTGACTCTTCGTAAATGTTGAAATAAGGAGTCCCATTGCGGTTGAACAGCTGACATAAAGTAGAGCCCCAATTGTTAACGTCAGAAAGCTACCTTTCAGGGGGACTCTGAACACGATCGTAGCCAGGGCTACAAGCATAAAAAAATTAGCCATTCCGAGCCCCAAATATGGGAGCTGCTTACCCAAAAGAAACTCAAGCCGGCTCACGGGAGTAACATAGAGATTTACAATAGAACCTAGCTCCTTTTCTCGAACTACCGAAAGAGCTGTAAGAATTGCGGGGATCAATAGCAACAGAATTGGGATAACACCCGGCACCATGGACACGATACTTTTTACGTCGGGGTTGTATCTGAACCTAGTCTCTACGGTTGCAGAGGAGTTCATTACATCCGAACCCTGCTCATGCGTAGCCCTGTCCGCAAGCCATTGAACGTGGAGGCCCTGAATGTAGCTACGCACCGTTTCCGCGCGTTGAGGCATGGCTCCATCGACCCATACTCCAATCTGAACAGGAATTCCTCGTCCCAAGTCCCTTCCAAAGTTCGGAGGAATTTCGATGGCCACACTCAACTCCCCAGACTCCATTCGTTTGTCCAGTTCTTCATAATCAGTCAACTCAGGTCTTTGGATGAAATATCGTGAGCCAACAAGATTAAGTAGATAATTATGACTGGTTATCGTTTGATCGCGATCCAATACGGCAAATCTCAGGTCTTCAACATCCATGCTGATTCCGTAACCCATTATAAACATCAGAATAAGACTGCCAAATATAGCCAGGGTAAGGCTCACTGGGTCGCGGCTCAACTCAAGGCTCTCTCGTCGACTAAGGCTCAACATTCGTCTCAAGCGTAAAGACCAAAAGCTCTTTTGATTTCTCCCATCGGCCTCATCTTCCAAAGAAGGCGTCAGGTTCATCATGTTTTTGTCTGCTTCTCTATCAGAGTCCGAATAATGACTATTCGTAGCTCTTTCGAGATAGCCAATGAAAGCCTCCTCGAGTTTTGATACGCCTTCTCTCTCTGTGATGGCTGCAGGGGTATCGCTGACTAGCACTTGACCGGCGTGCATCAGAGATATTCGGTCACATCGTTGAGCCTCATTTATGAAATGCGTGGAAATAAATATTGTGACGTTATCAACTCGAGATAGCTTTATCAATAACTCCCAGAAATGATCTCGGGCTACAGGGTCCACCCCCGAAGTCGGCTCGTCTAAAATGAGTAGCTCAGGTTCATGAATCAAAGCCACCGCTAAGGACAATCTTTGTCTAACGCCTAATGGCAGCGAATCTGGTAATGAATTAATAGCTCGTTGCAAACCGAAGCGTTCGATCATTCTGGAAACCCGTCCAGGGATTTCATTTTCTGGAACTTGAAACAATCTCGCGTGAAGCGCCAGATTCTGATAAACACTTAACTCGGAGTATAGAGAGAAACCCTGAGACATGTATCCTACACGCCGACGTGTTTCCAGGTCCTGAGCGTCCACTTGCTGCCCGAATAGCCAAGCCTGTCCTTCGCTAGCAGGCAGCAGGCCTGTCAAAATCTTCATCGTCGTGGTCTTGCCGCACCCGTTAGAACCCAAGAAACCGAAGATTTCGGCTCGCTCGATGCGGAAATTGACGCGATCGACTGCCACGAAATCACCGAAATGTTTTGTCAAGTCCTTGGCTTCGATGATGACAGGAGCAGAATCTGATGATCGTCGGGGGATTTTGATTTCTCTATGTCCATCACGTATCTCTTCTGGCATTAATTTTATGAAAGCTTCTTCCAGAGACGGGGCGCCAGTTTTTTCCATGTGATAGGACGGGGAGCCTACATCAAGAATGCGCCCATCGTACATCGCTACTAGCCAGTCAAATCTCTCAGCCTCCTCCATGTAGGCTGTAGCCACTAGAACACTCATGAGCGGACGTTCAGCTCGTATTCGATCTATAAGCTCCCAAAACTGTCTTCGAGATAGGGGGTCAACTCCGGTAGTTGGTTCATCCAATATCAGCAAATCAGGATCGTGAATTAGGGCGCAGCAAAGACCGAGCTTCTGCTTCATGCCACCGGAAAGCTTGCCCGCAGGTCGATTGGCAAACGGCTCAAGACCAGTTTTCTCAAGTAGAACAGATATGCGTCTATTGAGTTCATCTCTGCTGTAGCCAAAGAGTTGACCAAAGAAATTGACGTTTTCATAAACAGATAGTGTGGAATATAGATTCTTCCCCAGACCTTGAGGCATGAAAGCAATACGAGAACATATTTTACGCCGATGCCCGGCGTCTGCTATATCTCCCCCGAGGACTTCAATTTTTCCTATCTGGATCTGCCGAGCTCCAGATATTAAAGCCATCAGACTAGACTTTCCCACCCCGTCCGGACCAATTAAACCTATTATCTGTCCAGAGGATAAATCAAGGGTCACATCATCAAGAGCCCTGATCTCGCGATATTTAAGGCTTACCCCACTGACTCGGACAATCGGCTCCCTAGTCAATGCTGAAATTGATGTATGAGAAGGGTCACTGTTCATTCGGGGCTCTTGTTTGCAAGTTTTCCGGCCAACGCCTGTTAGGATCCAAACGAACATAGGCCATCCCGGGCAACCCGGTTTTGATATAGTGAACGTATCGCTCCAATAGTTTTGGATCAATCTTGGCCTTAACGCGAAACATCAGTTTTTGTCTCTCTTCGGTCGTCTCCACCGACTTCGGAGTAAACTGTGCGACATTTGCCACAAAAGAAACACTTGCTGGAATTACATACTCAGGGGCAGCATCAAAAACTAGGCGAACCTCGGAGCCCATTCCGATACGACCTGCTGCAGCGGTCGGCAAGAAGAAGGTCATATATACGTCAGAGAGGTCGATAAGGTTTAGCACTTTACCACCAGCTCCCAGGACTTCCCCCTGTTGAGCCACACGATATTGGACACGTCCACCTCTCGGGGATTTAAGGGCGCTATCTTCGATGTCAGCCTTTATCCGCTCTATGGTAGCTCTGGCGGCATCAACCGATGCTTCCGCTCCAACAACCTGAGATTTCGCGGTGATAATAGCAGCGTTGGCCGCCTCCACTCTTGCCTTTGCCGCATTGTAGGCAGCTTCAGCCCCAAAGAAGGCAGCTTGATGGTCATCGAGTTGCTCTGCTGTACGCACCTCTTTCTCGGCCAACTTTTCAGTGCGGCTGAGACGTTTGGCTGCCGCATCTAGCTCAGCCTTGCGTTGAGCCAGAAGAGATTGAGCCGCTGCCTTCTCAAATTCTGTCTGAGATACAGTGCTCATCGCTGTTTCAACTGCGCTCTGCGCACGGTTGAATTGGGCCTCAGCTTCCCGGAGCTGTGCCTTGAGCACATCCGTGTCCATTTGGGCCAAGACTTGGCCGGCTTTCACAAAATCTCCTTCATCAACAAAAATTGCCGATATACGCCCCGGCATCTTGCAGGCCACATCAATTTCAACCGCTTCTATACGTCCGTTGCCACGTGAAAATCCTTCTGGCAAATCAGACGGACGTAAGCGCATCCAGCCAAGGTAAAGCATCATCCCTATGGCAATTACTAGTATTAAAATTATGACCTTCTTCATTGTCATGATATGCTCCTATCAAGGAACTTCTATCTCATCCATCAATACATGGGTTCTTTTTTCACAACTAAAAAAAATGGCCTTTACGTTAATTAACGGTTCATTTTATCATCACAGCAAACAATCACAAAATCACATCAAAAGTATCAAAGATGTTTATTAACTCTATCTATTTGGAACGACATAGACAACTGAACACGATTTAGTGCTTTTTGAAACAAGAGACTTGCGACTCACAATGAACTCAGAGGATTTTTTAATGAAGCTATTACCTAATCCATACAGAGACGGACAATGTTTTTTCTGTGGCCAGTCTAACCCGGTCGGGCTAAAACTTTCATTTTATGAAACTGAAACGGAACCACCAGAGCTCGTTACCACTTGGTTTCCACCTCCCCTTTACAAAGGGTTCGGGAAGATTCTTCATGGTGGCATTCAAAGTGGGTTGTTCGATGAAATAATGGGTTGGACAACTCTTCACTTCACCCAACAAGTGGGTGTAACATCAAAGTTAAATGTCGAGTTTCTTAGGCCATTGTATGTGGAACAGGAAATCCAGGTTCGTTGCCGGGTAGCCTCCAGAGATGGGCACAAAGTGAACTTGGCAGCTGAAATCAGCAATTCTGAAGGACAAGTATGTTCAAAGGCCGACGGAATTTACATCTTGATGGATCCTTCACGTTTCAAGGAGATAACGAAAGAGGATTAATTAATAGTTTGGTTGACTTGATTTGTTAATTAGTTCAAATTGAAGGTGTTAGGCGCTCATTGAGCTTAAAAGGGAAGCCGGTGTGAATCCGGCGCGGTCCCGCCGCTGTAACCGGGGACGAAACTCCATATTATGCCACTGCTCAGTACTAACTGGGTGGGAAGGCTTGGAGTAAGAGGGTGATCCGGTAGCCAGAAGACCTGCCTAGCATTATTAAGCTGCGGAGCACAGCCGATTAGGGAAGAAGTAAAACTGGGCGCATTCCCGAGTCTATTCAGGCTCGGGTTTTTTTATTTTCTCTTCCTGTGAAAACCCTGAGCCTTGGGGAGGCTAGTACTGATGGATATGCATTCCGTCGTGTCCACGGAATTTCTCCATGGCCTCAATCAAATGTTTGGTTCAGGCCGTTCTGACCGAGAAATAGCTAATGAGAGGAATAGCAATACACCGGAGCTACCCTCATCTTTAGATCACTCTTTTGGGCAGTTGAACCGAGAAATACCTGGGAAAAATCTAATTATTTTTCCAGAAACTCTCACCGATGAACTTTCCTTGCTTAACCATCAGGACTCGTTTAATGCTGACGAAAATGGAGCCCCAATTATTGATGATTATTATGACCCATCATTGTCCGATTTTGACAACACGATAGACCACAACAGGGAGCTTGATACATTAATCACATATGATTTGTCTTCTATCGTTATCACAACATCTTGTGAGCTTAATCAAGCATTGTGCTCTAATCTTCTATCCACTATCGCCCATATTATTATCATCTTTTCAATAGCATACGCAGCGCATGCTGGCGCTCTAGGGCAACAGGGAGTGCGAGAGACCCCAATTTTTGTAAGTCTTGTAGACACTCAATCTCCGATTGTTCAAGTGACAAGCCGTTCTGCGGCTGCTTCTGCTTCATCGGCTCCTTCGGTTGCCAATCGATCGTTCAGCGACAGAGAAAAGAATCTCCAAAATGATGAAAAAGATGTCGGAAATGTCACTACGGCCACACACATTGGAGATGCTACTAGGACAGAAGAGTTCGAACACAAAGAAGTCTCTCGAGTCACCACGCTCTACCAACAAGGATCTATAGATTCCACGGAGTCATCAAGAAATGATAGTGTCTATTTTGAGAGCAAGTCCAATCAGGAGTCTGCGGCCAGCCTTCCATCAACGGCTCAAGATGAAAGGCGATCTGCCTCAACTCGCGGCGATCAGATAAATGAATTTAAGCTGAAATTGCTGGCCGCCATTCATGGGGCGGCATATTTTCCCAAAAGGGCCCTGCGTTCCAAAAAATTTGGTGAGGCGCTTGTGTCTTTTACCGTGGTGGATGGGGGACAATTGGAAGATCTCCGGATCCATCAGTCATCCGGCTCGGAAATACTCGATGAAGCTGCATTGGACATCCTGAAAAAAGCCTCAAGCAGTTTTCCGGAAATTCCTTCAAATTTGTCTCAGAAGAAACTGTCGTACGTAATACCAATGAGTTTCAGGAAATAATAACCGTGAAGACAAAGCTATGTCTAATTGCGCTTGCTATTACTCTGGCATTAAGCGTCAGCGCTTCTCTAGCAGGAGAATGTGAGCCATCATGTGTGATTGACTCAATCGGCGAGAAAGTATGTGTAAGCAGGATTCCTCAGAGGGTCGTCTCACTAGCGCCGAGTTTGACCGAACTCATGTTTGACCTTAACGCAGGTTCTCGGTTAGTTGGAAGGACTTCAAGATGTAATTTTCCCAAGAAAGCTAAAGCAGTCTCAGACATGGGGCCTTACATGGCCCCCGATTTCGAAAAATTGCTAACTGCGAAGCCTGATCTGGTCCTGGCCACAAAGAACGGGATGAGACTCGAACTTATTGATCGAATAAAAGGCCTTGGGATCCCGGTGTACGTGGATAACAGCTCCAGTATTGATGAAATACAGAAACTGATATCGAAGGTGGGATTTCTAATAGGCCAGAACCAGAACGCCCGAGCTTTAATCACTGATATCCAGACTCGTCGTG
Source organism: uncultured Desulfomonile sp. (assembly GCA_937930835.1). Classification (GTDB taxonomy): domain Bacteria; phylum Desulfobacterota; class Desulfomonilia; order Desulfomonilales; family Desulfomonilaceae; genus CAITZA01. Next base: position 123,407 of record CALGLN010000119.1, read on the forward strand.
ACAGCCTTGGGCAAGCTCTAGCGAATTTGGAAAGACCATCAGTTTTATTCGTTGTAGGGATAAACCCTCTAATTGTTGCAGGCTCAGGTTCCTTCTTAAGCTCTTTAATCTCGGAGGCCGGGGGCAAAAACGTGGTTAATGATCTAGGTATTCCGTTTCCCAAATTAAGCATCGAAGAGGTTATCAAACAGGATCCAGATGTAATATTTATGTTGGACAAGGAATGTCACGGTATTGAGTGTGTTGATTACTGGAAGAATTACGCGTTTCTCAAAGCATTTAGAAGCAGCAGAATATACGAATTGGATTCTGATCTGGTTAGTCGTCCTGGAGCAAGAACTATTGAAGCGCTCGAAATTCTCAGCATTCACATGCATTCAATTAAAGTAACCCCTGCCCTGTCTGCCACAAACAACACTGTTTTCAAAGAGAATTGACTAATCTGATGAGATTTCTACCTGCAACAACCACTTATGGTAAGACGATTCTGCTGACTCTTTTCCTGTCATTGCTACTAGTTTTTACAGCAGTCTGTTCACTTTTCTGGGGCACAACGCAAGTCGACTTTCTTGCTATCCTGAATTGGGATCGTTCAGACCCAGAGACCGTTCGGTCAATATCTATTCTTTTTTCATACCGTTTACCAAGGGTTCTTCTCGCTGCCATCGCTGGGGCCGGTTTGGCATGTTCCGGAGTGGTCTTCCAAGGAGTCTTACGTAATCCTTTGGCTGATCCTTACATTATTGGAATAGCCGCCGGAGGAGCTCTTGGAGCGGTCATCTCAATAAGTGTGCTTAAAGTGAACTGGATATTGGCGACTACTTTCGCCTCCTTCGTCGGAAGCCTCATAGCGGTAATGACAGTTTACGGACTGACTTTCCTGAGAAAAAACACCTCGTACATGAACACCGTCATCCTGGCCGGTATAATAGTTGGAGCTCTGATGAACGCGCTCATGTTGCTTATGATGTCCATGACTAATTCAAGCGAGATACAGCGAATTTTATTCTGGATTATGGGAGATTTCAGTCTTGCTAATTACCAGAAAATATTTTTGTCAGCTCCCATCGTCCTTGTAGGATTCATATATATTTACCTGAACGCCAGTCGCTTAAATATCTTGGTCCTGCAAGAAGAGTCAGCGCTCGGGCTCGGTGTTAATGTCAAGAAAGTCAGGTTTCTACTCATAACAACGGCGTCTCTGATAACTGGCGCTGTTGTAAGTGTGTCGGGAACCATCGGTTTTGTTGGATTAGTGGCGCCGCATTCGATGCGTCTTCTGCTAGGTCCCGATCACCGTATGCTTTTGCCTGTGTCATTCCTCAGCGGATCTATTTTTCTTGTGGTTTCTGATACGTTAGCCAGAATAGTTTCTTATCCCGTTGAACTGCCCGTTGGAGTCATCACGGCATTGAGTGGAGCACCATTTTTCCTGTATCTCTTGTTAAAAAAGTAGCCTTACTTTCAAGTTGCGCAGTTTTGCTATTAAAACCGAAATTCTAACGAGAAGATCCTGGAAATGCCTCCAACGATCCCAGATTGCTTTGGAATGGACAAAATCTGAAGCGCCTCAAGTGACAGAGTTTTTATGAGAAATTTGAACATCATAGAATGTCGATCAGTTAACGTTACTATGAATGGCTCACAGGTCTTGCGCGATGTAGATCTTGTGATCACGTCAGGAGAATTGGTTGGATTAATTGGCCCGAACGGAGCCGGTAAATCAACTTTAGCAAGAATTGTGGCAGGAATTAGTCGACCAGACTCTGGGACTGTGATGCTAGCCGGACAAAATCTGGCCTCAATGTCCCGACAGGAGATTGCAAAAACTTTGGCTGTGGTAGCTCAAGAAGAAATTTTGGAGTTTGGTTTTTCTGTCATGGATTATGTGACATTTGGTAGAGCGCCTTACCATGGGGGGCTGTTCTTTGAAAATTATTCGGATAGCGAAGTGGTCCAGTCAGCATTATTGCGAACCGAAACCGGTCATTTGGCTGAACGTCAAGTCGAATCGTTGTCAGGGGGAGAAAAACAGCGTGTAAGAATCGCCCGAGCTCTAGCTCAGCAGCCTGACGTATTAATTCTTGATGAACCCACCAATCATCTGGATCTGTACTCGCAAATGGGTCTGATTGAATTACTCAAGGAGATAAACGGGCAAGGAATCACAATATTAATGATTTCCCATGACATCAATTTCATGTGCTTGTCATGTCCACATCTAAAACTGATGAGCCAAGGCAGAATAATGAGCGAGGGGCCCTCAGAGAATGTAATTAGGAACAACTTGTTGGCTAAGGCTTTTAAGGTTGAGGTTCATGTTGATAAAAATCCTGTTACACAGTCTCCAAGGATCACTCCAATCCAGAAATTGTGATCTTTTGATATGATGCCGACTTATTTCCATTTCTCCGAAAAGCCCAAAGCGAATGTGCGATAAACAAGCTTCATGAAACTTGATTCGCTTAGGTCAAAGTCCTTTACAGAAAGTTCACGCCTGAAAAAATCAAATTTCGTGTATTTTCCCGAAACACAGCAGGCTATCTGAGCAGCCTGAGCACAAAAAGTGTCTTTTATGCACCCTTGGGGGAGCACTCCCCATAAACTTTTTTGTCTCACAAGCTTCAAGGAGGATAGAGACGCCACAGTAGGTGGATCGAGGTTTATACTTATGAAATTCTTTCTGAAAACATCACTGAGTGATTCATCAAGCAACGAACACACGGAATCAACGAATTGTGATTCATCAAGGTTTGTATGTCCAAGTTGATTCATGCATGAACACTGAACATTGGGGGTAAGGGAATTCTGCCAGATGAGGGTGTTTTTTATTGCTTTCAGACTTGAAAGAGCTACCATTTCTCCGAGCTTGGTGTGCTTACCAGCCCCTGTCAGAGGAACCCCGGAACCGATCCGGGCGGCAACAAAAATTTGATCAGTCCCTGTTCCCGTTGCAATGGAATCAGAATAGCGCGAATGTATCTCCAGTTCCTGTAAAGCTGCCGCTTTTGCTTCTGTGGCCGTTACCACACATTCAACCAAGGCTGAATCCGTTAGACTCGAATTGATCAGTATTATCACGTTGATGGTCCCAGCATGTGGCTTGTGAGCCTCCTCAATTGCCATGTATTTCCCAGAATATTCATGAATTGAAGCCGGATCCGCGGCCCGCATTGGGTTACTTTCCACGCCGCCGGTGCATATACATGACACTTCTAGCTTGCGGAACTTCACATGTTCTATTGCCGCGTTGTTCATATTTGCTGCCGTCTCAAGAATAGCTGTGCCTGCACATGGAAGACCGTAATTCTCGCATATAATCTTGTGGTAAAGATGTGGTTCCTCAATCATCATTGCATTTGTTTCCGTAAAATGATCTCGGGGTTCGCAACACTGATGGTTACAAACATATTCCAGCTTGGAAGAAAAACCGCCACCCACACGACAGGTTGACAGTGAACGAAAGGGTTTAACAAACCTAGCAATTAGCATTTTTTCTTCACGTCGAATTTCTACGGAGTCAAAAAAAGTCTTTAGAAACATCGGCTCCCCTTCGAATAATGACTTGATTCCAGATACCAAGTTCAGCAACTACAAACCGACACTGTTTTCTATTTCAAATACGCGTTGAATAGCGAAAAAATAGGGACGAGTGGGCAAGACCCGTCCCTTAGGGCGTCTTAACGCCGAAGGTACCTTAGAAGATGGCGCTTCTCAGGTTCGGTTGTTATCGTTTGCGTAAATCCACGCTCTCCAGGTACCTGTTGTATGCAAGCCACTCCTGTAGTTCAGGCAGGCTCGCCTTCTTTAGGTAGCCCAAGTTTTTTATGTTAACTTTTGCAAAACAATCGGGATCAGCTGTTTTAAATTCAATAAGATCTCCAGGGAGCACGATGAACAACTCTCTTGAGGGAGTGTAGACGGATTCGATCATACCCTGGTCCCTCAAATTCCAGGTCCCCTTGAACTCATAGTGACTGTATGTAAAAAATCGCCTGCGAAATGATGACTCATCCATCCGTTGATGAATGATTGCCCAGACACCGGGACATATTGCACGGAATTGAACGGGCGCGGAATATCCCAACTGCACAGGTTTGTCTGTGCATGTCATTTCTATCGAATACTCCACAATCTTGGTAGGCGATGAAACCGGAAAACCAATCTTGCCTTCAAAGCCACCGCAAATTCCGGCCCTGCTGGAACCTGCAATTATGATGAGCGCGATCATAAGAGTATATCTTTTCATTTTCATGCTCCTGATCCCGGATGTTTTTGCCTCACATCGGAATTCCTCAATCTTCTTTAACCCAAAGACTAAAAGCTCACTAATCCCCGCATCCATTGCCCCACCCCATAGACTGAAGACGCTACGTTTGTCATTGAACCGTACAACCGCCTCTGCATCCGCTCGAGGTCTCCCGACGAGGGAAGTTTCATCCTGTCATAATCAAGATTCGCCTTGAGACCCATGAAGTAGGTTCGCCCCTCGTTTGAGTACCAGGCAACTGGAACCGTTACAAATGATGGGTCAGATCTCGTGCCGAAGAGGGAATACTGACGGTCAGAGAAATTTCGTATTCCAAAGTATATCGTCGTTGTGTCATCGAAAAATTTCTGCGATATGGTCAAATCCCCCCATTTGGAGTGTTCCAGCGGTTCTGTCTCATTGAATGGATCGTTGACTCTGTATTGCGACCCAACATAGTGAATCGCTATCATGCCTGAAAATCCCCACTCCCTGTTATCGTAGGAGAGCGAAAGATTGGCCAGATCAGCCGGATTCTGCCAGACCCATTTGTCTTCGGTTGTCTGTCTTGTCAGTGCGAACATGTCGGGTCTAAAGTTTGATCTCACAACAACCTTCTGCCGTGTATAGTTTCCCTTGAGCATCCATCGTGGGGTGATCCTGACGAATCCCTCAATTTCAAAGCCTGTATGATCTACATCGCTTACGTTCAGGTTCCTCTGATTGCCTGCAGCGTCCGCCCCATAGAGTATTTCACTATCCATGTACTGATCATAATAGGTTGCGTTGAAATAGATGTTCCTCGTTAACCAGTGCCTAAGTCCAAACTCGTTTGAGGTTCCTTCTTCAGGATTCAGCATCCAGAAGGGTGGATAAAAAGATGGCGGCCATCCCGTCCCGTAGTTGATCATCTCATCAAAATTGGGAAATCTATAAAAACGCGAATGCTTGTAATAGAGGTTGGACCCCAGTTCCTTGTCATAAACAAAACCAAGACTCCATTGCGAGGCGCTTTTTTTGTGTTGAAGACTCTGCTGAGCGTTCGTAACCAGGTAGTTCTCGTTATTTGCATACAGGTTCCTCAGGTCATAGGATTCGATCCTGTAACCCAAACCCACGATCAGGCGATCCCAAAACCGTGAACTGTTTATGACGTAATAGCTTGTCGTATCTCTGTAACCGGACTGCTGTTGGGCATGGTTCCAGCCAACAGTGTTGTAGGGAGGCCAATCCATTGTAAGATGTGGATACCGGGCTTCTCTGCGGAAACGGCCATCGTAGATATCCATTCCCAGGGTGATATCGTTTTTGAAAAATTCATATTCATCTTTCCTCGTATAAACCAATGATAGGCCAAAATCGTCCCATCTCTGGTCGGAATTGGTTCCAAGGGCGTACCAGAGGATTCTTCGGTCGTAAGTCCTGGCGCTGCCGATCGTTTCCAGTCTGCCAATCCTGCCACCTTCATAGAGTAGTTTAGCTATTGTCACTGTATCGTTTTTTTCGTCAGGGCCATTACCGTAAAACTTCTGTTGGGCGATATTGCGAATATCTCGTCTGTCCCATTGGTCCTTCTCTATGTAGCCGACGTTAATCTCACGCTGGTTTGACTTGGTGGTCATGATGTCAAAGGTGAGCGAAGAATTTATTTTCCAGTTAAAGTTTCCGGTAAAATTTTGAAGCGTCCATGGTCCGGGCCTGGTAACCGGTTCTATGTTTACACCGTTACCTTCATATATCCTCCAGCCCTCCTGGTAATATCTCCCCAGGAATACTCCCGCCGCTATGGAATCGCGAACAACATTGATCCCAGCCCATTCTCGGTCTGTATGCCATGAACCACCCTCCACCCCAAAATATGAGCCAGGATTCAGCCTTGGGTTTTTCAATATTACGTTTACGGCCCCTCCTATCGCATTGTTTCCAAACTGGATTGTAGCGTCGCCACGTAATATCTCGATTCGTTCAACAGATTCAGGAAATAGAAAATTGGTATTCAATTCTGTTCGCGGAATATTCAGGCTTCTACCGTTGACCAGGTAAGCAACACGATTTTCGGCTTCATTCGAGAAACCTCTAAGCACTATGCTGGAATTGATCGGAGTACCAGAAAGGCTAGGAGTATAAAGACCTGTCTGCCCCTGCAGCATCTCGGTCACCGATGTGTTTCCCAAACTACTTATACCGCGATTGTCAATGACACTCACCGCCGATGGAATAGTTGCTATGTTAGCGATACCACGGGTGGCTGACACTACTTCTGATGTTGTTGGAGCATAATCGGAAAAAGGCTGCCCTGAGGGAATCGGCTGATCGTAGCCGAATCCTTCTCCGGCGGTCGCCCTCGCTGATGAGCCTGAGGATGTCCTAGGAGCTTCAATCTCAACTCTCGGGAGTTGATCCGACGATGTTGTCGTTGATTCCTGGCTATAGACTATATCTGTCCTTAACGGACATACGGTAATAAACGCTAAAAGAAGGCAACAAAAAATATATTGTTTCTTGAGATCAGAATTTGCTGGTTTCATAAGAATTCACCGACCCTGAACCATCTGGTAATTTTTGTAGTCATTGAACTATCTGACGCCGCATATGGGAACAGAGGACTTATTCCTGAAAACATCTCCAGTAACTCGCCCCTGCCGGAAAAGTGTCGCAGGCAAATTCCAAAGTCCGGACAGCAGATTATTGGGTTCTACTGGAGGAAATTCATATTCTTTGACTACCTGGGGTGACAGATTTGGCCAACATGATGGCTGGCATAGCGGTCCGGGTCGTGGCCCGAGATTTGGCGCCGGGGGAGCGCAACCGGCCATTGCCGGCTTGCATATAGGAACACATCGTTGGAGCTGACACACGGGGGGTGTGCCGCACATGGGCCTGGGTCGACTGCAATCGGTTTTGCTACCTGCCGGAATGACTGTTTCGATAAGCCTGAAAGGCGAAGCAATAGTTGATTTGATGAGACCAACGGCATAGAAGGCTATCGCCCTGATCGGTCCAGGCTCAACATAACTTAATTCAACAGGCCTCTGTGCTGGAGACTCAGGATGGATCCCTGCTGGAGATCGTCCATAGCACAAAACCGGATTGACCTTATTAACAGGCCGACAATTCGGCGTGACGCAACAAACCGTTGAGTTTGAAACTGATCCGTTAGGAAATGAACGGTTATCTCCAGCAAACGATTTAGCAGTCAATGACGAGGCTAAAAAACACAAAATTGCTGTTTTAAGGATTGACTGAATTGGAAGCATTGATAGTCCCTTTCACAAAAAAGTGCACAAACATAATCAGTTAACATATTGTCTTCTTTACGGATTACCTGCGCATGACAGCAAACAAGACTGTCTGGATGATCGAACGGACCCGTAGCGTCCGACCGGATTATCGAATCATTCGGTTTTGATGACTGATCTTGACGAAACTTTAGAGGTGGGCTAATTAAAGGAAACGGAAGCTGGCAAAGTTTCCCAATTACTCAGGGGGTTGTTGGCGCAACCCTTTGAGTCCTTCACTCTTCGTTATCGTCGAGACTCACATATCTAAAAAACTACATTTAAACAAAAAACCCTTCTGCCTATGGACAGAAGGGTACGTGTGTAAAACAACGCCCTTCCTGCCCTCGCAGGATTTTTTAAGGGATTCAGATTATCTGGATATTCTGGCTTCCGTCTCGTCCTAATCTCCACGCCTTCCCGGAAAACATCCTTCCAGTGGCATACTGTGGATTTCGTAAACGGTTACAGATGCGGGGCAGCGACGGATTCACACCGTCTTTCCCAAACAACCTGTTGTAAATAACTAAGAATATTTTTGATCAGTATGCAAAATATCTTTTTTGGATGTCAAGGCATTTTTTGTGATATCATTGAGGCTCTCGAGAGATTGATTTTGAGCCATAAGATTCAGGGGTATAAATGAATCATAGTAATGATAAAGATGAATTCAGCAATCCGGACTTCCCTCATGTTTCCAGCGTTTCACTTGGTGAACATAACACAAAGCCCTCAGAATATAATCCTTATGCCAATGCCTTAGCTCAATTTGACAAAGCAGCGTCATATCTAAATCTCAAAAGGGGCGTAAGAGACATGCTTAGATGTCCCAAGAGAGAACTTTCCGTAAATTTTCCAGTTATGATGGACAGTGGTGACACCAGGATGTTTAGGGGTTACAGGGTGCATCACTCAGTTGTCAAGGGTCCCACAAAAGGTGGAATAAGATATGCGGCAAATGTCTCTCTTGATGAGATCCGTGCGCTCGCAATGTGGATGACATGGAAATGCGCCTTAATGAACCTTCCTTACGGTGGCGCCAAGGGTGGCGTCATAGTCAATCCCAAGGAGCTTTCTCAAAGAGAGCTTGAACGCTTAACTCGACGATATGCCACTGAAATAAGTATTATGATGGGACCTGAGAGTGACATCCCTGCTCCAGACGTCGGGACCAATCCTCAGATAATGGCTTGGATTATGGATACTTACTCGATGCACAGGGGATTTTCAATCCCCGCAGTGGTGACTGGAAAGCCTGTAGAGATAGGTGGATCCTTAGGCCGAACCGAAGCCACTGGGCGAGGGGTTGCTTTTTGTGTCGCCGAAGCGTTGAAACTCAAAGGGATAGCCCCCCGGGGCGCTACTGTAGCAGTCCAGGGGTTCGGTAACGTCGGATCCGTGGCCAGTCGATTGGTTCATGAGATGGGAATGAAGATTGTGGGTGTCACCTGCTCACGAGGAGGAATGTTTCGGTCAGATGGTCTAGACCCATGGTCTATATCCAGACACATGGAGCATGGTGGTTGTTTGACGGAATTTCCTGATGCTGAGAACATATCTAATGAAGAATTGTTGACACTCGATTGTGATGTCTTGATAGCTGCTGCGGTAGAAAATCAGATAACGGTTTCAAACGCATCTCAAGTGAAAGCCAGAATTATTGCCGAAGGAGCCAACGGACCTATAACCATCGGAGCTGATGAAATGCTCGTCGATAAAGGTGTTCTTATTGTTCCGGACATACTTTGCAATGCTGGTGGTGTCACTGTCAGCTATCTGGAATGGGTACAAGATCTTCAATCCTTCTTTTGGCCAGTCGAAGAAATAAATATCAAACTTCAATATCTAATGCGCCAGGCATTCGATAATGTGCTTGAATGCTCCAAAAAGCACAATGTGGCCATGCGAGAGGCGGCCCAAATTCTGGCTATACAGAGAATTTCAGATGCTATAGTTTTACGAGGTATTTATCCGTGAGGTTTGATTACCAATAGATCTCAATAGACTGATTGATGTGATTAACGAACATTGGAGCGTTGTTTTTTCCAATTTTCCAAATCTTGGATGATTTTGTATCCAATAGAGTATTTGTCAAACTTTATAGGAGTAGCTCGTGAAGCATTCCTAATGAAGTCTATCATTTTTTCCGTCGGATCCTGCATCAGTATATTGTCTTCATTCATAACCAAAATGTTTTCAGCTTTGACACTGTGTGCCCGTAATTCCTGTTCACCACCACCATGGCTTTCCGGAACTATGATGGCTTTTGTTCCGGTCAGCAATATCTCGTTTACGGTATTGTAGCCAGCTCTTGAAATAACAATCTCGGAATGATTGAAAAGATCCACCAGGTCAGGCAGAAAATCAATGAATCGTATCCTGTTGCATGATTCATGAGACCTCAAAGCCTCCACTGATGATCTGTCCAGATATGTGTCCAGCGCCATGACAACTTCATACGTCTCATGGTTTATAAACTTGTCGAAAATTTCCGCCAAACGAATCGATAGATTGAACACCTTTTGATTTCTGCCTAAAGACACAACAACTAGTTTCTTGTCTGGCATTCCAAAACGTTTGAGAGTTTCGTTACGTGAGGGCAGTTCATCATAAGTTCTGTTGGTTATTTTACCCAGGTATTGTATTTTATTTTCCAGTTCTGGATCATCACCAAGAAATGACTTGTTTATGTCGATGACTTCCCTATCCTCGAGAACGTACATGAAATCATATAGTCCGCCAATGTTAATAGATTCTGAACGATGCCGGGGATTTTGATATGGAATCCTGAGCAATGGAATCCATTTCATTATTCCTCTACAAATGTGAGCTAAAGCAAAGTCTACTGGGCCGCCCTTACGCATCCATTTTTTCATCAACAATGGAATGAGTTCACTCATTTGGCCTGTCATATTGTGCTCTATGATCAAGGCGTCAGGTTGAAGAAAATCAAAACTAGCCATTATGAGACGCTGCCGAAAGTCAAAAACAGCCTCAAGGTCGAATCCGGTCAAGTACCGTGAATGGAGGCTGTTTTGCTTGTGATCTATATCCATCTTGACGGACGGGAGTTTTATGACTTCAATGTCTTCTTTGAAAAAGACCTGCGGAACCGAAGTTCCTGAGATGACAAGAAAATCAATGTCAGGGCGCCATTTCTTTATTCCTGAAATGACGGCCGCTGTTCTAAAAGCATGTCCAACCCCGATGGAGTTATGAGTGTAAACAAGGATTCTCTTGATTGAATCTTGTCTCATTAATACGACAGCCTGCAAACCCTTTTAGAACGTGGATCTAAGATCAGAAAGTCATAGATTGCAAAACAGGGGCATTATATCTCAAAACAGAACGTAAAACTATCATATAGAACAACCAAAAGCGTCACATCCATTCAAAGTTAGCGTTTCAGAAAAATGACATGCTACTACATGGTCTGGGCCAATCTGTCTCAGTTTTGGCTCCTCATTGGAACATATTTCTTGAGAATAAAGACACCGCGGATGAAAAGCGCAGCCCGGAGGAGGATTTATTGGATCCGCAGTTTCACCTTTCAATATGATTTTCTTGCCTACCAGCTCTGGCCTAACACTTGGAACGTTGGACATCAGCGCTTCGGTATACGGATGAAGAGGTTTGACAAAAAGGTTCTGTGCAGGAGCATATTCGACAACTTTCCCTACGTACATTAGGACGATTTTTTGGCTGAAATGCCTTATCAGCCCAAGATCGTGAGAAATGAACAGGTATGCTAACCCCATTTGATTTTGTATCTCGAGCGATAGGTTTACAATCTGGGCCTGAACAGAAACATCAAGAGCAGATGTTGGTTCATCGGCGACCAATAGACGAGGATACAGTCCCATCGCCCTGGCTATGCATATTCTCTGACGTTGCCCTCCCGAAAAGGCATGAGGATATCGTGTAAGGTGTTGCACCTTCAAACCTACCAGTTCTATCAACTCCCTGACACGACCTTCTAGAGCCGCTCCCTTGGCAATGTTGTTCACAATCAACGGTTCAGCAAGAATTTCTCTAATAGTCATGCGAGGATTCAGCGATGCAAAAGGATCTTGGAAAATCATCTGAATATGAGGTCTTAAAGGCTTCATTTCCTTCGGTGACATTTCCGCAAGATTAACTTTGCCAGAACCATCAGGAGGGGTAAACCATATTTCACCGCTTGTCGGGCGGTAAGCCCCCATGATCATCCTTCCGACCGTAGACTTTCCGCAGCCTGATTCGCCTACCAAACCTAGAGTTTCCCCAGGTTTGATGCTAAAGCTGACCCCGTCAACGGCTTTGACGTATCCTACAACCTTTTTAAAAACACCCCTGTAAATGGGAAAATGTTTTTTCAGGTTCTTGACTTCAAGAAGCACATCTGATTGAGACAAAATGACTCCTCACAACTTCACGCACATTCTTGGACATGCCACAAAATGCCTATCCCCAACCTTAGTCAATTCATAAGGATTGTCCCGACAAACGGTGTTCCCACCACACTCGTTACATCTACCGAAGAATGGGCAGCCCACTATGTAGGTCAAAGGATCGGGAAGGGAACCTTCAATAGTCGCAAGCTCGGTCCTGACAGGGGTATCAATCCCTGGAACTGACCTTAGTAGGGCTTGAGTGTACGGATGAAGCGGATTTTCAAAAATGTCACCTACAGGGGCCTGCTCCATCACTCTGCCAAAATATACCACCAAGACATCATCGCTAATATCGGATATCACACCCAAGTTGTGCGATATGAACAGGATAGCCATTCCGAACTCTTCTTGAAGTTCTTTTAACAAAGCGAGAATCTGAGCCTGAACTGTGACATCCAAAGCGGTAGTCGGTTCATCGGCGATGAGGACTCTCGGTCTGCAAATCAATGCCATAGCGATCATGGCTCGTTGCCTCATCCCTCCCGACAGTTGATGTGGGTAGGCGTCAATTCTATTTTCTGGCTGCGGAATTCCCACCCTAATAAGCATTTCGATTGCCTGATTTCTGGCTTCAGCCTTTGAAAGGTCTGAATGAAGGAGCAGCGCTTCCATTATCTGGCTGCCAACCGTGTGCACAGGACTAAAAGAATTCATTGGCTCTTGGAAAATCATCGAGATCTCACTGCCTCTGATACTCCGAGCTAATGACCCTTTCGCGTCTACAGTTACTAAGTCTATGATACCTTGTTCGTTCACGTCATTTGGTCCCATCTGAAACAGGATTCGTCCGTTGACAATTTTTCCCGGAGATGGAACGATTCTCAGAATGGATTGCCCAATAACACTTTTCCCGCTACCAGACTCACCTACAATTCCGAGAGTTTTTCCCTGCTCAAGCGAAAAACTCACACCGTCTACCGCTCTAACAGTTCCTTCATCTATAAAAAAATGCACCTGAAGATCATCAACTTCTAACAATGGCGGCATTAATATCACCTCGAATATGGATCCACGGCGTCACGCAGCCCATCTCCCACAAAATTGAATGAAAGCACAATGATGATCACGAACACTACCGGAATGAGAAGCCAGGGGTATAACGCTACCGTAGTGACATTTTGAGCTTCCTTTAGGAGAACTCCCAGGCTGGTTATCGGTGGCCTCAGCCCAATTCCCAAAAAGCTCAGGGCAGTTTCCGCGAGTATCATTCCGGGTATGGCGAGAGTAACTGACACTATGATGTGAGACGTAAAGGACGGCAACAGGTGCCTGAAAATTATTCTTGAGTCACTTGCGCCTATGAAACGGGCCGCCAAAACAAATTCTTCCTCTCGAAGGGCTATGAGCTTCCCCCGAACCATCCTCGCGAGATCTGTCCACCCGACCAAAGAGAGAATCAAGGTTATTGCGAAATAGACTTTGAGGGCCGGCCAATGAGTCGGCATAGACGCAGATAACCCCATCCAAAGAGGAATACTAGGGAAACACCTGATTATTTCTATGACTCTCTGTATGACTACATCCGCCCATCCTCCAGAATATCCAGATATGCCTCCCAAAGTCAGCCCCAAAACAAGACTAAGGAAAACACCTATCATTCCAATTGATAACGATATACGCGTTCCGTACAAGCACCTTGAAAATACGTCCCTACCCATTCTGTCGGCGCCAAACAAAAACAGCTTGGCTGGGGATTCTACACCGAAAAAATGAATGTCGGTTTCCCACAACCCCCAGAATAAATAAGTATCACCGCGAACGAATAACTTTATAGGGTAATTGGTCCCCATGACCTCTTTGAATGCAATCTGATGGGTTTCAAAATCTATTTCGACATCCATTTTTCTTACAAAAGGCCATCTAATGTTGCCATTCTCGTCAATGATGTGAACTTTCGACGGCGGGGAATAGATTGACTCAAGATGCCTTGTATCTTTCTCATAAGGAGCCAGAAATTCACAAAAAATTGCGGTAATGTACATTCCCACTATAGCCAGAAGACCTATCATGGCCAGAGTATGTTTTTTGTAACGCCACCAAACGAGTTGCCTCCAGGTGGCATTCAAATATTTCATCTCTTTCTGTTTTTGTTCCATCACAGACCCTCCCTTGCTCCAAAGCGGATTCGAGGGTCAACCCACGCAAGCAAGATGTCAGATATGAGTGTGCCAACGACTGTGAGAAACGAAAGCAGCATTATGAATGTTCCCGCCAACTGCATGTCCTGACTCAACAAAGCGCTCAACAATAGTGGCCCTGTTGTGGGCAAATTAAGCACCACCGCAGTAATTGCTATACCTGAAACCAATTCGGGTAACGTCCAGCCTATAGTGCTGACCAGAGGATTAATCGCTACCCGCACAGGATATTTCAGAATAAGATGTACTTCTGACAGGCCTTTTGCCCTGGCTGTCGTCACGTAGGGCTTCCGGAGTTCATCTAAAAGATTGCCTCGGATTATACGAATAAATTTGGCAGTGTGAGCGGTCCCGACAATCACCACTGGTATCCACAGGTGCTTCATGAGATCTATGAACTTGGCCACACTCCATGGGGCTTCGGCATATTCAGGCGAAAAAAGACCGCCGATACTTAACCCCAGATAAGCGTAAGATACCCAAAGCATCACCAGTGCAAACAAAAAGTTCGGTGTCGCCAGTCCAATAAAGCCTATTATCGTTAAAAGGTAGTCCATCCACGAATATTGACGTACGGCGGAATAAATCCCTATGGGCAAGGAAATGATCCAGGTGAACAAAATGGTGAATACCGAGATCACAATGGTCAGACTTAACCGTTCACCAATGAGTTCTGAGACAGGCCTGTTCCATTCGAAAGAATGGCCGAAATCTCCGTGTAAAAAGTTTGAAGCCCACTTCAGATACTGTTTATAAAGAGGCTCATCCAGGCCAAAGCGCTCTTTGATGGCTTCAAGTTCTGCTTGGTCCACGGTTTCTCCACTAGCGCTCAATTGTGAAACGTAAGTGGTTAGAAAATCCCCTGGAGGCAATTGGATGATTATGAATGAAATTATAGAGATAGCTATCAACGTCGGAATCATGATGAGAATCCGGCGAATTATGTAGGCGATCATCCTACCGACCCTCTCTCTTAATAATGTGGAAACTCAGCAAAAGTCTGTTGACGCCACGTTCTCTGTTAGACAAAGAATTACAACTGGTTAAACATTCGCCGTCATTTGCCTGCTAATTCTATATCAATGGCAGACTCTATCATAAAAAAGCAAAGAATTATTTAAGGCCGTTACTACGTAGCCGAACCTTAAACAGCCACACCCTGTTCCTGAGAATTTTCCAAATTATCGTGTTCCACTCTTCTTGGTAACAAAAGAAAATTGTTCAGGATGTATAGGACCTGGATTGGGGTAGATCCAACTCTGAAAATCCTTTTTTGCAATATTAATCATGTCTTTGGAAACAACATAATAGTCAGGAGGATCATGAACCAAGCCAATAACGTAAAGGTTCTTCTCATTCGCAGCTAACATTTTGGCGAAAAGCTCCTTACGTTTGTCTGAATTAACTGCGGTTAGGATGTCTCTGTAATTCTGCATCATTTCCTTGATATCGTCAGGAGGCTCATCACCCTTGGTTCCACCACTCTGAAACCATTGCGCATACAGAGGGGCGTTCAGACTTTCAGAGTTGTATGGAAAATACCACCTTGGTTCAAGCAGACATTCTATCCCACCATCACCAGGCCAGAGAGCTATTTCATGAACAGCATTTTGAGTGCGCTGCCTGAAAAGCTCCATGGTCTCTGACTTTACTTCTGTCTCTATACCTACGGCTTTAAGGTTGGAGGCTATCACCTCGGCAGAATCAACCCATCCCGGAACAGAAACAGAGACGTCCAAGGATAGCTGAAGGGGTTTACCATCACGCCTCAGCCGCTTTCCGTCCCTCCCTATCTTGAGTCCCATTTCGTCAAGGAGGCTCATCGCCTTAGAGGGGTCATATTCCGTATATGCCTTTTCATAGGAAGGACTATAAAATTCCGACTCCGGTAATGGGGCTGCTTGACGAGGAACCCCCTTACCCCTGCATACAATTTTGTTAATTTCTGGCCTATTAATTGCGTGAGACATGGCCTTCCTGAATCGCGGGTCACTAAGAATTTCTTTCAATGCAGGATCTTTGTGATTTAGATTCGGAGCCAGTAAAAGACCTACCGACGCCGTAGATGTTTTGGGAACCAATCTGTAGTTTCCATTGCTCAGGCTTGCCAACAGAAGCACCGAATTCTGCATGCTACCGAGGTGCCGACCTTGCATATCTATTTCGCCAGCTATGGCCTTCAATATTATTGTCTTAGCTTCAGCCTGGAGATCATGAACCATGGTATCAATGTACGGTAGCTGATTACCAGCAGTGTCAACCTTCCAATAATACGGATTTCGCTCCATCACAAATCTCTTAGCCGGAGCCGGCACTTTCGTGATCCACGCGCACAAAGAAGGCATCTGATCAGTGATAAATAGAGACGTTCGGAGGTTAGAAACATCTAAAAATAATTTGCCCCAAGTCGATGCATTCCGCGCTTCCATTAGCTCTTTAAGTTTTTCAGGGTCCGCATATTTTTTGTGAAACTGCTTCAAATAATGCTTAGGCTTGGTTACAAGCTCCATTCCATGAGGACAGGCCAGTTGCTCCAGAAAAAGACTATCTGGTTTTTCAAACTCAACTCTGAATGTGAAGTCATTGACCTTTTGAACTTTGGGTAGATTTCCGTCAGCCGATATCCATTTCGGAGGAGATGGCGTTAGTTCCTTGTCCGCAAGAATGTCCTCAAAATAAAACAAGATGTCATCGGCGGTAAAAGGCTGGCCGTCGGACCATTTTACCCCCTCTAACAAATAAAAGGTGAATATTCTACCCGTTTGATCAACCTCCCATTTTGTGGCCAAATTCGGAACGATCTTGTAGTCAGGACTCCAGCGAACCAACGGTTCATACAATACTCGCCGCACACCAACAAGATCTGATAGCCCCGTATACGCTCGTCTCCACACTCCTCCATACGATCCTACCTGGTCCACAGGCTTGATCACAGGAGGAGATGCTGGAAGCCTTTTTTCGACCGGCGGTAGCTGACCACTCTTAACGAGTTTTGACAGCATTGGCGCTTCATTGAAAGCTAGACTCCAGGAACAGAACAACATAATTAACAACATTGAAGTGAAAGTTAGTCGAAAAGGCCTACCAAGAATATGACTGGGCATCATTCCTCCATCAAACTCAAAATGAGAGGCAAGGCTTTACTGTACTGTGATTCCCTAATTTTACTGTTAATTTGGACAATACTAGCATCATTCCTCTTCAAACTCAAAATTTTTAATCGGAATAATTCCTATTCCAATCACCCAAAATTAAATTTCAATTGCCGGTTTTTTTATGTACATGAACTCCAGAGACATAGCCCATGTAGATTGACCTTAAAATTAACACTTTTTTAAGGGGTTAAATAAATTGATGAACTACTAAATTGTCATCAAAATATTCATCGCTCATATACATCCAGGTTATTCAGAAAAATTGTTAAAATGGAATTTCATCTTCTGGAGGCGGAGGGAAATAACCCCGCTCATCATTTTTTGGTTTTTGGGTTGCCTGCTGCCTAGGCTGTCCCGAAGATGCCCTTCTGTGTGATTCATCACTCCTGGAGGCTTGGTCTGCAGTGGGACCTCCAAGCAGAATGAGATCGCTGGCTATTATTTCAAAAGTAGTTCTCTTATTTCCATCCTGGTCCTCCCATTCCCGGCTCTGAATCCTACCTTCGACGTATGCTTGTTTTCCTTTCCCAAGATATTCGCCGCAAATCTCTCCTAGCCTACCCCACGCAACTATGCGATGCCATTCCGTCTTTTCTTGGTCTTTCCCATCTTGGTCTCGCCATTTCAAGGAAGTTGCGAGAGTAAACGTTGCTACAGCCTTCCCGGAAGCCGTATAACGGACTTCTGGATCCTTGCCTACGCGCCCAAGTAGCATTACGCGGTTCAGAGACCTCTCCGCCATGTAACACCTCCAATATTTGAATGTGAAGAAATTGTATAAATAGTTTGCCGGGACTAATTAGAATCAGTATCCTCTACGATTAATCAGGGCGTGTCAAGCATTCCTGTGTTAGCCTTGTCTTGAAAAATGGAACGACGTGAATCAAACCATTCGTCAACAAATCATTGAATTGTTACTCCAGGGTGAGTTTTCATCAAAATCCATATCAAAAATTATTGGAATAAAAGAAAAGGACGTTTTGGAAGCTCTACCTCATGTCCAGAAAAGTCTCGGAAGAGGCAATGAGATAATATCTCAAGCTGCGCGTTGCCTGGAATGTGGATTTGCATTCAAAAAAAGAGACCGTCTCACGACCCCGAGTCGATGTCCTGTTTGTCGGTCAGAGGCAATTTCACCGCCGTTATTTGGAATTTGCAATAAGATTCTTAGGTAGCGGCCTTTCCTAAGTCATCATTGATGCAGCCAGGGCACAACAAGGCGCGTTAGATTCTTGCAAAAAGCACAGCAGAGGAGCCTGTTCAAATCCGATACATTGATTCAATTATGCGTGCTATAATTTTTCCAAAAAATGGGAGTTGCTACCACCAATGATCACGAAATTAAAGTTTGATGATGTTTGCGATTTTCAGGAAGACTCCATATTGCCGGTCCAGGAAGATAGGCTTCGTAAAACTATCGCAGCAATGGTTCAGACGTGCCAGGAAGAACACACCGTAGATCACGTTGGGGCGGCGCTTATTCCGTCGAAACAGGAAATCATCGGAATCCTGGGCATATTACAGGATCTATTATTCCCAGGATTCTTCGGAAAACAGGAACTCACTACTCAGACGTTAGAATATCACCTCGGCAGTGAAATGATTCAGCTATATGAAGCGCTATCTGCCCAGATTTCCCGTAGTATCCGGCATGAATGCCGACGGGCTGACAACATATGTTTGAAATGCGTAGAGAGAGGTCGCGAAGAAGCCATTGTATTTGTGGAAAAACTCCCGCAGTTACGTCGAACACTTAGTCGAGATGTAGTAGCGCACTATGATGGAGATCCTGCCGCCAAGAGTCTTGACGAGATAGTTTTTTCCTATCCTGGCCTGTATGCAATTTTTGTTTACAGGGTGGCGCACGAGTTGTTCCTCAGGCAAATTCCTCTAATGCCAAGAATAATGACTGAGCACGCACATTCGCTTACTGGAATAGACATCAATCCAGGGGCTACCATTGGCTCAGATTTTTTTATTGATCATGGAACGGGTGTAGTCATTGGTGAAACAACAACAATTGGCGACAGAGTTCGTATTTATCAAGGTGTAACCTTGGGCGCGCTTTCAGTGCCTAGAGAATCTGAGGGCGGGAACGTTCTGAGAGGCAAAAAGCGCCATCCAACCATTGAAAATGATGTCACGATTTATGCCCAGGCTACCATTCTTGGGGGTGACACAGTTATAGGAGAACGCTGCGTAATAGGAGGAAATGTCTGGCTAACATCTTCAGTTCCTCCAGACACTACTGTTCTCATCGAACCTCCAAGACACGTTTTCAAGGAAGACAAACATAAGATTGCCGTAGATTAACCTCAAATAATTTCCAGAAAACGATAGTCTGGAGTTTGTGATTGACAAGAGTCGTTTGAGCCACGAATTTCAATTTGCCCATACTTTGCAATATTTTTTATTTGGTCCCAACCTTGAAGCAATGCTGCGTTTTTGTTAAACTAGTCAGAGAAAAAATTTCGGGAGCTGCTTTAGCTCGAACGAGGAGAAACATTGGCAAAGATATTCTATGATAAAGACGCTGATCCAGCGTATTTGGCAAATAAGACGGTGGCAGTAATTGGTTATGGTAGTCAGGGACACGCTCATGCTCTCAACCTTAACGATTCAGGGATTAAGGTCGTTGTAGGTCTTCAAAGGGACAGTCGAAGATGGGACAAGGTGATCCAAGATGGACTCAAAGTCATGGAAGTTGAGGAAGCTGTTAGGGTCGCTGACATAGTAATGATCCTTGTGCCCGATGAAATTCAGTCTAAATTATACAAGGAAAAAATAGCCCAAAACCTTACCGGCGGAAAGGCCCTCGCTTTTGCTCATGGCTTTAACATTCATTTTGGCCAAATTGAACCAAGTACGGATGTAGACGTATTCATGGTGGCCCCCAAAGGCCCCGGTCATTTGGTTAGACGAACTTACAAGGAAAAATTTGGCGTTCCAGCTCTACTCGCAATCTATCAAGACGCCACAGGAAATTGTTGGAACATAGGTATGGCTTATGCCCAGGGAATTGGTGGAGCTCGAGCAGGCGTTATTGAAACAACTTTCAAGGAAGAAACAGAGACCGACTTGTTTGGTGAACAGGCTGTTCTTTGTGGTGGGGTTACGCAATTAATTCAATCGGGATTCGAAACACTTGTAGAAGCCGGTTATCAACCCGAGATTGCCTATTTTGAATGCCTTCACGAACTGAAGCTTATTGTTGACCTCATCTATGAGGGCGGAATTGGTAGAATGCGATACTCTATCAGCAACACCGCAGAATATGGGGACTTGACAAGGGGCCCTCGTATTGTCGACGATAGGACAAAGCAAGAAATGAAAAAAATCCTCTCTGAAATTCAGTCAGGTGAATTTGCCAAAGAGTGGATTCTTGAAAATCAGGCAGGTAGACCAGTATTTAAAGCGATGGAGCGTATGGCTGCAGAACACCAAATTGAAACAGTTGGGTCCAATCTCAGATCAATGATGAGCTGGATATCTGCTCCTCTTGAAGAGAAATAATTTAATTAAGGTTGAAGTAGCCATACTATTGAATTGAGGCGAAACGGGAGCTAATTGGCATTGGTCGTTTCGTGCGCCTTCGTGGCGAATCTTTGAAAATACCTTTTTAGTTAAAAACCTAATTTCAGCTTATCTCTTAAATTATGAGCTAATTTTAGCTGGCTTGGAATAGTGGTGTGTTATGCCACTAATGCGAAAATGACGTCTGCGGTGTGATTAACAGTCTGGGTGAGTTTACAGGCGAGAGTTTCTTAGTGTTTTGATCAACTTCGGGGGGCCGAAATGGGCTTTTGAGAAAGGAAAACGGCCAATATGATTAAGAGTATCAAAGTCAAGAATTTCAAAAACTTCAAGGAAGCTGAATTCGATGTCAGACCTTTGAATATTTTCATCGGACCAAATGGTACCGGAAAATCCAACTTAGGCAACTTTTTGCTCATGATGAGTTTTCTCGCCTCAGGTCCATTCAGTAGCGCGTTTGGTCCAGGACCTTTTACCTTCAGACAAACATTGAGCAGAAAAGAAAAAAGCGTGTCAGAAAATCAGGAACTGGATTTGCATTTCGAGGTCACGCTTGAAGTTGAGAACGTAAATTATAGTTACTCGATTGTTTTCACGGAAATTCGGCGAAATGAATATTTGATAAAAGAGGAAACTCTTCAGGAGGTTCAGGGGGAGATTCTTTTTACAATCAACGACGTGAAGGCTAGAGAGTCGAAAATGGCTCAGATGAGGAAAGGTCATGCGTGGAATGATTCTGAGAAGAGAATTAGAGCCGTTGCTCAATACCTTTCAAAGATTAAACGTTACAGGTTCATCCCGGATTTGATCAAAAAGCCATCTGCAATACAGGATTCTTATCTTCTGGACCATACCGGCGAAAATCTGGCTGCCGTAGTTCATCATCTCGAAAGAAACCACCCCGAAAATTTCTATCGCATAGTTCAAGAGGTCAAGAGATGCATTCCTGGAATCAAGAGAATATTCACGCCTCATTTGGGTGATCCCCACCAAGTTGGTATTGGAGTTGAGGAGGAGAATAAGTCCGGTTATTTCGTGGGACCACAACTATCCGATGGCTTTCTTGTTTTTCTTGCGCTCTGCACTCTGTTCAATCTTCCCGATCAGCCGAGAATCTTTTTTATTGAAGAACCTGAGACCTATCTCAATCCAAACAGGCTTCGAGTGCTCTACGGTCTTATGCACCGTTTTGCAGCCTTAAACCCTAGCAAACAGGTGCTTATGAGCTCTCATTCACCTTATTTTATAGACTGGTCGGATTCTAAACCGGAAGAACTTACCTTGATGATGGACGTCGATGGTTGGACCCAATTCAAGAATTTAAAATCAGCCGGAGATCTCAGGGACTTTCTTGAAGATGACGCATGGGGACAGTTATGGGTAAATAAGTTTTTTAGAGCTGACTATGCGGATGAACCATTGCCCGAAATGGAGGAATTGCCGATCGAGGTAAGCCAGGATTACGATGATGAGTGGAACTTGGACAGAGACGACCAGCGGCTCTCTGGTAAGTAGTCTAGGAGCCAGCATTAGAAACTCAAGAAGAGTGAACCCTGGCTGAGAATTTTATATTTTGTTCATGCTGTTCGGTTATTCAATATTACTGTGTGTTGTGTAAATTGATTTCATGAATCATTTGAACGCGTTTTTTGTTTGAATTGACAAATTCGTTACTGCTAGCAAGTTACTACTCTTTTGTTCCTCCAATTTTTATTGCAGCTATCAAAATAGTACATATCTTTTAAAGGGAAATGTGACAATTGGTGTGCTAAAACTCTGGCATTATTCCGAGTAAAGTGATAGTTTGGGGTGTGTTAAACTTAGCCTATCATTCCTGAAAAAAAATTGTCTACATGGCGGAAGGAGATGAGAAATGAGCTGGATTCAGATTCTGACTTATTTGTGTGGCGCTATCTTCATAGTAGGATTTGCGGCCAAAATGCTTAAATATGCCACGATGCCAATGCACGTTCGTTGGGAATTATATCCAATTCCTCACGAAGGCAAACATAAATCATATGGCGGTTCATTCTATGAGGAGGTCAATTTCTGGAAACATGAGAGACATAAAGATCATGTTGCGCAGTATGTGTTCATGCTTCCGGAAATTCTATTTATCAAGGCCTTATATGAGGACAACAAGTCGCTTTGGTATTGGTCATTTCCTTTCCACATGGGCCTCTATCTGGCTATAGCTGGACTTGCCTTTTTGGCTCTTGGAGCTTTACTACAGTTACTGGGCTTACCCGCTACAACTGCTATAGGAAGTTTTGTCCAATCCCTGACAATACTCTTTGGGGTTGTTGGCTATGTCTTGGGCGCAATTGGGGTTATAGGGCTATTAATAAAACGTATGACTGATCGCGAACTAAGCGAATTTTCGGCTCCAATTGATTACATGAATCTGATATGGTTGGGAGCAATCTTTGTCACCGGCTTTCTGGTGTGGTTAAACGATCCTGGTTTTGCAATTTCACGCGATTACTTGGTCAGTATAATCACTTTCAGCTCAGCGAAAAGTCAATTGACCGGACTGCACTATTTGAACCTGCTATTTTTCCTCGGATTCATTGCTTATTTCCCGTTCACACACATGACTCACATGGTTTCAAAATATTTCATGTGGGATAAGGTGAAATGGGATGATACTCCTAACGTAGGTGATCCAGGTGTTGACGCCAAAATCAAGACTTACCTAGGTTACCCGGTAACATGGTCGGCCACCCATATAGATGCTCAGGGAGGCAAGAAAACCTGGGCTGATGTAGCAACTTCCAATCCATGGGAAAATAAATAAGAGAATTTACTCGGAGGATATAAAATGAAGCCTGAAGAATTGTCCAAACCTGCCGAGCAGTTGGTTGACCTGAATCCTCAAAATTTTGCGACCCTGCCTCCGCCATATGAAAATTTCAAAGAAACTCCTCTTTCTCCCTTGACTGATGACCAGAAAAATAGATGGGAGCATTCACTAGATGGAGTGAGTTGTCTGACTTTACCTAAGCCTCAAACCCCGGAAGAAGAAGAGAAGCTTGTAGCAGCGTTTTTATCCGGACTTCAAAAGTTAATGACCAAAGAAAACAACTGGACTTTCTTGCAGCCTCTGATGTTGTCCTTGGAATACTGCGCAAAGTGTCAGACCTGTGCTGAGGCCTGCCCAGTTTTTGAAGCAAGCGGTCACAAAGATATATACCGCCCAACATTTAGAGCCGATGTGCTAAGAAAAATCGCCAAAAAGTATCTTTCACCGGGTGGACAAATACTAGCCGGTTTCAGAGGTCATGACATTGAACTCAATTGGGACCTGGTGGCCCGGTTAGCTGAACTGGCCTACAGATGCACCTTGTGCCGAAGATGCACCTCCGTTTGCCCTGTTGGCGTAGACAATGGGTTGATCACTCACGAACTTAGAAAATTGTTTAGCCAGGAACTGGGAATTGCCGCTCAAGAAATACATGAAAAGGGATCGGTAAAACACCTTAAGTTCGGATCTAGCACAGGTATGACTACAGCGGCTATCGGAGACATCATTGAGTATCTCGAAGATGACATCGAAGAAAAGACGGGAAAGCGCATTAAGATACCTCTAAACAAGAAAGGGGCCGAAATTCTTCTTGTTCACAATGCGGGCGAATTCATGTCCTGGCCTGAAAATCCGATGGCTTTTGCAATACTCTTTGACGCCGCAGGAATCGATTATACGATTTCTACCGATTTAGTTGGTTACGACGCAGTCAATTATGGGCTGTGGTATGACGATGTTCAGTTTGCCCGAGTCGCGCTCAAACACCTTGAAATAGCTCGTGATCTTGGAGTTCAGAAAATCGTTATCGGAGAGTGTGGACATGCGCACAAGGCTCTTTCGGTCATCGCAGATCGTCTCCTTCCTGGCGAACAAATGATCCCTCGAGAGAGTTCCTATACCCTGCTTTGGGACATCGTGAAATCCGGTAAGATAAAGTTTGATCCTTCCAAGAACGATTTTCCTGTAACCTTACACGATCCGTGTAACGCCGTTAGATTGATGGGCATTGTAAAACCACAGAGGGAAGTTCTCAAGGCTATAACACCTCCTGGTCGTTTTAGGGAAATGACACCACATGGTGTCGAGAACTATTGTTGTGGAGGCGGTTCCGGCTTTGCAATTATGAGTTCCGGAAATTTCACTGACTGGAAAATCAAGTTATCGGGCAGAAAGAAGCTTCAACAGATTCTTGGAGCTTTCCAGGGTGAGATGGATCCTGAGGTTAAAAAGATGGTCTGCGCCCCGTGTTCAAACTGCAAGGGTCAGATCCGAGATTTGTTGGAAACTTACGAAGTTTTTGAAAAGACCGGTATATGGTACACTGGCTTGGTCGAAATGATGGTCAATGCGATGGTTGATCAGGAAAAACCGTTCCTCGAATGGCCGGGTGATGAGGAAGATGACGACGATATGTGATCAAAGATGTTAACATGATGATCATTCCTTGATTTGTCTAAAAGGCCGGCGACCAAAATCGTCGGCTTTTTTCTTGAACCCCGTCACGTTGAGTTCACGAAATGAAAAATCTTCATAAAAAAAGGCGGTCGTGAACCGCCTTTAACCTGATCAAAGGACTGAGGAGTATAACAAAAGTCTCTGATCTAATTCTCTTTGTCAGCGCCACTGAGCTGGACAAGGTGATTCCATCGCTCCGAAACTTTTTGTTGAATTTCTGCTGTCAGTTTTTCATCCAAGTGACGATATCTCCCCTGACCCTTGAAATACTCCGAGACTGGCTTTAGTTCTTTAGGCTTTCTGTTGAGCTTCCATACACCGTTTTCAACCTCATATAGAGGAAACACACCCGAATCGACAGCGAGCTGACCATATTCTATGGATTTGTTCGGAGGGATTCTCCATCCTGTTGGACACACTGAAAGAATGTGAATGTAGGATGGACCTTGAACTTCCTTGGCCTTGAGAATTTTTTTCTGAAGATCATTAAAGAATGTCGGACATGCAGTCGCCGTGTAAGGAATGCCATGGGCAGCGGCAATTGCGGTCATATCCTTTTTCCAGGTCATCTGGCCTGCCGGGGTAACTTTACCCGCTGGAGATGTTGTGGTCGTAGCTCCAAAAGGAGTGGACGAAGATCTTTGTATTCCAGTGTTCATATATGCTTCGTTATCGACGCAGACATAAATAACCTTGTGTCCCCTCTCAATCATCCCTGACAGGGATTGAAGGCCTATGTCCGTGGTGGCGCCATCTCCGCCCATAGCAAGTATCGTAATGTCCCTATCGGGAATTCGTTTTTTTCTTTTCAGCGCCTTGAGACCCGCTTCGATCCCCGATGCGACTGCAGCGGTATTTTCAAAGGCCACGTGCATCCATGGCACATTCCACGATGTGTACGGATACGGAGAAGAAATGATTTCCATACAACCGGTAGCCATCGCCATGACCATGTCAGGTCCAATGGCTTTAAGCACATGCCTTACCGCAAGAACTTCAGCGCAACCTTGACATGCGCGATGCCCGCTGCTTATGTATTCTTCCATTGGGAAGTTTTTTAAGGGCTTAATAACTTTCTTTTTTTCTGTTTCAGCCATTTTTTTCTCCATCAATCGCACGCCCTTAGCCACGGACGCCATAGATATAATGATCCATGTGTTTATCGGTGAGAGCCTTTTCGACCATTGTCGCTATATCTGTGGGGGTAACGTCTCGACCGCCAAGACCAGCAACCATGCAATAGATATTGGGTCGAACCGGTTCGCTGTACATCACGGTTCTGATTTCGGAAGTCAGGGGTGAATTAGCCCCTCCTGGCGTCAACGCTCTGTCCAACACTACGACATCTTTGACTGCCGACAACACTCTCTTGATCTCTTCTTTGGGTAAAGGCCTCCACAATCGCAAGTTCACCAGGCCAACCTTCTTACCACTAGCTCTCATTTCGTCAACAGCTATAGAAGCTGTTTCGCAGATTGATCCCATGGCCAGAATAAGCGTTTCGGCTCCTTCTGTTTTGTAGGTTTCGACGGGCCGGTATTGACGTCCGGTAAGTTGAGCCAATTCGTCCCAAGCTTCGCTTATAACTGGCGCCGAACTCCATATTGCCTCATCCAGAGCTTTCTTGGCCTCCGTAAAAATTTCCGGCATTCCAAAAGCGCCCATAGTCACTACCTTATCCGGGTGAAGCGTGTTAATGGGCTCAAAGGGAGGTAAATATTTCTTAACCATCTCCTTAGTCCAAAACTCTATCGGCTCGATGACATGAGTCAGACCGAACCCATCTACATTGATTATGACAGGGAGAGACACTCTTTTGTCTTCAGAGACTCTGAAAGCATGAAAGATGGCATCGTAGACTTCTTGGCCATTTTGGCAAAAAACCTGAATCCAGTTGCAATCGCGGATCATCATCGTGTCAGAATGATCGTTCCAAATCGAAAGAGGAGCGCTTAGCGCGCGATTTGCCAGAAACATTACAAGGGGCAGCCTCATCGATGAAGCAATAAACACGATTTCGGACATTAGCGCCAAGCCTTGCGCTGAAGTCGCAGTAAATGTTCGCGCCCCAGCTGCAACAGAACCACAGCAAACGCTCATGGCAGAGTGTTCACTCTCCACTGGAACAAACTCGGCATCCAGATGCCCAGAGGCGCAAAGTTCTGCAAGATGCTCGACCACGTGAGTTTGTGGGGTGATTGGGTAAGCAGCCACTACATCCACATCGCATAAGCCTACCGCATCAGCCGCCGCTATCGAAACTTCAATTCCTACTTTTTGCCCCATTACTAATCCTCCTCCATCACGATTGCTTTGGCGGGGCACTCATAAGCGCATATCCCACAGCCTTTACAGTAATCAAAATTCCACACAAAAACATTGTTCCCATAATCGGCGGAAATGGCGCTTTCTGGGCACATGATGTAACAGCGCCAGCATCTTATGCAAGCATTTGGGTCATACACCGGCTTTTGCGATCTCCAGGCTCCAGTATGATAGCATGACGCGTTTCCAGGCTCGGTAATTACTCCTCCGGGCTCAATCTCATGCCATAAGATTTGATCCATAGGTTTTGTCACTGTCTCCTCCGTTAACTCAGGCAGCAAATGCAAGAGATAAAAATTCTTGATTGACTTTAAACAACACTCTATTCGTAAATTATGGTTTCATTAAAAGCACGCTGCATGGCTTCAATATTTCTGGAAGCGATTTTCCCAAACCTTTTTTCAAAGGGGCCTTTTAATGACTCAACACTCAGAATTGCAGTTCCTTTTACGAGCGCCCCTACCATCGTCGTATTGGTGATGGGAAGCCCAATGACTTCTCTTGCAATTTTGCTTGCATCAGTCAAAGCCAGTCGCCCCGAATAACCTATCTTGTTCCTGATTGTCTGGGCATCCTCTGAAGAATTTATTATTAGTATGCCCTTTTCATTTAATCCCTCAGACGGATTGGCTATCTCCAACAAGGAGGGATCTAAAACTATAACCACGTCAGGGTTATAAACCTTATACCTCGTTCTAACCGGTTGATCATCTACACGAGCAAAAGCAACGACGGGCGCGCCGCGTCTTTCCGGTCCGAAACTAGGAAAAGCCGTGGCAAATTTCCCTGTCCCAATGGCCGCCTGAGCTACTAACTCTGCCGATGTAACGGCGCCTTGACCTCCCCGGCCATGAAATCTCATCTCAATCATAGCTGCTCCTTAAAAAATTGTTATTCATAATCCAAATTCG
Source organism: uncultured Desulfomonile sp. (assembly GCA_937930835.1). Lineage (GTDB taxonomy): Bacteria > Desulfobacterota > Desulfomonilia > Desulfomonilales > Desulfomonilaceae > CAITZA01. The sequence goes on from CALGLN010000119.1 coordinate 151,910, forward strand.
AAGGATCATCGAATTCACTGCCAGTAGAAAATCCTGCATTTTCACTAATAATTTCCATGCAATTTATCAGGTTCAGTTTTGCTTCCGAGAGTTCTAGTATCTCCGAAGTGAGTAATTCCTTTTTTGAAAGATAAGAATCGATGCGTTCGTTAAGCAACCTAATGTGTCTTAGGTCAGTTTCAACGTTGTCCACAAATCTTTGAATAGCAGGTTCAGGTTCGGATAATGTCTGCATCAGTTTCAGGTCCCATTCATCAGCTTTTTTCCATCGAGCTACCGTAGCTGGATGAACGCCAAGTTTTTTCGCCATTTCCTTGTTGGTGATTCGGCCTTTATCCTCAAGAAATTTTGTTTCAGCCACTTTTCGGTCGTGGTTTTTTTTCATAAGTGGAACCTCTGCCATCCACATCCTAATGCTAAATAGTCAAATAATAACTATTAGCAAATTGCTTTATATCTTAGCAAGACGTATCTTCAATAACGCCAGTGTTTTTTGATCTTGATTCTTTAAGGAACGACAATGACAATTGTTTAGTGTCAGCAAATTCTCTGCTGTGATGGCGCATAAAAAATTGAGGAACAATTTATGCCTGTAGATGAAAAACTTTTGCAAACTCTCCCAACGAGCCCGGGCGTCTACCTGATGGAGGATAAGAACCAGAAAATTATCTATGTCGGTAAGGCTAGTAACCTACGGCATAGAGTTAGAAGCTATTTTTCAAAGAGTGGGGACGAAAGGATCAAAGTTCGTTTCATGATTGAGCGAGTAGAAAATATACGTACGATTTTGACACGGACCGAGAAAGAAGCTCTCATTCTAGAAAACAATCTCATCAAAGAACATCGTCCGAAGTACAATGTGAATCTCAGAGACGACAAATCTTTTTTTGCTCTAAGATTAAACATTTCGAATGAGTTCCCGCGACTTTCACTTATAAGAACACAACGAATTGAATCCGATGGGGAGAAATACTTCGGGCCGTATTCATCCGCGAGGGACGCCCGCGTCACTCTGCATCTAATAAGAAAGCTTTTTCCTTTGAGACAATGTACTGACAGACAGTTAAAAACATGCACGCGACCTTGTTTAAACTGTCAGATGAAAAGATGCATGTGTCCTTGCACGGGCAATGTTGATCCGGATGAGTATAGAAGAATGGTTAATTCCATTGTACTTTTACTTGAGGGGAAAAGCGATGAATTCACAAGATATCTTCAGAGCCAAATGCAGGATGCAGTAAACAATCTAAGGTTTGAGGAGGCCGCCAGATTAAGGGACAGACTCGCGTCAGTCAAAAGGACGCTTGAAATTCAAAGCGTCGCGTTCTTTCACCAAAAGGATCAGGATGTTGTTGCGCTAGAAACTGGCGAATCTGATACCTTTGCTGTAGCTTTCCTATCATTTAGAAAAGGCAATTTAATTTCTGAAGAATCTTTTGTTTTTAAGAGCTCCACCCTCGAAAAAAATGAAATACTGACCTCCGCGCTGAAACAATTTTATGGTTCAGGCGCTTCCGTGCCGAAAGAAGTTTTTGTCTCTTCTGAAATCGAACAACAGGACCTTTTGGAAGCATGGCTTTCCGACCTGAGAGGCTCAAAGGTCGTGATCAGGATTCCTATTCGAGGCGAGGGAAGACGCCTAATGGGTTTAGCTCTGAAAAACGCCGAGAATGCGCTTTTGAGGGAAAAGCAGAAAGATTCACTAAAGAAGTTGCTTGAACGTATTTCAACGAAACTTGACTTGGGCATTTTCCCACATTTGATAGAATGTTATGACATATCAAATTTTGCTGGAAATGAAGCTGTAGGGGCAAAGGTCTCGTTTCTTGACGGGAAACCAAATAAAACGGGGTATCGAAAATTTACAATTCGTGATTTTCAAGACCAAGATGACCCAGGAATGATTTATCAGACAATCTCTCGACGATTACAACATTCCGAAGAAGATCCCCTTCCCGACTTGATGTTAATAGATGGGGGTAAATCTCAACTAAACGCTGCTGTTTCAGCTCTTCAGACCATGCTGAGCTCAAAACGAATAAAGGTGGCTTCGATAGCCAAACCGGTCAAAGAGGGTGAAACTGACAAAATTTATGTGCCTAACCGAAAAAATCCCGTCACGTTCAAAAAAGGGGACTCTTCTTTACTTCTATTGATGAGGATTAGAGACGAAGCGCATAGATTTGTATTATCATTTCACAAGAATTGTAGAAAAAAAAAGCTTATACGCTCATCATTGGATCAGATTCCAGGAATTGGACCTGCCAGGCAAAAACTTTTGCTTAATTTTTTCGGTTCCGTAAAGGGTCTTTTGGAAGCTTCCGATGATCAAATCAAGAGCTTCAGCGGAATTTCCGAAACTGAGATTCGGCGAATTCGGGACGAGCTAAAAAAAATATCGCAATAGATGATAAAAGACGAGTATGATTCTAAAAAGTGAGTATGATTTTAGATTTTCACAGAACTCTTGGAGGAAAACATTTGAGGATACTGATTGCCGAGGATGATCGAGTTACCAGGAGATTTCTGGAAGCTAATCTAAAAAACTGGGGTCACGATATTGTTGCTTGCGAGGATGGGACACAAGCCTGGGAAGAATTGAACAAACCTGACGCTCCAAAATTGGTCGTGCTTGACTGGGTCATGCCCGGTATGGATGGACCAACTCTTTGCAAGAAAATCAGAAAAATGGAAACCAAACCCTACACTTACATAATACTGCTTACCGCCAAGAGTAGTAAGCAAGATATCATAGACGGCTTGGAGGCCGGTTCAGATGATTACATAACCAAGCCATTTGACCCACAGGAGTTACGAGTTAGAATCAGAGCGGCAACAAGAATAATTCAGTTACAGCAAGACTTGGTCGAGGCTCTTAAGGCGTCTGAATTTCAGGCGACGCATGACGCGCTGACAGGCTTATGGAATAGACACGCAATAATCGCAATCCTGGGTAGAGAAGTTGCAAGATCTACAAGAGAATCCAAACCGTTAACCGTAATAATGGCAGACATAGATCACTTCAAGAAAATTAATGACATGTACGGGCATTTGGTAGGCGACGCTGCTCTTAGAGAGACAGCTTCTCGGCTAAGATCCAGCATTAGACAATATGACTCGGTCGGTAGATACGGAGGCGAAGAATTTCTAATAATTTTCCCTAATTGTGATCAAGCGTGCGCACAAAGTTCCGGAAAAAGACTCAGATCTGTATTTGAACAGAACAAAGTCATCTCAACAGAAGCTACGTTCTCTATGACTTTAAGTCTTGGCGCAGTGGTGGTGGCTCCCGGATCTAATCACCTCCTCGACGACATTATCGGGACCGCTGACGAGGCTCTTTACAAAGCCAAGGGAAACGGAAGAAACAGAATCGAATTTGCTGAATTGCGCTGACACGAAACGACAATTTTATGAGCTACAGCCTATGCCCTCCAGAAACCTCCTGATCGACAAATTGAAATTTTCAGGCTGCTCTAGCATGACCAGATGACCAGCATTTTCAATTAGCGTTAACGTGGAATGATCTATAGCCCTATTAAGATATACCGAATATTTTACTGGTGTAAGCTTGTCTTGAGCCCCTACAATAATTGATGTAGGTAATTTTATTGAACTGGCGTTTTCCATAATGTCGAACCGGTCGCAGGCGCTTAAATCTCCGTGAATAAGCAATGGGCTTGCAGCAGAATATTTTTGTTTGATGAAAGATAACAAACTTTCGGGAGGATTGTCGGACAAACAAAAACCGCCGAGTTGATTCAATGCGGGCTCAGGATTGGTAAGAAGCGCATCCAACAACGCTGGCATCACTCGAAGGCGTGCTCCTGCCCCTACCAAACCTATAGCCTTGAGCCAATGCCTGGGATTCAACGCCGCAGTCAGCGCTATGGCGCTTCCCAGCGAACAACCGACCAGAAATACTTTGACAAATCGCATTTCCTCTACAAAATCCTGAACCCAATCGGTGTATTTCGCCACTTCCGATTCTCCAGGACCATCCGAGCCGCCATGACCCGGTAGCTCTAGAGCTACAACCTGAAATTGGTTACCAAGCCCCTCTAACTGATAACGCCAATCGTTGCTGTCACCTCCCGTACCGTGGATAAAAATAATGGCCAACTTATCCGGGTTCAAGACTTTGGGTTGAGACTCATATGAAATTCTTCGATCTCTGACACGTATGGTGGGCATTTTGAAAAACCTTAAAGAAATTAGGATTGTTACTCTACAACCTACTCCAAGCTCATCCCTTGTGGAACGACTACTACACCTGAAGGAGAAATGCTAAAACGACTGCTGTCCGTTTCAGAATCGTAGCCTATACAAAAACCCGCCGGGATATCAACATCTTGATCAATGATGGCTTTTTTAATTCTTGCTCCCTGTCCAATCCTGACTCGGTCCAACGCAACAACCTCATCAAGTGACGCTCCGCTTTCAACGATAACATTGTGTGAAAGCACGGAATTCTTGATTTCCGCTCCACTGATAAGACATCCACCAGAAATAACTGAATTAACTATTTGAGATTTTCGGGTTGCAGATTTTCCACGAGCCGTGACCTGAACTATTTTTGCAGGCGGGGCCTGGATCTGATAAGTCCTGATGGGCCATGTTTCATCATATAGATTGCACTGAGGATTTGCAGAGCAGAGGTCAATATTTGCAGCCCAATAGGCATCCAGTGTACCTATGTCTCTCCAATAACGCCCTCCTTCTGGTCCTGGTTCCTTGAAACTGTGAACAACCACTTTGTTAGACTCGATCATTCGAGGGACTATGTCTTTGCCAAAATCATGTGACGAATTCTTGTTCTTGGCATCGGCGATTACATTTTTTACCAATGTCTCCGTATTGAAGATATATACTCCCATTGATACGAAAGACGTATTGGGGTCACCGGGTATAGTCTTAGGTTTGGCGGGTTTCTCTTCCCAGTCAATAATGCGATAATTTTCGTCACAGCCAATGACCCCGAAAGCCTTTGCTTCAGCCCTGGGAGCTTCTACGCCCGCCACTGTAAGTTCAGCGTTCTTCTCGATGTGGAAGGCTAACATGTCATTGTAGTCCATCTTGTAGACATGGTCCCCTGAAAGTATTAGAACCCGTTTAGGTCGCTCCCTTTGTAAAATGTATATATTCTGGTAAATGCTGTCGGCCGTGCCCCGGTACCAACGATCAACGTTTCTCTGTTGTGGTGGAACACATTCAATGAACTCTCCGAGCTCGTGATTGAAAATGCTCCAACCAAGTCTAATGTGCCTATCCAGAGAGAGGGACCTATATTGCGTTAGAACATAAATTCGACGAATGTCAGAATTGAGACAATTGGAAAGCGTAAAATCGACTATCCGATATTTACCGCCGAATCGGACGGATGGCTTCGCCCGAGATTTTGTCAAAGGATAAAGCCTTTCACCTTTTCCACCAGCCATTAATATACAAAGGGTTTCCTTCATTTCTTTTTTGAGATTCATTAGCCCAGCAACCTCTTTATTTCAGCCTTCAATTTGGAAGTGTCCGATGACTTGACAACATATGCGTCGGCGCCCCAGGTTGTGAAATCATCCTTGTAGTGACTGTATGCCGTGTTAAGAATTATGGGAACTCCTTTGTCTTTTCCCAGCAGCTTTTCTAAAGTTTCTATCCCATCCATCCCTGGCATCTGAATATCCAGCACAATAAGATCAGGAGGATTTTTGTCGACCACATCTAGAGCCTCAGAGCCAGAATTGGCTATGGTAACCAAATAGCCCTCATCCTCCAGCTCAATTTTGTACAGTTCACAAATGTGCTTTTCATCGTCAACCACTAGTATTCGCTTCATGGTCTTCCTCACGTTGCAGATTGTTTCGGGATTAATATCGGTTCATGAATTAATTTTGCTTTAGTGTATTGCAAAATGCCCTTTACGAAAAGCCTATTCGGTTATTTTTTGATTTTTCGCTCTTTTTTGGTGTTAACCGAATTTGAATTAATTGATCTCGGATTCAGGATTTACTCTTTTGACACTAACAGCCACATCGTCACGAATTTTTTTCGAAAGTTTTCTTACCGCCCTGTTTATTGCTTCTGCAATCATCGTCGGAGTTTTGTTCACGCTAGGTTCGTCAACTCTGTAGGACTTTTTGAAAATGACTTTCTTACTCCGATGGGAAGCCTCAAAATCGATAAAGGAGACCTCTGCCTCCACCACTGCGATAGCGGTTTGATCTTTAACTTCCCCATTCAGGCGTTGGATAGTTCCTTCTAGCGCGTATCTGTAACGCGAGTTACTCCATTGATCTACCGCCTTTTCGAAAAGCCTTGATGTCTCAATGTCACGCAGAACTAATTCGGTAATCAGATCAACAGGATTATCCTGCCATCGATGCTGAGACACTATGGATTGTTTTGAGTTATTGTCGGTACTGGTTAGGAACAGTGTATCCACTGATGGCCCGGAAAGGAATTTGTATACCATTAGCACATCCGGTAGTGGATTCGCGTATTCAACTGCAGGAGAAGGATAATCGAGGTTATGATATGTGATGCCGCTTGATGACCTGAACCCGCACCCCGATGAGTTAAAAAAAATCAAAAAGATTACAGTAACAAAAATGTAGTTTTTGAATACACAAGAAATTTTGTATGTTTTCAGAAAAATCATCCCATTTTATGACTTTAACCCTGATGTTTTAATCGACTATGATGACCACTTAAGAATATTTGCTATCCAGCGATTAACTCGAAAACACTTTTCAGCGGCCATCGCCGCTTTTGTCTCCAGGTCCAAAAATTATGCTCGACGGTTTGAGCTTGATCATCCTGGTAAAATCTATGAGATTGTCAGCGCTGCGATCTAGTTTCTGAGTCAAGAGATTGATATTGTTGTCTGACCTTCTCACCATCCTGTCAATACTTCTAGCAGCTTCTGAGCCAGATTGTAAAAATTCATTTGCTTTCTCGAATGTTTTCGTCATTGCTTTTATAGGTTGGTTACGGGAAATATCATCGTTAAGTTTGCGGCCTACTTCTTTTATTTCCTTTACTGCTTCTGCAACGTCAACAAACGTGTTGTCTATCTGTGAGTCAGACAGCATTTTATCTAGCCTGCCGCTGATTCTTATCAGGTTGTTTGTGACTCTTTCAAGGTCCACGCCTTTAACTTTTTGGAAAATATTTTCCAAGGCGTTTCCAATTTCACGTATGTCTGAAGGATAGGTTGGAATCACCGGGTATCGTGGAGTAAAATCGAGAACTATCGGTTCACGGACTTGATCAGGTCTGAAGTTGTCCATCTCGAGATATTTTTGTCCAGTCAATCCAAGAAGATTGATTTTAACTCCAAGGTCGTCATTAATTTTAAAATTTCTATTGAGATTCATTCTTACTTCGATCAGGCGAGCATCTGGAGCCATCTGAATGGATTTTACCCTCCCGATTGGGACACCTCTATATTTCACAGGACTATCGGATTCCAAGCCTTGCACACTCTCCGTGAAATAGGCTACTACCGTTTGGGAATCTTCAAAGTATCTTGAAGCGCCAAGCCATACAAAAACTGACACAAAAATCAGTAGCGCCGACACTACAAAAATGCCTATCTTAAATTTGGAAGCCTGGCTCGACATCACTTCTCCCCGACAGTTAAACAGCTTTAAGTGAACAATACCTCATAAAATGATCCCCAGTCAGCAGGCGTTTTTTCCTTGCTAACAAACTGTATAAATCCAAAAAAATTGATCCTAATTCAAAACGGCAAAAAAATCCCTAATTCGTTTGTCATTCTCCACGGATTTTAGTTCTGCCAGCGTGCCTTCAGCTATAATTCCTTTTTCCTGACCATCCAGCATGATGATGCGGTGGGCAATTCTGGACACGCTTGCGAGTTCATGTGTGATCACAATTATCGTTGTGCCCAATTCCCGGTTTATAGCCATGATCGTTTCATCAAGCTCAGCGCTTGTGACGGGATCCAATCCAGCTGAAGGCTCATCAAAAAATAGCATCTTTGGGTCGAGAGCCATTGCCCTAGCTAACGCCGCCCTCTTCTGCATACCACCGCTGAGCTCAGAGGGAAAAGACTGAGCATGGCCCGCCAGACCAACTTCAGCCAATCTTAACGCAACGATTTTCTCAATTAGTTCGTGAGGAAGACTAGAGTACTGAATTAAGGGTAGCGCTATATTTTCAGCAATTGTCATGGAGCTGAACAGGGCTCCAGATTGAAACAACACCCCGATCTTTTTCATAAGATCTTTTGGCCCACCTTCAACTATTGAGGGGCATTTCTCCCCGTCTACAAATATCTCTCCGCCCTTGAGCTCCAGAAGTCCAATCAAAGCACGAAATAGAGTTGTCTTTCCACAGCCAGATCTACCTAGAATCGCCAATATTTCGCCTTGATACACGTCCAGAGATACATTTTTAAGAATGATTTCATCGCCGTAAGCCACTGTGATGTCGCTTGCTCGTATTAAAGGCGAATTAGTAATTCCAGCTATTCTGGTCATCATATCTTTTTCAGAAAATCCACACACGAGGAAAATAGTAGAACAACAGAGCAAAAACAGCATTAGTAACCGTAAGGACGAATATACATGTCACCACCGCTGATGTAGTAGCCCTACCGACGCCTTCAGCGCCTCCTCTAACCTGAAATCCTCGCAAACAGCCAATCGTAGCTATCTGGATGCCGAAAACAAAGCTCTTTATCAAACCTTTCATCACATCGCTTACTTCCAGAACCTTATGAGTTTGATTAAAAAATCCTGTTGGGGTTACATCAAGAGAAAAAAAGGCTACCAGACATCCTCCCACAATTCCAACCAAATCAGCCAAGATTGTCAGACATGGCGCAGCAATTGCTACCGCTACTATTCGAGGCGTTACCAGATAACGAATTGGGTCTATCCCCATAGTGCGAAGCGCATCCAGCTCTTCCCGAACCTGCATGGTCCCTATATGAGCCGCATAGCCTGCGCCTGAGCGACCCGATATGATCAGCGCAGTCAACAATGGCCCCATCTCCAGACAGATAGACAGACTCACCAAATCGGCCACAAATATGTTAGCTCCGAACTTTCTGAGTTGAATGGCCGATTGAAAAGCAAGGATACATCCCATGAGGAAACTGAGTAATGTTACTATGGGAACTGCGTCGGCGCCAGCTCTCTCTAGAATTTTGGGAAAGGAGTCCCATTTAATGCTTAGTGGCCTTCTGACATCCTTCGCAGCAGCAATCACCGTTCCGCCTACAAATGTGAGAATGTCCACTACGTTGTTCAGAAAGTTAATTGAGGCCACCCCCACTTGCTGGAAGAAACCGGCCTCTAAACGTGGACCCAGGATGTCAGCTGATTGCATTCTATCGATATTGATGTTGCGCAGGAGCCTATTGATGGATTCTGGAACGTTTCGGAGCTTCAACAGATTGTTGTTTGATCGACATTTCTGATGCGCCTCAATTATGATGGCAGCCGCAGAACTGTCTACATGTTTGAGATTCTTGAGATCCATCGAAACATTTTTCAAGGGGTTTTCATCAAAAATCCTTTTGAACTTCTCAGAAACCTCGGCGGCATTTTCAAATGTAATCGATCCTGATACGGCAATCGCAAGTTCATCAAATGTTGTCTCAGACACTTCAATTTGCGCCGTAGCCCTGTAAAAACCGGTTTGCTCGTCCAAAATTAAGCTCCGTAATACAATCGATCATAAACATTGAGGTTTCTGATTAATTAATTAAAAAACACTCGTATGTCTTTTATGTTACGACTTATAGGGCTGTTGTGAAGGCTTTGCAAAAATATTTTACCATAGTTTTTAGTAAGAATTCTTTGATCCATTAGACATAGGGCCCCACGATCTGAACGAGTCCTAATAAGTCTGCCCATGCCCTGTTTCAGGGCTATGACCGCCATGGGAACCTGATAAGAAAAAAAAGGCTCAGCTCCATATTTCTTCATTCGTTCAATTCTTGAAAAAACAATTGGGTCCCCAGGAGGGGCAAACGGTAGTCGATCAATTATCACACAAGAAAGAGACTCACCCTTCACATCAATTCCTTCCCAGAACGAGCTAGTGGCGAACAGAACTGCCCCATCAGTCACCCTGAATTCCTCTAGTAGGGCCGTTTTGGGTTTCGATCCCTGAATCAACATTGGAAATTCCAACCTGTCTTGCAACAGATTAAAAACTGCATCCATGTTCTTATACGAAGTAAACAGCACAAAAGCCCGTCCTTTTGTCGCATTCAGAATTTCTTCGACATGATGTGCCATAGTATTAACGAAATTATGCGATGATGGATCAGGCATTGATTGAGGTATGTAGAGCAATGTCTGCAAAGAGTAGTCAAATGGTGAGTCTAGAATTACTTCAGTTGGTTTAGGCCCCATATTCAAGCCTAGTCTTGCCTTGAAATAATCAAAATTCCCTCCCGTTGACAGAGTTGCGGACGTGAAAACACAGGATTCGATCTTTTCGTACAATTGTGTGACCAGAACATCTCCAATTTCAACAGGGGCCGCATTCAACGTTACATTCCGCTCTTTGCGTTCAACCCAGCAAGCATAATTATAATCAGAATTCATGTCGAAAACAGTCTGAATCTCCGTCGCCAATTCTGTAGCCCTTTTGCCAAGAAGTCGAAGTTCTTCCGGTAGGTCCGGCAAATTAAGAACCATCGATGAAGTCGTTTCAAATCGCGAACTCAATAATCGTACGGTTTCCCAGATTGCGGGCTTCAAATTTGAATCAAGTGTCTTTGAACCAACCACGTCATCAAAGAAACTAAATAAACGCCGGGCGGATTCTTCTAAATCAGAAATGTTAGACAGTATTTTTCGAGTATCAATTTTTTGCTCAGCGAGTTTGGCCCTAAGATCCCTGCAATATCTGATGATCCTGAAAAGACTTATCTGGAAACCAAGATTCTTAGTGGCTATTTCTTCAAATCTATGAGCCTCATCAATTATCAAAGCCTCGTACCTTGGAATGACCTCACCATATCCTGAAGCCTTGACTTTAAGGTCTGAAACCAGAAGACTGTGATTTACTATCATAATATCAGCTACGGCAGCTCTGGCCTTCATTTTCTGGATGAAGCATCTATCATAATCAGGGCATTTCTTACCAATACATGTTTCAGCCGTCGAGCAAATTTCGGACCAAATCTGGCTATCATCTGGCAAATCAGTTATTTCAGCTCGGTCGCCTTCGCCTGATCTGTTCGTCTTTGCATACCACTGAACAATCTGCTGCATCTGCTTTTCTGCTTCTGTCGAATAAAGGCTCGGTTGACGCACAAAATTCTTGAACCTCAAATGACAAACGAAATTTCCACGTCCTTTTAGTAAGGCGGCGTTAAATTTTTGAAAAAGGTGTTCTCGTACAAACGGGATGTCTTTGTAAAAAAGCTGTTCCTGAAGATTTTTGGCGCCAGTAGAAATTACAACACGCTTGCGTGACAAAGCTGTAGCGATCAGGTACGCTAGTGTCTTTCCTGTTCCAGTCGGAGCTTCTACAATCAGTCTGTCGCCTGAATTCAAAGCATCATATACATGATGGGCCATCTTGATCTGCTGCAAACGGTGCTCGTAATCTTCTATGCAGTCTGCTATCACACCGCTTGGCCCCATAATGCTGTCAATTTTTTCTCTAACATTCATTTGTCTTCATCAAAATCCAAAACTCTGCGAGATAGACTGTAATCATGAGCTTTGTTCAAGATGCCTTTTGCCCACCAGGGCTCACCGGTCGCATGAATGTGAACATAAGTTCCGAGCGCATTTTTCCGGAATATGCCGTCATTTTTACCGTTGATGCCGTGCCCCCTTAAAACCTCGAAAGCATAACTACCAGAATCGGTGTCACTGTTGGAAATAAAAGAATAGTGAAATTCATGACCAATTAGTGTCGAGCCGACCCGAAAAAATGGGTTTTCCCGCACCGTTCTTACGTGTATGTAACCGTGACCCTGGGGTCTCATGGCCAACACGGCGTCGATATCAAAAATTCCTACCATTGGATATTTGTTGTTATCTATGGTCAAACTTCGAGACAAGTACATCAGACCACCGCATTCAGCATAAACCGGCAGGCCATTTTCCACAGCATTTCTTAGCGAATGACGAAAAACCTGATTGTCAGAAAGCCTTTCAGCATGAGTTTCCGGGAAACCGCCTCCAATATAAAGAGCGTCTATTACAGGTAATTTTTTGGGTTCCAGCGAATTTATTTCTATCAATTCTGCCCCTGAATGTACTAGCGCTTCAAGATTCTCCGGATAGTAAAACTGAAAAGCAGAATCTTTCAAAACACCTATTTTTAAACAAGTGTGTTCCATTCCGTTTTCATCCGGCACAAACAAATGGTTTTCCAGACGTATCTCATTGGCCTGATTAGCTATTTGAACTAATGCCTCAATATCCACATTGTTCTCAACTATCTCCGCAGCTTGCTGAACAAATGTTGCAGCTCCAGGATGCTCATGCAAAGGCAATAAACCGAGATGTCTTTGAGGGAAGCTCTCCAGATTCAGTTTATCAATCGACCCTAGAACTTTAACGGAGCAAATATTTTCGATAGATTCAGTCAATATTCTTTTGTGCCTTTGGCCGGCAACCCTATTGACTATTACCCCCTTCAGAATTAGGTTCGGATCCAAGGATTGACACCCAAGTACTAGAGCGGCTGCAGTTCGGGTCATCTTTGTTGAATCGATAACAAGGATCAATGGCGCTTTTAATAGCTTGGCCAATTCAGCAGTGCCAAAACTTCCTACTGAGTCTACTCCGTCAAAAACCCCCCTATTACCTTCAATAATAGAGATGTCAAAATCTTTCGATTTCAGAACAAACGTTTTGAGAATGTCAGAGTTGCTGAAAAGATATGAATCCAGGTTGTGGCAATCTGTTGAAGCTGCAAGTCCGAGCCAGCCAGCGTCAATATAATCGGGGCCTTTTTTGAAAACAGCTACCTTAAAACCTCGTTTTCGCAGAGCAGCAATTATACCGACACTAATGAGAGTTTTTCCGGACCCACCCTTCAATGCTCCCAGAACCATTCTAGGTATACTTGTAGAAATCATTGTTTCTTCTGACTCAATTTGAATTGAAAAGCTCTTTTTGCAATCGCCCGTGCCCAGTATGGAACGCCTAGCGCATGCACGTGAAGATATGAACCCATGGCATTGTTAACGCATATTCCATCGTTGACCCCATCCATTCCGTGTCCTCGAATTATTCTAAAGGCGTAAACAGGAGCAGCCGAATCTTCCAGTTCAACAGAGGAATAATGAAATTCGTGACCTCTGATAACCTTTCCTAGGGGATAGAATGGATTTTTTCCCGTCACCTCCACCTCGGTGTACCCCAGACCTTGTGGCTTTTTCTTTAACACCGTTGTAATTGGGAAAACGCCAACCATTGGGAATTCTTTCTCATCTAGAATTATTTTTTTTGAAAGATACATCAATCCGCCACACTCAGCATACACTGGCAGGCCGTTTGCCACTGCCTCCACCAACGAGGCTTTGAATGAATGATTTGCAGCCAGGGCTTCAGCATTGGTTTCCGGAAATCCTCCTCCGATATAAAGCCCGTGAATATCTGGCAGTTTCTGGTCATCAAGAGCGCTGACCGAAATAAGGCTCGCTCCTGTAGCCTCCAGAGCGTCAAGATTGTCATGATAGTAAAATTGGAACGCTGAATCCTTTAGAAAACCTATTCGCAGATCTCCAGAAAAGGACTCGCCGATTTCTGAAGTTAGGTCGGGCCTTGTGATTTCAAGTTTTCGAGCTTTGTTTGCAATCTCAACAATTTTATCCAGATTTATTCCCTTGGAGATAACAGCTTCAACCTGTTCAATCAAACTCAAAGCTGCCGGGTGTTCCTCAATCGGAAGCAATCCCAGATGCCTCTGAGGAAAGTTCTTGAACGTCTGCTTGGCGATTGATCCAACGGTTGGAATTCCGCATGATTTCATAACAGCGGATTTCATGATGTCCTCATGCCTGCTCCCGGCAACTCTGTTGAGTATTACGCCCTCAAGCATCAAGCCCGGATCCAAAACTTGACATCCCCTAGTGAGAGCGGCAGCAGTCCCAGACATTTTGGATCCTTCAATGATAAGCAGGGTTGGCGCTCCCAATGTTTTTGCTAGTTCTGCTGTGCTGTAAGAGCCCGAGCTGTCAACGCCGTCGAATAAGCCTCTGGCCCCCTCTATGATGGCTATGTCCGTTTTTGCAGACTTCCTTACAAACGAATCAATGATCACATCTTGTCCCATCAAGAAGGAATCTAAATTGTAACACGGTGAATTCGCCGCAAAACCTAACCAGTTTGAGTCAATGTAATCGGGACCTTTTTTGAAGACTGAGACTTTTAATCCGCGTCTCCTGAGAGAAGCAATTAAACCAAGAGTAATTAAGGTCTTACCCGCTCCTCCTTTTAATGCCGATATCAATACCCTGGGAATGTCACAAGTGAATGAATTCATTTCAATCGTAATCTTGGGAAGTTATTCGTGAGTCCTGAGATTGCCTAAACAACTGATAAACCTCCAGTATATGTTGAGGCAGATTGTATTCTATGAGTTCGTAGTCAGGAGCCTCTGGGTTAAAGGAAGCCAAGGTATTTCCAAATAAATGAGTCCACGCCGCCAAATCTAAATTCTGGCACATTAGTCTCAAAGTTGTAGCCAATCCTGGCTGTATCTCACCAAGACTCTCTCTCAATTCTATGGCCTGGAAGAAACCGTCAACGGTTGAACGGAGATAATTTCGTGGAATCCAAACAAGTTCACCAATTCCATCAAGCCGGTCCAGTCGATTCCGTATTGTTAAATTGCACAGGAAAAGAAGGGCCGCCTCGTTAGGATCAAAGACCAAATCATCCTCTGATTGTATTCTTGCCTCATACTGTCGAACAGTTACAAGCTTGACAACGATTTCCCTCCCCACTTTAGCAACAAAATCACCTGCGGCATGATGCCAAGGGAAAACTTCCCGGTAATCCCTCAGATCAAAATAGCGGCTGAGAATGCAAGCGACCTGACGATAAATTTCTTCGGAGTCGGCTGTCGAAAGAATTCTTGAGCCACCCGTTGTATCCCAGAGGATTATAGATGTCTTCTCCTCATTGCCTACCCGCGTTACGTGAAATTCGTGAAAATCCTCTAGCCATTCGGCCAAAAACATTACCATCGAATCAGGCTTATTTGCTTCGGTAAACTCTTCTACTAAGCTTATCAAGAAGGGCTGTGGCACGAACTTTTCCTCAAACTCACGATGAAGGTATTCCATGCACAGAAAATCCTGTTTCAAACGTGATCGGCCTCTGCCAGTAAGAGCGACGTTTGCCACAAATTTGACAGTTTTATCAGCAGTTAGAAACCTTATTGAAGCAGGGTGATAATCGCTTCCACTTTTCTCTGCCGTAATCTCAATTTCATCAATCGTGACCTTCGGATTAAATAATCGTTGGCCAATTATTTCAGTAACGTCATCCCATCTGTCTTCCAAAAAATCTTTAATAAACCGAACATATTCCCGGTAACTCATGGGCTTATTACTCTTCTTGCCTGATCCCGGCCGCTCAATGAGAACTGTCCTAGAGAGCATCTCTTCCGTGAAAGGCTTTCTAACCCCGTCTGTAGCATACAGAAATCTAACAGGTGGCATTTCGGAATGTTGTTGTTTCATGAAGCAATTCCCTGAAGTAAATTCCCCGGCTCCGGCCTTTTTTCAATTAACAGCATAATGATCAAATTGACCTCATAGTCAAGTGCGCTTTCAATGCTGGTAGGACAATTTTTCATCCAACCGAACTCAGACTTAGAGGTTACGGCTACGAAATAATGGTCGATGACCAGATTTTCTAAATCTAATTGATTTTGGTAAATTTTTATAATATTATAACCTACGCGTTTGGTAGCATTCTTAGATCGCTGAAAATAATTCAGCATAGCAGAGAATTATTACCCTAGATAAAGGCCACATGGCGTTATTTAGCTTAAATGTTGGGATTTTTCTCTTGACTTGACCTAGAGAATTGAATTAGATTTTTGCGAGTCTACGTTCAGGTGGCCCTAACCATTTGTGCCATAAGCAAGTTACCGAAAAATCGGAGTCATATTCACCATGGAAAGAAACACCGGGTAGGGACTTTCCAAGGGTATTATTTTTTTTGGCAGGCGCTACATAAAAACGCGAAGAGTTCAGATTGAGCAGACCTAAGTAGAGAGGAGGAACCTTTTATGGGAAAACACAAAACC
>CALGLN010000120.1 GCA_937930835.1 uncultured Desulfomonile sp.
CCGGCAATAGACGATGGTAGCGCCGGGCCTCCGCGCCCGGATTCAGGGAAGCCATTTGGCGGGAGCCGGCCGCCCCGGAGATGGGAGTTCGGAGATGGGAGATAGGGAAAACCAACGGCTCACGCCGCTTTCTGATGGTATCGCGGGGCCTCACAACAACCACCGGCGCAGAGGCCGGCGGCTACCATGGCGTCGATCCCGATTATAAGACGGCGGCCACGGGCCGCCCTACTTCCTAACTCCTAACTCCCATCTCCGAACTCCGATGTCTTACCGCCATGGGGGGGATAGGCGCGCGGCATGCGGCATTGTGGAGAGCAGCCTGTTCTTGAGGTTTTGGTAAAGGGCTGTGTATTCGTGGAATTTAACGTCGGCGCCAGGGGCGGCTCGATCCTTGAGGAAGGCCTGGGCCAGCGAAAAATAGACAAAAATCTGGTCGAACGATTTGGGGATATCCGGTTGAGCGGCATCCTGAGAACATGAAATATGCGGTGGACAGTATGAATGATACACGAGGAAGCCGTGGCTCAGGGTTTGGGTTGGCGTCGGTATGATCATGAGGTTGTTATTTTGGGCAAGGAAATATTCCGGAGTCCCGGGGATGCCAAGAAGTGACTTCAGGCTCATGAAACGCCTGACTGAGTTCAATTGCCGGAGTTCCCGGCGTTGAGGTCCGTAGGCGACACGATAAACATCCACATAATCCGGTATGACGTCCGGCAGATGAATGACATCGCGTCCGGAAACACATGGTATCCACGTGCCTGTTCGCCAGTAGCCATCGGCCGCTATATCCTGCTGGCATCTGTTTATGGAACGCAGTATGAAGCTATCAGTGAGGAAATCCGCTTCAGGCTCATTGAACAGATCACGGACCGCTTCGATGATCAGCCCGATTCGTCCGGAACAATCAGACAGGGTCGCCTGAGCGGTTTCGTATTCTACATGGATGTTTATTACCCTTATTTCCAGAGGATCATCATCCTCGACCGGGGCGGATCTCGTGAGGACGAAGGTCAGGTCATCGCCGGGCAGGATAGCGTAGTTGTCCACCGTTCCGGCTGAGACGGCTCCAGTGGCCGCTAGCCTGCGTTTGACGCGAGAGTTTGGGACGCCTGGCGACAGACAGTCGTGGGTTGATGTTTCGGTGAAAGTGGCGGCGCCTCCGTCTATTTGCCTGTTGAGCGTGACGGTGATCTTCCAGGAATGAGCGGCTCCCGGGGACGCCGTTGATTCATCGAGCATGACATAAAGATCCGATCCCGTTACATATTCCGGAGACACCCTTACGGAGAACCCGGCCTGATCGCCGGATTCCCACAAGGTGTGGACAGCCTGCGTGACGGGATCACGCGAATTGGACGGGCTCGGAGATGATGTCGTGAAAAGGCTATCAATCAGGATTGATGTCATCATATTCGTGGCGCCGTGCTTATGTGAGCTGAGTTTTTGTCACGAACCTCAGCCCGAGGTTTATGACGGCCAGCAGGGTTGTGGATATTTCCACCCAGCTATTTTCATCAAGCCCATAGGACAGAGCGACCGTTCCGCAAATGGCCAGGAGATTCACCCATACTGTCTTTGAATTCCACCACTGTTTTGTTTGGTCCATGATTATTCCCCCTCTTTAATTGAATTTCGTTGGTGTTTATCGGTTTTTATTTTGTTTGGAGTGGCTATCGATTGTCTGGCCTGTCACCGTCACGATCCCTTTGAGGGTCTCCGACAGACAGTTTACGCAGCAGCGATGTTTTTTGCCTGAGGTAGTCATTCATTTTTTCGTGGACAACTCCTTTAGTCTGGGAAGCGTGGGCCACACGAATGTTGTCTTTTTTGGATTCCATTACAGCGCCGACATGTCCATGTGGCCGTGAGGCGGTTAATGTCCAGAAAATCAGATCACATTGTGAGGCCTGATCGATTGTGGCGTCATGTCCGGTCCAACCGCCTAACCCCATTGCCATGCGCAGGGACGTTGTTCTTGCCACGCCGGGTAAACCGGCCCATTTTGCCGCAAGGAATATGTATCCGGAACAATCCAGCCCCTTTGACAGATCGGAAGCTCCTCCCCAGGAATATGGGGGCTTCTTTGCGGCGATGAATTTCAGTTGTCGATAGAAAGAGCGTTTAAGGGCGCTCTCAAGCGCCAGGGCTTCACGCCCAGCACAGGATTGCGCCAATTGCGATAACAACAGCAGACATGAGATAAGAACAAGCTTTCGGGTCATTTCCAATGGCGTCCATCCAATCTCCGGGGGTGAGGTAATCGGTCGCGGTCATTAACCCGACCAGAAATGGGGCGGCCACAAGGGCCGCTGTCATGCGTATCAGGACGTACCGGAGCAGCGCATACGGGTCCTGACCCATTATCAAGGGGGCAAACACGCTGGCGATGACCATCAATGACATTCCCAGAAAACATATCCCGGCGATAAGTATCAGCCGCTTGAGTTCCGGCATTATCAGACCCTCCCCACCACGTATGTTATGACAGCCGCCATTGCTGAGAAGACGGCGCCGATCGCCATAACCATCTGCCATGTGAGGCTCTGGCGATCACGGCATTCGACCTTGTTCCTGCCGGCTCCGGCCATTTCGTCCTGAAGCCGTTCAATTTCTCGTAGACGTGTGTTAAAGGCGTTCATTTCGTAGTCGCAGCGATTAATGCATCTGGACTGGTCTTCACGGACCTTGTCCACGGAATCCCTGACATGGGCGAGCATCGTGTTTATGTGTTCGAATCTTTCATCGAGCCATTTGGCCTGGATATCGTTGGAATCGAAAACCATTCTTGACTCCTACTCGATGGGTATTCATGACAGAGATGGAGATAAGTCAGCCTGCCATTCCCGCGAAAACTTCAATCCGCTATTATTTATTATGACTGAAGGCCGTAGATCATGCCGATGTTGGCGCGAGGATTTCTCACCACCACGCCATAGGTTTGAAAAGAGATGAGCCAGCGTTGATAGCGGCCCTGAGTGGGGAGTTCCTTGCGATCCATGCGATCGTTTGCGAAATATCCGTATTGCGTTGCCGCAAAGTTGAGCACCAGCAAAGTGTCGGGCCTCATGTACCTGTCGGACATTATGGGAAAGCTTTTGCCGATTTTGGAGTCGAAGCGATCTACGTGAAAACCTACTTCACGGTCCGATTTTTCTATGATTCTGTAGGCGATGTCGAAATCATGTATGTATTGGTGAGTCAGGGGATGGCAAACTATCCACCAGTCGCCTTTTCCATAGTCAGCGTGTTCGGTGAGCCATAGGTTGCGGATCAGGTCATCGAGATTCTCCTTGGTGATCTGGGAGCCGTTCCTGTTAACATAAACGAGGGGATTGGGCATTTCCTGTTGTGTTATGACGGGCCATGAGCAAATCCCGCACATGGTGGATTCCTGCGTTTTGTTACCATAAGCGAATCCAACGCCATCATGGTAAGGACGGGATCGCAGGACCGCATAGGCCAACTGGCGGCGTAGTTTGTCGAGCAGGGCCGCTATCTGGTGTTCCGTTTCGTTTGACACAATTTCATAGGCGGTGTTCTTGCGTGTTTTGGGAATTTCAAAGGTCTCAGCGTGAATTTGCGAACCGACTTCACGGAAGACCCTGTCGAGGGCTCTGGGTTCGTCGGCGTCACGATAATCCGACCACACTTCGGCGATGATGTCCCACTGAACCGGATCCTCATCATCACTCAGGGTTGTGCCGCCATAAGCTTCGACGGTCGCGTCAAGGCCGTTCAGGGCGGTAACCTTTACCTGGGCGCCTCCGTCCGGGCGTTCAAGTATGGTCCCAACGCGAATGATCTGCTTGATGGAGCTGTCGGTCATGTCCTGTCCGAAGAGCTTACCGGAGAATGTCAATGTGGAGTCGGTAAGCTGCGCCACAACCTGAGACGGGTATCCCCATTCTTCCATCCACCGCACGAAAGGACTCGCCACTGATGGGCCGACAGGTATCCTGGACAATACATCGCTTTGTCCCTGGACCACCTTGTCCAATCCCATCAGGAGGAATTTCTTCAGTTTACGTTCGGATTCAATATCGCTTTGAGTCCACAGTTTCATGAAATCAATTACATTTCCGGGCATATAGACCTCCTTAGGCTGTTTAGCGGTTTAATTTCCTGAGGTTTGCGAACATTTCATCGAGGTTTTTGGCCTGAGACATGAGTTTGGTGAATTCTTTGTCCGGATCCTTGTTTGAGTCGGAGTTCCGGGACGCTTCGAACTGGGATTCCGAGCGCATCCTGTTTATCGCCTGATTCTTGCGCTGATTAATTTCATTGATTTTTGAGGCGATTTTTTCGATTAGCCCGACGGTTTCACCGGGTTCCAGGCCGCGCGTCCTCACGAGGTATTCGATTTCGTCACGAAAATGGTTTAGCCCGTTTTTTTTAGGATCGGACGCCACACCGTTCATGAACCTGTCGAATTCAGCTTTTTGCCTGGCTTCTTCGCTGATCCGCTTTTCAAATTCCTGCCACAGTTGTTCCTTGGCCTTTTTCATTATTGTGGAAGTGGCTTGAGCGGGGTCCTTTACGAAAGCTTCCCGAATATCCTTGAGAAACGATTCCTCATCCGCCTGGCTTTGCCTGGACCAGGCGCCAGCCCCCAGCAGTTCAAGCAGCTCGCGATGGCTTTCAATATCCTTGCGGTTCCTGTTAAGCTCTTCCTGAAAGTTCTTGATGGACATCATCAGGTTTTTAAGGTCAGCGACGTTTTCATCGGCGCCGAGATTTTCGGGCCTGTCATCAGGCGATTTAGCTGAAGTGTTTTCATCGGATGGATCAGGAGTCTGAATGGAAGCCTGATTTTCGTCGTAAAGGGATTCCCTGAATTCCTCGCCAGACGCTGATATGGCGTCTTCGGGGAGTTCTGCGATTAGTTGAGTTTCATCATGCATGAGGTTCATTTTGCTTTTTGCTCCGCTTTCATGGTTATTCGGTCGAGTTGGTTAAGGATTCTGTCCAGGCCGGCGATGAAGCCTCGATTGAAGTCGATATTCCTGTCACGATCGAGGCATTCCATGATCTTGATGAACTGTTCACGCTTGATCAATTCCGTGAGCGCCGGCATGAAACCGGACTGAAAGGCTAGATTAGAGGCCGCTGTGGCGAGTTGTGATTCCACATCTAAGTCATCCTCCTCATCCCATCCGTTTTTGAACAGCAGGTAATGCTTGAAAAACATTGACATAGTAACCCCCTTTGTTAAGCGTTAGATCTATCGGAACATGTTTGTTGAGCCGGCTGGTTTTATCCGAGAGGACTGTTGGAAGAATTGACGCTATTGGCCTGGATTTGCAGCATTTGAGCCAATGCGTTGATATCGTCGGGATATGACCCTAATGGGCCTCCGTTTTCCACGAGGCGCTTTGGCGTATTAACCGGGGTATCGTTGGCGTCTCCAAAGATGTCCGTTAATTCTGGAGATCCTGTTGGGTTGTATGCAGTTTCGGCGGAATCGACGGAATTTGATCGAGTCATTATCCTGTCGGCGCCGTCGACTCCAATGAGATCGAGGTATCGTTTTATGAGTTCTGAAAATGATATACGGACCCCTTCCATTTCCAGCTGGGAACGGAAATTGGCAAGTGTCGGCAGCGCACGTTCTATGCTCTGGGCTTTGGCCAGGCGAGTGGAATCCTGACGTGTCAGGGTTGCGCACACCCGGTATTCTCCGGAATGCAATTCCTGGGCTGTGATGACAAGGGGTATCTCCTTACCGCTGTAGTCGCGGGCCATCACGACCTGATCATCGAGTGTGAACTGTCGGATCATGTTCAGGGCCAATTGCCCCATGGGTTCGATGAATGATCTTGCAAACAGGTCGGCTCGCGTTTCGAAAGGCGCCATTGAGGCCTGCTGCAGGATATGCGCTTCGGTGGCTGTCTTGCCTCTGCCGGCGATGCCCATGGACAGGTCCGAAACGGAAGTGCGGCGTTCCAGCATGGTGTTCAGGTAGTTTATCAGGGTGTTGATGTCGCTTTGTGGGAAATTGAGTTTCGGGAACGGGACGATATCCGTCGGATCATCTACGAGCCAGACCTTTCCGGGATAGACAGTGTCGTCCTCAAGACCAATTTGCCTTGCAGCGGAAGAGCCTCGTCGGACAATCAACTGGGCGTTGGCCGTGAGCCTTGCGTTGTCCTGTGATTGGCTCAGGAATTGAGATATGGAATGTATCAGGTCCAGATTGCTTTCAACGGCGCCGACTCCCAGAGGACCGGGTGTGGGAGTGTAATGGGCGCATAGGAATGGACGCAATCCGCACCACAGGGCAGGACGTGGCGAGAATCGTATGAGAAGACCTGTTTGAGGATCGTCGCTGTCCTTTTCGGTCACTACCGAACAGACACATTCGTGATATGAGCCTCGGATAGGTATCTGGCCGTGAAACTCCCAGATAGTAACCTGATTTATGAATTCGTCTGAAACAGCGTCCTTTTCCGGATCATTGAGCAGCGATTCCTGCCGTGCGCTCCACGCCGATGATTGCTGGAAACGCTCGACGAAAGTTTCTCTGTTGAGGTTATAAAGGCCATGATCGAATCCGTCGATGACACTGTCATAGCTTTTATCAACCCTGTGGCCTATCCCGGAGCTTCGCTGGACATCACTGGATACGGCGTTCCAGTCAAGCAGCATTCTATCCAGGGGAATGATCTGAATGATGGGGCAATCACAGGCGCAGTAATCTTCAGTCACCAGATCCAGCGATTCAAGGTCCCAGCGGCGCCTTTGACTCTTCGAAGTTTTCCAGAACATCTTTGCGTAAACCGATCCGAACAGGACAAGGCTTTGGAGCGTCTCATAAAGCCTCGCATGGATCTGCCCCTGCCCTAGCCGGTTTATGAGCAGTTCCTGAAGCTTGAACGAGGCGGGGAATCCGTTTTCATCCTGGCATGTGTCGGGATAAGGGGCTTCCGGGAGGACAGTGAGCCATTCGGGGCCGTTAAAGATCGCCTGATAAGCCCGGTCAGCCCAGCTATCAACTATGTAGCTCGGAGACACGATTATGTCCGACTGCCATCGAGAATATGAAGCGTCCACCCTGGCTTCCGTGTCTGAGGATAAGTGAGACCCGGCGCTCCATGTCCGAAGATCGATTCTATTGTGGTAAAGGTCTTCAAGAAGCTTCCACATGGATGTCTTCCGGTCCACATATTCCCGGGCGGCCCGCATCCATGAACTCAGGAACTTGAATATTTCCTCCTGTTCGGCGGATGTTAACTCAGAAGTTTGGGCGCCATGATCACGGTTGAGAGCATCTGAGCCGGATATATTGAACTGTATGGCTGTCCCTGGGGTTTTGTTGGACATAGACTCTCCTGTTCCAGCTTTTTGGCAGACATGAAGGTGTTTGATTTTGCGATCTAGTAAAGGTCTTCGTTGAATCCTGGGTCGGACAGACGTTCCATCACTCGTCTTAAGGCCAATTTCCACATGTCATTTTGGGATAAGTTCCTGATGCTGTGGGGATAATTCAGATCGAGCGTATCTTTGGATTGAAGGAGCCCTCTGAGTTCATCAGAGACCAGTTGATCGATGACGGGGTGAAGGTGGACATGAGGCGATGTTTTATGCGAAGATGCTGATGTTGACATTCCCCTCCCTTATCAATACTTTTTGGGTTAACACCCATTATGATGAACGCATATTACACAACCAGGTTTAATTAGTGAGGGTAAGTGAGAAAATATAATAACGAACATGTTCTTTTATTAACTATTATGGTATATTTTTGATGGTCTTGTCAACCATTCATTGTAAAAAATGATTTCACGCGCTATTTTAGCGGATTTCATACACATCAGGCATGGAGGCTCATAGGTGACGATAATGAGGATCAAGCGACTCGGCTTGTTCGCTCTACCTTTTGCCAGGCGAATCTTTACCGGGCGTATTACCCCGATGCTGGCGGGCTACAAGATCACTCACAGGTGCAACCTGAAATGCGTGCATTGCCCTTACTGGAAGCGTGAGGGAGATGAGCTTGATTTTCAGGGTGTAAAGAGGACGTTGGCGACTCTGAGGTCGACCGGGGCGGTGATTCTCATCATAGAGGGTGGGGAGCCGATGTTGTGGCGTGATGGCCCGTATGGAATATCGGATGTGATCGAGGAGGCTCATAAGCTTTTTGCTTGTGTTTGCATGACGACCAACGGGCTGATCGGGTTTGAGCGTTTGAACCTGAATCGTGTGTGGGTGAGTCTTGATGGGCCTGAACGGATACATGATTCGGTGAGGGGGGCGGGAGTATATTCCAGGGTGATTTCCAATCTCAAAAAGGTCCCGGGTTCAAGGGGATTTGTGAGTTTTACTATAAGCGCAATGAATTATGAGCATGCTTCTGAGTTGATTCGCAGCCTTCAGGGTATCGTCGAAGGTATAACGATTCAGTTTTATTATCCTTATGACGGCTTACCGGACCCTTTGTTCGTCGATGTTGAGCGTCGGGCGGCCCTGCTTGATGAACTGATTGAGTTAAAGCGTCAGGGTTACGCCGTGGCTAATTCCGAGGCGAGCCTGAATGAACTCAAGAAATCACGATGGACCTGTTATGATGAATTATTGGTTAACGCCGATCCGGATGGAACGATTGAGCGAGGATGTTACCTGAAAAACCGTGGCCCATCGGAATGTGACAGATGCGGTTTTACGGCGCACAATGAGATATCACTGGCCTTTAAGGGAAATATTCAAGCGATTGGCGCCGGGCTGAAAATTTTTTTCTGAGGATTTTATCAAGGGTTTTAACAATTGCAGTTATGGTTTTTCATAGCGCTTGGTTGCGCTTTTTTTACCGCATGTTGTGATTCGGTTTCCAAGAGGATGATGCTGGACAATGACGAATGGATAGCCGGCGGGGTTATGCTTTGTGTGGCTTCCATCCTTTTGTCCCCGATGTTTTTTGTGATTGATTTCATCGAATTTACTCCTGAGGGCGTGAAGCTTCTGGCGGTGACTCTTCCGCTTGAGGTCCTGGCCTATTATCTTTTCTTGTCGGCGATAAGGATGTCTGCGCTGTCGCTGACATTGCCACTGCTGTCGTTTAGTCCTGCCATTACGATCGTAACGGCCTCAGTTCTACTCGATGAAACGATAGGATCGATGGGCCTGATAGGGGTGCTACTGGTAACCCTGGGCGCATATATCCTGAATGTTGATCCATCTAATTTCAGCGTTTTGGGCCCTGTAAAAGCCGTGCTTAGCGATTCGGGGGCTCGCAGGATGCTGATGGTGTCGATTCTTTGGGCCGTCACATCCACGTTGGGTAAGAGCGGAGTCCTGATTTTCGGAGCTCTGCAATTCGGTTATCTGATCACGGCGCTGGTTGGAGCTATATTCCTTGTTGTGGGAATATTTCGGGTGAAGCTCATATCGGCGCCTTTTGTCATGGACGGAAGGATTGGGCTTATATTCCTGATTGCCGGGGTTTTCATGTCATTACAGGAAGTAACGCATTTTTTGGCTATCAGCATGGCGCCGGTGGCTTACATGATATCGGTCAAACGTGTAAGCATGGTTATCGGCGTGATCTTTGGATGGCGTTTCTTTGGCGAAACCAATATAGCCAGCCGATTGATCGGTTCGGTGATAATGTTGGCCGGGGTGGTCTTGTTGTCAGGCTTGAGGGGATAGGGCAAGTTTGTAAGGTTCGTATATTTTTAAGCCTCGGTGAAATCATAAGAGGGATTGATTAATTATTTTGCTCATTAGACTCCCCCCCCTCGATTTCACCGGAAACAGGGGCTTTGTTGAATCGCAAGGCATTTTTATTAATTGTTGGGGGGGTAACAATAGGCCTTGCGATCACCGTTAGTCGGTGCATTTTTGGCGCCAAAACTCTTTATTCAGACAATAAAATAAATATAGTTAATCAAGTTAATAGGTTATACAATTGCGGACATAACAGGATCATGTCCATGTTGAATAACGCAACAGAGCGTATGCGCGAAATCACGACAGTCTAAAAATACCTACTTAGTAATAATAACGACTTAGCAAAACATATATGTCTTAATTACGCTCATCATTCGTCAATATCTGTCCTAAAAACGCTCGCGTTGTTCTTCGACTTGAGGTATCGATAGAAGGCGTCGCGTGACACGCCCAGCATGGCTGCGGCTTTGGAGCGATTTCCTGCGGATCTTCGGAGGGCTTCGTTGCAGACGCTTATTCTGATATCGCGTATGAGGTGATTGAGGTCGTTATTGACGGGGAAGGATATTTTTTGTGACCAGGAGTCTGAATCTTCAGTCAGTGGCCCTGGCAGCCGGAATATGGGGCCGCGTGAGATGAGCAGGCCTCGTTCGATGACATTCCTCAGTTCTCTTACGTTACCGGGCCAGTCGTGTTGAGTCAGTTCGGCAAGGGTTTCAGGTTTGATTTCGGGCAGTTCCTTTAGTTCTATTTCCCTTGCGATTCTAGACATCATTTCGTAGACGAGCGCCGGGATATCGTCGGCTCGTTCACGCAGTGGCGGGATATTGATTGAGAGGACGTTGAGGCGGTAGAACAGGGCTCTTTCAAACCTTCCCTTTTCCACTTCTTCTTTGAGGTTTCTGTGGCTGGCAGCGATGATGCGGGCGTTAACCTTTATGCTTTTTTCTCCGCCTACTCTCATGAAGCTGCGGGTATCGAGAAAAGTGAGTAGCTTGGACTGGAGCGCCAGAGATAATTCCCCGATTTCGTTGAGCAACAGGGTGCCGCCTTCGGCCAGTTCGAGTAGGCCTCGCTTTCGTCCTTTAGCTCCTGTGAAGGCGCCCTGTTCGTGACCGAAGAGTTCCGATTCGGCCAGTTCATGAGGCAGTGCGGCGCAGTTTATTCCGAGGAAGGGTCCTGAAGAGCGTTTGGAGTGGTCATGTATCCATCTGGCCACAAAATCCTTACCTGAGCCGCTTTCTCCCTGTAGCAGGACAATGCTGTCGGTTTCGGCTGCGAACGCCGCTTTTTCCATGGCTTCACGCATAGCGGCGGAGGGGTAATCCATGGCCCTATCTTCCAGGAATTCCCGTGTCCTGCCGGAATCCGAGAGATTCCTGATCAATCCGAATATTCCCACGATTTGGCCTTCGGCGTTCTTCAATGGAGCTTTATATTCGTCGAAGTAGATCTTTTTTCCGTTGATCCAGTGCGCTGATTCATACTGCGCAATCTGTCCGGATAAGACTTTCATGTCCACTTCCCTTATTTCATTGGCCGATTCAATGGGAAACAGGTCATTTGAAGTTCTGCCGATTATCTCTGAAATGGGTATGCCGAACGTTTGTGACATGGCAGTATTGGCGTATGTGTAGGCGAGGTCCTTATTCTTGAAGAATATGATGTCGGGTACGGCGTCCGCAATGGCTTCGAACCTCATTTTTATGGTTTTGAGATCTTCGCTGAACGATTTCTTTTCGGCATTTTTCGTTTCGAGTTTTTCCTGAAGCGTCTTCAATTGATTTTTGTTCGCTTCGTTCAAGATCTCGATTTCTTTGCGCAGGTCGTCCAGGCGCACTTCCAGGTCTTTTAATTCCTGAATGTTCTGTATAAGGCTCAGAGCCATCGGCGGTCTGTTTGGGCTGTCCGTGATCGGGCAGAGCGTGACACGGGACCAGAGGACTTTTTTTGATTTGGTTACAAGACGTTTTTCATAAAGTGTCCTGGCGAGTTTTTTCTTGATGACTTCATTGAGTAGTTTGAGTTCGCGGGCCACATCGTCAGCGTGAGTAACATCGAGAATTGTGAGATCCATCAGCTCTTCGCGAGAATATCCAAGCATTTCGCAAAGTTCATTATTAATTTGAATGAATCCGTGATCGATGGTGTCGGTCAGAGCCACACCGATGGGGGCGTATTCAAAGAGGTTTTCGATGGCCTTTGCGTTGAGTATTGTTCCCGGTCCTTTCGACTCAGCCGTCGGCTGATGTCTTTCGGACTTTCCGGACCTGCCTGTAGAGGGTTTTTTTGGCATTGCCATTTTATTATTCTTGTCGCGAATTGTGAGGGATCTTTGACCTAGAAGGCTTGGACGTCGGATGATTCTATTGGGGCTCCAAGCAGTTCGCTCCAGTCCCTGCTGAATCTGTAAACCTGCCCCAGTCCATAGAGTGATACCGTCATGAAAACCGTCTGGTCCGGATCTTTAATTCTTTGTGTAATAGGATCCTGTTCACGCGTTTCCGAATATTTTAGAAGGACGCTCCAGCACTGTGGATGATAGTTCAGTCCTACACTTGTGAAATAGGCAAAATTGAACTGATGCGAATACTGGTTTTCGAAAAATATATCCAGGGCTGATGTGACCTTTAGTTGAACATTGAGGTTAGTCTGGCGGTTAAGGTCTTCGTTACGTTCGTCTTCGGCAAATTGGTGAAGAATCTGGAAAGTGTCGCCTCTATGATCCATGACGCCAAGGTTCACGCTATAGCTGCGAGCCCTGTTCATTACGGGGTCGTATTCCGCCTGCGCTCTTAAATCGAGAAGCGAATGGGGTTTAATGGACAGTTCGGCCTGCATGTTTGTCAGGTTATATTTTGTGAGGGCGCTTTGCCCCAGAGGGTCTACAGGTGATCTTGAGTTATTGAAATCATACCCCTGGGAAATACTGAAAGACGCAAAATCCATGTAGTCGTTAGGCCCGAGGCGGCCGGTCCAGGACTGCCGTAATTCGGCAGTGAGAAGGCTGACCTGATCCATGCGGTCAGAATCATCAAAAGCAGGATATTTCTGTGAACTCCTGAACGGTCTGTAAGTCCACACCACACGGGGACGGATGTTATGCTTTATCCTCTGAAAACCCAACGCCGAGCCCGAGTAAACGGAGCTCAAATCGGTAAAGACATCGGTGTTGATCTGATACAGGTCGGTTCTTATGGCGTTCACCGAGCTGACGCTTTTATTGTTTTCGTAGTAATCAGCGGCGTAAGCCTTGGCGAAGTATGTCATGGACGGTTCGAATTTGAGATATGGGCCAAGGGAAATGGGAAGGGCGAGCCTTGAGTCCCATTGCAGGCGAGATCCGAGCCATTCCTGGTTCATCAATGGAGCGTGATAGTTGTCGTAGACAATACTTGAATTTACGAAGAACGGAGTGTATGGGGCCTGCCTGGCGAACAGGGTGCCGGTCAGGATCGGGGCGTTCTGGACTGTAACGGCGTTATCGGGCACATCTAGATTGTCGAAGTGACGCGCTTCGGTCTGTAGCAGAAAATTGTTGGTCTGGCTGTATAGAATCGCGTTTGATTCAAGATATCGGACTCTTAGCCTTTTATCAAAACGGCTGCCCCAGAATTCGAAGTAGTTACGGTCCGACACCCAGTTAGCGTTTGCCTTTAGCCGC
Organism: uncultured Desulfomonile sp.; assembly: GCA_937930835.1. Lineage (GTDB taxonomy): Bacteria > Desulfobacterota > Desulfomonilia > Desulfomonilales > Desulfomonilaceae > CAITZA01. Next base: position 13,334 of record CALGLN010000120.1, read on the forward strand.
AAAAAATTAAGAAATTCCTGATCGTGGCGCCAGGTGACATAGAACCTGTGGCTGGCCGGATCATATTCCGGGCCGTATTTCCAGTCATAGGTGTATTCGCCGTAAAACCGTCCACGCAGGTTTTCAGCGGGGAAGTATCTAAATTCGAGGGCGGCCTGGGCGGCTCTTTTGGTGCACAGCCTCGGGGTAATAGTCATGTCCACGCTGGGAGAAATGTCCAAAAACAGCGGGAGTCTGAAGTCAAAGCCCCTGATGGAGCTATTGGCCATTTGCGGCATTAGGAACCCGGATTGGCGCTGGCGTTTGGCGGGATACATGAGCCAGGGTAAATAGAAGACCGGAACGTCCTTTATATAGAAGAAGCCGTGTTTTAAGACGCCGTACCCTTCAAGAGTAACATCCAGATCCTTGCCTGTAATTCTCCAATCCGGCGTGGCCCCGTCACAAGTCGTAAAGCTGCCCTCTTCCACCCTGTAATTAGCGTCGCCCTTCTTTTCCAGCTTTTTACCTTCCAGGTAAACATTGTGGCGTGACAGCAAAAGCTTGCCATTGAGCAGCACTCCTGTTGAGGCGTTCAGGTTGATAGTGACCTTTTCGGCTTCGATGACATCGGCGCCGGAGCGCACTATGACTCCGCCCATGGCTGTCAGGGCCCCGGTATTGGCTTCATACACGATGCTGTCCGCTCGCAGCCTGGTCCCACCCTGAGAAAGGCTCACATTGCCTCGAGCCGTGTAAGTGTTTGTCTGGTAGTTGTAGGAAAGCCTTTCGGCTGACATTTGAACCGGTAGATCCGCGGGTAGGACTGTCGAGGGTTTGGAGCCCGCGTTGGGGGTTGAAGCCCCGTTTTGAGCAAAGGCTGTCGATATCAGAGTCGTCAGAACGGCAAACGCCGCTATCAAGCAGAACAGCGCCGCTTTCTTGATCGCGCCTGATTGGTTTGACGTTATTTTGTAATTATGGATCACTCGTCTTTGAGTCCGCAAAGCTTTCTTACAGGCCCAATCATATAAAGTGAGCCGGCTGCGACTATGACGTCATCCTGATCGGCCATTTCCATGAGCCTGGAAAATCCGAGTTCTATAGAATCGGCCGAATCGGATTTTACTCCAAGTTTATCAAATATCTCAGATAGTTCGCTAGAGTCAAGACTTCTGTCACTCTGAGGGGCCACACACATTACCATTTTAGATATCGGGGCTATGATGCCTGCGAGTTTTTCGTAGTTTTTATCTTTAAGGGCTCCGAAAAGTATTAAAGGTAGTTTATCGGGATACGCCCGTCTTATGGCGCTTTTTAGCAGTCTCATCCCTTCGGGGGTGTGCGCTCCGTCTATTATGACTTCAGGGTTGTGTCGCAGGACTTCAAAGCGCCCGGGGAATCTTGTCGTGGCGAGCGCTTGCCGAATGTCCGCTTCGGATATCCTGAAGCCTTTTTTATTGAGTTCTTCTATGGCGGCTATCGCTATTGAGGCGTTTTTCATTTGATGGGCGCCCTGCATTCCCAGGTTGATATTTTCAATAAGCGAGGAATCCGACGAATAATCGAATGAGCCCGCCGTTCTTCTCTTTCCCTTGAAATCGCGTCCGAAAAGCCTTACGGGAGCATTAAGATCCGCCGCTTTTGACGATATGACATCGAACGGTATTTTCCTGGTGGCGCCAGTTATGACCGTGGTATCGGGTTTGATTATCCCCGCCTTTTCACCGGCTATGGCCGCCAGGCCGCTACCGAGATAATCTTCGTGCTCCAGCGATATATCAGTGATTATCGAGACGAGGGGATTTATTGTATTGGTGGCGTCCAGTCTGCCTCCGAGCCCTACTTCTATCACCGCGACGTCTGGATTGGCCTTGGCGATGCAGTCAAAGGCCACCGCTGTGGTGAATTCGAAGAACGTCGTTCGTTCAGGGTTGTAAAGTGGCTTGATCTTGTTAGTGGCCTCGACAAGATCTTCTTTAGACACGAGTTCGCCGTTAATGCGTATTCTTTCCCTGAAATCATTAAGATGGGGCGAAGTGTACAGGGCCGTTTTATAGCCTGCGTGCGCCAGCATACTGGTTATGAACGATGATGTGGACCCCTTGCCGTTGCTACCGGCCACATGGATGGATCTGAATTTGTTCTGAGGGTTACCAATCTGTTCAAGGAGTGTTGTGATGTTTTCCAGTCCGAGCAGGATTCCGAAGCGTTCGAGACTATAGAGAAATTTTATGGTCTGGTTATACTGATCATCACGACTGGTTTGATCGTGCATCCGGAGAGCTCCGTAAAAGTTACGACTGTAGCTCACCAAATAGCATATAGAGCCGTTATCGTCAAGAACGCCGTGATTACAATTGGCTGTATTAACAAGCAATTAATGGGAAACTAAAGAATAATCAGAGGGCTTGGGACAGTCTGGAAATCATTGCGTCCCAGTGGGAATCCCCTTTGTATATCAAAAGGCGGCCTCCCAAGCCTTTTAGCTCGGTCCTGGTCTTGTCGGGCTTCATCTTGTAACGTCCGGCAAGTATTGCGGCAAGCTCGGAAGGTTTTTTCATGTGAACCGTGCCAACGATCTTTATGTCCGGATTATTCTCTAATAGGGCCGGTATGGTCTGGATCACATCCTTGTCGAACCAGCAATCGAAATACACTATCTTGGAAAGCTTGGCCCTGAACACTTCCGCGTAAGGGTCGTGGTTAGGAGCCTTGGCCAACCACGAGCCCACGGAATCTAAAACCCTTCCGCCTCCCGAAAAACCGGCCAAGGTAAGGGTTGTCTTTTCCTTCTCAATATTGGGGAAAGTCTTCTTGATCCCTTTGAAAATTCTGTTTACCGTTTTGAATAGCAACTCAGGCCTCTCACCCTCTTTCAGGGCGAAAGAGCTCCACCTCCCCTTGCTCCTGTCCCAGTTAAACACATACGGCGTGTCGACAAAACCTACGAAAATAAAAGGCTTGTGAGGTCTTTTTGCTGCAAGCCCTTCAAGTTCCTTGCGAAAATCGCGGTAATAATCCTTGGATCCCATTCCATGAAAGTACAGTATTATTTCGACTTGATCAGTCTTTCGAAAATCGTAATTGCCGACGAGCCATATATATTTGAGATCGTCATCCCATGGGCTTATGCGCCAGCGTTGATATGGTATTTCACCGTCTGGACGGGATTCGAGCGGCTGGTCTTCGTCAAGAGCGCTAACAGAAGCGGCTTTTGAAATGACAGAGGATTGAGAAATCAAGGAGCATGAGCAAACCGACAACATGGCTATGACGCAAAAAAGGGCATATACAAGGGTTCGCGTGAAATTAGCGGCCTTTATGATACGGTCTTTGCCCAAATTGTCGGCGTACACAAACATAGGGTTGAAAATCCCTCCAAAATGGGATTTCCCTCCCCGACTGGTTCCATTTTATCAATTAATTACAAAAGTTGTCAACAGGACCATGCTTTTTGGTTTATAACCTTAGCAGAAAGAAAAATATTATTACTTCACAGCATAATGAAAATATTGTGTTTTTAGTAGAACCGCTCCAGTTTCTATTTACTTGAATTCAAACTGCCTGTACACTTTGAGACGCTGTGCCTTTTTAGAATCATGACGCTGATGAATAATCCAGTCGGTCACGGCTTCATTGGCCCATCAAAATTAGAACGGTATTTTAGAATCAAATGAGCGCAAAAGACAAACTTGATCTTTCGAAGCATAATGCGCTGGATATTGTGGTAGACCAGCGAAAAATAATAATGATCTTTGTAGCCGTGGTAAGCGTCATACTGGCTTATTACGCCCTGCATCTTGAAACGGACCCTTCCCTTAAGACTGGCATAGACAAATCAACCGAGGCATACAGGCAGTATGAGAAATTCCTCGAAACATTCGGCAGCGAGGAATTCACTCTTATTGCCGTCAAAACCCCAAATGGAATCCAGGATAGACAGGCCCTAGATTTACTTGACACTCTGACGACTAAACTCGAGAAATACGACAAGCTCACCGAAGTCATAAGTCTATCCAACGTCAAGCTTTTCAAGGAAAAGAATGGTGTTTTTGGATCATTCCATTTCCTGGAGAGGCCTGATGGAAAGCTGCAGCTTCCTGACGATGAGAAGCTGATGAAGATGAGGAAGGACTTGCCTCTTTTCAGTCTGTTGGCTTCAAAGGACCTGAAAACTTTTGGAATAGCCGTCAGGATGGATGAGGCCCACAAGTATGATTACCCGGCGTTCGATAAAATCATCACAATCATAGAAAGCACTTTCAAGGATTCGGGGCTCAAGGGTTTTGAGTATAGAGCTATAGGTCCTGCCTTTGTCCGCGAGGCTATTGTTAATTACAGCATCCAGACCGGCGTTGTGTTCGGCATAATCTGCATGCTCATAGCCACCATCGTTTCGATTTATGTTTTCAAGAGTTTCAGGGTCACTCTTGTCACGAATTTCATCCTTTCCATCTGCGTGTTGTGGGTTCTTGGGCTTATGGTGGTATTCGGGATACCTTTGAATTCGACGACTGCGCTGGCTTTTGGGCTGATTCCTATCGCCACACTCGAAATCGTCATACACATGGTGGTGAGATATCATCAGTTCCACGAGACAACGAAGGACAAGATTGACGCCATAAAGCTGGCGTTCCGATGGCTTGCCAGGCCGTGCTTCATGGCTGTAGTCACCACGGCTATCGGTTTTGGCTCTTTGATGATCAGTTCCACACCGATGATACGTCAGTTGGGTTTCATAATGTCTTTTGGCGTGCTCCTGGCGTATGGGCTCGCCATGGTCATGACTCCGGCGTTCTTCGTTTATATGAAGGCGCTGAACAGACAAGAAGGCTCCTCGGGAGTTTTGGTGGATTGGCTAGATGACTTGCTCACCGGACTGGGTACTTTCATTTCCCGGCACGCCAGATTAATCGTTCTGTTCGGGGCTGGGCTGACTGTATTTTTGTTTAGTGGAGCGCCCCGTATAGAAATAGACGCTCAGGTCTTCAGGATGCTTAGCGAAAAAACCAAAACGGTTCAGGATGTGAGATTTGTCGAGAAGAACCTGACGCCCGTTCACATTCTTGAATTGCTCATAACGGCAAAGGAAGGCAATTTCAAGGATGCCGCTCACTGGAAAAGTGTGTATGAGCTGGAACGCAAGCTTGCCGAGATACCCGAAGTGTCATCGACTGATTCCTTCCTGCATCTGTTGAACTACCTTAATAGCGTAGTTGGAAACGCCGCTTCCAAGGATGCCCTGTTCGAAGATCCCAAACTCATACCGCAACTGATGTTCATGACATCGATGGACAATGAAGGCGCCAAGCTCAACAGAAGATACGTATCTGAAAACTTTGACAAGATCAGGGTGGCAGTGAGCATATTGAATTCTCCGGATGTCCCGATCGATGATACGATCAAGCAGATCAACGAGGCGGCTGAGAATATTTTGGGGGCCGAGCTGGAATTTGTAATTACCGGAGAGCTTGCCGTAGTTTCGGATCAGACGAACACCCTCATAAATGATCAGTATGAATCCATGTTTACCGCGATAATCCTCATTGTCGCCATCATGATGATTCAGATGGAATCTTTCACGTTGGGGCTTATATGCGCAGTTCCCAATATTCCTCCGGTGGCGGCTGTTTTTGGCATCATGGGTTGGTGTGGAATACCGCTGGACATGGTGACGGTGTTCTCTGCTACGGTGGCGGTTGGTATGGCTGATGACAACACAATACATTACATGACCCAGTTGAAACGCGAGATCGCGTTCAATCCTCAAAATGACATAGACACCAATGTGTTCAGGGCTTACCGTTTTACTGCCCGTCAGATGGTTTCATGGGCGCTGGTCTTGATATTCGGGTTCCTGGCGCTGGTGATTTCACCGTTCACCCCGGTGGTGTCTTTTGGAATTCTTGGTTGCGCTTCGATATGCATGGGCCTGTTCGGAGACCTGATATTGTTGCCCTCCCTAATACTTAGTTCACAAACGATTAGAAGAACCATAGAAAGACTCTGCAAGAAAGGATCCGCCTCATTGCAGCCGTATGATTAGGATTCATGGGATATACTTTCTAACCGGAACGGAACCGTTTGCTAATTCGTTACTCTTATGGATGTGACATTCTGATGAATATAGCGCCGTCGGGAAGATTTTTCCTGTTTGTAGGCCAAGAGTGCGCTTAGTGACCAAGTCTGGTTTGACTGGAGAAGTTTATGCGAAAGACAAAGATTGTGGCCACACTGGGGCCGGCTACTGAGGCCGAAGAAAAGATTAGAGGACTGATTGAAGCTGGAGTCGACGCGTTACGCTTCAATTTCTCTCATGGAGATATCGATTGGAGAAAAAAGCTTTTTGAGCGGGCTAAGAAGGTCGTCCGTGAGAGCGGGAAAACAGTGGCTTTTATTCAGGACCTTCAGGGGCCGAAAGTCCGAGTGGGTAAACTACCGGACGCTGGGATCATGCTTGAAACCGGAGTATATGTGACGCTGTCATCGCAACAATGTGAAAACCTGGTTGACTCCATCCCGGTTTGTTATTCAAAGTTGGAACAGGAAGTGGCGCCGGGCGAAATCATACTCATGGATGACGGCAAATTGCGTCTCAGGGTCATATCAGTCAATGAATCGGGCGCGATGTGCGAAGTCCTTGAGGGTGGAGTGCTGCTGTCCAACAAGGGAGTGAATTTCCCTTATACGAAGCTGTCAATACCCGGGTTGACCGAAAAGGACATTGCTGACCTTGAGATTGGCCTTAAAATGGGATTTGACGCCGTGGCGCTTTCGTTTGTGTCACGAGCGGAGGATGTTGAGCGCTTAAGACATCAGATGAAGCATTTGGGTATAGTCAAACCGATCATAGCGAAACTCGAACGCGCCGCCTGTGTCAGCGAACTGGCTCAAATACTTGGGGTTTCGGACGCAGTAATGGTGGCCAGAGGTGACCTGGGAGTAGAGGTTGACATAAAGAGGGTTCCGGCCCTCCAAAAGGAAATTATCAAGGAAGCAAACAAACGAGGGATTCCGGTTATTACGGCTACCCAGATGCTTGAATCCATGACAAACGCATTGCTGCCCACAAGGGCCGAGGCCGCTGATGTGGCTAACGCCGTGTTCGACGGAACCGACGCCCTGATGCTCTCAGGCGAAACATCCATCGGCAAATACCCGGTCGAAGCGGTTCGCATGATGCGTGATATCGCCGTGGAAGCGGAAGCCTATGAAGACAAGAACTGTTGCGACCTCTGGACCAGGCTCGACCTGACAGGCCACAGCGTCACCGAAGCCCTATGTCATACCGTTGTGGTTGCCGCTCATGACATGATCTTACGCACGATAATCGCAGTGACCGGATCAGGTAGGACGGCCAGGCAAATAGCCCGCTATCGGCCCGATGCGGATGTTTACGCCTTCACATTCAATGAATCAGTGCGCAACTTCCTGGCGATCAGCCGGGGAATTCAGCCGTATCTAGCTGAACCTTTTGATGAATTCAACAAACTAATGGACTCGGTCGATGACTATCTCATCAAGAACAACATTGGCGCCAAGGGAGAAATGGTCGCCGTGGCAATGGGCTGGCCTATTGGAGTCGGTGAAACCACCAACATGATGACAATCCATCGAATTGGAGAATATGACACCTGATAAAGCTGGAGAGGTTTTGTGGTTTGTCAGTTTTGACGCATGATGGAAAAGCGAATTTGAGATAGGCGATTGAAGCGGGATGTTGAACTTGACAGTCCCGCCTCAATCGGGTTCCAGGGAAGTTTGAGGATTAATTTGCGCCCCATTTATATTTAGTCGAAGGCGGCTCGGGGATCTTCGTTTCTTCCGGCGCCGGCTCCTTATAAGTCTCCTCGTTTATCGGCTCCTTACGTAGAGCCGCCCCAGCGGGCGCTCCCCATAAATACTTCTTCGCAGGAACTGGAGCTACCGCTTCTGACTCCTCTGAATCGCCCTTCTTGAAGTCTACGGTCAACAAAGGAACCTTCGGCATTTCCGCCACTACGAAATTGGCTCGTATCACAACATTCTGAGCCATGATTCCCTGCGGGAAACTGGGAAACGGCGCGGCCTTTCGAATAGCCTGAACCAGTGATTCGTCCATTTCCTTCATTCCCGAGCTCCTGGTTAACTCAACGGAATTAAGAGCGCCGTCACGCGAAATCTGGTAAGTGATGGCCACTCTACCCTTTAACGCCGAATCGGTATTGTAATTTAAAGGCGTTTTCCACACACGCTGAATGGCGTCTCGTGTCATCATCGCATACTCATTGGCTGCCTTGTTTTTCGTGGACCTATCCACTACAAGCGTCTCTAATGGGTAGGCTACAGTCTGTGAAAACGCAGGGCAGGCAAACAACCCCAATATCAGGACTACAACAACCAAATGAATCTTTTTCATGGCGCCGCCTTTTCTATGTTTTTAAAAACTTATTGCTATTAATGAAAGATAACAAAATTATTTCAACCTAAATATCGCTCTTAACGACGACGCATTGGTATCAATGAAATAATTCTGCGTCAAGTCAAAAAATCATTTTCTTTTATGATTATAGCCGTTCTTTAAAGTAAACGTATTGAACAAACGGATTGGGGCGCCGAGGAGTTTTTAATGAAGAGAGAAAGAAACCGGGTGGATTTTGCGGGAGTTTTTGGGGGCCCCTGTAAGAGCGCTTAAATTGGGGCCCTGAGTAATAATAATTAGGTTGGGATTTTGTATTGGTTTATTCGTGTTTCCATTCGGGTTTTCGTTTTTCGATGAAAGCGTTGATACCTTCATTGGCGTCGAGAGATTCCATGAGTTCCTTCAGGTATAGGGCTTCCATGCGGGGCAGGTCTTCTCTTATGGCTCTGAAGAACTGCATTCTGACGGCTTTATTTGCTATTTTGAGGCTTGAGGCGCTTTTGGGGACGATATAGGAAGCGATCCATTTTGAAGCTTCTTCCCAGGCGTCTTTACCTTCTTCGGCCAGTAGATTGACTATTCCGGCCTGTTTAGCGTCGCTTGCGGTAATGGAGCGTCCTGTGAGAGCGAGGTCATCAGCGAGGGCCTGGTCTACCTTGAGGGGTAGTATCACTGAAGCGGGGGGAGGGAAGACTCCGAGAACTATCTCGGGTTGACCGAACATGGCGCTCTGATCAGCCACCACAAAATTGCAGAAAATGGCCAGTTCCATTCCACCACCGAGGCATTGTCCGCGGACAATCGCCATGGTAGGAACTGCCATATCCACCAATTGATAGAACATTCGATGGAAGAATTTGATCATCATGGCGGCTTTATCTCTGGTATGCTCAGGGACGCTGGCGCCAAAAGAGAAGTGCTTGCCTGAACCTTCGAAAACGATCAGCTTTATGCCTTTTCTGGCTGAAATTTCAGTCAAGGCCTCACATATTTCATCGAGCATTTTTGCTTCGAGCACGTTAGCCTTGGGCGAGTTGAGTATTATCTTCACCACGGACCCATCAAAATGATCTTCGGTTTTTATCAATGTGTAAGTCATTTTAAACACCTATCGATGATTTGAATGCGAGATTGAAAAAAAAGGGGCGCGGCAAGCCGCGCCCAAAATTGAGTAGAAACTGAACAGGGCTGCTATTGCTGCGGCGTGCCCAGTACCTTCGCGAATGTTTCGGGAATAGCTGGGGCGCCCTCAGCTATGAGTTGTCTCCATTTAATGAAATCGATGGTGTCTTTTCCGGTGATCTTTTTGGTGTTAAAGGCGTTGAAGCCCAGGTAGGCCTCGTAGTTCATGTTGGCCATGAGCCAATGTCGGTTGGCGAGTTTTGACTGATCCCAGAAGAATTTCTTCTTGGCTCTGATTCCGTCTATGGCCTTGATGAGGCAACCGGGGAACAGATTGGCAAAAGTCCAGACCGCCTTGTTTATTTCCTTGTCGAGCAGTTCAAAGTCGACTGGAAGCTCTTTCATCATTTCTTTGGCTTCTTTTGCTTCCGCGCCTGTTTTGTATTCACCGTAGACTATTTCGCCGTCTTTGACGTAAGTATCAGTGATAATGAGAGGATTGCGGATGAATTTGTCGCCTTGTTTGAGCACCGGCACTGCTTTTGAGATGAGGGTTTTGGCTTTCATCTTGTAAGCGCTCCACATCTCGCAACTGATGCAGTTCCACATGGCGTCTTCCATTGAGAGGAACCAGGGAAGGAAATCTGTTGATCCACCGTCCGGGCTTGATCCATGACGAGCGCCGGCCTGACCGAAAATAGCCAGGTCACTGGATATTGCCAGGTCGCACGCCATACCTATTTCCTGACCACCGGCTACGCGCATTCCATTGACTCGGCAAATGACAGGTTTCTTGCAGTTCAGGATCGCATCGACCATTCCATTGAAAAGGTCCATGTATTCGCCGTATTCGCTGGGCCTCTGGCTGTAATATTCGGCGTATTCCTTCGTATTTCCACCTGTGCAGAAAGCCTTGTCACCGGTTCCGGTGAAGATTGCCGCTACGACGGAACGATCGGCGCTAGCTGCTGAAAATCCCGCTATTACACCCTTAACCATTTCCGTGGTGTAGGAGTTATACTGCTTTGGGTTATTGAGCCTGATCCATGCGACATACAGGCCGGGGATTTCTTTTCCGTCCGGGCTGGTCAAAGGCTTTTTTTCGTAAACGGTGCATGGGGCTTCTGTTCCCCAATGCTCTGATCCTATAAGAATGTGATCCTTGGAACCGTTATCCCTGGGTACCCACTCAAGCGTCATTTCGACCTCCTAATTTTGATCTGTCACATTAAACTTTAAGCCTAATGATCTAATCTTAATGAGTGATTTTTAACAAATTGCCGACCAATACTATTTCACCGGCTCAAACGCGTAGAAAACTCGTGGTATTTCAACCACCTCCCTACCCACTTCTTGCGGCACCGGATCAACATCGAAGACCGATAGTCTGACTTGATCGCCTGACTTTAGTTCTCCAGCGTTGCAATTAATTATACGAACGAAAAAAGTCTTCTTGCCCTGCAAATCCACCAACGCGTGGATCAATGGCGGTTTCCCGAATCCCAGGGGAACGCCCACCATTTCTTCGGTCACATCTATGACTGTCCCGACCGTGGGCCAATCAATCCATTCCAGATCGACCGAAAAACATTCCGGGCACATGACTCGTGGAGGAAATGACTCAGCCCCGCAACCCTTACACTTGGTGGTAGTAAAGCGGCCTTCTCTGAGGTGCTCATAAAAAGGAGTCATCTGGTTAAATTCCTTGGACTGCTGAGGAAACAGGTCCATGGTCGCCATATATTTGCCTTCTAGTATCGATATGCCTGGAGTGCTCATCTGACCTCCTTGCCATAAATCAGAACCGTATGAGCCGCTATGAAACCACTGAGGTTATGCGTTAGCCCAAACGTAGCATTGGGAACCTGTTGGATTGCGTCGCCACGAAGCTGCTTCATGACTTCGATACCCTGCCTGATTCCCGTTCCGCCAAAAGGATGTCCGCATCCAAGCAGACCGCCATCGGTGTTGGTAGGAATCTTCCCACCAAAATCGTTCTGCCCGTCGCCTACGAAGACTCCGCCTTCACCTTTCTTGCAAAAGCCGAGGTCTTCCATTTCTATGATTTCAGAAATGGTGAAACAGTCATGAGTCATAGCCACGTTTATTTCGTCGGGGCTGACTTTTGATTTCGCGTAGGCTTGAGCCCCTGCTATTTTGAGAGCTTCCCATGTCGTCCAGTTCGGCATGTTTGCCGACATGTTGTTAACGGAAGCCTGGCCTGTCCCCATCACATAAACCAGCGGTTTGTTGGTCATTTCCTTGGCTTTTTCTTCAACGGCCAGGACCACCGCCGCCGCCCCGTCCGTTATAGGACAGCAATCATAGAGAGTCAGAGGAGGGACGATCATTCTGCCGCTCATGACTTCTTCCATGGTTACGGCATTTTGGAACTGAGCTTTCGGATTGAGCGCGGAATTTCTCCGGTTCTTCACCGTTACAGCAGCAAGATGTTCTTTCTTGGTGCCATACTGTTTCATGTGCTGCTTGGCGACCATTGCAAATACGGGAGGTGGCAGGCCCAAACCCTGACTACTATCCCAGTCATGATCCACACTGGCTAGCTCACTGTAGAAGACTTCCCATTTCTGCGGCGTGTAAAGCTTCTCCCCACCAGCCACCATAACAATATCCGCCTGGCCGGATTTGATCATCGCGTAGGCCAGTATTATGGCTGAACTGCCACTGGCGCATAGCAATTCAACCCTAGCGCAGATATTCTTCGGCTTGATCCCCGCATATTCAGCGACCAAGGGCGCCAAATGCGTCTGGTATGAGGTCCGCTCGGTATAAGCGGACGCCACGAGAAGTCCATCAATGTCCTTGGGATCCATCAAGGGATTATCGTCATAACAGGCCTTGGCGGCTTCTTGAAAGAAGTCGCGCTGGCTGCCATCGCGAACCCCCCACTTGGACATCCCCCCGGCAACAACGCACACTTTTCGATCCATGGATATTAACCTCCGGATACAAACTCAGGTCGATGCGTATATCGGTTAAATGATTGTAATACTTTTTTGTCTGCTAAATGAATCACTTAAACCACAGAGCGGCAAAAAAATTCCCATGCGGCTAAAGCGTCAATATAGAGTTTACTTTTTTTTAGGGTGATCACGCAACTAATTTTTGTAGCCTATAGTGAATTTTTGTCTGTCAATAAGTTTAGTCCATCTAATAGGCTAAACCATAACATATTGATAATAGAGCAGTGATTCAAAATTCACGGGAAAGAAATGTCGGATTTATTTTTCACATATATGAAAACAGGGCTGAATCTTTTGTCATCGCTGCGCGATATGCCCGTCGAGTCGTAAAAACCCAGACTTTTACCTGCCGTAAATACTCCGAGTTGATAATTTTTCTTAACATCGTGGCTTCAATATGTTTAAATTAAGGATTGCCTGTTATGTAACAAATCACGAAGTTACTTACCTTATCAGATAATCGATTTATGGAGGAGATGATGAAACTTTCCAGACGGGTAACCGACACTCCACCCTACCTGTTCCATTTGATTGACGAAAAACGTAAAGCGGCTCAAGCCAGGGGCATGGACGTGATATCGCTTGCTATCGGCGATCCGGATTTACCGACGCCTGGATTTGTGCTTGATTTAATGAATGAAGAGATGCGCGATCCCCGGAATCATCAATATCCGAGCTACAAGGGCGAACCTGATTTCTGCGAAAATGTGGCCAAATGGTTTGAGAGGCGATTTGGAACAGCGTTGGATCCTTCATGTGAGATCATGGCCACCATAGGTGGAAAGGACGCTGTTTCGCATCTTCCGTTCGTTTTTCTTGACCCGGGCGATTCGGGATTGGTCACGGATCCGGGATATCCGGTTTACGAGGCGGCAATCGGGTTTGCCGGTGGCTCCGTTGTCAGGGTTCCATTGATAGAGGATAAAGGTTTTTTACCTGACCTTGACGCTATTCCTCCTCAAGTAGCTGATAAGGCAAATATATTCTTTGTGAATTATCCGAATAACCCAACGGCCGCGGTAGCTGATGACGCCTTTTTCGAGAAACTGATCGCATTCGCTAAAAAACACGATATTGTGGTGCTGGCTGACAATGCGTATTCCGAGGTTTATTTCGAACCTGAAGACAGGCCGATCAGCATCATGAATATTAAAGGAGCCAAAGAGCGTTCCATAGAGATGCATTCATTCTCCAAGACATTCAACATGACTGGATGGAGAGTGGGTTTTGTGGTTGGTGGCAAAGACCTTATACAGGCCTTTCTTACTCTGAAGTCCAATTTCGATTCCGGAGTATTCATGGCAATTCAGCGAGCGGCTTCCAGGGCTCTGAACCATCCTGAAGCCGAAGAATTCAACCGGCGCCGAACGGAGATATTCAGGGTCCGTCGTGAAATAATAGCTTCAGCGCTTGACAGGATAGGTTTTAAGTATCAAATGCCCAGAGCCAGCTACTACTTCTGGGTTCACATTCCAAAAACCTATCGTTCGTCAGTGGAATTTTGCGCAGACCTGTTGGAGAAGCAGGGCCTTGTGGTTACACCGGGTGTCGGATATGGCCCCAGTGGCGAGAACTTCTTCCGTATCTCAATGACATCTCCGAATAACAAGATAAACGATGGAATGAAGCGACTCGAAGAATTCATGAAGTAGCCTGAGGCATTTAGCCACGAGTTGTGCTATCTTCGTGTGAAACCAAATAGAAACTGATTACGCAAAGGTTAGATAATGAAAGCGACTCTAGTCCTATCTGACGGAACAACATTTGTGGGTGAGTCATTAGGGGCAAGTGGAGAGAAAATTGGAGAAGTAGTATTCAATACCGCAATGACCGGTTATCAGGAGATCCTTACTGATCCGTCTTATTGTGGTCAGATAGTTACGATGACATATCCTCACATCGGCAACACGGGAATTAATTCCGAGGACAATGAGTCTCTGAGGCCATTTTTGTCAGGGTTTGTCGTCAAGGAATACTGTGCGCGGCCCAGTAACTGGCGCAAGGATGATGATCTCCAGAACTTTCTTCAGAATAATGGGATAATAGGAATTCAAGGCATTGACACCAGAAAGCTTACTCGCAACCTGCGAGAAACTGGAGCAAAGAAGGGAATAATTTCCACCGACGACCACGATGTCAGAAGTCTGAGAAAGAAGGTGGCGAATCATCCGGACATAGAGGCGTTCGACCTGGTCATGGATGTTACGTGCAAGAATCCCTATGATTGGACGGAAGGGACATGGAGGTGGAATCAGGAGCCTCAGACGGCCAAAAATCTTTATAAGGTGGCGGCTTTCGATTGTGGTATGAAGCAGAATATCCTGCGTCTGCTTGTAGACGTTGGAGCGCAGGTCCGGGTCTTCCCGGCGTTCGCGAGCTTTGAACAGATCATGGAATACAATCCTGACGGCATTTTCATATCCAATGGGCCTGGAGACCCGGAGTCGGTCCCATATCTCATTGAAACCATAAGATCCCTAATTGGTAAGAAACCGGTGTTTGGAATATGCCTTGGCCATCAGATACTTGGTTTGGCCCTGGGTGGCAAGACATACAAGCTGAATTTTGGCCATCACGGGGCCAATCATCCGGTGCGTAGATTTGACACCGGTCAGGTTGAAATTACATCGCAAAATCACAATTTTGCGGTAGATCCTCAATCCATAAGTTCGGAAGCAAGAATCACGCATATAAACCTGAACGACATGACTGTCGAGGGCATGGCTCACAGGAAGTATCCGGTCTTTTCCATACAGTATCATCCGGAAGCCTCTCCGGGGCCTCATGATTCTCGCTACCTTTTCGAAAGGTTCAGGAAACTCATCGAAGAGTCATAGGAAAACAGCTTGATGATATGACGGATGAAACAAGGCCTCCCCTTTCCAGGGAGGCTTTTTTATCGGCAAAATTCTAAGGGACTATGAGTGTGGATTTTGCGCTTGCCCCGCTTGGAGGACTAGTTGATCTGTTTGGGCAGCCCACATCGCTTGCGGCGGCATCCTTGAAATATATCCTGAAAGTCGTGCCTTTTCCCGGAGCGCTTTCACACGTTATCAGACTGTTGTGTTTGCTGAGCATACCCTTGACGACCGACAAACCTAAACCGGTCCCTCGTGTTGAGCCTCGCTGTTTTGTAGAGAAAAAAGGGTCATATATTCTTGAAAGAGTTTTTTCATCCATTCCTCGGCCAGTGTCTGTTATTGAGAGCAACACATGATCGCCCGGTTCTAAGTCGGCATTGGCTTTACAAAATTCCTCATCCAGAAGAATTCTCTGGGTTTTAATGGTCAGCGTTCCCCCTTCCGGCATTGCTTCCGCCCCGTTTATAGCCAGATTCATGATACACTGGTCAATCAGGTTCTGGTCAGCATGAACCATGACCGGCTGATCACATAGGTCCAGGACTACATTTACCTGCTGAGGAAGTGAGCCCACAAGGAGCGTCTGGAGTTCACGGATCTGCCGGTTCAGATCAAAATTCACAGGATACGCCATCGCCTGCTGGCCAAATACCATCAGCTTCCTGACCAGTTCCGCTCCCCCCTTGGCGGTTTGAAATATTGTTTCCAGGCCACGTCGCCCCCGTTGGCCTTGTTCTATTTCATCAAGCAGAAGTTCCGAATAACCGATAATCGCTTGTAGCATGTTATTAAAGTCATGAGCGATGCCGCCTACCAGGGTTCCGATGGCCTCTATCTTTTGGGCCTGAAAAAGCTGAGCCTGTATCGCCTGCTTTTCCAATTCAAATTTTCTTTGTTCTGTGACGTCGACTCCGCAGCTGATAGTCCCGCTGACATTTCCGTCCGCGTCACGAACACGCGCATTATACCATTCGATTATTCGGGAATCACCGGAACGGGTTACGATCTCATTCTCTATGTATTTCCCCCATTGTGCGTCGTGACTCAAGGCATCTGAGAAAGTCTTCTCGAGATTCGCCCTGTCACTCTCCTTGACAAAGTTCTCAAACCAATTCTTTCCGAGAACTTCCTTCGGAGGATAACCAAGAATTTCGCATCCCTTCCTGTTGATCAGATCGACCCGACCCTGCCTATCAAGGGCTACGAGCATGACTTGAGCGACATCAAGGTAAGTCTGAGCTTTGTTCTTCTCTTGTGTGAGCAAGGTCTCAAGCTGTCGCCGTTCATTGATCTCGTCTTCCAACCTGAAATAAAGGTTAGACATTTCAAGGATCATTGCGGCGAATTTGGTTATATACTGGCACCTTTCAATGTCTACTGCTTCAGCGTGATCAACAACTACAAGGCCCTGGGCAATATCTGCGCCACGTATTGGGAACAGTGTCGGGGATCTAAAGTCCTTGAAAATCTCCTTGAATTGTTTGCTAAAAGGGCCCCAGGCTACTTTCTGGCTTGATATAACAGCGCCAAGCTCGTCAATGGAACTCCAATCAACGCATTGACGGTCATCAGCAGATACCATCTTACCGTTCTGGGCCATCTTTATTAGGCTTTCAGGCCCCGTCACAACCCATACGGTATTGTTGTAAACGCCTTCTATTTGCCCGACTTCCTCGGAAATCATTGCCGCTACGGCATCCGATTTCCTGTATGTTCCCGCTAACTTATAAGAGAAGTTCATCAGATCGACAAACTGATAGTAAAGTCGCTCATATATGTCGGCTACCTGAATTATTTCAAACTTGCTGAAATGATCAGCCTTCTTTTTCATCACAACTTCCTCTGAAATTTCCCCTTAGGGTTTTCAAAACTTCAGACCAGGCCAAAATTGACCATCATCCTGTCAATGAAGACAAGGTTCTCTCAGCATACAAAGGCTCCAAAAGGCCTCGTCGATGACCGGTAAACGGTCATGTCTGAGAACGTGTGAACATCTCGTTAGACTTTGAATCTCTTGTGGAGACTAATGAGGCTATAATTTTGGACGGTATTTCATTGAGTGGCGCTACTGTGGTGATGGCGCCCGATTCGATTGCCGCTTTGGGCATGCCGAAAATCACTGAAGTAGCCTCGTTTTGCGCGATGGTGAAACCACCACGATCCTTTATCTCCTTGATACCCTTGGCGCCGTCCTCACCCATGCCTGTAAGGATGACTGCGCAGGAATTCCTGCCAAATGAGGACGCGACCGAAGAAAACAATACGTCAGCCGACGGTTTGTACAGGCTGTCGGACGGTTCGTCAGTCAGCACCGCCATTATCTTGGGGCCCGACCTCCTGACCGTCACATGACGGCCCGAAGGAGCCAACAAAGCCAGCCCCGGAGTAATTTCCTCCATGCCCTGGCATACTCTGACATCCAGGCTTGATACTTTGTTAAGCTTATCAGCAAGTGTTTGGGTAAAACCCTGTGAAATGTGCTGCGCTATGATTATGCCTGCAGGAAGATCCTTGGGCAAACCTGCCAGGACAACCTGCAGAGCCGCAGGCCCACCGGTTGATGAGGCAATGGCGACTATCTCACGCTGAACAACTACCTCATTACCATTTCTGACATGATCCAGACCCAAGTTCTTGTCCCGTTTGGAAAACTCAGTGATGATCTGTCTGAATTTGTCGCCGACGGAACTGATAGGTTCAAAGACGACCGTCTTGCTGTTATAGGCAGTCTTGACCTTGCTGATCAACTGGGACGCTATTTTGGCTATGTCCAGCGACACCTGGCCCGATGTCTTTGAAACATAATCAACCGCTCCTATTGAAAGCGCTTCTATGGTCTGTTTGGAACCCTCGTAGGTTTCAGAGCTAACCATGATAACCCGAGCGTTTGTGCGCCTCACGATCTCACGCAGAGCTGACAATCCATCCATCACCGGCATTACCACATCCATGGTAATCACGTCCGGACGTAGCTTAACAGCCATCTCAACGGCTTCCTGCCCGTTAGACGCTGTTCCGGCTACTTTTATTCCAGGCGCCGCTTCAAGTATTTTGGAAATACTGCGCCGCATCAGGGATGAATCATCTACCACTAATACTCTAATATTACTCATAATTATCCTCAGGCATGCAATTCACAGTTAAGCTGGGCGCCTGGCGCAAGCAGGTCCGTCACTTTATCTTTGCAACGGCTCCTGATCGACGTATCAGAAATTATTTTAGAAAT
Source organism: uncultured Desulfomonile sp. (assembly GCA_937930835.1). GTDB lineage: Bacteria > Desulfobacterota > Desulfomonilia > Desulfomonilales > Desulfomonilaceae > CAITZA01. The sequence goes on from CALGLN010000120.1 coordinate 31,910, forward strand.
ATCCAGAACGCTTACCACTCGTCCATGCACAAGGCTGATGTCCTTAAAATATTGCGCATCAATTTTAGCCAGGCTATGTGGAGGAGGCTGAAACAAATCCTGAGAAAGTCGTAATGACTCCCACATGCTGTCAACAATAACACCTATCAACAGGTTATCATGTTTCATGATCACGATTCTGCTATGAGAAGTTAAAGGACCGCAACTCATCTGGAATAAGGTCCTCAGATCAACAACCGGAACTATCGTGCCTCTCAGGTTGATAAGCCCTAGAACGAATTCGGGCACATTCGGAATGGGCATGATTGGGGTCATTTCCATTATTTCAGCCACTTCGCCCATTTCTACCCCGAATATTTCCTTGTCCAGAATAAAGCTTATTATACGCCTGGTCGACAGGGTCTCATCGACCTGTTGAGGTTCAACGAATTCTTCAGAGACCTCGAAGCTCTCCGGATCCTGAAGAATCATCTGCCGGTCTTCCGAGAGCATGGCTTCAAGATCCAGTATGACCAGGAAACGATCCTCTATGTAAGTCATACCCTTCATGAAACGGGAGTCCACACCCCCGATCACACCACGCGGCTTCTCGATCGAATTTATTGGAATAGTTAGTAATTCAAGGACGGCATCCACCTTGAACCCTATCCTTTTCCCCCATAGCCTCACCATCATTACCACATCACTCTTGTTTGAATCAGATGTCTGTGAAAGCCTCATGGCTTTTTTCAGATCAACTACCGGGACAATTTTCCCCCTGAGCCTGATTACTCCGTCAAGAAAGAAAGGGCCCTTTATCAAGCGGGATACTTGGGGCGCCATTATTATCTCTTCGACCAGGTCCACCTCGATGGCCTGTTCATGTCCATTGAGGCTCAAAACAACAACGCGAAGTGAATGGTAATCGGATTTTCCTTTTTTGAGATCGAAATCCTTCAGGCTTGAGGCCACCAGACGCTTGCCCTCGGAGCTATCATTCGATGACGAAGTCGCAAGCGCATCTCCCAAAAAGGCTAAGCCCCTGGTAAAACTTTCAGATCCTGCCTGAACAATCGAACCTCTTGAAATTTCTTCGTTGATATTTTTTTTCTGATCAGGCATTCACACCAATCCTTGATCTGGCTGTCCTTAGAGCGCCGGGGAAACATTCACCGAAAAAACTCTCTCAACAAGCTATTTTCATAGCTTGAACTGAGATGTGATTTCCTTGAGTTGATTCGACAGGTCTACAACATCAACCATAGCCCGTGATGATTCCTTGAGAGTTGCTGTTGACTGCTCGCTAACCTGAGCGATCTTCTGGAATGCGTCGGCAATTTCTTCAGCAGTTATTGCCTGTTGTCCTGCCGCTCCTGAAATCATGCCGACCATGTCGGTAGTTGAAACGATGCCTTCCACAATATCGTTCAATGTCTGCCCGGCTTCTCTGGCCATGTGAGCGCCCGTTTCCATCATCTGAGCCGCATGACTCGTTTCCTGTTGAATCTCCTCTATAACCGCCGAAATTTCCGCGGTAGATTCCGTGGTTCGTAAGGACAATTTCCGGATTTCTTCCGCTACCACATCAAAACCTCGCCCGTGTTCTCCAGCTCGCGCCGCCTCAATGGCCGCATTTAACGCAAGTATGTTTGTTTGGGCCGCAATTCCGCTAATGAGCTGAACAACTCTGCCAATCTCCTGTGTTCTGAGGTTAAGCTTCCTGATGGACTCATCCACAGCCTCTATGCCCACCAATGTCGTCCTGAGTTTTTCTGATCCTTCCCTGGCGAGGCTGGAAGCGGCAACAGCGGAATCCGCCGTGACACGAGCATTCTTCGAAACCTCCTGGATGGAATTGGACATCTCCTCCATCGCAGATGACGTTTTCAGGACCTGACCGAGCTGGTTTTCCGCTCCTCTGGTCATTTCCTGCCCCGAAGCCTTGATCTGTTCAGAAGCTGACGCCAGTCTCACCGAGCCTTCTGCAAGTTTTGACATCATGTTTGCCAGACTGGCAATGAACTCGTTGAAGTTCCTGCTTAATTCCCCTATCTCGTCCTTTCTGTCAGCAGCGATTCTGAAAGATAGGTCCGCCCCGCCTTTGGCCAGCAAAGCCATCTGGTCGGAAACTTTGCGTAAGGGTCTCTGAATACTCAGTGAAGTCAGAATTCCAATCGTGAACATGATTATCACAAGACCAAGATTAAGAGCTGTAGTGAGAATGTTTAACCTGTAATTGGACTCGGCAGCCTCGACTGCCTTCTTAGTTGTAATATCATTCTCAAACCTGATGAAAACTTCAAGTTTGGTCCGTATTTCTTCGATTATTGACTTGCCAGATGACAGCATTGATGAGAACTCATTCAAAAATAGCCTCCCGTCGGGTATGCTACTTTCGAAATCACGCCGCTTGGCAATCCCCGGTTCGGCTACTGTCTGAACCCACTGCATCTCAAGACGCTTGACTTCATCCAGTAGCGCAAGCTGCTTGGGATCATTTCCTAGATGTTTTTTCAGTTCAACAAGCAGATCATCAAACTTCGATCTGCTCTCGGTGTAATGGGTGATAAAATTGTTTTTTCCAGTTATGACAAATCCCCGAAAACTGCTCTGCATATCCAGGACTGTTGCACGGAGTTCCACGGCATGCTGAATCGCGGGAAGGTTTTGTTCAACGAGGTTGACGTATTTTTCTACCGCAGCATTGTTTGACAGGACCAGGTAGGTGGTCGAGAATACCATCAGCAAAAATACCAATACATAACCAGAGAGGATTTTGCTACCCACCTTAAGATTTCGCAAGAAATTCATGTCTGTCATCCTTTTCGAGTTCGAAGTTCTTTTATTTGATAACTTAATTTGTTAATGCAGTTTCTATGTCAACAATAAGCGTGACCGTCCCATCAGCCAGGACAGAGGCTCCGAGAATGCCCTCCACCTGTCCGAGGTAGTCTCCGATAGTCTTCATCACCACTTCCTGCTTGCCTAAAAGCTCATCAACGGCCAGCGCCACCTTTTTAGGCCCAACATTGACTATTACCACAGGGATGAAACCCTGATTCAAATTGTTTGAGACGGGACGATTGAGGATCGAAGCCAGCCGTCGGAGAGGATGGGCCTTGCCTCGAACAAAAATGACCTCGTTCTTTTCGATATACCTTATCTGCGACGGCTCTATTAACATTGTTTCGCTTACTACGTTGAGCTGAAGGGCATAGGTGAAGCCGGCCACTTTCACCAACAGAACGTCAAGTATAGCCAGAGTCAATGGAAGTTGAATACGGAAAATGGTTCCTCTTCCCAGGGCAGTGTCAACGTCCAGGGTTCCTCTTAACCTCTGCACATTTTCCCGCACAACATCCATTCCCACACCACGGCCGGAAATCTCCGAAATCTTCTCGGATGTGCTGAACCCAGGCATAAAGAGAAATCTCATGGCGTTGTCATCAGACATTATCCTGGCTTCATCATAAGTTATTAGTCCGCGCTTGACAGCCACATCCTTTATTTTCTCCGGGTTAATACCCTTACCGTCATCGGCTATTTCTATGACCACACGCCCCTTTTCGTAACGTGACTGCAACCAGATCCTTCCTGCCGACGGCTTCCCAACCTCAACACGTCTCTCCGGAGATTCTATTCCATGATCTACAGCGTTCCTGAGCAAATGGACCAATGGATCGTACATCTGTTCCAGGACCGTTTTATCAAGCTCTGTGTCTTCACCCTCGATTATTAGATCAATTTCCTTGTTTTGCTGCCTGGCCAGATTCCTGACAACACCGGGAAACTTGATGAACAGCCTTTCGATAGGCACCATCCGCACGCTCATCACAGCCCCGTGTAACTGACCGGTGAGCCGCTCAATTGTTGATGAAATTCCCGAAAGCTCGTCATCCCGGAATTTGTCTGAATAGCCTTTGAGTCGATTTCTGGCCGTAATCATTTCTCCGACAAGGTTGATAAGCACGTCGAGCTTTTCAGTAAAAACCCTGACGGTCTGGGCGCCGGAGAATGCGCTGGCATACACGGCCTCTGATGGGCTTTTATGGGTTTCAGCTCTGGCGGGCGGGACAGTTTGGGCGACAACCTGCGGTTGGGTTTCAGGCTCCGGTTGAGTCGTGATTGGGACAGATTCCTTAGCGCCGTATTTAAGCGGGACTTCCGCCAATATCCCCAGCAAATCCTGCTCCAAACGTGATGTGTCAAGTTCGGCGCCATCCTTGTTCAGAGCTTTTTCCCGAAGCGCCTTCAGGGCTTCCATGCCTTCAAGCATGGTGTCTATTATTGCGGGGTTTATCTTGAGGTTGCCGGCGCGGACTGCCCCAAAGACCTCTTCCATCTTGTGGGATATCGTCTTGATCTGATCCATCCCGACGAAAGAAGCGCCGCCTTTGAGAGTGTGGACGGTTCTGAAGATCTCATTGATCAGCTCCTCGTCTTCAGGATTATCTTCCAGCCTCAGAAGATCAAGGTTCAGGTGATCAAGATGTTCAGAGGACTCCTCGAGGAAATCCTCTTCCATCTGAGCGAGCAATTCAGCGTCGAGATCGACAGAATCCTGTTTATCCGGCATGGATTTTCTCCTTAGCCTGATAATACGTTGTTGATCACGTCAAGTAGAGTTGTTGGCTTGAATGGTTTAACCAGGTATGAGGTGGCTCCCAGTTCTTCGGCGCGCTGTTTGTCCATTTCATGACCTTCTGTGGTCAACATCACCACCGGTATAGACGCAAGTGTCGGATCCGCTTTCATTCTTCTGAGGAACTCAAATCCATCAAGCCTTGGCATGTTGACGTCGAGGATAACTGCGTCAAAAGAGTCTCTGACAATTATGTCCAGAGCCTCCTGACCATCCTGGGCTGTGGTAACCTGAAAGCCCCCCCTCTTGAGTGAAAACTCCACGAGCTTACGAACACTCGGCGAGTCGTCAACCGCAAGTATCTTCTTTGTCATGGCATCTCCTCTGATCTTGCTTCATCAGATGCTATGTGAATCTTCCCTGAAAGCATTTTACTTAAATTCTTCCCTTTAACTATACTTATTTTTACAGCTGCTCAATGGCCTTTGACCTGGCTAGGAACGCCTGGCCCCACCGGTTCTTGGTTTCCTGTAAGCGACCGTATTCTTGAGACGAACCGGTTCCAAAAGGTTCGATATACGACCGAGGCTTTCAGAATGACCCAGAAAAACGTACCCATCATCATTCAATGCCTCATACAACCTTTCTACGCAACGCTGCTTGTCTTTGTCATCAAAATATATCATCACATTCCTGCAAAATATGCAGTCCATATTTCTGACACGGCCTGTTGATTTAGAATCCATGAGATTTATTGAGGCTATACGAACCATGCTCTTGACGGATTGATCCAGATTATACCTACCCCGATCATCCCTCGAAAAATACTTCTGGAGAAGGTTTTTGGGCACATTCCTTACACTGTAGTCATCATAAATCGCTTCCCGAGCCGAAAGTAAAGCTGAAGAACTAATATCCGACGCAAGGATACTAACTGTGTCGGGATTCACATCACCATTGCGTTCTCGCAACATGATGGCCAAAGTGTACGCTTCCTCTCCGCTTGAACATCCTGCGCTCCATATCGATAGAGCTTTCGAAGGCCTATGACTCTTGAGGACTTCAGGTAAAACGATCTGAATAAAATCATCAAGCTGATCTTGGTGCCTGAAAAAAAAGGTCTCATTTATGGCTACGAGTTCAACCAGGCTGTCGATCTCCGATGGGCCTTTACTGTCATATTTCAGGTAAAAGTAATATTCCTTGATCGTGTCACAATTGGTTACCTTGAGACGATGTGTGATCTTGGAAGCCAGGAAATCAATCTTGGTAGGACCGAGATTAATGCCGCTTCGCTCCTTGATCAACATACGAATATTGTCGAAATCCTCTCTTGAGATATCCATGTCAATCTATACCAATCAACATGTTCTACCGAGCGCCCTGGAAGCGGCATGACCGACTTTAGGGTGTGGGTCCTGAAGCATTTCTTCCAAGGTGGCCTGGCTTTCCTGAGAGCACAGTTTTCCGAGAGTTTCTGCAACGACTTTTCTGACATCATCGTCAGGGTCTTTTGCCAGTGGAATTATCAATTGCGCGAGATTCGGATCGTTGAGTATGCTCAGCCCTTCTATCGCGGCTATTCGGACAGGACCTGTATCCTGACGCAAGGACTTGATAAGCGCGGGCCTGGCTTTTTCAGCCCCTATTCTGGCAACAGCGATTGTTGCGGCATATCTTACCCAGATATTTTCATCGTTCATCGCCGATATCAAGGCATCGACACTCCTGTTGTCCCCAATGCTTCCAAGAGCAGACGCCGCCCCTTTTCTAACTTGCCAGTCCTCATCCAGCAAGCAAATCATCAATGGCCTTAACGCCTGAACAGTCTTTCGCTTCCCAAGCATATTTGCGGCAAAGCGTCTCACGCCCCGGTCAGGGTTACTCAACGCCTCCACCAGATAAGTTTCTGCTCTCTTATCAAGCGTCAACCCCAAACACTGTACCGCCGCCTGCCTGACCTCAGTTCGGTCGTGTTTGAGCAGCGCGGACACATGTTTGATTGCCTCGGCCGTTCCAATCCTACCTAGAGCCTCTGAGGCGGACTCTCGGGCTTCGGCATATTCATCCTCCAACATGTCAAGTAACTGTCGTGTAGCCTTGACCGCCCTCAACATGCCTAGCGATGCTGCGCAGGCTGCCCTGATATTGCCACTGGGGTCTTTTAAATAATCAATCAGAACATCAATAGCCGCTCGGCTTTTGAACAAGCCCAGAGCCTTAGCCGCCGTTTCACGCAACGTCTCTTCACCCGGCTCGAGATTCTTTATAACGGCCGGTATAGCTACAGGATTACCTATTCTTGCCAGTATTTCGGTAAGTTCCCTTTTTACGGCGACATCTTCATGCGCTTCCATCTCCTTTATCAAGACGGGCAAATGACGTTCACCGGCTTTCATAAGGGCTTCAGCCGCCGTGCTCCGAATGTCGTCGTCAAAATCCGCCAACTGGTTTACCAGCAGCGCAACGTGTTCTTCCTCACCAATCAGGCCAAGAGTCCAGATTGCCAATTTTCTGATTTCCGGATCATGGACGTTCAGACCTGAGGTAATAATTCCATCAACGTCCAGACCGGTCTTCCTCAATCTTTCGAAAGCTCCACAGGGATGACGTTGTTCTATCCTGGCCAGGGCAGTGAAACATGCCTGCATTATGATTTCGTCGTTCTCTTCCATCCGGGCCAGCAAGAAATCAACCTGTTCGCTCGACCCAACCTTTCCGATCGCCTCGATTACCGCGACTCGAACCCATTCGTCCTCTTCATAAAGGGAAATAAGATGAGGAATTGCTTCCGCGGCGTTCAACTGCCCGAGAGACTCAATGGCGGGATAACGAACCCACTGATCCTCCAAGCACGATATCAACAGAGGGATCGCCCTGGTTTCTCCTATCTTGCCCATGGCCTCAGCCGCAGCGTAACGAAGGTTCTCTTCGGGGTATTCCAATACCTGCTTGAGCGCGCCAAAGGCTTCCTTCAAATGGCTTTCGCCAAGAATTCCGGCCGCAAAAAGCTTTACGTCCGGATCGTCATCGTTGAGATATCTTTCAATATGAGGTAAAGCCCGTAGTCCGATCCCAGCGAGTATGGACATCGTCACGGATCTCACCCCGGGGTCCTGATTGCGCAGAAACTCAAGAAGATTCGCTATCACCCTCGAATCGGCGTTCTCCATGAGCGTTTCAGAAATTACTGATCTCACTCGCGGACTGGGATCCGAAAGCGCCATCAAAAGGAGTTTTTCGTCCCATGGATATCCAAAGGCCGCTATCTCCCTGTAAATCTCCAGCCGCTCCTCTTCGTCGCCATGCTCAAGCCGTTCAATATATTCGTTTAAACCTTCGCCGTTGAACTCCATTAAATACCTCTCCTGGAAAGTGTCTCCAGACAGCCTTAAAAACACAAGCTATCGAGATTCTTAAGCAAGTATGAGAGAATCATGCGACAGAGAGCTTTGACAGACTCTCCGGAATTTCTTCATGTTGAATTGATATTTTCTCAAGAAGCTCCGCTAGTTCTTTTCTGTTTATCGGTTTGGATATGTAATCATCCATACCTGCGGCAATACAGGCCTCCCGTGCCCCCGTCATAGCATGTGCTGTCATTGCAATTATAGGTATGTGGGCGCCAGTGGATTTCTCTTTCTCTCTTATAACCTTGGTGGTTTCATAGCCATCGAGTTGAGGCATTTGAACATCCATCAGGATTAGATTGAATACTGCTTTATCCAGCATCTGGAGAGCCTGAACGCCATCGGAGGCCAGGCTGACCGTGTGTCCCATCTGCTCGAGAACCCTCAATCCAAGCTTCTGGTTGACCGGATTGTCCTCCACCAGCAGTATGTTCATCCTGCTGCGAGCCTCTCTAACTGAGTGTCTTGTAATTAGTGGCGTCTTGGTTTGATCTCCCGGGGTCTTCTTCATGGTCATAAGAATTGCGTCGAGCAGATCGGACTGCCTTATGGGTTTCATAAGGTAAGCGGATATACCAAGCTCCTGGCACTTGGCCGCGTCACCACGCTGACCGCCGGAGGTCAACATGATTATCTTTTCAATATTCGTATTTTTGGATTTGCTTAACTTCTCGGCAAGTTCAAAACCATTCATACCGGGCATCATGAAATCAACCAATGCCAAGGCGAAAGGCTCTCCCTTTTGATTGGCCTCATTTATCAATTCTACAGCGCTGGCGCTATCTCCTACCGCTGTTGGGATCATTCCCCAGGATCGCACCGTCTCAGAGAGTATTGTTCTGTTCGATTGATTGTCATCAACAATGATCACACGGACATTCTCGAGACTCGATTTCTCACCGGGAAATACTCGCTTGACCGGTTGACTGGCGAACTCGAACCTGGCGATAAAATGGAAAACACTTCCGGCCCCTAACTGACTCTCCACCCATATCCTGCCGTTCATCAATGAGACAAGCTGAGATGTTATGCTAAGACCAAGGCCCGTTCCGCCGTATTCACGAGTAGTCGTCGAATCGACCTGCTCAAAAGCCCCGAATATCGTGTGCAATTTGTCCGCCGGAATCCCCACTCCTGTGTCGGAAACCGAGAAATGCAATTCTACGGAGTTTTCAGATTCCGACGAAGGCTCTATATTAAGAATTACCTCTCCCTCCTTGGTGAACTTGATGGCGTTGCCCAGCAGGTTTACGAGAATCTGCCTGAGCCTCCCGGGATCACCAACGAGGTTGTCAGGTGTGTCAGGGCGGATCTGACTGGCTAATTCGAGATTCTTTGAATGCGCCTGGCTGGCCAATGTTACAAGGGTGTTGCCAATGCAGTCACGAAGGCTGAAATCCGTGAAAGCCAGTTCAAACTTGCCAACCTCCATCTTCGAAAAATCAAGTATGTCGTTTATCAACGACAATAATGAGTCGCCAGAAAGTTTGACCGCTTCAAGATATTCTCGCTGCTCACCGTTCAGTTCAGTACCCAGCGCCAACTCTGTCATTCCGATGATCCCGTTCATAGGAGTTCGAATCTCATGGCTCATGTTGGCAAAAAACTGACTCTTCGATTCATTTGCTCTTTCTGCGGCGTTTTTTGCTTCTTTGAGCTCATTCATATACCTGAGAAGTTCCTCATTCGTCTCAGAGAGGGAATCCGCCAGAGCCAGCGTTTCAATTACAGCTCCGGCCTGGTTCAGAATAAGCCCTACCGTGTCACGGTTTTCCGACGCCTGACCACCTAGAATTGCTACCCCAAGAGACTTCGTTCTTCCCTTGAGAGGGTACATCGTCCAATTGCCGAATATTCCATCCCAGCAACGGCAGTATTCATGGTCCACATCATTTCTCACAAGGATTCGCCCAGCCTCTATGACCCTCTTACAACTCTCGTCCTTGCCAATCAGGTCTAAAACTTCATCTCGCCCTTGAGAAATCCCCAGCATTTCAATGTTCTTGATCCCATCATCATCAACAATGGCCACTATTAATTTACTAAAACCAAGATGCCGGGCTAATTGAGAAACAAGCGTCTGGCAACACTCACCAAGACTTTCAGACCGGCTAATTTCAGTCATTATCCTGTTGACAGACACTACCTGGTCGTTCTGATGTATAAAAAGTTCCTGCAATTGGCTAAAATCGCATTCATAAGACGATAAAGCCATTTGCGTCTTCTTCAGCTCGTTTATATCAGTCAGCACGTATAGAATTGATGGGTTGTCGGAAATATTCACAGCGGATATCTTTGCCCTTACCCATTTTTCTTCATCGGAAAAACCGGATATCCTGCAATCACATGACAAAACCTCACCAAAACCCTCTAAACATTTATCCCGTGCGCTTCTAACAAGGTTTCGCTCTTCAGCATGAACACTCTGAACAAATTCAGCCGATTCCAACCACTGATCCGCCGTTTTGCCGGTGACCTCAAAACACGCTCCACCGGCAAACCTCGGACTACCTCCTTGATAAATCAGAAAAGCCTCGTTCGCTCGATCCAAGATCTGACTACAAATTGAAATGTCTAGCTTATCGGTCATAACGTAGTCCTATTCGCTATCCGAGATTTTTGTGGCTTTCTTCAAAAAAACTAACCCAAGACCATGCCATCCCCGCCGAATGCCACGATGAACAAACTATTCTCTACACCTATCGAACAGTTACAGGAGCAAGCTAAAAATAGTTATAAGTTACAATCACAAGCTTTAAATAAATAAGCCATTTTATTCATTGACTTCTCTCGAGGCCAATGATATGGGCCATTCCTCATCCGGGCAGAGGGATGATCGTGATTTTACACGTTTTGGGAAGAACTTTGCAATGAAAGTTATAAAAGCCTTCGGAAATGATCACGCATATTACACTTTACCGGCATACGACGGCACTCATGAGGGAAACATCGACGCGTGGCTTGAGGCTGTCAAAAGACTTAAGAGCCAGGATCCTCAACTTCACCAAAACCTTTTGCGCAAGATTTTTGAATTCAGTCAGAGGACATCGAGTGAACTTGATATTGTTTCCACATTGATGCGTCAGGAACTCACTTATGATGTGCGAGTAATTTGGCGTCGCCGTGAAGTGACCCTGCAGATGTATTCGCTCAGAAGTGTCGACAAGTGATGCGGCGTAAATTTATTTAAAGGCTCATCATGCGATTTTACGTTTTTCCCTTGGTTGTATAGTTAAGGTCAGTGGTTCACGATAGCCGGGAAGTATATGCTGAAAGTCGTCCCCTTTTCGGGCTCGCTTTCGCAAGCTATATGCCCACGGTGATTCTTGACAATCCCGTAGACAGTCGCGAGTCCCAGGCCTGTTCCTTTACCCACTTCCTTTGTGCTGTAGAAGGGCTCGAAAATGTGTTCCATTATTGACGGGTCCATTCCTGAGCCTGTATCGGACACTTTCAGGCATACGTAACTGCCCGGCTCCAGATCAATGACCCGGTTGCAGAATTCCTCATTGCATTCCAGATTTTGAGTTTCGATGGACAGTGTTCCGCCGTCGGGCATGGCGTCGCGGGCGTTCAGGGCTAGATTCATTATTACTTGAGCCAGTTGCGCGGGGTCTGCGTTGATCAGATTGAGATCGTCGCTGAGTTTCAAATCGATTTCTATGGCCTTAGTTATGGTTCGATTCAACAGATCTCTTATCTGAGCGATTTCGTGGTTCAGGTTTGTGGGAAGCATTTGAGACTGCTGATTCCTGGAAAAAGTGAGAAGTTTTCTAACCAGGTCAGCGCCCTTTTTCCCTGCGTAGTATATTTTCTGGAGATCCTGATAGTGTGGACTGTTCTTGTAGGCGTTGCTCATCAGAATCTCGCAGTATCCCATCACAACCTGAAGCAGGTTGTTGAAGTCATGGGCTATGCCACCGGCAAGAGTTCCTATGGCTTCCATTTTCTGTGAATGCAATAACTGTTTGGTCAGTTCAACCGTTTCAGTAACATCCCGTTTAACACCCACGTAATTAGTTATTTTTCCTGACCGATCAAAAACAGGGGAGATTGTGGCGTCTTCGTAAAAGATTGTCCCGTCTTTCTTTCTGTTGACCATTCTACCCGACCACACTTCGCCTCGTGTTATCGTCTCCCAGAGATACCTGTAAAAACCTGGTTCATGCTGGTCACTCTTGAGAAACCGCGGACTCTGTCCGATCGCCTCTTTCGTTGTGTAGCCCGTTATTCTTTCAAAAGCGGGGTTCACGTATTGTATTTTTCCGGCCAAATCCGTGATTATTACTATTTCCGCGGCTTGTTCTATAACCGTGGCAAGCCTCCGTTGAACCTCTTCAGCCTTCTTTCTAGCTGATATATTCTGCAAGATCACAACCATCCCAGCTGGCTTACCGTCATGGTCCGAGTAACGCGCCCCGGATATGCTAACATCCACCAATCGGCCATCCTTTGTCAGACGTTGCGTTTCATAGGACCAATTTGTTTTACCGGTTTCAAGAATACCGGCAATGATAGATCCGGTCTTTTCCATGTCCCATTGCGGGACAGTGTTCAGTATCTGGCCCTGGACTTCTTCAAGTTTCCAGCCGAACAGCTCGGTGTGCGCCGGATTAAGATACCTGACCCTGCCATCCATACCGTAAACTATAATTGGGTCCGCCGAACAGTTTAACATGGACAGATAAAGCTCTTCCTGGAGCTTCGATTTTTCGAAAAGTTCCTGATATCGTCCCTGGCCATCACGTAGAGATTCTTCCATTTCTTTACGTTGGGTCACATCAGTGATGAAGCCCTCGAGAAATAGAAGTTCGCCTTCCTCTCCAAAAATACCTCGCCCCCTCTCCCACACCCAGCGTTGAGAGCCATCCCTGGCAATAATCTTATACTCGTCCTCAAAAAGCTCTTTTCTCTCAAGAACCTCCTGCCACTTATTCCACAAACGCTCCCTGTGCCGCGGATCTACAATGTCATTAAAAGCCACGGTCTTATTCATTGTGAAGTCTTCAGGGGAATAGCCGGTCACCTCCTGACACCCATGGCTAATGAATTCCATAGTCCAATTGCGATCATTGGCGCATCTGTAGACGAATCCAGGGAGGTTGCCAAGCATGGTGGCCCACATGCGCTCCCTATCTTGGAGAGCCTGTTCAGCCTGCATTCTTGCCGTTATATCGGAAACCAGGGCTATGGTTGCCCGCACATCTCCGTCGGGACCATGAATCGCAGATACCGATATTTCCACCCAGACTACGTGTCCGTCCTTGTGCAAATAACGTTTTATAAGGTCGTAAGAATCTAATTCTCCTGCAAAAAGACGCTTCCCTTTTTCAAAAGTAATGTCTCTGTCCAGATCATGCGTGATGTCATAGATCGTTTTTTCCAATAATTCCGACTTAGTGTAACCAAGCATATCGCACAGGCGGTTATTGACCTTGAGGAACCGTCCATTTGCATCGCCAACAAGAACTCCCGCTGCGGCGTTTTCGAAGACACCCCTGTATAACTGCTCACTCTCATGAAGAGCCTCAGCATCAGAAATCTGCTTTTCGTAATCAATGAACAACTGACAGAGCAGAACCGTGGCTAGTGGGAAAAATATAATGTACGTCAGACCTATCTGTTTTACGGCTGCGACTCCTCCCGGCAAGGCCAAAAAAGTCGCAACAACGACCAGGTTGGCCAGCAACCCGAACAACCATAATCGTAGAAAAGTCAGTTTCTCATTCTTGACATACCACAGGTAATGAAAAACGATTCCAATAAGGGCAGACTCAACAATCGTAGCCACGCCGACATATACTCCACCCCCACCCAGATACACCCTGTAGCTTCCGCAGAGCAATGCGCCTATAGAAGCAACTATAGGCCCCCCGAACAATCCTGCTACATTCAGAATCATCGAACGCCCGTCAAATATTATACCCGCGGAAAAATGGAGAGGATTCATCATCCCGATAATTGCCACACTGCCAAACAAAACCCCTGAAATTATCTGGTTTGAAAGGGTATCTTTCTTGAGACGTGCGGCTACAACCTGATAGACGGCAGCCAGAGCTACTAAAAGGGCGATGTTTTGGATGAGGCTCAACATCAGCATTTAAAGACACCTCATAGCATGAACGCTAGGTAGGCATGATCGGAGTCGGGGAAAAATCGCTCAGGACAGCAATATATTTTTCATTAAGGTTACCGAGTTTAAACACACGAGATTAACAAGCTTGATACACACTGAGATTCTTTGCAGGACTCGTTCAATCCAGACTAATCACTGACTCCGCCTGCATGGATCTTATCAAAAAGTTGATTAAAGGATTTAGCGCACAACGCTTCGGAACGATTTTATTCGAGAATTTGCCTATCGTGATGACGCCAGTCTAAATTATTGTTCTTTGAGCAGTTCTTCGATGGCGTCTAGAAGTTCTTTATTGCGAAATGGCTTCGAAAATACTTTCCTCGCTCCGAATTTCTCGGCCATTTTGAGGTATGTGTGCGGACCAATTCTTGCCCCACCGGAGATGGCGATAATTTTAACTTCTGGATTAATCTGCTTATAATCCATTATAGATTCGAGACCTTCCTTGTCCGGCATAATTATGTCCGTTACTATCAGGTCCACTCCACCTTTCTGATATTCTCGAAGCCCTTCAACCCCATTGGTTGCCTTAACAACTTCGTAGCCTCCGCTCTCGAGTATATCACTCAACAAAAGAAGGACTTCCGGTTCATCATCGACAACTAATATTCTAGCCATGTCTTTCTCCTAAAACGCTAACTCCCGGACTACAAAAATCGGAAATATTTTTATTCGCATGCGTCAAAGGCTTTTACAATAAAGTCGGCGAGCCATTGTTTTTAGATCATGTCAATAATTATTCGTTAATAAATGACGTGACTTTATCATAACAATGATAATTTTTGCAGCATTTTAATACAATTTATCGTTTGAGAGACTTCAGAGAATTCGTTACAAAAATACGGGCCTGCTTTAATTTCTCCAAATTTACACCTGAGAAATAACCTCTGTTTTCTAATAACGACGCCAATCTCTCCGTTGCGATGTTTCCGGACGCCCCGGGTATGAATGGGCAACCGCCTAAGCCGCCAACCGACGAATCGAACATCCTGACACCCAACTCCAGCGCCTTCAAAACATTAGCCTCTGCGGCGCCGTAAGTGTCATGCAGATGCAAGGAAATACGTTCTGTTGGGACAAGTCTCGATATTCGATTCATCATTTTTTCCAGAAGCTCAGGATGACCCTGACCGGTAGTATCCGCTAACGATATTTCGTCAGGATGGAATTCGCAAAAACTTGAAATGATCCTTTCAACAGCTTCCTGATCTATAGCGCCTTCAAATTCGCACCCGAATGCGCACATCACTCCAGCGGACACGCTCATATTAACCGATTTGGCTCTCTCCAAAACTCTTCGAGCCATCTCGACGGCCTTGATTACAGACATTCCGGTATTTTTGAGACTGTGCGTTTCAGAAGCTGATACAAACATCTCAACATGTCTGGCGCCTGCCTGAATAGCTAAATCAAGACCCTTTTCGTTCAACACAAGAACACTCAGCCTGACATTCTTGTGTTTTTTGAGATTACCAAGCACTTCAGAGGTATTAGCCATTTGCGGAAGCAATTTCGGATTTACGAACGAACCAACCTGAATGCGCTCTAGACCCGCCCCAATTAGAAGTTCTATGAACTCCACCCTCTGCTTGACGCTCAATACGGCTTTTTCGTTCTGGAGACCGTCTCGCGGCCCGACTTCCTGAATCTTCACATGTTCCATCGCTTACCCACTCAAACCCTTGTTTTAAGCTGCATCCTACTCTACAGGAATTTCTAAATGAAACTTCTGGAAACCCTACAGGTCTAATTGAACTTTGATAGGCTGAGGTCCCCGGCTCACCATGTCTGTCACTTTAAGCTCTTTTAGGGCGCTCTTTTTGTGTTATAACATGATTAGAATATAATCATTTCTCAGGACATGGCTTGACAGGCAATTTCTCAGTCTGTAAAAACGCAATTCTTAACCGGGGTATTCTCAAATCGAGGATGACCTTTTTGTTTTTTCGGGAGGAACGATGGAGATAGTCGCTGACATACCCAGTCCTGAAGAGTGTGTAACACGTATATTTAACTACGCAGGCCAGAAATTTGAGCCCGAGCTAGCCTCGGAATATTGGATGAAAATACTTCAACACAAGTGGATTTTGTCTGAGAAGCTTGGCCGAGATGTTGGTTTCAAAGTGGCGTGTGTGGATTTCATAGAAAACACTGAGTCCATCCAACAGGAGTTGATGAAAGAGCAAACTGTGAATTTGCTCAAGGAGCTGGGCGCTGAGGTAGTTGATCGGTCAATATGGGACACCATAAGTGAAACTCAGCCGCCGAAACGAATAGTTGATAAAATGATCATATTGCCTTTGACTGAGGTCGAACTGGCAAGGAAACACGGAGTCACACCCCCTAAAGCGATCATTTTCTTTGGGCCTCCAGGAACCGGAAAGACTCATTTCGTAAAGGCCATAGCCGGAGTCCTGGGATGGTGGTACATTGAAGTCTCTCCGAGCGACTTGATGTCGGATGGTCAGGAAAAGCTCGGCAAGAATCTCAAACAGTTGATGGAAAAAGCGGCAACCGTGGATAATGCCGTCATTTTCATCGATGAATTCGAAGAGATAGCAGGCAACCGTGACCAGGCCTCACGAGTAGATAAATCAATAACCAATGAATTTCTCAAGCAGGTGCCTCTTTTTAAGAAACAGGCCGGAAACACCCTGCTGGTATGCGCGACAAACTACATAGAACAGCTCGACTCAGCCCTACTTAGACCTGGACGATTTGATCTCATCATCCCGGTGGGCGCATTGGACAGAGAAGGTAGAACCACAATTTTCGAATACTATCTCAGTAAAACGAATTATGGAAACATAGACACGACAAAATTGGTGAGCGCCCTGGAGTTCTTTACTCCGGCGGATATAGAATACCTGTTCAGGAAAGTTACTCAAAAAGCGTTCGAAAAGGAACTTGCCGAGGGAAAAGATTACAAGATAGTCACAAATGATTTTCTGGAATTGCTGCCAAGCGTAAAACCCTCCTTGAGTGTTCAGATAATCAAACAATTTGAAAAGGACTGTCAGAAATTTACAAGGCTATAGGGTTTCATAAGCGGGTTAAATGGAATCAAGAATACTCAGTGACATTATAACGATATGCGGTCTTGCCCTCGGGGTTACCTATTTTTGCAACAGATTCGGTATTCCGGCCATAGTGGGCTTTTTGCTCACAGGAGTAATTTCCGGCCCGCATGGGCTAGGATTGATCAATGAAATCCATGTGGTCGAGCAGTTCGCTGAGGTCGGTGTAGTATGTCTGTTGTTCACGATCGGACTTGAATTCTCAATTGATAGCCTCCTTCAAATCAAGACTATTGCGCTAGTCGGCGGAGCTGTTCAGGTTCTGGCGACGATGTTCGCCTGCATGTGGCTTGGGACGACCTTCGGCCTGGAATATAACCAGGCAATCTTCTTCGGTTTACTGGTTTCATTAAGCAGCACTGCCATCGTCCTTCAGATATTGCAGCGCACAGGAGACATTACCAGTCCTCACGGAAGGATGTCATTGGGCATATTGATCTTCCAGGATATAGCGGTCATTCCGATGACCCTGCTGGTTCCTCTTCTGGCCGGTGGCGCCGGTGGGACAACCTCAATGATTGTCATGCTGGCTATCAAGGCTGTCGGAGTCTTCGTGATAGTGCTGGCCGCCGCCAAGTGGTTTGTGCCCAATGCCCTTTATCAGGTGGCCAAGTTCAAGGATCGTGAGCTGTTCTTCCTCGGAGTCGTTTTCATTGGTCTTGGAATAGCCTGGATCACCTCGGAAACGGGGTTATCATTGGCCTTAGGCGCGTTCCTGGCGGGTCTGATAATATCGGAATCGGACTATGGGCACCGCGCCCTGGGCTCGGTCATTCCATTTAGAGACCTGTTCACGAGTTTTTTCTTCGTTTCCATTGGCATGTTGCTTGATCTGCGGTATTTCGTGGGCCACCCTTTATCAATCGTTGTAGCTGCCGCAGGACTTCTGATCTTGAAATTCTTCACTTCAGGACTGCCGGCCATTTTGCTGGGATTTCCCTTAAAAACGGCAATCCTGGCGGGCCTGGCTCTTTGTGGCATAGGGGAATTCGCTTTTGTGCTCCTGGCCGCAGGCTCCAAACTCAACCTTGTAGATTCCCAGTTCTATCAGACATTTTTGGGCATCTCCATTTTAACTATGGTGGCGGCGCCATTTCTAATTTCATCGGGCCCGAAGGTCTCAGAATATGTTTACAAAATGCCCCTGCCGATCAGGCTGAAGACCGGCCTCAAGAAAGCCGATATTTCCGAAGATGATGACCCATTATTTAACCACCTCATCATCGTCGGATATGGATTAAACGGCAGGCATCTTTATCAGGCATCCAGAGCGGCCCACATACCGGTGAAAATCATAGAAATGAATCCTGAAACCGTTCGCAAGGAAAAGGCCAACGGCGCACCGATATTTTACGGAGACGCGTCACAGGAAGCTGTCCTGGAACATGCGAAAATTCATGACGCCAGAGCCATGGCTATCGTAATCTCAGATCCTAACGCCACAAGGAGGGTTGTTGAGACGGCCAGGAGACTTAACCCAAGTCTTTACGTTGTATCGAGAACCAGATATGTTACTGAGATGGAACCGTTGTATGAACTCGGAGCGGATGTAGTCATCCCTGAAGACTATGAAGCTTCCGTGGAAGTCCTCAACCACGTGCTGACCCGGTACCTCGTTCCACGAGAAGATATAGAGAAATTTGTGGCGCACATCCGTTCGGATCATTACGAGCTTTTGAGGAGCCTGGTTCCGGGAGAACAAACTGTTTGCAATCTGGAATTATATATCCCCGATATGGACATAACTACCCTGAGAGTACACAGGGGTTCGAGACTGGAAAACAAGACACTGGCTCAACTCAAAATCAGAAAGGAGCACGGTGTGACAGTCCTGGCCATCCGCCGAGGTCCGCAGATGCTGAGTAACCCTGGAGCGGATGAATTAATATTTGCCGATGATTCGCTGATCGTCATGGGGGATACGGATGGAGTTATTTCTTTAGCGGAAATGGCTAGAGAAGAAGCTTTTACCGATTCTAAACAAATGATAGCATGATTGAGTATGAGAAACGCCACAATAGGAGATAATTAATTGAAAGCTACAATCAAAACCAACAAGGGCGATATCCACCTTAACCTCTTTGCTGACAAGACACCGGTGACCGTCGCCAATTTTGTCAATCTTGCCAACAGAGGCTTTTACAACGGCCTCAAGTTTCACCGCGTAATCGAACAGTTCATGATTCAGGGCGGTTGCCCCAGAGGAACCGGCACAGGAGGGCCTGGTTACAATTTCAAGGATGAGTTTGACGCCACACTCAGGCACAACAGACCGGGAATACTGTCCATGGCAAATTCAGGACCCAATTCCAACGGAAGCCAGTTCTTCATCACTCACGTGCCCACCCCATGGCTCGATGGTAAACATTCCGTGTTCGGTGAAGTCGTCAGCGCCGCAGATCAAAAAGTGGTCAACGCCATTAGAAACGGCGATGTCATGGAATCAATAACAATAGACGGCGATACAACCGATCTGTTCACGCAAACCAAGGATTATCTCGATAAATGGAACAAAATCCTTGATGGTGTATAAGA
>CALGLN010000121.1 GCA_937930835.1 uncultured Desulfomonile sp.
CAGCTCATCCACTTTACTTTCATGAATCTCAAAAGTGAGCTTCTTTCTTATTTCGCTTAGATCTTCAACGTGAATGCTTGTCATAACTCCTCTTTCCAAACTAAAATGAGACCATGAGTCTGAAGCCCAGACTTAAGTCGATGCGCTGCAAAATCAGACGCTTTCAAAATTATTGGCATTATTATACGGCGCCATTTGACAAAATGGAAGCTTAGAGCGCCTCAAAACCAACAGTCAGCCTTTTTCCTTGAAGAATCAGGCTTGTTCTGTTACGAGAATCGAGTCCGTTTAGCTTTCATATAACGTTTTACAGATCTTTTGAACTGTTTTTGTGTAAAATTTGAATCTTTGATTCAAAAACACATTACAACTATTCAATTTGCCGGAGTTCTACGATTTGCCTGGAAACAGAATCAGTGAAAAGCAACTAATAAGTGTGGTTGTGCCTATCTATAAAGAGCAGGACAACGTTCGTCCACTCGTTGACCGCCTCAAAAAGATATTTGATAAACTTGATCTGAATTGGGAATTAATTTTTGCCATGGACCCGAGTCCGGATGAAACGGAACAGAGAATACTTGGTCTCATTGAGGCCGGATATCCAATTAGGTTGATAAGTTTCTCAAGAAGAATAGGAAAGCCGCTATCATTGCTTGCCGGTCTTGATCATGTAACTGGCGCAGCATGTGTGGTGATTGACGCTGATCTCCAAGACCCTCCTGAATTGATCGAAAAAATGATTGAAGAATGGAGAAAGGGTTTCATGGTGGTCGCCGCTCAGAGGACTTCCAGGAAAGGCGAAGATTTTCTTTACCTAAAGTCCGCCGAGTTGTTCTACTGGATTTTAAACAAGTTTTCAGAGGTCCAGATCCCAAAGAATACCGGCGACTTCAGACTCATGGACGCCCGAGTTGTCAGGGAGATTTGCCGCATCAGGGAAAGGCATGGTTTTTTAAGAGGAATGAACGCTCTAGTAGGTTTTTCGACCAAAATCATTCCTTTTGATCGAGATCCCAGAATGTCCGGTAAATCACAAATATCACTCCTGGGCGCCTTGAATATCGCCCTAGACGGAATAGTTCCGTTTTCCAGAGCCCCCCTTCGTTTAATTTTCGTGCTCGGTATATTTTTGGCGGGTGTTTCTATTTTAGGCTCCATTCTCTGGATAATCACATCATCGTTAACCGGACTTTCCCACTCGTCATTGCTTATTGCCGTAGCGTTGTTAATTCTATTGTGCTGCGGAATTTGTGTGACCTGCATGGGAATACTCGGCGAGTATCTACTTAGAACCTATGAGGAAACGCGTCAAAGACCCCTGTATATTATCGACAGGATCATAGAATCCGATAGCTTGATAAAAAAACTCACATGAGAAAATAGACTTATGAAAACTTTGGTAACAGGTGGAGCTGGTTTTATAGGCAGTCACATAGTTGACGAGTTGGTTCGAAGAAACAATCAAGTAATCGTCTACGACAATCTTTCCACTGGCTTCATAAAACATCTGCAACCACTTATCGACAAAGAATCAATCAAGTTTGTGACTGGAGATATTCTTGACCAGGACAAACTCAACGAAGCCATGGTGGGTGTTCAGAGAGTCTTCCACCTTGCTGCCAACGCGGACGTTCGTGGGGGTAGAGCCAACACTCAGGTCGATTTAGAACAAAACATAATCGGGACCCATCGGGTGCTCGAAGTCATGAAACTTAATGAAGTCAAAGAGATAGTATTCACAAGCTCTGCGACCGTCTACGGAGAACCGGATGTCTTCCCCACGCCCGAAAGCTATGCGCCTCTACAAACATCTGTATATGGAGCTTCCAAGCTTGCAGCGGAAGCAATGATTCAGGCTTACGGAGAATATTTTGGAATAAAAAGTTTTTCATTCAGGTTCGTCTCCTGGATTGGGGAAAGATATTCTCACGGTGTCATATTCGACTTCATCAAAAAGCTGCAAAATAATCCCAGAAAACTCCAAATCCTCGGTGACGGCGCTCAGAGAAAATCATACCTTCATGTTGAAGATGGGGTTGACGCCATATTTAAGGCTCTTTCCAACATGCAGGATCTCAAGAACATCGTAAACCTTGGACACTCAGATTATTTGAACGTGATAAAATTGGCAGATATCGTTGTTGAAGAAATGGGCTTAACAGGTGTGGAATATGAGTACACTGGAGGAGCAAGGGGCTGGTTGGGCGATAGTCCTTTTGTCCATTTGGACATTTCCAAAATTAGAAAAGCCGGATTTGAACCAAAGGTGTCTATTGAAGAAGGGGTAAGGCGCACTGTAAGGTACTTGCTGAAAAATCAATGGCTACTAGAGCATAGGTCGATGGGAAAGACTTGAATCTAATTATACTGGTGGTTTAGCTAAGAATTGAAAGTTGTCGATAAATACATAATTTCTGAAATGTTGAAGGTTTTTATAATTTGCCTGGTTGGATTCATCTTTGTTTTCCTGCTGGTCGAATTGACCGATAAACTCAAATACTACTTTCAATACAACCCACCCGGCATGTTAATGCTGAAATACTTCCTGGTGAAAATACCTGGCTATCTTTTTTTTGCGGTCCCAATGTCGATTTTGCTCTCAGGAATGCTCTCACTGTCAATGCTGGCTAAAAATTCTGAATTGATAGCAATGCAGGCCGGAGGAATTGATCCGTTGAACATAGGCAAGCCTGTAATTGTGGTCAGCGCCCTGGCAACCGGATTCATGTTTATCGCAAATGAAAGCGTAATCCCATGGTCAAACAGATATAGTGAATATATTCAAAATGTTCAGATTGCGGGAAAAGCCGAAAAAACGTTTTTTAGAAGTGATCAAATCTGGATAAGATCTATAGATTCGATCACGCGAATACAAAAGTTTGACAAGC
Organism: uncultured Desulfomonile sp.; assembly: GCA_937930835.1. Lineage (GTDB taxonomy): Bacteria > Desulfobacterota > Desulfomonilia > Desulfomonilales > Desulfomonilaceae > CAITZA01. The sequence goes on from CALGLN010000121.1 coordinate 2,889, forward strand.
CAAACAAAACTTTGGAAAAGGTTTCCGTCGTCAGATGGGATTCAAATTATGATTTTGTGGACCGTCTTTTCGCTGATAAGGCCAAGTGGTGGAATGATCACTGGATTTTCTACGGGGTTAATCGGATTTTTAAAGACGCCAACGGCCGTTACGTAGTTGAGTCAACCCCTAGTTCGATTGGCCCCCTAAAAAAATCACCCGACGAATTTGATGAGCCGGAAATCCCCGCCAAGGAAATGAACCTTGGACAACTGGGGTCACACATTGAAAAACTCGTTTCTGAGGGCCAGAATCCGACCCGTTTCCTGGTCGATTGGCACGACAAGATTGCTTTTCCTATGGTATGCCTGATAATGGGGGTTTTGAGCGTTCCATATCCAGTAGGAGCTGGACCGCGACGTGGTGGCTTGGCTATCGGGTTGGTAATATCCCTGGTTATAGCTTTCAGTTATTGGATAGCCCACTCCATGTTTTTAGCACTGGGGCACGGAGGTTATCTACCTCCTGTTGTGGCGGCATGGGGAGCCAACCTCATTTTTGGGCCCGTGGCGGCTATGTTAATGTTGAAATCGTGTGATTAGCAAAGGGTTTGTCCCGAGAAATTACCAGGTTTGGTTATTCGCTGGTCCGGAACTTACCCCCCCGGGGCGTCCAGAGAGCCCTGTCGCCCAAGGCTCCAGCAGGACAGCTCAAGGCCGGAACAGACCCCTGTAGTGTCTCAGTAAAACCCTTTGCCTCTCGCAAAACGAACTACACATCCGTTTTGCAAGCGAAAAATCGTCCCCCGTGTATCATTTGGAAAATCTTGTATGTTAAAGTCACTTGGCTGAATAAGATACTGCCTTTTAATACCCTTAAGAAAACATCACTTAAGTTGGCATAGCCCCCCTCATTCAAACCAAATCCGAATATCAAGTAACTTTTTTTTAGATTGCGCTATCGTCAAGCGCCTTCGTGTAATGTTGCTTACAATTTCTATTTACCACGTCTACGCAAAAAATCAAGTCCTTTATTAACGCATTAATGGTTCCCTGATAAACCATGAAAAGGAAGACTTTCAGCGGGATTTTTCTAACTATCTGAAAATATATATTTATCTGAAAATGCGAGATCAGGGCTGTGTTTTTTGTTGTTAAATGGTTTCACAAAAATTTTTACAAGGAGCGCGCATACCCCCTCGTTGAGCGCGCTGACCTGTTTATTCCCCTGGACCACAGATGC
>CALGLN010000122.1 GCA_937930835.1 uncultured Desulfomonile sp.
TATTTTTTTAAAAGTTCTGGACATTTTCTGCCGTCCTACCGTCCAGCCGTCCCTATCTGTTGACACCGAAACGCTTTCGTGGGAATCTTTTGGTAAGGTGATGGAAATATGCCTAGAATCAAGGAAATAATTGGCGGCGAGCCCTATGTTTACACCCCCCTCGGTGAATATGTAGTGAAGGCCCTAGGTGTTTGCGGAGGCAGACCTACATTCAAATATACGAGGATCCCCGTTGCTGGGGCCATCAACAGGCTTGACGCAGGCGAAGATATCGACTCCATTATAAAGAGTTACCGTAACAAGGTCTCAAAGGCCGCTATCATGGAAGCCCTGGAGCTTGCCCCTCAATTGTAATCGAATCCCGAGACTCTCTGTTTATAGACCAAACCATAAAATATACTGTCAGTGGCGTGTTCGAGCAAAACCTGACATCAAAAACGAAACCCGGCCCAAAATTTCTCCAGGCCGCCGAACTAGGCAGATCACTGGACTCCCCGACATTACAGCAATGGAACACAATGGATGTGAACATCCATGCTGTAATAAATTTATTTTTTTTATTCTGAGAAAGAATTTTCTGCCGTCCTGCCGTCCAGCCGTCCCTAAATTAATAATTAATAAGTTATATCAGCCTATTAGGTCAGGTCGGATTAGGGCGGTAGCGGGCGGAACAAGTCATTAAGACAGAGCCAATTTACACAGAATTTCCGTCCGTTTTTTGGGTTAGTTTGGAGACGCGGCAGGGACGATTCGTTTAGACAAAAGAGAACAAAATGGTAACTGAACCTATCCCTAAATTTGGTAGTATAATGTTCCTAGGCGCTACGATTTAGAACAGAGTTGTGGCGGCGATATCACTAAACAATCATTCTAATGCATACTGGCTAATAGAGATCTTTCACAAGTATGAAAAATAATATTCAGGACGAACTGATAAATTTTTTTAGAAAGTAAAAAAAAATGTTTTTGGACTGTCCTATTCTGGCACACATGTATTTTATACTCTAAAACGAATAGGAAATGACAGTAAGACGACGACATTGGTAGAAATACTTTGTGCCTAAATAAAGTCGTCCCGAATCGATTTTAAAAACGCTACCAATTAAATGCGTGGACGTATTAGAGTGTTCAGGAGACACTATGGAGAGTTCAATGTCCAAACCTTTTCTAGCCCACTCCGAAAACGCATGCGGGAAGGTGGATCTCCTGCGCGATCATCTATCAAGAGTTTCAGAATTGGCCTCAGAATATGCTCAATTTCTGGGCCTTGAGGCAGAAGCCAAAGTCTCGGGAATTCTTCATGACATTGGGAAATACGGGGATCTATTTCAAAAGCGATTGGAACACAAGGAGAAGCGAATTGATCACTGGTCTGCGGGCGCCTATCAAGCACTGAACTCATACAGATGGGGCGGGGTTGGACCAGCTTTGATAATAGATGGCCATCATATCGGATTACAACACGGCTCCAAAGATTATTTACGAGGACTGGATCCCGAAAGACTGAGTCAGGTTCATCCATTGGGCCTGAAATTGTCCGAAAGAGATTTCAAATCAATCCTTCATCGTTTCCACAATGATGGATTGCGCCTGCCTGAATTGACAACAGATCAGGAGCCTTTTTTCTCTACGGCAGACAACTTCTGTGCATCGGCCATGCTGGATTTAAGAATGCTCTATTCAGCGGTGGTAGACGCCGACTTCATCGACACAGAAGCACATTTTCAGGCTTCTAGCGATGGAAACTACTATTCTAGACCGATTCCTCCGAATCTTGAACCTCAAATGCTCTTGGAAATCCTGGATGAATATCTCAGCCAGTTATCTCTTTCTGCAATTGCTTCCAAAGAGATCAAGAACCTTCGAAAAGAAATATTGAACGATTGTCTCGAGGCAGCACTGAAACCCCCAGGGCTTTTTACATTGACGGCCCCAACCGGTTCGGGAAAAACGCTCGCCATGTTGGCATTTGCGCTAAAACATGCCGCTGTTAATGGTTTAAGACGAATAATAACTGTAATCCCTTATCTAAGTATCATCGAGCAGACCTGCCAAGAATATCGCAAAGTTTTTTCAGGGGCCTTGAACAACTGGGAAAACATGATCATTGAGGATCATAGTATGGCCAGAATTGAAGGTGATGTTCCTTCAGAAAAGTCCGACTTGGATAGTGAGAATGAGCAGGTCCGCCAAAACAAAATTTTAGCCCAAAACTGGGATGCTCCAATAATTGTTACTACAAGCGTTCAGTTCCTCGAATCACTTTTTTCTAATCGATCTTCATCATGCCGAAAACTTCACCGGCTTGCTGGAAGCGTAATACTTCTCGATGAAGTTCAAACCATTCCGGTTAACCTTGCTGTTCCGACTCTTGCAACCATATCTCGTCTAAGCGAGCGTTTTGGAACAACAGTGGTTTTTTCTACCGCAACTCAGCCCGCGTTTAATCATCTCGACCAGAGGGTAAAAGACCTGTGCATCAATGGATGGAAACCCGAGGAAATAGTTCGTAATGTGCCGAGAATGTTTAATTTAGCCCGAAGAGTCAAGATATCTCACTCAGGCAATTATGATGCTCAAATGACTTGGCATGATATAGCGACAGAGATGGTCTCAGCAAAGCAATCCATGTGCATAGTTAACCTGAAACGCCATGCAATCGAGCTTTTTGATAGGCTTCGAGCGATTGCTCCGGATGAAACGCATTTCCATTTATCTACCAACATGTGCCCTCAACACAGAAAAAGTACACTAAGTGCGGTTAAAAGCCTTTTGAAATCGAACGGTTCATGTCGCTTGGTAGCAACGCAGTGCGTTGAGGCCGGTGTAGATATAGATTTTCCAGTTGTATTCAGGGCATGGGGACCACTTGACTCACTGTCTCAGGCCGCCGGACGGTGCAACAGGAATGGGAGATCAAAATGGGGCAAGTTTAAAATCTTTCTACCTGAAGATGAAGCCTACCCGGATGGCGCATACAGGCAAGCCGCAGGTGTTACCAAAACTGTGCTAAACAATTATGTCGATCAAGATTTTGATTTAAATGATCCAGCCATTTTTCAATCCTATTATACAACCCTTTACCAGATTACCAATCCTGACAACAAAAAACTTGTTGATGCAATAAAAGCTAAAGACTTTGTGGACACTTGCAGGCTCTACAAACTGATCCCAAATATGACGGTGAATGTGTTAACTAGTTATGATTCTGCGAAGTATGAGGAACTTGCTGAGGAGGCTCGTGTTAGAGGTTTGTCTTCAAAATGGATATCGCGGGCACAATCCATAGCAGTTTCTATTTACAGACCTAGACCTGATGACGCAATATGGATGTTCCTTGACAAAATTTCTGTAGGTAGAAATGCTTTTTCTGAGAACTGGTTCGTCTATCTTGCCGTAGATCATTATCGGAATGATATTGGCTTGAGTCCACCTCAATCTACTGAGTGTTTGATTGCATAAAGTATGTGGAAGGGAGGGAAAACTTTGGAATCTACACCACACGTTTTAAAAGTATGGGGCGATCTTGCCTGTTTCACGCGTCCAGAAATGAAAGTCGAAAGGTTCAGTTATCCTGTTATGACACCATCTGCGGCCCGTGGTATTTTGGACGCCATTTACTGCAAACCAAACAAAGATCCCAGAAATGCGGAGTTTAGATGGCAAGTCACTGCGATTGAAATCCTGAAACCACCAAAATATATCACCCTTAAGAGAAACGAAATCAAAGACAAGATATCAGTAAAGTCCTCCTGGATGAATGGATTGGAAGCCCCAGAACCGTGTTGGGCCGATGGAACAAAAGATCTTTTGGGCACCGATGCAAAAGGCCGCACGCAACGACAGACTCTTGCGCTAAAAGATGTAAGATATCGAATACATGCAAAGATAGCCCCTTGGCCAGGATTTGAAAATCGCATCAAAGGCATGAATTCACAATTTCAACGACGAGCAAGCAACGGGAAATGCATATTTCAGCCATATTTTGGTTGTCGGGAGTTTCCGGCATTTTTCGAGTTGGTTCAGCTGGATCAAGAAACTGAGCGACCTGTAGATCTGGATCTGGATTTAGGGCTAATTCTTTATGACGTGTTTGATCTTTCGAGGCCTGGATCTTGTGACGACCGGCCATCCATAAGTTTATTCCATGCCAAGGTGCGGAAAGGTGTACTCACAATTCCGGACTACGGCAGCGATGAAGTTTTAAAAAATGGGAAGGTGCGTTCCGATGATTAGTTGTCTCACTGAATACGCTCTAAACCACGACCTGCAGCCTGAGCCAGGGTTCAAATCGCAGCAGGTTAAATGGATAATAGCTCTGGATGAGAGAGGAAAGTTTATCGAGGTTCTTGAGCTCGGTGATGCGGGAAATCCGAGGAATAAGGGAACGGAATTTAGAAAATGTCCGGATCTCAGCCAGCCAGAAATGATTGCAGGAGGAGAGACACGCAGCAAATTCCTCGTCGAAAATGTAGATGTCATCAGCTCAATTACGGATCCTGATGAACCAAGATCGTCTGCGGACAAGGCGTTCAAGAAATTTGTTTTTTTTAATAATCTCCTTCGTGGCGCGTCAATAGCAGTCCCATCCTTGGAGCTGGTAGCCCGCTGTTTGGAAGATCAAGCTGCACTATCGAATATACAAGAAGCTCTGAAAAAACTTAAAGCCAAATCTACGGACAAGATGACTTTCAGGGTTGGATCGCTCATCCCTCTAGAAATGGATACCTGGCATGACTGGTGGCGTGATTTCAGGAGAGATCTGGCATCCTCAATAAGCAGAAATACTTCTAAAACTTCAAAAAGACCTAATAAAAAACCATCATCTGACCTAATGAGGTGTATGGTCACAGGAGAGTTAGTTACGCCAGTTAGGACTCATCCAAAGATAGAAAGGCTTTCAGATGTAGGTGGAATAGCCTCCGGAGACGTCCTTGTAGGGTTCGACAAAGACGCCTTTTGTTCATATGGTCTTAGTCAGGCCGAAAATGCTTCAATGGGGGAAAATGCTGTCGCGGCATATCGCGCAGCCCTAAACCACCTCATAAAAGATAATGGACACTCCCTGGGCAAGGCCAAGATCATCCATTGGTTTAAAAAAAGGGTAGTTGATGAGGATGACCCGTTTAATTTCTTAATGGATCCTCCAGAAGTAGAGGAGTTGTTGGCGGGACGATCCCTAAAACATTTGTTGTCGTCAATAAAGGATGGTCTACATGTTGATTTTCTTCAAAACCAATTTTTCGCGATCATCCTATCTGGAGCCGGCGGCCGTGTAATGATCAGAGACTGGATTCAAGGTGACTTTAGCCAGCTTGTCCTTAATATTTCGAATTGGTTTGACGATCTCGCGATAATTCAAAGAGATGGATCAGGGCTGGCCAAACGCCCAAAATTCATTTCCGTCTTGGGAGCCACCTCAAGAACCTTGGAGGATGTTCAGCCATCGACTGCCACAAAAATGTGGAATGCTGCAATACGAAACGAACCGATTCCCGAGTACGCAGCAATAAAGGCTCTGATGAGATCTAAAATTGACATCATCAACAACAGCCAAATTAATCATTCCCAGATGGGATTAATGAAAGCATACAACTTGAGAAAGCAGAGAAAGGAGGGAGGGACTTTGATGAATGATGATCTTAAACCTGTGCTTAACAAAAGCCATCCAGAACCGGCATACCAGTGCGGACGGTTAATGGCAGTCTTGGCTATGCTTCAACGAAGAGCCCTTGGAGATATTTCGGCAGGTTTTGTTCAGAGATACTATGCAGCGGCTAGTAGCACTCCGGCATTGATTTTAGGGCGCCTCACCAGGATTAGCCAATTTCATCTAAATAAACTGGATACAGGCCTTGCAAGGTATTACGAAACTATGATTGCTGAAATTTGGGGTCGAATAAGAGACACGGTGCCGCGCACTTTAACGCTAGAAGCTCAAACAATTTTTGCGCTTGGGTATTACCAGCAGATCGCGGATTCCAGATCTGGAAAAGCAACAGAATCAACGGAGAAAGAGGGAAACGACAATGAGTAATGTTATTGCTAATCGATATGAATTCCTGTTTTTGTTCGATTGCGAAAACGGTAATCCAAACGGTGATCCTGACGCTGGAAACATGCCTCGATTAGACCCGGAAGATATGCGGGGACTCGTCTCCGATGTGTCTATAAAAAGAAGAATTCGGAATTACGTTCAGTTAGCTAGAGATAATAGTGCCCCTTACGCAATCTTTATAGAACATGCCACAAACCTTAACCGGGCAATATCGTTGGCTCATGAAAAAACAACCGGCGGTCTCACCGACAAGGCGAGTAAGAACAAAGTTGAATTAGCAAGACAATGGATGTGCCAGAATTTTTATGACGTCAGAGCCTTTGGAGCGGTAATGAGTACCGGAGCCAATGCGGGGCAGGTTAGAGGTCCGGTGCAGTTTTCATTTGCCAGGTCTGTCGATCCGGTTCTGCCTTTGGACATATCAGTTACGCGGATGGCGGTCACCGATTCTTTTAAAAAGGGGGTCGTGTCCAGTCAAGATTATATGAATTGGGAGTCTCAACAACAGGAAGACAAACTTCGTACGATGGGACGCAAGTCCTTAATCCCATACGGACTATACGTCGCAAAAGGATTTATTAGCGCTCATCTCGCCGAAAGCACTGGATTTACGGAAGATGACTTAACCCTTTTGTGGGAATCGCTCCTTAAAATGTACGATCACGATCGATCAGCAAGTAAAGGATTCATGGCCGTACGTGAGCCTATATTTGTGTTCCGGCATGTCGGGACGGATAGCGATCTAGATCAAAGAAAAAGGCAGTCTCGTTTGGGCTGCGCTCCTGCACATAAGCTGTTCGATCTGATTTCAATTGAACGACGCGAAAATATTTCAGCCCCGCGTTCTTTTTCAGATTATAGCATAAAATTCGATAGGGACAACCTTCCAAAAGGGGTTGAAGTTGGACTCCTTAGACTGGGTGCAGATGGAGCGCCGAATATTTCACCTGCATGATGAAACCCGGGTTTTTCGGTAAATGAACACAAAAGAACATGCCACGTATTCAGAGGAGGAATATCTTCCTGTTTCGTTGCTCCAGCACTTCCTGTTTTGTCCGAGACGAGCTTTTCTGGTTCACAACGAGAGTATCTGGAGCGACAACATTTTTACTGCGCATGGGCAAGCATTGCACGAGCGCGTGCACGCTGGCGGTGTTGAATCACGCAAGGATCTGCTGATTACCCGGGGTCTCATGTTGTGTAATCGAACGTTAGGGCTTACGGGTAAAGCAGATTTGGTAGAGTTTCGTCGATTGGCGGAAAGTGAATGCCGAAATCACTTTCCTAATATTCGCCCTGTCATTTTAGATGGGAGATCAGGTCGCTGGATGGCCCACCCCGTCGAATACAAAAGCGGACGATTGAGGCATGAAATCGGCTACGAGGTTCAGTTATGCGCTCAGGCAATGTGCTTGGAAGAAATGCTCAACACTGATATTCCAAATGGTTCGATTTATTACGGGAAGACAGGTAGACGCCTGGACGTTTGCTTTTCCAATGAATTGAGACAATTGACCACACAAGTGTGCGATAGGTTGCACAACACCCTTGATTCAACAGCGGCGCCTCTTCCAGTTTATGGAAAAAAATGCGGCGCCTGTTCTATTTATGATTTATGTTTACCGGAAATTGTTAATCGAAAAAACACAGTCAATGCCTACATTAAGAGGACAATGGCTTCTTGTGAACAGGACCAAGAATGAGAAAGCTTTTAAACACCCTCTACGTTACCACTCAAGACTCTTACATATCGAGGGAAGGTGAAACGGTTAAAGTCAAAATAGGACAAACAAACAAACTTAATATTCCGGTGCACACTTTGGACGGAATTGTCTGTTTCGGCAACGTGTCCTGTTCCAACCCTATGTTGCAATTATGCGCTCAGCGACATGTAACTGTTTCATTTCTCAGCCAATATGGAAGGTTTTGGTTCAAAATGCAGGGGCCGGTTTCCGGAAACGTTTTGCTGAGAAGAACCCAATACAGGTTGTCAGATGAGGAAGAAAAGGCAGTTGAAATAGCTCGAAACATCATACTGGCCAAGATCATGAATTCGAGAGCGGTTGTTTCAAGAGCAATCCGGGATCATTCAGAAACGATTAACGTAGATGAACTGCATGTTGCCACTGAACGCCTGGAACGAATAATGCACGCTATTCAAAAAGCCACAAACCTTGAACGTCTTCGGGGATTTGAAGGTGATGCCGCTCGAACATATTTCGCTGTTTTTGACACTCTGATTTTATCACACAAAAACCACTTCTTCTTCAGGGAACGTTCAAGAAGACCTCCACGCGATAACGTAAACTCACTACTGTCATTCATCTATACGCTTTTATGTCACGATGTGGTGTCAGCCCTGGAAACAGTCGGCCTCGATCCGGCCGTTGGATATCTACATAGGGATCGGCCAGGCAGACCTGGGCTTGCTCTCGACTTGATGGAAGAATTGAGGCCTTTTTTGGCGGATCGCCTAGTTTTGTCCATGATCAACAGGCAACAGCTGAAGCCCAAAGGATTCATGAAGACAGAATCTGGCGCTGTAGTTATGGACGATGATACCCGAAAAGATGTCCTGATCGCATATCAAAAGAGAAAACAGGAGGAAATCAGGCATCCATTCCTTAACGAAAAAATCCCAATAGGACTTTTGCCATTTGCCCAAGCTCTATTGTTTGCCCGGTTTATTAGAGGAGATCTAGATGGTTATCCGGCTTTTATAAGGAAATGATGGCAACATGTTAGTTCTTGTAACCTACGACGTGAACACAGAAGATGCTGAAGGAAGAAAAAGACTAAGAAACATAGCAAAAACCTGCAAAAATGCAGGTCAGCGGGTTCAGAAATCCGTATTCGAGTGTCTGGTAGATCCGGCTCAGTGGACTTTACTGAGGGCTCGACTGGTCAAGGAAATGGATATTGAAAATGATTCACTTCGCTTTTATTTTCTTGGCAAAAATTGGAAATCAAGAGTTGATCATGTGGGTTCAAATCCATCATACGATCCTGAGGGTCCTCTAATTCTATGACCTGTGGATTGATGATTGCGAACCCGAAGCTAACACAAAACTTCCACAGTGTTCGCAAAACAATAAGACCTTGTAATGTTGATTCTTATCAAATATTTTGTTTCTTGACGGTTTCTTTTATTCAGTTTGTCGATGAGGTTCGCTATAGCCGCATTAGAAAAATTGAAATGTTTAGCGCTTAGCGTTGAGCTATCGCCTCTCGCACGGAGGCGTGGATTGAAACGGGAACACAAAATACTATATGGTAGACAAAAAGAATCGCCTCTCGCACGGAGGCGTGGATTGAAACAAACTGATGGGACGGCATACTCTGACGGCGGCCCCAATCGCCTCTCGCACGGAGGCGTGGATTGAAACCCGCTTGCTGAGTCGGAAATCCATCCATCAAGTTATCGCCTCTCGCACGGAGGCGTGGATTGAAACTGCAATTGAACTAATTACGGGATTTCTCCCTTATTAATCGCCTCTCGCACGGAGGCGTG
>CALGLN010000123.1 GCA_937930835.1 uncultured Desulfomonile sp.
ATATGCCAGTCTGCTGTATGGACAAACTTCATAGGCAACCCCCTTACCAAGAATGGCCACAAAATTAGCAGTGATCAGCCGTGAGGAATATCCCCTTCACAGCATTGTGCTATTTTAGCCGATCAGATTGCAACGTGAAAATGTAGGTTCTCCTTGTAAGTTTTCAGGTTAACGCTGTCTTAATTTGAGCGACTCCCTGATAAAACTGTTAGATCTCGTGTTTCACTTTCTCTAAAAACAAACATTTAAAATTTTCAGCTGTGTTTCTTGCTCCTATTTTCGGTTAAGGTCGTAGATGTTCATCGATGGCCTGTTATGCTTATCGAACATGGTATTGGTATTTTTATCATACCAACCCGCAGGCATATTCTTTCTGTCATAAAAGTCGATCGAGTTCTCAGAATCCCTTGAGAAACCCATGTAGTTGTTGTTTTTATCAAGGTAGATTATGTCACTAGATGCGAGCATGAACAGGAGACTCATTGTTGATATCAGCTTTAGCATCATATTGCCCCCTCCTTTGACATCCTCAAAAATGAAAAACCCTCGGCCCAATTCTGACAAAGGACCGAGGGGTTTAGAAGGTTATGTGGATTTTAAATGACTTAGACTTAACTCTTAATTCTTATTATGCCCTGAACTCCTAGAAAAGGCAAGAACAAACGAACGAGCTGTAATCCCCTTTTTAATTAGGGCTGTCTCTCCTACAAAAAGCCCAAAAGGCTCTTGCAATATGGAGAGCCTTTCTATTAGATCATCTGTTGTTACTCTGTTGTGGCAAACTTAAACGGGTTTAACTTCCCGTTATTTTAATAGTCATCGTGGTGATTATGATCCCTAGGACCCTTATGATCGTAATTATTGTGATCATCATGATTATTTCGAGCTATCAAAGCCAGGATTAGGTTAGTAATTGCTCCGAGTATCAACCATACTATTAGAAAACCTATTACTATACCCCACTCTGTCCTCCTGCGCATAGCCTCGAGGTTCAGGGTCAGCTAAGGTTGAATCAGCTAGCATATCTGCTATTTTTCCTAATCAGCTTTTTAATGACTAAAAGTGGAATATTTAAGTAATTGGAATGCTACTTCTACTATGCTCATTGCGACTACCACCAAAAATTTTAGTTTCGAATAAATAGAAGAACGTGGAGTCATAATAACATCAGTAAAAACGCAGACCCCCCAATCGGGTCAACCTCTCCTACTCTATGATTTCGAATCTATTATCTATTTTTCTCCTTTCTTGTTTTTGCCTCTCCAGCATCCATGGTAACGTCCTGATGTGGAATGTATTCACTGTATTCTTTTGGAACTGCCAGATGATATCTGACACGTTCTTTCTCCGCTATTTCCATTATTTTTCTTGCTTCTTCGTCTTTTCGTCGTTCCTCCCTGTCAATTTTATATTGAACATACTTCATATAAAGCTCACAAATTATCCATAAGACAAACACAGCTAAAAATTCCATGTGTCACCATTTTACGCTTTTTGGGCTGTCTCACTCCCCCTCTAATCGGGTTAACCTCTCCTGCCCACGGACACTTAAGTTGTTTGATTGCCTAGCCATAATCAACGGAAAACGAACCGGGGTCTGGCTTTTTTATTAACTCCACCAAACATGCAAAGACTCTACATTATCTTGTAAAGTTAATAAGTTACGGTCGAGAGGGCTTAGTTTTTTGTGCTTAATGATTTCCAGGGGTTGTACCTAAGTTAAAATGCCAGACACGCACTTGCGCGAAGAGCCAAATTTTTGCGATCTGCTTAGCTTTTTGTTCCACCTCAGTCATGATTGCTACTGCCACTCTGTAATATTTTTTGCGATAAACAAAGTCTAATTTCAAGTTTTCTACATAATTTTATAAATACCAAAAAATATTTTTCTGATTTGTCCGAGGATGACATACATCTATGTTATGCTTTATTAAAGGTAATTTTGAGAGATTTAAGTCTGTTCGCGTTGATCTTTTCCAAATAGGGATCAAGATGAGGAGGAACATCATGAGGATGATTATGGTTTTGATAATATTGCTAATGGGTAGCGCTGTGGTTCATGCGGACAAGGTGGTTCGGGATAGATACGGAAACCTCGTTGAAACCTGGCGAGAGCGTGGAAACCGGACCGAGGTTCGCGACAGGTATGGAAACCTGGAAGAGACTCGGACACGCCGTGGCGATGAGATCATAGTCCGGGACAGGTATGGGAATACGATTGGGACGGAGAGGATTGATAGATAGTCCAGAGACTTGATTGGTGAACCTTTGAGGCTATCCAGCGAAGTGTTTTAGAGGCAGCGTCTACATCGATTCATTTATGCATGGCCTCAGGCACACCATGGTTATTTGAATTAGAGTGACAGGGAAACTGACTTCGAGATTCAAATGGGCTGGAGATATCCCACCGCCTGGCGAGGATAATCTCAAACAAGCTGTTTCCAGGAATGGAAAAAAAATGAATTAAGTGAGCCCACAATCCCAGCTCGCGTTTTTGTTCTCGGATGATCACCCATACCCTCAAGATCGATCTCCCAACAAGACTGCTCGAGCTGTCTCGACAAACAAGTAGGAGGTCTAAATCAAATGCTGAGCCCAAGTCTCTAACAGGCACGATTGAATTATTTAGTTGTTGGATGGAATTGGAGATTTCAGCCATTGAGTGAACAACCTTGGTCATAACAAAAGCGAAAGGTCCAGAACAAAATGAGCGAGTACATTGAAATAAATGTTCCTGCGGGCATGAATCTACCCAACATAAGGAGTTATGCGGCAGGATTACTGCCATCGACAGTGGAAGAGGACGGATGCATAATCAATCAATTCTTTTGCATGGCTGATGGGGACCCGGAAAGTTTGTGTGTTGTTCAAACAGATGCCTCCCACTTCAGTTTGTTGCCCGGCCCAGAATTTTCACCGCGTCTCTACCGAGGACAGAACAGATATTTCTCGAAATGCCTACCGGCGTTTTTAAGGCCGCCACTCACAAAAATCAAAAGGCTCACCGATATCTTAAAGAAGTACGAATTTTTCAAGCTGCTTTGCTCTCATCCAATTGTCAACTATCTGGCCGAATGGAAAATCGAGGACAAGAGCTTCAAGGTAGATTTTGAAGGTTTGGCTGCGCATTATGAATTCTCCACCCTCAAACTCGACCTGACAAGATCTAAGGATGTGGCAATGTTTTTTGCGTTGTGCGAGAAAGAAGATCCTCAGAAAGACGAATATAAACCAATAGATGATTCAGATCGGGAGGCGGTTTTGTACACAGTCGATCTGAACAAATTGTTTGCGGATGCCCCGGAGCATTTTCATGTCGTTGGATTCCAGGCTTTACCCAGGCCCGATGCCCAGAAGGCGTATTGTTTTAATGCTGTATCCCAACGTAATTTCAATCAATATCCTTTTGTAAGGTTGGAGAGAATCAGAGTAGACCCAAAACAAGCGGAGCATTATTTCGAAATGTTTGAAGGCGGAAGAAAGCTTTTTCCCAACGAGCCTGTAGATTTGATAGCCAAGGAAATCCGCAATTCTATACAGATAGACAGGGAAATTTTGGAAACAGCCTTTGAAAAGAAACTTTTTCCTCAAGATTGGGACAATCTTAAGGAAATAAAGCAGTTTCTCGAAGGATGCGGATACGAAATATCAGACAAGAAACTGGAATTCAGCGAGGAATCTCGAGCAAAGATTATTAGTAATTGGAATGCGCAATGTCCTCTGAACGGCAACAGGGTAAAATGGAGATTAGAGTCGGGATGCATAAGAAGTTGATGTAGGCAGGACATTCGGCGGCTAAATTAGATATACCAGGCATGCCACAGTCATTTTTGTGACTCATCGCGCTCTATTTTCTATTGGTGTGATAGCCAAACTCATTAACGGGTAAACTATTTAACAAGCCTTGATCAAGTATCAGCCTCCACCATTGGTTGATTTTGTGACTAATTAATGAGGCAGCACATGGAATACATCGGAAAATTCAGAAAATGGATAGACGAGGCCAAGGCTAATATAGGAAAAGATCGCTGGAATAGTGTTTATGGCCCTAGTCTTGAGCAAATAATTACCCAGATTACCATGCTTGTTCTTGCCTATGAAAGGCCAAGCAAATTGGCGGAGGAGAACATTGAACGGGCAACCCATTTTTTTCTACTAGAATACCTGGATTCGGGCTTCAGGAAATCCATGAAACATTTCATGGTAGCAAACTTGATAAGACAAGCATTTGATTACAACTCACATTTTGCAAAATCACAGGCATGGTGGCTTGATTTCGACATAAAATACGACAGTTTTTGGCCTGAAGCTATTCAGATCGCATTTAATTACGTTGATCAGATGGGCGATAATTCAATGACTCATGAAATTCATTCATATCCATATTTAGAAAGTGCCCGACGATTGGTTGACGCCGCCGTGTTTTTGAGATCCAAAGGATTTAAGATAAGCTTGGACCATACCGGGATGGGCACAAGTTCAGAACGCGAAGCAATAGCTTGCCACCTAGACAAGTCCATTTCTAAAATTGGAGGCTTCTTCGTTGTCGAAGAAATAATGCATGTACTCTATGGGATGAATAAATTCACATCAAGAGCAAGTGATAACTGGATGGAACGTGTAATTTTTACTGAAAACAAAAGATTCCCGTTACCTGTGTCGTATCTACTCAATTTGGGTGTGAAACATATTAAAGATAGTTCTCCTGGGAAGTCAGCCACCCCAGAAAAAATACCGGAACTCATAGACATCGCAGGGGCTTTTAGCGCTCTTTATAATGTTCTGGACTTTCATTCGGAAAAAAGACGCGTTATGGTTCCAAATGAAATACTAGACTGGCTTCCTAAGAATGCTCTGTTTCATCAATTATATGTACCAGTAGAATTTCCACTTCAGAGGATACCTCATTTCCTTAAACATGTCCTGAGCCATATCCTGCCAAAATTGTCAGATGACCAAGTGAAAAATCTCGGATATGAGCCATTTCAGGTAATCAGGGTCATAGAAAATCTCTTGGAGCTGGCCAAGGACAAGGGCTCACTAGCGATTTTTTCAGAAAAACACTTGAAAGAAAGATGCGCCTTTGTTTCGGCCGCACATTTTGAGATGATCATGAAAATGCTTTCCCGAGCATTTTCGCTCGTGAATGATTCTTATTTGCTGCCAGAGGATAAAGATCACAATTTCTGGGATAGGCCACTCATTTCATTTGGGCATGGAAATTACTTGCTGATCAATCACGATTGTTCGTCCCTGAATTTTTATGAAGCAGTGATTGCGGATCTAAGAAGGGTAGCCACAAATTCCATTCAAGACGACCTAGGGCCTATCCTGGAGGAATTCGTTGTTAACAGTTTCAGATCTAAAGGAATTCCCTGTTTTAAGTTAACCCCTGAGGACATGCCAGAATTGGATGGAGACATAGACGCAATAGTTGTGAGCGATTCCTGTGTGACAATTTTTGAAATTAAGGCCAAAGCGTTCACCCGGGCTGCGAAAGCAGGAGATGACTGGGAAATTATAGTGGACCTGCTAGCGGGGTTGATGCATTCTCAATTACAGCTTTTGTCAAGACTCGCGAGGCTGTTGAAAAGTGGCATAGTGCTCAAAGCCCCTAATAATGAAACCAAACCTATTGAATTGAAGAATAGGCGAATCAATTTAGTCTCTCTGATCCTTCACAGTTTCGGCAGTTTCCATGACAAAAATATATGGCTCTTGATGCTCAAACTTTTTGCAGGCTGTCGATTTGGACTCGCAGATTCCTGCATATCAAAAAGAGACGAGAAAAAATTGAAGTGTGCGAATTCCGATGCATCAAGAGCGATTGATCTGGAGAGAGAATTCTTGAACCTCAGAGTTACTCACAACAATATCCATAGGTATTTTATATGCTTAAGACAACTTGAAGATATATTAACATCTGTAAACAACGCCGATGAATTTCATGAGGCTTTCGCAAGAATCGGTTAGTCCCAAAAGGTTGCTGAAAGATCGTAGCCGATTTTTCCGTTCCATAATGCCGCAACCGCCGGTCCCGATATGTATTGGCGAGCAAAGCCCGGCATTCCTCATGAATGTTCAAATGTACCTTTGGAGGTTAGTTTCATGGAATTCGCCGAAGAATTTGAAAGAGATTTTATGAAGAGAACCCTGCAATTATTGATGGACTACCCAGGGGAATATGAGGCTACCTTACTGTTGAACTGTCTGCTCGGTCTTCTTGTTGTTCCAAAGGAAACCTCGCTGGAGAAAATTCCCACAGATCCGATATCTGAGTTTCACAAATGGGGCATATCACCAGAATCGATAAAAAGCTTTGGCAGGATGAACAGGACAAACCAATACCCTGAAACTCTAAGAGGGGTTGTTTACAACCTCAGAAATTCCGTTGCGCACTTCAGGATTCGCCCCGTTGAGGAAAACAGCCGCGTCAGAGGGTTTAGCTTCACTGATATGAACGGGTTTGCAGCAACAATAGACATCAAAGAAATGCGCAGCTTTGTAGAAAGACTGGCCAGTTATTTGGAACGAAGCATCAAACAGTGAATATTACGGGCTGCGGAGAAAGACCTTGAGATTATCGAGTTCTCCGTCGTTGATTGCCTGAAGAAGAGCGCGCCAATCTACATCTTTTGTGAGTATTACAATTGTGTAAAGTAAGAATGATTCGTGTGTTGTCATTTTGGAGGTTCATTTCCGGATTTTTAATTTCACTTTGATGGTTATGTGTGTCATATTCTGTTCTTTGGTCGGGACCGACACTACTTGGCCAGAAACCCAAAAAGCATCATCCTAAAAATATTTTAGTCGGGGATGAAAAAAGTTCATTTTGGAATGTCCTTTGATGACATGTATTCGTTTTACAATGATCATCCATGAGCATTTGCCAGTTAATACGACGGGTTAGACGCTGGTGGCTCTGATAAAAACCAACAGCCATGAAATTCGATTGATTGAAAATGGGTCTTGACCTGTATTTGAAAATATATTGGGGGGCTTGATAATGCGCTAGATAAAGATTGGCTCACAATAGAGGGAATCCAATAGATGAAAATCATCGACAATATAAACTCATTGCTCGGCGACGATTTGAAGGATTCAATAAGAAACAAGACGAGGCTCAAGATTGCTGCATCCTGTTTTTCTATTTACGCATACGAAGCCTTAAAATCGGAATTGGAGAAAGTCGATTCCCTCAAGTTTATCTTCACAGCTCCTACTTTCCTTCCAGGTGAACTCACAGACAAATTCAAGAAAGAGCGCCGCGAATTTTTCATTCCCAAGATGAACAGGGAACGTAACCTGTATGGATCTGATTTCGAGATCCAGCTCCGCAACAAACTAACGCAGCGGGCCATAGCCAGGGAGTGCGCCAATTGGCTAAGAAAGAAGGCTACCTTTCGCTCCAACAAGACCAAGGCTCCGATGCAACAGTTCATGTGCGTGCAGAATGGCGAATCGGACACGGCCTATATGCCATTGCATGGTTTCACCGCCGTGGACCTTGGTTATCAACGAGGGGATGCAGTTTCAAATATTGTAAACCGTTTTGAGGAAAGCGCTTTTGCCTCCACTTATATTCAGTTGTTCGACCTTATATGGAGTGACGCTGAAAAATTACAGGATGTAACAGAAACAATATGTGACCATATTGCGTCCGTCTACCAGGAGAACTCCCCGGAAAGAATCTATTTCCTGATTCTCTATCATATATTCAACGAATTCCTCTCCGAAATTGATGAAGACGTCCTTCCAAATGACAAAACGGGCTATCAGGAGACCCTGGTCTGGAAGAAACTATTCAATTTTCAGCGTGACGCTGCTACAGGCATAATCAACAAGCTGGAAACATACAACGGTTGCATTCTGGCTGACAGTGTGGGCTTGGGAAAAACGTTCACGGCTCTTGCGGTGATAAAATATTATGAACTAAGAAATAGAGCCGTCCTGGTGCTATGCCCGAAAAAGCTCTCCGACAACTGGTTGAATTACAACACAAACCTAACAACCAACATCTTTGCCAGAGATCGTTTCAATTATGATGTCCTCTGCCACACCGATCTTTCCCGAACCAGCGGCTATTCACACGGCATAGCCCTAAACCGTATAAACTGGGGAAACTATGATCTGGTGGTCATTGATGAGTCACACAACTTTCGCAATAACGATGCTTACAAGGATAGAGAAACTCGATACCAAAAATTGATGAACAAAGTTGTATGCGAAGGCGTTAAAACAAAGGTCCTGATGCTTTCAGCCACGCCGGTAAATAACAGGTTCAGTGACCTTAGAAACCAGTTGGCTCTAGCATACGAAGGTGATTCCGATAACCTGAGCAAAAAACTTCGTAGCAACAGGAGTGTTGAAGAAATATTTCGCCACGCTCAGACGGTTTTCAACTCCTGGTCAAAATTGCCCATTAGGGAGCGCACTGCTAAGGCAATCCTGGATTCACTGGATTTTGACTTCTTTGAACTTCTAGACTCTGTGACAATTGCTCGCTCAAGAAAGCACGTCCAACACTTTTACGACACATCCGATATCGGACAATTCCCTGAGAGATTGAAACCCCTTTCATTTCGGAGTCCTCTGACTGACCGCAAGGATGTTTTAGATCTGAACAGCATATTTGATCAGCTCAATTTGCTCAAACTTTCCGTATATGCCCCAATTAGTTATGTCTTCAAGAGTCGTCTCCAAAAATATGAAGACATGTATGATACTGAGGTGGAAGGCGGTCGCCCCAAATTGCGTCAAGCAGACAGGGAACTTAGCCTGCAGGCTCTGATGACCACCAATCTTCTCAAAAGGTTGGAGAGTTCTGTGGAAGCCTTTCGTCTTACTCTGAAGTCTTTGCAGAATAGCCACAACTCCACACTGGAAAAGATCAGGTCATTCAACGCTTCTCCAGCGGCAACGGTTACAGACTTAACGGGTTGTTTGGAAGGCCTGGAGGCCGATGATGATGACCTTACAGCCAGCGAAGAGTCTTATATCGGGAAAAAGATAAAAATCAATCTTGCTGACATGGATCTAAAATCTTGGGGGAGAGATCTGTCCGCCGATCTTGCCATAATTGACGGACTATTGGAATCAATGGGCAAGATAACACCTAAGGATGACGCTAAACTCCAGCATTTGAAGAGCCTGGTTCTGAACAAAATCGAAAACCCCTTTAACGGGTCCAATAGGAAGGTTCTTATATTCACCGCGTTCGCCGACACTGCCAATTATATTTACGAAAACCTGGCACAAACAGTTTTAGGGGAGAAAGGTCTTCACACCGGTAGAGTTACAGGAAAAGACGCTCCAAAATCTACATTGAAAAGATCCTACGACTTCCAGTCGTTGTTAACTCTATTCTCGCCTCGATCCAAGGAAAAAGCACTTATTCTACCAAATGAACCCGGTGAACTTGACATCCTGATAGGAACAGACTGCCTTTCCGAAGGCCAGAACCTACAGGACTGTGATTACCTCATTAATTACGACATCCACTGGAATCCGGTGCGGATTATTCAGCGATTTGGAAGAATCGACAGAATCGGTTCACATAACAAGGTCATTCAGCTCGTAAACTATTGGCCTGATATAACCCTGGACGATTACATCAACCTCAAGGAACGTGTAGAAAACCGGATGATGATTGCAGATGTGGCTGCCACCGGAGATGACAATGTGCTGACAGCCCAGAGTAGTGATTTGGCCTACCGTAAAGAGCAACTTCGGCGTTTACAGGATGAAGTCATTGAACTGGAGGATCTGAAAACCGGCGTTTCGATAACCGACCTCGGATTGAATGACTTTCGGATGGATTTGCTCAATTACGTCAAACTCCATGGAGACCTTGAGGTTACCCCGCGAGGCATTCACGCCGTGGTTGCAGCGCAGCCTGAGATTGGATTGAAGCCAGGAGTGATTTTCGCCCTGAGAAACCGAAACGATAGCGTAAGCGAAAATCTTCACAACCGTTTGCACCCCTATTACCTGGTTTACATAGGAAATGACGGAGAGATCATCGTAGATCATTCAGAAGTCAAAAAACTCCTGGACCTTTTACGCACAAGCTGCAAAGGCTTTTCAAAACCTATTGAGGAGCTTTGCAAAATGTTCAATCAGCAGACTGCGGACGGGCGGAATATGAAAATATATTCTGACCTACTCAACTCGACCATACGATCCATGATTGAGATCAAAGAAGAAAAAGACATAGACAGCCTGTTTTCGGGCGGGGCTACCACTGCTCTCCTCAACGTCATAGCGGGCCTCGACGATTTCGAACTAGTAGCTTTTTTGGTCGTTCAGGAGAAATGATGACAGTTCTATTCGATTACCCTAAAAGCGCAGCCTTTGGACGCCCAATTCCAAAAAGCAAAATATACGCTATGGGTGATGTTAGCGCCGCAACTAAAAACCTGTTTGTGAAAGAAATCGATCAGATAATCTGGCAATACAAACTCGCTCCGGAAACAATCAACCTTGCGGCTAAAGGATTTGTGGGTGAGATCGAGATAATGACTATAGCGCTCAAAACCGGACAGTGTAAACATGACGTCTTGCGTTGTATCGATAAAGCCATTCCTCGACCACTAATCTTTGAGCTGAATTACGAATCAACCGTTAAGACTGTCGCAGCCTATAAGAGGCCTAGCGAAACTGACGAATCGAAATGGGTTGTCAGTGATTATTTTGAAACCGGTTGGCTACCGGCTGATTCGGTTCGCAGGCCTCTGCCAATGGTTTTTGACCTTGAGGCATTGTACGTGCAGTTGCTTGATCCGTTGATGCCTTTTCCGGGACGTCCAGATGAGTTGATTCAGGAACGGGTAACCAGGATAGGGCAAATTCTTCAGAAAGAGCGAGAAATTCAAAAATGTCAGGCTCGTCTGAACAAAGAAAAACAGTTTAATCGTAAAGTCGAAATAAATTCTGAACTACGCAGATTGAAACAGGACATGGAGCTACTGACAGCAGTACATGACACGCCATGAGTCGAGGGATAATTGCTATGGAAAAGATGAAAATGCGCTCACCTGATATGATGGAGGAAACTGTAAACCTTACTTCCATATTGCGCCTTTCCATTGCTAACCGGACTCCAGGCTGTGAATACTGCAACGCCGAACAGATATTCAGACAACTATCCCCAAATACTGAAATGAAGTCGATATAAGGAGAGCAATCAGCGCCATGGATAAACTCAAAAT
>CALGLN010000124.1 GCA_937930835.1 uncultured Desulfomonile sp.
TGATTTTCTTGGCACGCCCAAGAGGATTCGAACCTCTGACCTACGGATTAGAAGTCCGTTGCTCTATCCAACTGAGCTATGGGCGCAGAGAATATACTCAATCTTTGAAAGACCAAGTATAACCTTCTTTCTTATACGTATGGCGTGATTCTGTCAACAATAGCGTAACGGTTATCAAAAAATTTTTCCTACATGATTCTTTGATAAAACGGTTCATGAGTGCTAATGTGAAGTCAAACTAACCGATTTTAAAGGCAAAAAATGGGGTCATCGTTGAAATATGCGCTATTGCTGAGCGTAATCTGGATAATAGCCTGCGTAATTGTAAACCCTATTGGCGAATTCATGATCAATGACGATTACGCCTTTGTGAGTAGTCTGGAGAAACTCACAAGGGAAGGGCAGCTTGGTTCGACGGGCAAGGGGCCTGCTCATGCTTCCGGTGGTCCTTCGCTGGTTACTCATCTGGCATGGGGCTGGCTGTTTACGAAAATATTTGGAAATTCTCTTACAACGTTGAGACTTTCGGTATGTTTTCTGGGCTTATTGGGAGTTATATGGCTTTTTCTCATTATGAAGTCTCTCAAGGCGCCGGATTGGATGAGTTTGTTCGCGTCGCTAACCCTGATGTTCAATCCGCTTTATTTTTCTCAATCATTTACCTTCATGACGGACATCACTTTTGCCACGTTGATCATTTTTTCGATTTATTACCTGGGGCTTGGTATACAGCGGCAAAACACCGCCCTGTTAATCCTCGGGCTATTTTTCTCCTTTGCCGGAATGCTTACACGTCAATTGGCGATAATCATTCCAGCGGCTTTCATGATCTCCTGCCTAGTGACATCAGAGGGTCGGAGATATGGATGTTTTCGAGGTCTTTTGTTAACCATAGCGTTTGTGATAGGACCGTGGTTAGCTTTTGAATGGTTTCTTTCCTCGATAGGCAGTTCCCCGATAACCAAGCATGAAAAGCTATACGACCTGTTTTCGTATCCGTTCATCAAGGGTTTTCCGGACTATCCGATTTTTGTCATGGGGCAGTTTGCCCAGAGCGTTCTAGGCTATACGGCATTTCTTATTTCACCCATGATAGCCTTGAGGTTTGGAGAGTTCTCAAGATCCAGGTTATTTTGGTTGTTTGTTGTAGCAGCGAGTATGCTGCTCGTCATTCTGGAGGCGGCCATTCTTCTTGGCCTCATCAATCCACCGATATTACTCTCACGAAACGTCATATATAATTTTGGAATAGGGCCTGTTTTGCTTAAGGATAGTTACCTCCTTGGTATCCCAAGGACTTGGTCGCTTTCCCCAGCGCTGTTTTACATACTGGTGTGGTGGACGATTGTGTGCATCGGCGCTATGCTTGTTAAGTTATGGGAATCATTATCTGAATTGTATAGATCAATGATCCAGAACTGGTCGCGCCAGCCTTCTTTTCTATCGGTCCTCACATTATTGGCCGCAGGCGGCTATGCTCTTATTGTAGTCCTAACTGATCTACATGATCGTTATATCATTCCTTTATGCGTCCTGGGATTGATCTGGATTTGTTCGTGTAGCCCCAATCTCAGGGACTTGGTATTTAATAGAAGACTTTTGACGATAGCCTCCATTCCTTTGATCGCCATGATGCTTTTCTCCGTTTTAGGGACCAGAGATTTCATCGAAATAAGGCGGACAGTAGCGAAAGCCAATTATTTTTTGACTACACATCTGAAAGCCAATCCGTGTGACTTTGATGGAGGCTTTGAGTTTAATGGCTACCATTGTTATGACATGAATCATAGGGCAAAGTCCGATTATAGCTGGTGGTGGGTAAAAAACGAAAATTATGTGGTTACATTAGGGCTCCTTGACGGTTATCAGAGTGTCATGGAATTCCCATTTAAAAGAATCATAGGTCCGAATGGAAAAGTTCACATATTAAAACCAGCCCAAAATCAATGATTCCCCCGATAGAAATGAGCGCCTTGAAGGGGTTTCCCCTTAGTATTCAGGTCAGATCCCGCGATCAGTTTCACAACTGTCAAGGAAGCTCATCCCGAGCAATATGTGGAAAAGCCAGCTTACTTGCGGATGGTATATGCCATCGAATATTTGAAATTGGATGAACATCCCGATCAGCGGTAGAAGAAGAGCTAACGGATGAGGGTAAAAGCCGGCTGGAGGTGATTTGGCCATCCCGAAGATCATGTAGATCAGGCACAAGACTGCCCCGAGGTATATCAACGAAAAGGGAAGGCCAAATTCGGCTATTAACGTGAGCGGAAGGTTTTCTGACGTGATTACGTTTCGCGTCATACTCTGGAATCTATCTTTGGTCAAAAAGGGGTATGTGATCTCATAGTCGGCCAAAAGCTTTTCTCGGGGGGCAAAAGGTCCAATCCCGAGCAACGGATGCTTGGTCGCTATGTGAGTGGAAAAGAAAATATTTTCAACCCTGTAAGCGACGGACTGGCTGTCTTTGGGAATGTCGTCAACCATGGCGCAAAGAAATATCGGCGCTATGATTAACAGAACGAAGCATGTTCCAAGCAAGAACTTCCTGATTTTCAGATTTTTCCACAGGAAAGCGCAGCCAATCAGGAATACTACGATTGCTACCACAGGCCCCGTCGAAACCCCGCCCCAGTATACGTTCGCTACAACTGTAACATAAGCTATGACGAGAGCGGCTACGCCAATAGTAGTGTTGATTGCCCCACCGCACGCTATCAAGGCGATGGGAGCAAATGACATCAACATCATCCTTGAACCTAGAGCGTGATACCCCACGTCAAAGAAAAGAAAGCCTGGATATCCCCTTAGTATAGCTAAGAAAAATAAAAAGCTCACACAGATCATCAGACCAAGGCAAAAATATACGAAAGCCTTTCGAACTCTCACAGACTGCAACAGTAGCCTGGAACACCAATACCCACCGAGTCCCGAAGACATAATGACAAAAGCTCTCCATGAAGATGATCCTGGAGTGGCGCTCAAAACGGAACTTAATGCCGCTAGAATCGACAGTGCAAAGGACACTGCTATTTCAGAGGATCTGAGTTTTATATTTGATTTTGGGGCCAGAAAAATAGCGACCAATAGAGCGCCAGCGCATAATAAACCCGAAAAAACGTTCGCTCGTTCACCAGAAACGACGATGACATATGGAGTCAGGAAAGTTACTTGACAGGTCACAATTAAGAATACTAGGCATGCTATGTAGTAAGAAAGCGATTTGGTATTTTCCTGAATCACAAAGGTCTCCCCACTATAGACACGTTACCGGTAACGTGAATTTATCAAATAACTTGCACGAAGCCCCTTGCGATGGGTTTTCAAACTCGAAGGACTTTATATAATGGCGCCTTGATTGTCAACATATCGACAATGGGGATTCATTGGTCGTTGATGGTCTGAAATATTGGGCAAGAATTTGAGACTGCAAGCTAAATTGACACAAATTTTGGTGGTTGTTATAAAAAGTGTGACGGTTCACATTTATTTTCCCTACCAGTTGTGTCATCTTGTTTTCGATAGAATATTGTAAAGCCGTCTTTTGGGAGGACAGGTCCATGGGCGATTGTGTTTTGCTCGGAGTCACCGGAGGCATAGCGGCCTACAAGATTCCTAATCTGGTGAGATTGATCACATCGGCCAAAATGAATGTGAACGTTGTCATGACGCAGAATGCGACAAATTTTGTGACCCCACTCACCCTTGCCACGCTGAGCGGTTCAAATGTAAGTATCGCGATGTGGGACCATCCGGATCGACCATCCGTGGAACACATAGAACTCGCTGACAAGGCTGACGTCGCTGTTATAGCTCCCGCGACCGCGAATTTTATCGGAAAAATGGCCAATGGCATAGCTGATGATTTGCTCACCACAATTACCCTTGCCCTAAAATGTCCAATGATTATATGCCCATCCATGAACGTTAACATGTTCGAAAACCCTATAGTGAGGCAAAATATTAAAAAGCTCGAGTCCGTCGGATATCATGTCATGGCCCCTGATTCGGGTTTTCTGGCGTGCGGCTGGACCGGTCCCGGTAGAATGCCAGAGCCGGAAGCCATTTTTGAACAAATTGAATACTTTTTATCCGAAAAGGACTTGTCCGGCCTAAAGTTGCTGATCACATCAGGACCGACCCACGAACCTTTAGACCCGGTTCGTTTTATAACAAACAAATCGTCCGGCAAAATGGGCGTGGCTTTAGCGCGCCGAGCCTATCTCAGGGGAGCGTCTGTCAATCTGGTTTCGGGGCCTATGTCCGTTCCCGCTCCACACGGGGTTAATCAGTTCAAGGTTAAGACCGCTTCTGAGATGATGGACAAGGTTCTTGAAGTGGCTCCCGAATCGGACATCATAATCAAGGCGGCGGCGGTAGCTGATTTTAGCGCTGAGACCGTTTCAGACTCCAAGATAAAGAAAGACAAATTCGATGGAATCATAAAATTGAAACGTAATCCTGACATTCTCAAGGAGCTTGGATTACGAAAAAAATCGGGGCAAGCGCTGATTGGTTTCGCTGCTGAAACGTCTGATCCTGTAGGAAACGCACGAGCTAAATTGTCCGCAAAGAATCTTGACCTGATAGTGCTCAATGATGTCACCAAGCCCGGGGCCGGTTTTGATTGTGACACTAACATAGTTAAATTAATATTTAGGTCAGGTCGTGAGGTGGATTTAGGGATCATGACAAAAGAAGAGGTTGCTGATAAAATCCTGGATGAATGCCTGACGCTACTGGGCCGTTGAATGTCGTAGTGATGGCTTAACACCCTGAATCTTTTTTAGAGACTGCCGGAAATGACAAATGAATTGGAAGATACGATCGTAGGATTGAGGGATATCATTCAACTGCAGATAGATTTCGGATTGAGGCACATTTTGTCGGAACAGACCAAACAAAAAACCAACGCTGAGAAACTTGCGGAAATAAGGGAAGAAATTGGTGAATGCTCCAGATGCAAGCTCAGCGCCGGCAGAGCCAATATTGTTTTTGGGGAAGGCAATCCTGAGGCTCGTCTGATGTTCATCGGAGAAGGTCCCGGGAGGGACGAAGATCTGGAAGGCAGGCCTTTTGTAGGCCGGGCCGGACAGTTGCTTACCAAAATGATTGGCGCCATGGGGCTGCATAGGTCGGAAGTATTCATAGCCAATATCGTAAAATGTAGGCCACCCAAGAATCGTGACCCTGAACCAGACGAGGTTGAGCAGTGCATGAAGTTCCTGGAAGCCCAAATAGAAGCGATTCAACCCGAAGCCATCGTCACACTCGGTAAGGTGGCTCTCAAGGCTTTATTCGGATTACAGGGACCAATGGGTAGTTTCAGAGGAAAATTTTATGATAGGAATGGTATTCCTGTCATGCCCACCTTTCACCCATCATTTTTGGTGAGACAGGGACCTAACGATCGAAAATACAAAGGGTTGGCGTGGGAGGACTTGAAGCAAGTCATGTCCTTGCTGAATTTGCCATTGCCACATGGCGGGGAAAAAAAATGAAAAGACTCAGGTTGTTGTTTTTCTTGGCTTTGTCAATTACCGGAATTGCTGTTTTATTTTTGTCAGAAGGGTCCACGACTCAGGCTCAGACTCAAGCAGACAAGTCCCTTGTTTATCTGCTGGAGGTCGACGGAACTATAAATCCTGCCTTGGCTGACTACATAATAAAGGGAATAGAACTTGCCGAGGACAAGAATGCCGCGGCTGTCATAATCAGGATGGATACTCCCGGTGGTATGGTTACCACAACCAAGACCATCATCAAGGAGATGATTAACTCAAAGGTTCCCATAGTTGTCTATGTGGCGCCCAGTGGTTCATCAGCCTCATCGGCAGGGGCCTTAATAACAGTGTGCGCCGACGTCGCTGCGATGGCTCCTGGCACTAATATAGGAGCGGCTCATCCGGTCGGGGGCGGTGGTCAGGAAATCGATTCCTCCATGTCAGAAAAAATCATAAATGATTTGACGGCATACATACGAGGAATAGTGCTTCGCAAATCGAGAAACGCAGACTGGGCTGAAAGAGCCATTAGAGAAAGTGTCTCGATTACTGCCAAGGAAGCGCTTGAATTGAAAGTGATAGATCTTGTGGCCGACTCGATTCCTGATCTGCTGAAACAGCTCGATGGCCGTAAGGTTTCAAAAGAGAATCGTGAGTATGTCTTGAAAACAGCCGGGGCAAATGTGGAAAAAATTGTCCCGGGAATTAGATTCAAGATTCTTGATGCTGTCGCAAATCCGAATGTGGCCTACATCTTGATGATGATAGGTGGCATCGGAATCATGATGGAGCTTTACAACCCAGGGATGATTTTTCCCGGTGTGGCTGGTGGAATATGTCTGTTGCTGTCGTTTTTTGCCCTGCAAGTACTTCCGGTTAACTACGTGGGAATTCTTCTGATAATCCTTTCAGTTGTTTTGTTTGTTTTGGAATTGAAGGTACAATCTTTCGGAGTCTTGTCCATAGGGGCTATAATCAGTCTGACACTGGGGTCTGTGATGCTTTTTGAGACGGGTGAGGTAGCGATGAGAGTCTCATGGGCCGTCATCATACCGACAGTAGCTGTTGTGTCCTCATTTTTTATTTTTGCCCTGGGGTTAGTTGTGAAGGCATGGATGAGTAAACCCAGGACCGGTGAACAGGGTCTTTTAGGGGAATACGGAATCGCATTGACGGACATCGATCGGGAAGGAAAAATCTCGCTTCACGGCGAATACTGGAATGCCATATCAGATTCGTTCATCCCTAAAGGTTCGAGAGTCCGGGTATTGAAGGTTGACGATTTACGTGTCCTGATCACTAGTGACCCCCTTTGACGGTCTCGTGGAGTCCCAGTCTATGAACCATGCGGCCCTTTTATTCTCTAAACATGATCATTAACCAGGAGGAATGCTGATGTATGCTGCCGGAATAATTATTATCTTCGTTGTTGTATTTCTGTTTATGGCCATCAAGGTTTTAAACGAGTACGAACGAGGAGTTATTTTCAGATTAGGACGAGTTATAGATCACAAAGGTCCAGGCCTAATAATTCTCGTGCCGGTCATTGACCGCATGGTAAGGGTCAGTCTTAGAACCGTGGCCATGGATGTTCCCTCTCAGGACGTTATCACAAGAGATAACGTTTCAGTAAAGGTGAGCGCTGTTATATACTTCAGGGTTATGGACCCGACAAAGGCAGTCATAGAAGTTGAAAATTATCTATATGCAACCTCACAGCTGGCTCAAAC
This sequence comes from uncultured Desulfomonile sp., assembly GCA_937930835.1. Lineage (GTDB taxonomy): Bacteria > Desulfobacterota > Desulfomonilia > Desulfomonilales > Desulfomonilaceae > CAITZA01. Next base: position 7,235 of record CALGLN010000124.1, read on the forward strand.
TACCTTGAGAAGCGTGTGTGGTCAGTCAGAACTGGACGATCTGCTGGCTGAACGAGAAAAAGTCAATCTGGAAATTCAGGAAATACTCGACAGGCATACCGAACCCTGGGGAGTCAAGGTCAGCATGGTTGAGGTCAAACACATAGACCTACCGTCTGAGATGCAGCGAGCCATAGCCAGACAGGCGGAGGCTGAGAGAGAAAGGCGAGCCAAAGTCATCAACGCTGAAGGTGAATACCAGGCAGCCGCCAGACTGTCCGAGGCCGCTACAATCATCGCAAAGGAACCTACAGCTCTCCAGCTCCGATTTTTGCAGACACTTGTGGAAGTCGCCGCTGAGAAGAATTCTACTACCATTTTCCCTATCCCAATAGATTTGTTGGAACCGTTTATAAGGAAAACTAAGGAATCGGAAAAAGGCTGAGATATTAACAGATAAACAAGGAGAGCATCAACAATGCCCGGTATATTAATTAGGTGGTTGGCCATTACGTTGGCGGTTCTTATCGTGCCTAAGCTATTTTCTGGGGTGCAGGTTGACGATGTTGGATCTGCTATCTTGGCGGCAGCTATACTGGGCATTCTAAACGCCTTGATCAGGCCTGTGCTAATACTGCTTACCTTGCCTCTGACTGTTGTCACCCTTGGGTTTTTTGTGCTGGTTATTAATGCGCTTCTTTTCATGTTCGTAGGATCGATAGTCCCCGGTTTTCATGTGGCGTCTTTCTGGACGGCGTTTTTTGCGTCCATAGTTGTTAGTCTTGTCTCCTGGATAGTGAGCAATATGGTTACCGGTGGTCCGGGAGAACGAACCGTGATCGTCAGACAATGGGGCAACAATACCTATGAATTGCGGAGGGGAAGAGGCGGCAGATGGGAATAGGGTCAAGATTCAGGGTCAGGCTAAGATGGTAAAGACAGGCCTGGATATTGTCCGAGATTCGCCCGATTGTTTGGAGCGTTTTGGGTCTTTAGGCTTGCTTTATAATCAGGCGTCAATCGATTCGAATCTTAGTCTCGCGCCACTTGTTGTGGAATCGGTTCTTCCAGGACGCCTTAAGGCCTTATTCGGCCCACAGCATGGGGTCGGTCTCACAGAACAGGACAACATGATCGAATCGGGTCATGTGACCCACAAAAAACTCAATATTCCTATCTACAGTCTCTATGAAGCATCCAGAAGACCATCGCCTCATATGCTCAAGGACCTCGACGCAGTTCTGGTAGACATCCAGGATGTTGGGACACGTGTCTACACCTTTGCAACTACGGCGCTATACCTGATGCAGGCTTGCGCGGACTTACAAAAAACGGTGGTCATATTGGACCGGCCAAATCCGATCAACGGACAGGATGTTGAAGGGAATGTCCTGGACTCTGCATTTTCCTCGTTCGTAGGTCCATATCCAATTCCCATGCGTCATGGCATGACCTTGGGTGAATTAATGTTTTATTACAATTCCAAATATGGAATCGATTGTGATCTCGAAATCATACGAATGGAGGGATGGGTTCGCGATCAATATTTTGATGAAACAGGCCTGAACTGGGCCATGCCGTCACCAAACATGCCGACTGTTGACACCGCAATAGTATATCCCGGACAGGTGTTATTCGAAGGCACGAAAGTATCTGAGGGTAGGGGGACTACGAGGCCCTTCGAAATTTTTGGAGCTCCGTATTTTGATATAGACGATATTTCAAGCAAGCTAGAGTCCGATTGTCTGCGTGGAGCTATCCTAAGGGAAGTGACCTTTACGCCAACATTCAACAAATACGCAAATACACCGTGTAACGGCTTCCAGATTCACGTGACGGATCGGCGTCAGTTTAAACCTTATTTGGCTTCCATGGCTATTATTAGCGCCATAGTCAAAGCTCACGGACAAAACTTCGAACTCTACGATGGGCCTTATGAATATGTTTTCGACAAGAGGCCCATAGATGTTATCATTGGAGACAAAAGCGTATCAGACTGGATTCTATCCGGAAAGTCGATAAGCAAACTTCAACAGAGCTGGTCTGAAAGACTGAATAATTTTGTTCGGGAAAGAGCCGAATTCCTTCTTTACGATTAAACTGATCCGAACTTATTTTAGGCGAAGTCCATCTTGGTCAAAGGAAATATGGCGCCTGTATTATTAGTGTATTGTCAGGTCTCGATTTGCTTTTCTGGCTCCTGTGGATAGGCAGGGATGATCATCGTGAAGACGCTGCCTGAACCTGGGGAACTCGTAACGTTTATAGTGCCGTTATGAGCGCCGACGATGTGTTTAACTATAGAAAGTCCCAGTCCTGTGCCACCTTCCTTACGGCTCCTCGATTTGTCGACCCGATAGAACCTCTCAAAAATCCTGCTTAAATGGTCTTTCGCTATCCCAGAGCCTTTATCTGCTACCGTGATTAATATATGATCGCCCCTTTGTGTGGCCTTTACATGGACGGAACTCTTCAACGGACTGTACTTTATAGCGTTATCAACCAGATTGCCTATAGCCTGCTCGAGCAATGTGACATTACCTAATGCTAACAGGCTATTATCGGACTCATATGTTATGGATGCTTCAGATACCTTGGCCTTGTCCGCAAAAGCTCGCTCTACCGCCGAGAAAACCTCCGACACGATTACCTTGCCCAGAGAAATCTCACCTTTTTCACTGTCCGTTTCAACACGTGAAAGGCTCAATAGGTCTTCGATGATGGCAATCAAGCGATCCGTGTGTTTTATCGCGATATCCAGAAATCTCTCAGCGTTTTGTGGGTCCGAAATGGCGCCTTCTTTCAAAGTTTCCAGAAATCCCTTGATGGAAGTTATGGGAGTTTTCAATTCATGAGAAACGTTAGCTACAAAATCACGTCTGATTACTTCCAACTTTTTCATACGTGTTATGTCATTGAGAACAATTAATGCTCCAATCTTTGAGCCTCTGGAATCAAGCAGCGGCGATCCGTGAGCCTGGAGAAACTTCTCTTTGTCTCCAATAAAAATTATTTCTCCCTCGGTTGGTCTATTTTGAACCAGTGTATGTCTTACGAACCTCTGTAGCTGAGAATTTCTGATAAGCTCTTGGAGTATGACGCCCTTTATTTTGGATGCGTCGATGCCGAATAGCTTTTCAGCGGCAAGATTTACTCGGATAATTCTTTCATCAAGATCTACTGCAAGGACGGCTTCACTCATCCCGTACAATACAGCTTCGAGTTCGTTACGTTGTTCGGTGAGTTTGTTTATTCTCATTTCCAATAGCTCAGCCATCTGGTTCATGACTTGAGCCAATGTCCTGCATTCATACGATTCGGGCGGGGCTAGTCTAAAGGATAAATCTCCTTGAGCGAACTTTTTGGCGCCTTCGAGTAGCTCACTCATCGGAGCGCTGATCTTTCTGCTGACAAGGTAAGCGGCGGCTGAAGCTAGGATCACTACGACAATACCAGATGCGACTATTTCCCAATAGGTCATGGACACGGACTTAGCCATGGCAGACATCGACATGGCTACACGCGCGACCCCATGTACATCACCGTTAACTGTTATCGGAACCGCTACATAGATTGTTCTGGCGTTTCGGGAAAAGCTCTGCCTGGCGTTCACCACTAACTTGCCTGAAAGCGCTTCGGAAACCTCGGGACGCTTTACATCCAGCCGCATTCGAGAAGGGTCATCCCAGGAATCTGCGATGACTCCCCCATCCTTGTCAAAAACTGTCAATCGATCTTTGTTTGACTGACTGATTGATTTGAGTTTGGCGTCTAGAGCCGATGATTGACCAGATTCCAGAAACGCTGAAGAAAAATTGGCCAAAAGCGTAGCTTGTGCCTGCAGGTTATCGACGGAGTTCTGCCTGCACACCTCAATCATCGAAGACGATGTTAGCCATGTCATTATGGTGACTGAGATGGCTATAATGATAATGAAAGAAGGGAAAAGAAAGCGTGTCAGGTTTTTTCTGAACTCCGCCATGAAACTACTCCTTGAACCGATATCCGACTCCTCTAACCGTCTCTATGAGATCTCCGGAATCACCGAGCTTCTTTCGCAGGCCAACTATTTGAACGTCCACAGACCGTTCAGTGACGGGATAATCGTCACCTTTGACTGCGCTGATAATCTGGTCTCTGCTAAATACCCATCCAGGACGACGGGCCAAAAAATGCAATATAGCAAACTCAGTAGCCGTTAGTATCAAAGGCTCGCCTTTGACCAGAACCTCATGTCTCGCAGGGTTCACAACAATGTCATGTATTTTCAAGACACTGGTTTCGTCTATTTCCTCCTGTTTGTTCCTTCGGAGGATAGCCCTGATTCTAGCCAGCAAAACACGAGGACTGAAAGGCTTGGTCAAATAATCATCCGCTCCAAGCTCAAGTCCCGTAACGATGTCAGCGTCTTCTCCCTTGGCTGTTATCATGATGATCGGGATACCCGCGGTGGCTGGATTGGTCCTTAACTTTTTGCAGACATCCAACCCGTCTATTCCCGGGAGCATTAAATCAAGTAATATTACATTAGGAGTCTCTTCCCTTAGTTTCTGAATCGCCTGTTCGCCGGAACTTACACAAGTTACCCTGTAACCATCCTTGACCAGATTATATCGAACCAGCTCAAGAATGTCCTCCTCATCATCTACTACCAGAATCTTTTCTTTTGACATTTTACATTCTCGAATTCGTAATTGCCTCATTGAAATGAAGCCGTTTGTCTCAGTACGGCTTGAGCCTGTGTTACGGGAAAATGCTGTTTACTGAATATATTCAAACAAGCTAATTGCCTAAAAGGGAACTTAAACCGAAAACGGACAGACATTCCAAAAATATTAGGCAGTTATAACACAGTTCAGTTTTTTGCCAACTACATCCTTGTGCGTCAGGGATATTTCTCGCCTTATTGAATTTTTCAATTTCATACACGTTGGAGTAATTCCGGAAGCGTCCTCACAAATGACCGGATTTCATCCCTCACTCTTCTATAAGGCTCTATTCGTTCTTCAAAAGGCGAGGTAGTCTCAGTCATAGTCTTTGGATCGTCGAATCCGTGGTGAATCATTATCGCCTCGCATGGAAATAATGGACAACTTTCCTTGGCATGGTCACACAGGGTGATCACATAATCAAAGTCCTTAGAATCCAGCTCATCGATCAGTTTCGACTCATGGGAACTGATATCTATGCCAGCCTCTGACATGACCTGAACCGCAAAAGGGTCTATCCCGTGCTTTTCAATTCCCGCGGAAAAAACGTCAAATGCATCGGCGAGAAAATGTTTCGCCCAGCCTTCAGCCATTTGGCTCCTGCAGGAATTGCCAGTGCAGAGAAAAAGCACACGAAGCTTCTGTTGTTTTTTTGTCATTTAATAACCTCTATTAACCAACTAAGAACGGCTCAACTTTATGACAAACTGAGGCGCCAGTATGATTGTCAAGACGTTCCCTGATCATGTTTACAGTCGACTGATCAATCTTCAGCATGTCTAAAATGTCTCTGATAGACTGATTAAGATTAAACTCCAAATCCAAAAAAAAAGGATTGTTAATGTCCAGGATCTTTTAACACTCGGAAAATTAAGATGAACTGGACTTTTCACTCATTGGCCAAACAAGCGACTTCAATCTGTTCAGATTCTGTATCTAAACTGTCCGCAAAGTGTTAGCTTTAAATTAGAATATCGTTAGGCAAAATTTTTCCAAGATTGTTAGACTTGCGCTTTATCTGAGCGCCACTTAAAAATGGACATTTCAAGAACTTCGCATAAATATCTCAGCGGCGCGTGAAAACGAAAAAAAGCACGCTCCTTTTTTAGGTTAAGGAACGTGCCAAAATTTGGAATGAGTATTAGTTGTTTTAGGATCTAATACAGGCTTGTTAGCAAGTATTAGGGTGGAAGACCTAGAAGCTAATATTGATTCTGGTTTCTACGGCGAAAAGTTAATCTATTTCACGCCCCAAGTCAAAAATAGCCGCCGGTTGATTAGCTGTAATCTCTCGTCCAGTTCAAGAGGCGGGCATCGAGCCTGATTGACTGTGATGAGACAGTCACAATGTCATTGTATTCAAAGGATACGTACAGTCGATGATGATCTCAGGTACGACTGTCGGAAAAGATGTCTCCTTACATTCTTAGATCAAGCAGACTTCATTAGACAAGGGCTAAAATCATTTGTTTAATCTTCAAATAAGAGAGTTCTTAGAATCGGAATCCGGGAAATTGTTGATTCAGGCATTTACTATTCGATAGCCACTACAAAAAGATGTTAATTTGTATTTAAACTGAAAATTTAAAATATAAGGACAAGTGTTATACCAAGGCCTTATGGCCGTTGGAAAATTTGGCCCTAAGATTATTCAAGAACGAGACGAGACCAGAGAACCCTGAAGCATTATGAAAAATATCCTGTTTGTTCAATTGCCTCCACCACGTTTCGACTTCTGCGAATCCCCTTTGAACATTCCGTTGGCCGCAGCGTTTAATATATCGGCGTTAAAGTCAGCACGCGGTCAGAAAGATAATCTAATCAAGTTGCTAGACTTAAGAATCCTGGAAAGATTAAAAACGGATGTCTTAGGCGACCAGGGAGTCATTTCAGCCATATGCGAGGCTAATCCGGCGGTGCTATGCATGACACTCTACGTTTGGAATGTTCAAAGAGGTCTGTTCATAGCCTCCATGGTCAAGCGTATTCTTCCCCAGGCAAAAATTGTCATAGGTGGGCCAGAAGTGACCAAGGACAATGAATGGGTTCTGAGACATCCGGCCGTTGACGCCGGTGTATTTGGAGAAGGGGAGTCTCGAATTTTTTCAGTATTGGAAGTGATACTTGGGAACTCGTCTTGCAATCAAATCCCGGGAACTTTTTTTAAGACCAACAACGAATTGAATTTCAATGACCTTCCTACTTATGCTTTCGATCTTAATAGCTGCCCGTACCCTTATATCAATGGCTCTCTGAACACTGAGTTGTATTCAACCGCCTTTGTAGAAACGGCTAGAGGCTGCCCATTCAAATGCAGATACTGTTTTTATCACAAGAGTTTTAAGGGGATAAGGCTTCATTCCACCGGGAGATTGCTCGAGTTGTTCAAACATCTGTATTCCAAATCAAGCCGCGTCTCAGAGATATATCTGATGGACCCCACGTTCAATGCTCGGCCTGATTTTAGAGACATTCTTTCTATTCTCAAGGAATTAAGGCATGAAAAAGATATCAAGCTTCACACGGAACTTCGTTCTGACCTATTGACCGATGATGATACAAAGCTTTTCAGGGATGCAGGTCTTCGATCAGCGGAAATCGGCTTGCAAAGCTCCAATCCGGTAGCGCTGAAATTAGCGGGTCGAAAAGGTAATCCTGAGTCAGTCATGGCAGGAGCGAAAAAGCTCAAGGATCAGGGGATTGAAGTTACCACCGGTATCATCCTAGGGTTACCCGGTGATACACCGGAAGGCTTTACAAAAACGCTCAATGATTTGAAAAGGTCCGAAGCATACTCGGTGATACATCCGTTCACACTGTCAGTGTTACCAGGAACCGAATTCAGAACAAACGCCAAAAAATTAGGACTCAAATACCATGACCGGCCCCCGTATCACGTATATGAAACGGCATCTTTTACTCGCTCAGCATTCCAGGATTGCCTCCTCGAGTTTGAAAACAAATTCGAGACCGAGCTTGATCACATCAATCCTCCTTCTTTAGTTTCCGATAGGAAATCGCTGATCACCGAGCCCCAAACAGAGACATACATCAGCAAGTGGATAATAACTTCAGAAAAGAAAATCTCTGACGAGATAGTAGATCTGGTCGCAAGTAAGTCTACGGATCCATTCACATTGTGGTTTAAGGGAACAGTGTGTGACAGCGATAAGGATTTGGCGCCGGAGCTTTTAAGAAAATTTTGTGATTTTAACCCATATACAAGTCTCCATGTTATTCTAGAAGGGCGCCGGCTACCAGAAAATGAGATTGTCCGACGGATAATCGACTCAACTGCGCAGCCGAGCCTTTATCTTAACCGATACTATCATCCGCTTTACGACGAAGATGAGGTCATTTCCCCATGTGTTTGGATCATAATTGATGACCCTAATTCAGACTCTGAGAGGGAAAGGCTCATTCAAAAATATGAGACGATCGCCAAAATAATATGGAAGAAAACCAGGATCGACATTTACGATCTTTTGAGCAGTTGGACTCCATTGTTCCTCTCGCCAAACCGAAAATATTCCTCACTCGAGTTAAAAAAGATATTCGAGGCATTGTCTGATGTCCACGAGGATAGTTTAGAGGAAGTTCTTTTTTCCGACGTGGACGTTCAGAATCAATGGGACTACGAAATGCGAAAATTGGAATTGCAAAACAGATTCGTTGAAAGGATATTAGAAACCTAAAATGGATGGGTAACTGTTTAACGAAGAGGTCCCCCAATCTCCTGATGGATGAGAAGCCTACCAGTAAATATAGCGGTATATCAATAGGTCAAAGTTTATAACTCATGTGAATTATCAAGTTTACCGATGTCCGCTAACCCGCGTTTTTAGGACGTTTCATTGACTTTCTCGACTCATTGTGATATAGTCGCGTCATAAATTCTTAATTAAAAAATTATGTTACGTTTGTTTTAGTGCGGGATGGGTGTGTCGTTAAGATGAAATCGTCTAAGTTAATGGGGAATTTCCCATCTATTGTTCCTATACTTCCGCTTCGCGACATGGTCGTGTTTCCTCAGGTAGTTATACCGCTGTTTTTAAAGGGGTCACGAGTTGTAAAGCTTGCTGAATCCCTCTCCGGGGGAAATCATCTTGTCGGACTATTTTATCAAAGACCTAGAAATCGTTTGAGCCTTTGGCATGAAGACATTTCAAAAATCGGAGCTTTAGCCAGGGTAGAAAAAGTTGTTTCCTTGGAAAGTGGTGGTGTCAAGGCTGTAGCTGAGGGTTTGTGCAGGGTTCGCATGGTCCGTCAGAAAGAGTGTGAGCCTTTTATGATGGCAGAGGTTGAGATCATAGATGAAGATGACGAACCGTTGGAGCTTATAGATACGCTCATTTCTTCTGTAGTGACCATGATAAAGATGGGGTCAGGTCAGGGTAGAATATTTGGGGAACATTTTGTCAGAAGGATTGAAAGAGCAGAGACGCCTGGGCAACTAGCGGACATCATTGCGACGCATCTGTCGTTAAAACCTGACGCCAAACAGAGTCTGTTGGAAATGGATGATGCCCATTTTCGATTGCGCAAGGCCCTCATGTATCTCCATGCTGATCTTCAACTGGCCAAACCTCGTCCAACGGCAGCCACTGAGTCAATGGAAATGGGAGCCGTTGGTCGTAGACCGAAAGAACATGACTTCAAAAATCACATCAGGACTCTTCAGAAAGACTTCAGCGCAGATGATGACCCGGCCATTTCAGAGATCAAGGGATTTCATGCCAAAATACGCAATAGTGGTATGCCCGATGACGCGACAGAAGCTGCGACTCGGGAACTGCAACGACTTGAAAGAATTCCGCCTCATTCCCCTGAACACATAGTTTCAAGAACTTACATTGAGGTTTTGACAAGCCTTCCATGGAATGTCTTGTCTCCAGATGATGTGGATATTTCGAGGGCTGAGGAAATTCTCAATACTGACCATTATGATCTTGTAAAAGTAAAAGATCGAATCCTTGAATTCCTGGCGGTCAGAAAGCTCAAATCCGATAATAAGGGCCCGATTCTGTGTTTAGTAGGTCCCCCAGGCGTGGGAAAAACCTCCTTGGGAAGGTCCGTGGCAAAGGCTATGGGTCGAAAATTCGTACGCATGTCTTTAGGCGGAGTGCATGATGAGGCTGAAATAAGAGGTCATCGGCGGACTTACATTGGGGCCATGCCGGGTCGGATTATTTCAGAATTAAAACGTGCGGGAAGTAGAAATCCCGTATTTATGCTCGATGAAATAGACAAGTTGGGACGAGATTTTAAAGGAGATCCCGCTGGCGCTCTGCTGGAAGTTCTGGACCCCGAGCAGAATTCAACTTTTTCTGATCACTACCTAGATCTTCCGTTTGATTTGAGCAGAGTGATGTTCATAGCGACTGCCAATCAGGTAGACACCATTCCCTCTGCGTTGCGGGACCGAATGGAGATCATAAGAATAGCCGGCTACACGGAAGAGGAAAAGGAAAAGATAGCTGAACTCTATCTTATACCAAAGGCCCTAAAAGAGAACGGTTTAGAAGGCTATTCAATAAATTTCCAGAGTTCGGCTTTAAGATTCCTGATTTCCTCGTATACCAAAGAAGCTGGAGTTCGCAACTTGGAGCGGGAACTAAATTCCGTTCTGCGCAAAATAGCTAGGGAACTGACTCAGGGTAAACCTGTAAGATCAGTAATAACGGTCAGTACCGTTGAAGAACTATTAGGGGCGCCAAAGTATTTTTCAGAAATCGCTGACGAAGTGGACAGGGTAGGGGTCGCAACAGGTCTGGCATGGACAGAGGCTGGCGGAGACATAATATTTATAGAGGTTACCGGCTTCAGAGGCAGGCGTGATCTAACCCTCACCGGATGCCTTGGCGAGGTAATGCAGGAATCCGCCAGAGCGGCTCTAACCTACTTGCGCAATATCAGCAGCTCTTTGGGTTTGGACGAAAGGCTTCTCAAATATTCAGATCTTCACATCCATGTTCCTGCAGGCGCAATTCCTAAAGATGGTCCTTCCGCCGGTGTCGCAATGGCTGTAGCCATAGCTTCATTCTTTACCGGTAAACCAGTTCATAAAGATGTGGCCATGACCGGAGAGTTAACTCTAATGGGCAGAGTCTTACCGATTGGTGGCGTCAAGGAAAAACTGCTTGCAGCAAAACGAGCAGGAGTGACAAAAGTCATCCTGCCACTAAAGAATCGCTCCACTGTCCTGGAATTTCCGGAATATGTTACTCGCGGCCTCCAAATACACTATGTTTCAGACGTTGGAGAAGCAATCAGGATAGCGCTCGATGACGATTTCCAGTTCTGTTGCGCATATCCTACTCAGAGTCAACCGATCCTACCTCTTTTCTGCTCTGGAAGCACAGCAGAGTTCGTTTCTTGATCACGTGTTGTTTATAGCAATTTGAAGGCGTTAAAATATAGCGCCTTCAAATATTTGAGCAATCGTAATCGATTACGATTCGTCTGAGGCCTCTCGCCTGAAGATCACCCCCACACTAAAATCATCATCCAGAACTTGATTTACGGCCCCCCTGTAATCTGTGGGGTTGTAGCCTTCCGGAAGAGGGTGTACCCATTTTTTTAGATTTGTCCAGGTCTTGAAGGATTTGTCGAACGTGACGCAACTGGTGTACACATGAAAGAACGAAAAACCGGGAGTCTGGATCCCTTCCACCAAAGCCCGTGTGATCAGTTCAGGATCACCAGCGAACAAGCGTGCAACAAAAGAAGCCCCATAGGTCAGGGCCATTAGGGTGGCGTTCAGAGGTTTGTCAATAGTGCCGGATGGACTTGCCTTGGTTTTGGTTCCTGTCGGAGAACTTGGCGATGGCTGACCTTTGGTCAATCCATATATCGAGTTGTCGAAAAGAATATAGTTAATGTTGAGGTCTCTTCTTGCTACATGAGCAAGATGACCACCGCCTATGGCCAGACCATCTCCATCCCCACCAACCGCAAATACGGTTAGATCAGGATTCGCAAGCTTTACGCCTGTGGCCGTTGGTAAGGTTCTGCCATGCACCGTGTGTAGTCCATAGGTCCTGGAAAAAAAAGGATAACGTCCAGCGCAGCCTATTCCGGAGACAATAACGATGTTATGAAGCTCCAAACCTAATTCATTTATGCAACTGTTTATACCTTGATGAATCCCGAAATATCCACACCCCGGACACCACGTGGGCAAGGCTGAGGAACGAGGTTCTAACTTTCCGGACTCCTTAATCTTATCTATCTTGTCGGCCAGAACTCTGGCGGATGTTCTCATTTGACTCCTCCACTGATGAGCCTTTCAATTTCGGAAACTATTACTGATGGCGGAATGGGGGAACCTGTCACAAGGTTGAGTCTAAACACGTCGCTGTTGTGTAAGTGACCTATGAGATTAGCCAGGTGTCCCTCAAAGTTCAGTTCGGGTATCAAAATCATTTTGCATTTGTTCATGAAGGCCCTAATCTCGCGAGCGTGATAGGGATAGATTGAAGTAATCTTCAAGGCGCTAACTTTTAAGCCTTTTCGTCGAGCCTCCTGTGTCGCTTCCAGGACTGAACCGAAAGTAGATCCCCAACCAATAACCCCCAGGTCAACTTCCGAATCATCGAAAAATTCCTCAGGCTTGAACAGATCTCTCAAAGCTGATTCAATCTTTCTATGGCGCTTGGCAGACATTTTTTGATGATTTTCTGGTGAATAGTCTGGCGCTCCGTATTGGGAATGTTCCAATCCTGTCGCTACGAAATTGAAACCTTTCATACCGGGAAGCGCCCTGGGAGAAATTCCATCCGGAGTGTCCTCATATCTCTTGTAATCTCCTTGTTTAGAGCTGTCGGGGGTTACGCTGAGTCTTTGCAATTCCTGCTCCGTTGAGTGGGGTGGATGGACATTTTCCACTCGATTATCCAGAAAGAAATCAGTCAATACGATTACAGGTGTTTGATATCTTTCAGCAAGCTGAAAACTCTTGACGGTAAATTTGTAACATTCCGAAACATTTGTTGGGGCGATGACAATCCTGGCGGAATCCCCGGGACCACCGAAAACAGCCGCTTGAAGGTCTGACTGCTCTGTTTTGGTTGGCAGCCCAGTCGATGGCCCACCTCTCTGGGCGTCTAAAATGACCGCTGGTATCTCGGCCATTACACCATGAGTAATAAGTTCTGTCATCAAAGCAAAACCTGGCCCGGAAGTGGCGGTCATTGATCTGGCGCCAGCATAAGACGCCCCCAGAACTGCTCCAATTGAGGCAATTTCATCCTCCATCTGCACTACTTGTCCACCCCGAGGGGGTAGGGCTTTTGCAAGATATTCCATTATTGGAGTGGCGGGAGTTATGGGGTAACCGAAATACAATTTTAGGCCAGCGTCCACAGCTCCCTTGCCAATGGCCGAATTCCCCGAGAGCATAACCTTTTTCTCGCCTTTTTCGACTTCTAGCCCCTTGAATAATCCGACGAGACGATGGGAAAAATTTTCTAGAGCATATTCGTGTCCCGCGTCAAAGCTCTTTAGGTTCATATCAAGGACTCTAGGTCCTTTGGACTCAAACTTGTTCGAGATAACTTGCCTGAATAAGTCGGGATCGATGCCGCAAACAGCAGCAAATCCGCCAAGCGCAGATAAATTTCGGCCTCTTGGAGAGCCTGCGGCCTGAGTCGCCAGGTCCGAAAATGGCATGCCATACAATTTTACCCCTGTCTTGAGGACCGCAGCCAATGATTCTTCTTCCGTCACGTATGAGGCGGGATTAGAGTCAAAAAAGACCATCCCATTTTCTTGAAGGAATGGGGCGCGTGATCTTGATTGAACGTCATTGAGTGAAATCAGAACGTGAGTCTTGTCTTGCAGAGCGCTAATCTCCTCAGATCCAATCCTGGAATGGGTCACACATCTCCCAAATCCTCTTATTTCAGCAGGGTATGAATCAAAGCCCAACACGTAATAGCCACCTAATGACATTGCTTCGTTGATCATACCACCAGCCGCTATTGTGCCATCTCCTGCCATCCCACATACTTCAACTGTTATATCTACCTTGGCCATTTCAGAACTCCATCCACCAGGAAGTGTTTACCTTAACCCCGTTCAAACTGAATATGCTTTCCGGAGAACTCTTGACCGATAACATTTCTCCAAGCATATTCAGTGCAGCTATCCGTCCCAAAGTCCGGGCGTTTTCATAGCCTATCGAAACCCAGTAATCTTTGATCACGGGGTTGTAAACCTGTGCGCAGTCACCAGCCGCATATACGTTCGCAAATCTCGTCTGCAGATTCTCATCAACGAGAATGCCACGATCGATATCCAATCCCGAACGAACCAAAAACTTCACATCAGGAACCAGGCCAAAAAATGCGCCCACAACCCCTACCCGGATTTTCTCGCAGTCAGTTTCTACTTCCACGGAAGTATCGGATAGTTGAGTAAGTCTCCTGACTGTCCTGGAGTTCAACACTTCCACACCTTTTTCACATAGCCGAGCCTGGATTTCTGTGCTAAGCCTTTCATTGAAAGGCAAAGGCCAAAACGATTCCGCATTAACAATGAAAAACACTTTTTTACCTAGGTTGATTAGCGCCCTGGTGAGGCTCAAGGAAGTTAAATCCCCCCCAATTATCAACACAGAATCCGTTTTTGATAATCTGTCGACCCATAGCTGAGCGTCAAAAGCCGTCTTTAATGTTAACATTACATCTTCAAAAACTTCCAAAGGCTCGGGAATTCGCGGTTTGCCCCCAGTCGCTATTATAAGACCATCAAATGACACAACTTCCCTATGCTCCAACAGGACCTGACGTTTGTTGAAATCAACATGTTTTACTCTTTGACCAAGTCTCAACTGAATGTCTTTTTCCCGAAAATAAGAATCGGGTTTCATGAATATATTTTCCTGGTCTACTTTTCCTGCGATGACGTCTGGAAGCAAATGAGGCTTGTACGACCTTATGCTTTCTTTGCCAAAAATAGTAACTCTGGACCTTGGCGATTTCTCTCTTAAAATCTCTGCCGCCTCATTGCCCGCTGGCCCATTTCCTATGATGACGAAGCGTTCGGCTGACATTATTGCCTCCCTGCTAGAAGATTTTTCTCGACAAGCTCAACCTTGGTTACGGAAATGCAATCCACCGGACAGACTCGTACACATTCTCCACATCTGATACACCTGGAATTATCTATGACCACGGCGTTGACTTTCTGCCAGTTTGTTGTCTCAATAAAGCCGTCGATTGCGCCGTTCTCGTTAAGATTGATTTTCTCCACAAGTTTAATGCAGTCTCTAGGCGCGTTATCTATACAATATCTGCAAAAGATGCATTTATTGACATCGATCTCGTAATGAAGATTACAAAGATAACATCGTTTGGATTCCTCGAAAGCAGCCTCTGAACTCAAACCGAGTTCAACTTCTACCCTTCTGTCAACTAACCTGCTCGATACTGGTGTAACAGTAGGCATTTCCTGTCTGGGGATAAAGTCCCAGGAGCGATGCCTGTCAGTGATGGCAGCCTCTTCCATCCTCACGACCCATTCTCTAAATCTCTTCCCTGTGAGATCATGAGCGATTCTTTCGGCGGCTTTTCTTCCCGAAGCGATGGATTCGATTACTGTTGAAGGTCCGGTTAGAAAATCTCCAGTCAAATAAAGTCCTGGCTCGGATGATTGAAAAGTATCGCTATTTCCAATGAGAATGCCGCTATCGTTCTTATCTCCTGGAGCAGCTATGGGTTGAGCGCTTTGTCCTACGGCCACTATTACCGAATCAACTTCTACAAGGAAATTGCTCCCTTCAATCGGATAAAGCTTACGACGACCATTTGAGCCAATTTCCCCTGTCCTGGCTCGAACAAATTCTATACCCTCGGCCCTGTTGGAGCCCACGATCCCCTGAGTCAGACTCAGGGCCTTTATCTTTATTCCTTCTTTTTTTGCGTCGTGAATTTCTTCCTTAGTTACTCGTAACTCCTCTTCAAGGCCGCGAATAAAGATGGTAACGTCTTCAGCTCCTAGTCTTAGAGCCGATCGAGCGCAATCAAAAGCTGTAAATCCGGCTCCTATAACTGCAACCTTTTTGCCTAGATTCGGTGATTTGTTCGAGGCAATGTCCATCACAAGCTCAAGACCTGAAAAGACGCCATCTAAATTCTCACCAGGAACATTGAGCGCTCTTGAGACGTAACATCCGGTGGCGATAAGTGTAGCATCGTAATCCGACATGATTTCCCGGAAGCTAATATCAGTTCCCGCTCTTATCCCTGTTTTCAAAGTAATGCCCATACGAACAATGCTGTCTATTTCGTATTTCAAAACCTTATGCGGAAGTCTGAACTCCGGTATGCCGTAGCGCAACATTCCACCAGGCTCATCCAAAGCCTCCAGGATGGTCACATCAAAACCTATTGTGCTTAAATCGTGCGCGGCGGCCAAGCCTGACGGTCCTGAACCTACTATGCACACACGTTTGTGATGCGATGAAAACATAGGCGCCATGAAGGGATGACCTGGCTCCTTCAAATCATAAGCCGCTCTCTTGATGTGGCAAATATTGACTGGTTCTCCGAGTTCCGGTTCTCCGTGACGGCATCTGTCTTCGCAAGGTCTTGAACAAATCCTGCCCAAGGTTCCTGGAAAAAGATTAACTATCCGGTTTAACTCGTAGGAATGACCGTAACGTTTCTCGTAAATGCTTCTGATATAGGCGGGAACGTTGGTTAAAGCCGGGCAGGCGCTTTGACACGGGACGTTGATTCTCATGTAGTCAAAATCAGCAGCGTCCCTTGAATAGGTTACCAGAGGACCTCTACGATCATTTGCGCCTGGAGCCCATACATCATTTGGATTGACGTGATCCATGAAACACCCCTTTGAAATAACTAGGAGTTAATCTGAAGACGACTTGAACAAATGGATTCAATATATTCACTTTTTGTGATGAAACTAGAACTGAAATCTAAATCCCCGGGCGGCTTGAGGACCACCACTTTTTTTCTGGAGAACAGCTTCTACTACTATTTTATCACCAACATTAAGTTCCTCAGTAAATATCTGGGTCCTTTGCGGACTAGTCACGCCTACTTTTATATTAACGGGATTGAGTTGAGTTTTGTCCTTCAAACGCCATACAGTGCGATGCCCCTCTTTGGGAGCCGGGAATTGCGGCTTACCCTTTGGAAATGCCGCTTCCGGTGGAGTGAACATCAACGCCGCATCGGGAAGCATCAAAGTATCTGTGATTTCGGCAACCAAAATCTGGACATTTGTGGTCATACCAGGTCTTAATAGTAATTCGTCATTATCAACATCAAGAATGACGTTGTAAGTTACCACATTTTGTTCAATTTTAGGCTCATTCCTTATCTGTGTCACGGAGGCCGAAAAAAACTTGTCGGGGAAAGCGGGCACCGTGAAGAGAGCCGATTGTCCCACCTTAATCCGGCCAATGTCCGCCTCATCAACATTGGTGTAAACCTGCATGCGTGTCAAATCTTCTGCAATTTTGAACAGGACCGGTGTTTGAAATCCTGCTGTCACCGTCTGACCTACATCCATGTTTCTCGAAGTTACAACTCCTGTTACAGGAGCTTCAATGTGAGCATATTTTAGCTGAAGTTCGGCCTCATGCAGGCGTGCTTCAGCCTGAGCGATTCTGGCTCTCTCAACCTCGACTTGAGCCGCAGCGGCTTCTGTCTTGGTCTGCTGGGTGTCGTAATCACTTTGACTTATCGAATCACGCCCGATAAGTCCCTCTTTTCGTTTTAGAGTTCTTTTTTCATCTATCAGGGTTACCTCGGCTTTGGCAAGGTTCGCCTTGGCAGCCAATAGATCGGCGCGAGCCTGCTCTACTTTGGCCTTGAAAGTGTCCGGGTCAATCAATGCGATCAACTGGCCCTTGGTAACCTGAGATTCGAAATCAGCGTACAATTCCTTGATGTAGCCTGAAACTTGACTCCCAACCAATACCTCAACTACCGGCTTCACCGTTCCTGTGGAATTGATTTCAACCTTTAGATTACCTCTCTCCACAGGTGTAGTCAGGAAGGTATATCCCGGACCCTCAGAGTCGTTTCTTGTCCAGTAAAACAATACGCCCGCCAAACAGATTATGATTACCAAAAGTAATATTATCTTCTTCAAAACCACGGACTCCGTAATTTCACAAAAAAATAGGATGTCGTATCTAGTCCATATTGTAAAGAAGTCGTTCCATTAGTGAGATATCTCGAAAGAACAACTTGCTGCCATAGGTTCAAAAACCATTATTCTTGAGCCGTTGCATTTGGACAAAAGCTAATTTACATGTAAATACTAATTGAGCCTTGTGTCGGTTTCAACCTGGCCATCTCTGATAAATATTATTCTGTCGGTCAACAGGCCCATCTCTTGATCGTGCGTAACCAGAATGAAAGTAATTCTTCGCTCCGAATTGAGCTTCCGGAACACTCCCATGATCTCTTCACTTGTCTTAGAGTCCAGGTTTCCAGTCGGCTCATCCGCAAGTAGTATTTCGGGATTGTTTACCAAAGCTCGGGCAATCGCAACTCTCTGCTGCTGCCCGCCGGATAGCTGTGACGGCAAATGATCTGCCCTGTCTGAGAGGCCTACCATGGCAAGGGCTTCCAAAACGTTTTTTTGTCTTTTTGAAGATCCCATCTTTGCGTATATCAGTGGGAGTTCAACGTTTTGGATGGCATTCATCCGAGGCAACAGGTTAAAGCCCTGAAAAACGAAGCCAATTTTCCGGTTTCGTAAGTCAGCCTGTTGATCACGATCCAATTGTGAAACGTCCTCTCCATCCAGGTAGTACTTGCCAGAAGTTGGAACGTCCAAGCACCCCAATATATTCATTAATGTTGATTTTCCAGATCCGGATGGACCCATCACCGATAGGAATTCTCCCGATTTTATGGTCAAATCTATATCCTTCAGAGCGTTCACAAAGACCGTGCCGGATTGATAAACCTTGCATATGTTCTGCATTATTATCAGGTCTTTCATCTAATTTCGCAATTACAAACCAAGTAAGAAATATTGAAACTACTATTACTTGGGGATGCTACACTCCAAGGCTAATTTTATTTTCTCTTTAAGTTCCGTAAGGTCTGAACTCTTTACAACATAATAGTCAGCAGCCACGGTTTTTAGATCCACTTTGAAACTGGAATATGCTGAATTCAGTATTACCGGTAGATCGTAATATTTCTTTCTGATCTGTTGAAGTAGGTCTAGACCGTTATACTCTCTCATTTTGATGTCGAGGATTATGCAATCAGGTTGCTCCTGCTCAATCACTTCCATTAATCCTTTGCCATCAGGCAAGGTGATGACGGCATAGCCCTCATCTTGAAGCTCCATCGAATAAAGCATCCTGATTCCTTCTTCGTCATCGACTATCAGTATCTTGGCCATTTCTTGCTCCTTGTCATCCTGACCAGCTTTACCTTGTCAAAAAACCTCAACTCGTTCAGGCAAACCACTTTTCAACTAGGTAGGATTTCGCTTTTTCAAACTGGGCGCATTGATCCTCAATAAATTCCTCTACCTGTTGGTTGTTCATGGCTTGGGTTTCTGTAACAAAGGATAGAGTCTTTCCGTAATGGATTGGAATCAGAGCCCTTACCAGTTTGCTTCTGTCGAAAGAATGGTTCCTGTAAGAAATTGCAAAATCATAAATAATTTTTGCCCATAATCCGGCTGGAAATTCAAAACCACCGACCGGAAGATCTACAACCTCTTCAAGCTTGTTCAGGTTTTCCCTACTGATAACATCAGCATATAGATCCCAATCTTTGCGAATTCCACCGATAAAATTTTCCCATAGCCTGTGAGTGTCCATTTCTACAGGGGGAGGCATTTCGACATCACCCAAACCGAATCCGAAGACTGCCGTGGGCCGACTCCACTTAACCTCCCGCCAAAAAGATTCATACTCAATCATCAGGTCAAACATTGTAGAAACAACGTCCTCAAACATCATGTCCAAATGGGAATCCAAATCCCTAATTTTGTGAAGCTTAGGTTTTCCCATGAAAGATTGTATAACCGAACTCCTTGAACGTAACGCTATAGTGGTCATCCAGATGTCAATGCCGAAAGCCCCAACCTTTTCCGTCCAGAACTCTGTTTCCACAAACTGCTTTGCCAGAGCTCCCGAGAATGCAACATCCCCACCCATGGGCTGTCTGACTCGACGACCATACAAGGACCTCGTCAACGGATAGGCTATGTTGTTAGTCACCGTTACGTCATACTTGTGCCGTATATACAGTGGGGCAACAAAATCGTAGTTATCAAGGACCGGTTCACACAGGTTTCGGACCCATAGCGGGGTAATGCTTTTTAGGTCTGCGTCAACCACCACGATCGCCTTGGCGTCTAACTCCACAGCTTTGAGAAATAGATTCTTGAGGTTATTACCCTTACCTCTCACACCAGACTCTGTAGAAACATAAATTTTAGGTGTCTGAGTCTTCACCCCAAGAAAAGCCTCGCCCGTTCCATCGTCTGAGTCATTGTCACAATTAATAATTACTGCGGCACGATTGCTGTAATACTTCACTAATCCCTTGTCAGCCTGCTCCGTCGGAAAAAATATGGATGAAGCCTCATTGTAGGAAGGAATGCCAATGACGATTTCAGCGCTCTTGATTCCATCCGGATTTTCTTCAATATATTTCATGGATGATTCCTCAATTGTCCTGTCCGCTTTTCAATATCA
Organism: uncultured Desulfomonile sp.; assembly: GCA_937930835.1. Lineage (GTDB taxonomy): Bacteria > Desulfobacterota > Desulfomonilia > Desulfomonilales > Desulfomonilaceae > CAITZA01. The sequence goes on from CALGLN010000124.1 coordinate 27,629, forward strand.
TTATAAATAATAGCACAAAATCCGTTCTCTTCAAATCTCAGTCGAGCAAATCACAGCTCATGGTTTCTCGTAAGACATCTAAAATATTTCCAACAACAACGTCGTGGACGTTTTTAGATCTTGTCAAACAACAACTGCCTGAATCAATGCTCCTGAGTTCGGAGACATTCTTTATTTTTTAGCTACATTGAATTAATATCTTCCCTCGACTGGACTAAACAACACGAGTTATTACATCAATAAAACAAATGGACAATGATACCCTCACATCAGTTGTGGAAGCTATCATATTTGCCGGAACTGAACCTTTGTCGGCTCAGTCAATTGCGGCCACACTTTCTGATGTTTCAATCGAGAAAATTCAAGAGATTTTGGATCAGTTGGAACAATATTACAGGCGACGATCCAGGGGATTCAATCTGGTTAAGGTTGCCGGAGGATATCAGTTCAGAACCTTGCCGGAACTGGCTCAATGGGTCCTCAAATCAAAAAAAGAGCGTCCCACGAAGCTATCTCGGGCCGCTTTAGAGACGTTGTCAATCATCGTATATAATAAACCGATCACACGACATAAAATCGAACAAATTCGAGGTGTTGAGAGTTCGGGAACGATTAGGGGGCTTCTGGATAAAGAGCTGATCATCACTCTGGGACGTCAGGACATACCAGGCAGACCAATTCTCTACGGGCCTTCAAAAAAATTTCTCGAGGTGTTCGGGCTCAAAGATTTTTCAGAACTCCCTGATTTGCCGGAAGCCGAAAAGCTCCAGGAAGATCAGTAATCCCTGACTAATGAAGTTTCAAATTCCACAAATGACAACGATGATCCATTTTACGAGAATCAAATGGAGGTAAGCCAGAACGATTCTTCATGAAAAGTTCTCTCCTCTCTGTGGACATGTCATGTATCACTGACAAACCTCTTGTCCGCTCGAACCACAGAAGCATTTTGCGCTCTATTCGTGAACCATCCGGTCATCTCAGTGTTTCGGTGATCAAACTCTGGAACAAAAGGTTTTATGTCTATGAGCGGTGTCTGATCCAGTATGTCCACATCTTCAATCTGCAACAGGTTTCCTTCTATTCCAATAAGTCTGACGACCGACAAACCAATCCCATTAGGACGTCTAGGAACCCTCGTGGCAAAAACTCCCCTGAGCTGCTTGTCAAGAAAAGGCGTCACATGAAGTGAATAACCTTTGCACCTGTGGAAAAAGTAGATGAGAATCAAGTGAGAGAATCCATCCAGATCTTTTATTCCTTCAACCAAATCATTATTTAATTCAATTGCTCCTTTCACACCTCTAGCGCCTGAGGCCTGAATGGGCATGCCCTCTACTTCCGTAAATGGTGATCGCACGACGCCAATGGGTTTCAGCACAATTTCGTCCATTTTGAAGCTTCTTTTCTTCAGTGTTATTCAGATAGAATTATTTAACTATAACATAAGGGGATAATGTTTTAAAAGTCCTATAACACGCCGAACATTTGAAGAGAATAAACTAAGCTTCATTTGAAAGATAGAATTAGAATTGAATTCTTAAGGTTTCTCCAGACCTTGACCCTTTATTGTGACTGATCTGCATAGTACTTACTGTCTTCGCCTCTGAGGATATTTATGGCGCCAGCTTTCGTACTGAGACTATGGATAATAAAGTTGACCTGGCCGCGCTTAGGGAAGCGCAGAGGACAATAGAGAGAATCAGGGACTTTTTTGGAAAACTCTATGAAAATATGGGCTTAACAAACGGTTTGGGAGATACAAAAAAAGCTTTATCACATCTTCGGACTGAGACGTTCAGAGGTCCGCCGCCGGATGACGTAACTACCTACAGTAAAAGGAATGTCGACGCCCCAATTGAAAGTCAACATGCTAAGATATCGGTGTTTTTACAAAAACATGTCAAAGTCGAAGGAAGCTATCATTGGGTTTTATCATGAGCATCCCAACGAGGGCTATCGCAGATTGGCCTTTATGAGGTAGTTGCTGTGAGTCCAGTTGCGTTTTGGGGTGTCCTCAACAGGGAAGGACTCCTTCGTCCCTTGAAGGTTACGCCATCAAAAAAGGGAACTGAGTTCAATCAACCACTGAGGCCTCATGAGCATTGGCATGCGGACGTGTCGTACATAAACATCTGAAACAGCCATTACTAGAACTATGAAAGCATGAGCACGAACACCCAGCTTGCGGTCTGTCAAGAAGCCTGAGCCACCTACTGAAAAAAGAAATGAACTCGTTGTCCTGACTGCAATGTTTATTCACGAGCCACACATCTCAGTAACATTGTGGAGAATTCAGTACCGTTCTGTATGAAAAAACAACTTAAGGTCAATGATGTCCAACTTATTTTGTCTTGTCATATCAATTATATGTGTTCGTTGGTGTTATTGGCTTGCCAATTGCATCGGATACGCTAAAAAACGGTCGCAGGAATGCAGGCATAATATCTGATCAAATGAAAGCTAAAATCAATCAATTAGAGTTGAATGTCCTTTATGATATAAGTCAGATAATTGGACACGCCCTGAATCTTGACCAGACACTTGAGAGAATTTTGGGGATACTTTCAAAAGATCTTTCCATGAAAAGGGCAACGGTAACACTTGTTAGCCCGGACGATGAACGATTGGTAATAGCCGCTTCTCATGGCCTGACATCCGAGGAAAAAGAACGAGGGGTTTACAGACTCGATGAAGGTGTCACAGGTCTGATTTTCTCGCGTAAAGAGCCTTTCGTAGTTCCAGACATAAGCGCTGATCCGCTCTTCCTTAACAAGACCGGAGCGCGCGACATAAATAAAGGAGCCATTGCATTCATCGGAGCGCCAATCATATTGCATGGAACGGCGATTGGGGTTCTCAGCATTGATCGCCTGTTTGAAGAAGAAATTTCATTTGAGGAAGACATACGTTTTCTGAGCATACTTTCGGCTCTCATTGCTCAACTGGTGAGTTTAAACAGGCAGGTTCAGCAGAGAGAATTTAACCTAGTAAAAGCCAACGAGTTCCTCAAGGCAGAAATTTCCCAAAAGGCTGCCAATTTCTTTTCTACAGCCAAAAGTAATAAGATGCTGGAGGTTCAACAGCTTATTAGAAAAGTTGCCCCTACCAAGGCTACGGTAATTCTGCTTGGAGAGTCAGGCACTGGAAAGACGCTAGCAGCCCAGATAATTCATGAACTCAGCTCAAGAAAGCGATTCCCATTCGTCAAGATAAACAGCGCAGCCCTCCCTGAGACATTACTTGAATCAGAGTTGTTCGGTCATGAAAAGGGAGCTTTTACCGGAGCAACCGAAACAAAAAAGGGGCGAGTTGAAGAAGCGGACGGAGGAACCCTTTTTCTTGACGAAATTGGTGAAGTTTCCTTGCAGCTTCAGACCAAGCTCCTCCGATTCATCCAGGATAAGGAATTCGAGAGAATAGGTAGTTCCAAGACCCGCAAGGTTGATGTTAGGATAATAACGGCGACAAACCTGGACCTTGATTCAGCCGTGGCTGAGGGTCTTTTCAGGCAGGATCTTTATTACAGGCTCAACGTTTTTCCCATACGAATGCCACCATTATCATCACGCAGGGAAGATATACCAAGCATGATAAAATTCTTTTCACGCAAGCAGTCAAGAGAGTATGTGACCCAGCTAAGGTTCACCGACAATGCCATTTTGGCCCTATCCCGATACTCGTGGCCAGGAAATATTCGTGAAATGGAGAACCTCATGGAGAGACTGGCCATTCTGAGCGAGGGCTCTATCATAGACACTAAAGATCTGGATCCCTATATTTCATATGGTTTCAACCAGCTATCCACCGAGCTGGATGCCGTTGAACTGGACAGCTTGCAGGAAATGGAAAAGAGAGGTGTAGTAGCAGCCCTTGAGAGGAACAACTGGGTACAGTCCCGAGCAGCTAGGGAATTGGGGATTACTCTCAGACAGATGGGCTACAGAATAAAGAAATTCGGGCTCGAACACCTCATCAGACAAAAAAACATGTAGCGTGAAAAATAGGCAAGAGTTTCTAAAATTAATTTCCATATTCCAAATTGGTCCCGGCAGATCTGGTTTCCACAACCGTCCGGTTCCCTTAACAAATCGCTATTACCACCTAAACGCCTCTCTAAAGCCATGAATTGGTTACCTCAAGTAATGCAAAAAGTTGTCACCAAGCTCTGACTCCGTGTCGCTACAGTGCCGGTAAGCTGCGGTCATCTTGTTATCAATTGATCAACTCTGTCATCCACTTAAAAGAGGCGATTTCAAGAATGACCGGCTCCTCCACAATCCGACATTACCGGGCAGTGGAGATTTCTCACGGAAAATGATTCCAGAGGACAACAAGGACATCCAGTTCAGGCTGTCACATTTTCTGCTCTCACAACCGAAAGACTTCTGATAATTCCACTAACCCTTTAATATTAGCCCGTTTCTCACTATCCACTGCATGTGGTCTAATGGCGCGTAGTATCAACGAGAGCCTGGCTCAAAAGATTGCACTGATACATTAACAATTTTGTGATGGATATCTACACTATTGTAACAGTGCAAAGGATATCTCAAACCATTTCTGGCGTACTAATTCTCTTGCCTCCCATAACCTCAATAAAAGCAAACAGTTATGATCCAATGGCAGTCTTCCTCTTAATGGCATGCGATTTGCCATAAAGGATGTCAATTCTAAAAGAAGGGTAAATGGATCAGACAAATGAGAAAAGTAGCTATTTATGGCAAAGGGGGCATTGGTAAATCCACGACTACTCAGAACACGGTTGCGGGTTTGGCCGAGATGGAGAAGAAAGTGATGGTCGTTGGATGCGATCCCAAGGCTGATTCAACAAGGCTCTTGCTCGGTGGTCTAGCCCAGAAAAGCGTGCTGGACACGCTGAGGGAGGAGGGTGAGGATGTCGATCTGGACGATGTTAGAAAACCTGGTTTTTCCGACACATTATGTGTGGAATCTGGCGGTCCTGAGCCGGGAGTTGGTTGCGCAGGAAGAGGTATTATAACCTCGATAAATCTGCTGGAATCACTTGGGGCTTATGATGAAAAGGAGAATCTGGATTACGTATTCTATGATGTTCTGGGAGATGTTGTCTGCGGTGGCTTCGCAATGCCGATACGTGAAGGCAAGGCTCAGGAAATTTACATAGTTGTGTCAGGTGAAATGATGGCGATGTATGCCGCCAACAATATCTGTAAAGGCATTCAGAAGTACGCTGATGCTGGAGGAGTCCGTCTTGGCGGTCTTATATGCAACAGCAGAAAGGTGGATAATGAGGAAGAAATGATAGAGGCTTTTGCCGAAAAGCTCGGTACTCAAATGATTTACTTCCTTCCTCGCGACAATATGGTTCAAAGAGCTGAAATTCATCGAAAGACCGTCATCGATTACGATCCGGTTTCTGAAATGGCGGGTCATTACAGGTTACTGGCTTCACGAATCGATCAGAACGACATGTTTGTAAAACCCAAGCCGATGCATACCGATGAACTTGAAAAGGTTCTGATGGACTACGGTCTGTTCGGATAATGAAACTGCGACGTTATAACGTAACTCTCACAGAAGGAACATAAAATGATCATGATAAGAGCAATAGTCAGGCCGGAACGTACAGCTACAGTGATGCAATCCCTCCTGGAAGCCGGTTATCCAGCGGTCACCAAGATAGAAGTGGCAGGAAGGGGCAAACAGAGGGGCCTCAAACTTGGCAATGTGGTTTACGACGAGCTTCCAAAAGAAATGCTCATGGTGGTGGTCAATGACCATGAAAAAGATTTTGTGGTAAGAGCCGTCATGGAGAGCGCAAAGACCGGAGATAAGGGAGCATACGGGGACGGAAAAATATTCGTCAGTAACATTGATGAAGTTTACACCATTAGCAGCGGAGTCAGAGAATCCTGATCCGGGCTGATTTCAAGGATGGATATCATGAAAGAAGTCACCGCCATAATAAGAATGAATAAGATAAATCAGACCAAAGAGGCTCTCGTGAGCGAGGGTTTTTCGGCTGTTACGGCGATAAGAGCGCTTGGTCGTGGCAAGCGGCCGGTCGAACCGGCCCTTATTCAGGCCATTAATGAAAACCCCAGGGATAGCGCTGATTTGCTTTCGGGCCTTGCCCAGGGAGGAAGACTGTACGCCAAGCGATTAATAACCCTTGTGGCCCCCGATGATAAGGCGTCATCGATTATTCAGACAATAATCAAAGTTAATCAGACCGGAGCCCCTGGAGATGGAAAGATATTTGTTTCAGATATCAGTGACGTTGTGAGAATTCGAACAGGAGAAACCGGCGACATGGCTATTGACGAAATGAATGGTTCGGATCGGAGGAGCAAATGACGCTGAAAAAGTCGAGCATAAACCAGACAGTTGACAAGGAAAAATTTGTCAAAGAGGTAGTTTCAGTTTACCCCAACAAGGTTGCCAAGAAGCGTCTCAAACACATGGTTGTGAAGTCGGATTGCGAAAGCCCCGAAATCGAGGCTAACGTCAGGACTATTCCGGGGATCATAACCCAGAGAGGTTGCTGTTACGCCGGATGTAAAGGTGTTGTCATAGGTCCGATAGGCGACATGGTTCACATTGTTCATGGCCCTATAGGATGTTCCTATTACGCATGGAATACACGAAGAAACATGTTCAGATCACGGGAGGACGGACAGAACTACCTCAATTACTGTTTTTCAACCGACATGCAGGATTCTGATGTCATATTCGGGGGTGAAAAGAAGCTTCGTCAGGCAATTCAGGAGGCTTATGACATATTCAAACCGAAGGCCATAAGCGTGCACGCTACGTGTCCGGTAGGTCTCATCGGTGACGATATACAGGCCGTCGCCCGGGACATGACCCAAAAGACCGGAACTCTGGTAATAGCTTTCAATTGCGAGGGTTACAAGGGGGTAAGCCAGTCCGGGGGACACCACATCGCTAACAACAAACTGTTTGAACAGGTTGTCGGAAAAGACGATTCAAAGCATGTCGAAGAAAAGTTTGTTGTGAACATTCTGGGGGAATACAACATAGGGGGTGACGCTTGGGAAATTGAGCGGGTTTTCGCCAAATGCGGGATCAGGATCTTGTCTACATTCAGCGGAGACGGATCTATCGATGAAATGCGCCGGTCCCACCAGGCTAATCTCAATCTTGTCATGTGTCACAGGTCCATAAACTACATGGCGGAAATGATGGAGACGGCTTTTGGTATTCCGTGGATCAAGGTAAATTTTATCGGCGTCAGGGGCATGTCGAAGAGCCTGAGAAAAGTGGCTAAATATTTCGATGATCCAGAACTTGACAGAAAGGTTGAAGAAGTAATAGCCGAGGAAGAGTCCCAGGCCGAACAGCTCATTTCGGTTCACAGAGATCGGCTCAAAGGCAAAACAGCCATGCTCTTTGTGGGAGGTTCAAGGGCTCACCACTACCAGGAACTCTTCGGGGATCTCGGAATGGAAACAACCGTGGCTGGCTTTGAATTCGCACATCGCGATGATTATGAAGGGAGACACATAATTCCCACGCTAAAACCGGACGCCGACAGCAGGAACATTGAGGAACTGAAGGTCGAGCCCGACAAGACCAGATTCAGACCACGGATATCACCGCAGAGAATGGAGGAATTGACATCTGAGCAATTGCTGGGCGCTTATGAGGGTATGATTCCAGATATGAATCAGGGCGCAATGATCATCGATGATGTTAGCCACTTAGAACTGGAAGAGCTGATACTGTCTTTCAAGCCCGATATCGTTTGTTCAGGAATAAAGGACAAGTACATCATTGAAAAATTCGGCGTGCCATCAAAACAACTCCATAACTATGACTACAGCGGCCCGTACGCTGGTTTCCGAGGAGCGGTCAACTTTGCAGAAGACGTGGATATGATGATTAACAATCCGGCGTGGAAGTTGATACACGCTCCGTGGGATGTTGAGCCAACGCTGAGGGCCGAAACGGTAGCCTAAATATTTAATCACACACACTAATTCGTTGAGAAACAGTTTGAGTCAACTGTTAGGGGATAACTGTTTGCTTTAACCTCCTCATGACACTTTTAACAAGAGAGAAATGAAATGTTAGATATGACACCAAAGGACATTACAGAACGATCGGCACTCAGAATAAACCCGGCCAAGACGTGCCAGCCGATCGGGGCAATGTATGCGTCACTTGGAATCCATAACTGTCTGCCTCACAGCCACGGAAGTCAGGGCTGCTGTTCCTATCATCGAAGTCATTTGACCAGACACTACAAGGAACCGGTAGTGGCTTCGACCAGTTCCTTCACAGAGGGAGCAGCTGTATTTGGAGGAGGCCCAAACCTCAGACAATCGCTAAAAACCATCTTCCAGGTCTATAAGCCCGACGTGGTAGCTGTTCACACCACCTGCCTGTCGGAAACTATAGGCGATGATATACCTTCTATTGTGCGCAAGGCCCAGGAAGATGGCATAGTTCCCAATGGCAAATTCGTGATTCACGCCAACACTCCGAGTTACGTCGGGTCAAACGTCACGGGATTCTCGAACATGGTCAAGGCCATGGTGGATTATTTTTCCAGTCGTGACTTCGGGAAGTCAACGGATGTCAATGTCATTCCTGGATATGTAGACCCTGCGGATATGAGGGAAATGAAGCGGATGCTGGCTGAGCTTGGTCTTACAGCAACCGTTTTCCCTGACACGTCAGATGTCTTGGATTCTCCCATGAGCGGGTCCTATGAAATGTTCCCCAAAGGAGGGGTAACCACCGAACAGTTGATGAAAACAGGATCAGCGAGTATGACCCTGGCTCTGGGCGCTTTCGCATCGGAATCTGCCGCAATGTCTCTTGAGAGCAAGTGTGGTGTTCCGTTTACGGTCATGGATTTACCCATCGGCATCAGATCAACTGACAGGTTCGTAAAATCCCTGCTTGATTTAACAGGCCAGATCAAGCCTGTAGCTTCCATGATTGAAGACAGGGGCCGTGCTCTAGATATGATGACAGACATGCAGCACTACCTTTACGGTAAGAAGGTGGGGCTTTACGGAGACCCTGACCAGGTTATCGCCATGGCAGACTTCCTGATAAGCGCCGGCATGCGGCCGGTTTATGTCATCACAGGGACGCCGGGAAAACGTTTTGAAGACAAAGTCAAAACGTTACTCGGCAATGAAGCTTGCCGCTGTGTTGTAAAATCCTCAGCCGATCTTTTCTACCTTCATCAATTGATCAAGAGTGATCCGGTAGATCTCATCATAGGCAACACATACGGAAAGTACATTGCCAGGGCTGAAGACATTCCTTTCGTACGATACGGCTTCCCAATCTTGGATCGTGTAGGCCACGGGTTCTTCCCGACATTCGGATATCGAGGATCCATCTACCTTCTGACAAATATTGTCAACACTCTACTCGACAGGATCGACAGAGATTCGCCTGAAGAGAGATTTGAACTGGTGATGTAAGAATGAACAAACCCAATCATCATATATTTGTGTGCATGAGCTTTCGAGCTGGCGGAGACAGTCTCGGGAAATGCTCCAGGAAAGGCGCAGGCGAATTGCTTGGATACCTGGAGACAGAACTTGCGGATCGTCAGATGGATGATTTTCAGGTATCCACCGCTGGATGCCTGAAAATGTGCGATCACGGACCGATCTTGGTCATTTACCCTGAAGCTTTGTGGTATGGCGGTGTCGATTCGGAGGAAGCGATAGACGAAATCCTGGAAGCCTGGGAGGAAGGTCGGTCCGCAAGAAAGTATCTGATCGATTAAAAAGCCTGACTTTGTTCAGGAACCTTAAATTATTGATCTGAAAATGACGCCGCCTTTCTTCCGTACTGCCTGGACAACCGGAGCCGTCATTTTCCAGAAAAGAGAGCGCACAAATGGACTCCAGAATTTTATCGGATAGGGAAAAACAGGTTCATGTCAAGGGTGATGGTCCCTTCAGCATGAACTGTGACATGCCAAGTCTGGCAGGAGCGGTAAGTCAGAGAGCCTGCGTCTTCTGTGGTTCCCGGGTAGTACTTTATCCCATCGCTGACGCTTTGCATCTTGTCCACGGTCCTATAGGTTGCGCCGCATACACCTGGGATATTCGCGGAGCGCTTTCCTCTGGTCCGGAACTTCACCGGCTGAGTTTTTCAACTGATTTGCAGGAAAAGGATGTCATATTCGGCGGTGAAAAAAAGCTGTACAGCGCTCTACGGGAACTTATCGAACGCCACAATCCCAATGGGGCCTTCGTCTACTCAACATGTATTGTCGGCATAATTGGCGATGATCTTCAGGCCGTATGCCAGAGAGTGTCACAGGAAACCGGCATACCTGTCATACCAGTGCAATCAGAGGGTTTCAAGGGTAACAAGCGCGCAGGATATAACGCAGCGTGTAACGCAATGTTTGAACTGGTAGGAACTCGTCCCACAGATGACATATCTCCGGTCAGCCTGAACATCCTTGGGGACTTCAATCTGGCTGGAGAAATATGGATCATACGTCAGTACTTTGAGCGAATAGGTGTTCAGGTGGTCGCCAATATTACTGGAGATGGTCGTATAGATGACATAAGAAGGTCTCATGGAGCAGCGCTAAACCTAGTCCAATGCTCGGGATCAACCATGGACCTGGCAATCATGATGGAAAGACAATACGGGATTCCGTTTCTGAAAGTTTCCTATTTTGGTGTCGAAGACATGGCTGATTCTCTTTATAGGGTGGCTAACTTCTTCAAGGAAATACGTCCTGCCATAATTGACCGAACCAGGGAACTTGTAAGAAATGAACTGAACAGGCTATACCCCGAGCTTGAAAGATACCGGAAAGATCTTAACGGAAAAAAAGCGGCCATATACGTCGGGGGAGCTTTCAAAGCATTCTCCCTGGTCAAGGCGTTTCGCCTCATAGGTATGGATGTCTCCCTGGTAGGCTCTCAAACCGGAACAGAAGAGGACTACAAAGAGCTGTATGAGATCACTGATCCTGGAACAATCATTGTGGATGACTCAAATCCGCTGGAACTATCCAATTTCCTGGAGGAAAAAGACGTAGACATTTTCGTGGGTGGGGTCAAGGAACGACCCATAGCATACAAACTCGGTGTGGGGTTTTGTGACCATAATCATGAACGCAAGGAACCTCTGGAAGGGTTTGTGGGAATGCTGAATTTTGCCCGGGAAGTACATTCGACTGTTATGAGCCCTGTCTGGCGTTTTTCTCCCAGACGAGTGTCACAACATGTTCATAATGAACGATCGTTAAAGGCAGTGTGAGGATTGTCTCATGAAAGCACAGGCTCAACATTACGTATCTACAACCAATTCCTGCAAGCTGTGCAAGCCTCTTGGAGCATGTCTGGCGTTTCGTGGAATTGAGGGAAGTGTTCCATTTCTGCATGGTTCCCAGGGATGCGCCACATATATGAGGCGTTACATTATCAGCCATTTTCGGGAGCCTATGGATATCGCATCTTCATCCCTTGGAGAGAAAAGCGCCATATACGGCGGAGGTCCTAATCTCAAACTTGGATTAAGAAACCTGATGATCAAGTACCGTCCCCGACTGGTCGGAGTGGCCACAACGTGTCTTACGGAAACCATAGGCGATGATACTCCAAGATACGTCAGGGAATTCAAGGAAGAATTTTCGGAACTGATTGACAATTGTGAATCTCCCGAATTGGTGACCGTTTCAACACCGAGCTATTGCGGCGCACACATGGAAGGCTTTCACGCTGCTGTAAACTCCGTTATAGACCAACTGGCGAATGACTACGACAAAACTGATTCATTGAACATTTTTCCTGGTTTTGTGTCACCTGAGGACACCCGTTATCTCAAAGAGGTTCTCTCCGATTTCGGCCTCACGTCGACAATATTACCTGACATCTCGGAGACTCTAGACGCCCCGGCTCTTGAACATTACGAGAAGCTTACTTCCGGAGGTACCAGAATAGAGGATATCCGGACAATGGGAGGAGCGAGAGCCTCCATCGAGTGGGGTCGTTCAATAACGGATTCACCGAGTCCGGCAAAGACATTAATGGACAAGTTTGGCGTTGCTATGCAATGCGTTGGCCTACCCATGGGACTGCGGGAAACGGACACATTTTTTCAGGTCCTGGAGAGCTTGTCCGGCATGGCCACACCCCAGAAACATTCTTTAGAGCGTGGAAGGCTGGTAGACGCCTACATCGACGGACACAAGTACGTTTTTGCTAAGAAGGCGGTAATTTACGGGGAAGAAGACCTGGTGATCGGGCTTACATCTTTTTTGGCTGAGATTGGAGTCAAACCGGTCCTCGTGGCGACGGGGACAAGCGGCAAGCGTCTCAGGAAATCAATAGAAGAGGTCTGTTCCGGGATACTTGATAAACCACCACTTGTGAAAGCAGATGTCGATTTTTATGGCATAGCCGCAGATGCTCATAAACTGAGCCCGGATCTTCTCATTGGAAATTCAAAGGGATATAGGCTGTCGAAGGAGCTGGGAGTACCACTCATCAGAATCGGTTTTCCGATTCACGACCGGTTCGGTGGGCACAGGTTGCTTTCAATAGGATATCGTGGGGCGCAAAACCTTTTCGACATTATCGTAAACACCATAATAGAAACAAAGCAGGAATCTTCAGACATAGGGTATGGGTACATCTGACAAGACGAAGGAATCCTCAGAAATATTGTGAGGTAATCACCATGAGACTACAACTGCAAATAGAAAATCATCCATGTTTCAATGAGAAAGCCAAAGGCTGCATGGGACGAGTGCACTTACCCGTAGCGCCTGAATGTAACATCAAGTGCAACTACTGCAACAGGAAATATGATTGTGTAAACGAGAGCCGCCCTGGTGTGACCAGTTCAATACTGAGTCCGGAACAGGCTGTGATGTACTTGCGAAAGGTCCTGGAAAGAAACAGCTCTATTGCCGTGGCAGGGATCGCCGGTCCTGGGGACACTTTTGCCAACCCGGAAAGAACCATGAGGACATTGAGTCTCATCAGGGAATCTTTTCCCGATATACTTCTGTGCGTTTCCACCAATGGGCTTAACCTCCCCTTCTGTGTCGACGAACTGGCAAGACTTCAGGTAAGCCATGTGACAGTTACGGTTAATACAATCAATCCCGAAACCGGATCAAGGATTTACTCCTGGGTACGTGACGGCAAGATCATTTACAGGGGCATCACCGCGGCAAAACTAGTACTCTCAAGGCAGATTGAGGGTATTCAGAGGCTCAAGAGCGCTGGGATCATAGTGAAGGTCAACACGATCATTATCCCCGGAGTTAATGACGCTGAAGCTTGCGATGTGGCCGGGGCCATGGCCGATATTGGGGTGGACATCCAGAACTGCATGCAAATGTACCCTAACGAGGGAACACCTTTCGGCAATCTCAGAGAGCCCTCTGCCGAGGGAATCTCATTGATCAGGTCTAATGCTGAAAAGTTTATCCCACAGATGAAACATTGCGCCAGATGCAGAGCGGACGCTGTTGGGTTGCTTGAAAACGACATGGTGGATTCTTTCAGGGACTGCATGAGAGAATGTGAGTCATCTTTGAACGCAGACCTCAAACCCCGACCGTACGTGGCCGTAGCCACCATGGAAGGAGCACTGGTGAACATGCACCTCGGAGAGGCGGATTCTTTCCAAATCTGGGAGAATACTGCTGAAGGATATCGGCCGATTGAGACCCGCAATGCTCCAAAGAGAGGGACCGGAAAACTGCGCTGGGCTCAGATGGTCGAATTATTGAAAGATTGCCGTGCAGTTCTGGTAAGCGGAATCGGTGATACACCCAGGCAGTTCCTTGAGGAAAACAATATCCGGCCGATTACGATGAGTGGATTCATCGAGATGGGCCTGAAAGCAGTTTACGAAGGGGCTAGTCTGAGAGCACTCAGAAGTCGCAGGGAAGGCTGGGAATGTTCCAAATCATCATGTAAGGGCAATGGGACCGGATGTGGATGATAGCGGAATATCAATCCAAGGCCATTGCAAGGGCACGAAAAGATTTCTTGCTGATTGTAACAGGCTATCCTACAGTTCTGATGCTGATTGGTCAGTCTGGTTGAGAGAAAAAAACGTCAGGCCGTTTAGGGTATCATGGACAACCTTTGCACTTACGGAAAAGTAGATGAGAATCAAGCGAGAGAATCCATCAAGATCTTTCAAACCTTCAACTGAAGGATACTATTAGTATTGAATTCTTAAGGTTTCTAATTCCTTGATCTGATCCCTCAACTGGGCTGCTTTCTCAAATTCCAGATCTCGCGCGAAAGCAAACATTTGTTTGGTCATTTTTTCAATCATCGAAGGTATTTTGTCGATTGGTATATCACTAGCCGCCTTCGACGGCTCTTTCTCCACTGTCACATAATCTTGTTCGGCTAGCGAACTTAAAATGTCATTGATTTGCTTTCGTATTGTTTCAGGAGTTATTCCGTGTTTCTTGTTGTATTCGAGCTGAAGTTTTCGTCGTCTTGATGTCTCATCAATGGTTTTCTGGATCGACTCGGTCATTTTGTCAGCATAAAGGATTACCATCCCATCGACATTTCTGGCTGCTCGTCCTGCAGTTTGTATGAGTGATCTTTCAGATCTTAGAAAACCTTCTTTGTCGGCGTCTAGTATTGCCACGAGAGACACTTCAGGAATATCTAAGCCCTCTCGCAATAGGTTGATGCCCACGAGGACATCAAATTTGCCAAGTCGAAGATCGCGTATAATTTCCATACGTTCAATTGTATGGATTTCTGAATGCAAGTATTTTACCTGAACCCCCAAGCCAGCGTAATATTCGGTAAGATCTTCCGCCATTTTCTTCGTAAGAGTCGTAACCAATACTCGGTGATTCTTTGATACCCTCTGTCGAACTTCGTGCAGTAAATCGTCTACCTGGTCTGATGCAGGTCGCACTTCTATTACAGGATCCATCAAACCTGTTGGACGGATGATTTGTTCGGCTACATGACCCCTGGCCTTTTCCAGTTCATATGGACCAGGAGTGGCTGAAACATATATGGCTTGATTGACCAGTTTTTCGAATTCTTCGAATGTCAAGGGACGATTATCCAGCGCGCTGGGCAACCTAAATCCGTATTCAACCAATGTTTGCTTGCGTGCCCTGTCTCCTCGAAACATCCCCCTTAATTGCGGTACACTAACGTGAGATTCATCGATCAGGAACAAAGAGTCCTTGGGAAAATACTCCAGGAGTGTGGGTGGCGGTTCGCCAGGATTTCTACCTGTGAGGTACCTGGAATAATTCTCTATTCCATTGCAGTATCCCATTTCCTTGAGCATTTCGACATCGAACCGTGTCCTCTCTTCTATCCTCTGAGCTTCTATGAACTTGCGGTTATCTCTAAAATGCTCAATCCTCTGCGTCATCTCATCCAATATACTGTCAGCTGACTTTATCAGCCGTGATTTCTCAGTCACATAATGGCTTGCAGGGTAGATGGCCACTCGGTCTAAAGGCCGGATCATCTTACCTCTTAAGGGATCTATTTCAGAAATACCCTCGACCATGTCACCAAAAAACTCGATTCGTATTGCTTTTTCTTCTTCATATGCTGGAAAAACCTCTACAGTGTCACCTCTAACCCTGAAGGTTCCACGATGAAAGTCAATATCATTCCTGGAGTACTGGATTTCGACGAGCTTTCTCAAGGCGTCATCTCTGTCTGCCTCTTCCCCCCTGATAAGATGAAGCAACATGTTTTGGTAGGCCTCAGGAGATCCCAGACCGTATATACATGATACCGAGGCTACAATTATTACGTCTCGTCTTTCGAATAAAGATCTTGTCGCCGAATGCCGCATCTTGTCGATAGTTTCATTTATGCTGGAATCTTTTTCGATATATGTGTCAGAAGTCGGTATATACGCTTCCGGTTGATAATAGTCGTAATAGGACACAAAATATTCCACGGCATTGTCTGGAAATAACGCTTTAAACTCATTGAACAACTGAGCAGCAAGCGTCTTGTTGGGGGCGAGCACTAATGATGTTTTTGCAACTTGGGCAATCAGATTAGCCATGGTGTAGGTCTTGCCGGATCCCGTTACTCCGAGCAGGACTTGATGCTTAATCCCCCCCTTTACCCTTTGAGAGAGCTTTTCGATTGCGCCAGGCTGATCTCCCTGAGGAGAAAACTCAGAAACCAAGCGGAACATACTGACGATCCTTACAAAACCATTTCTCACGCTACATTAAAGACGGTTTGAATATTTTCAATGAATTACTGATTCGAGTGATCACACTTTCCAAATTCTTGAACCCCTCACTCCGATCTGAAATTATTAATTGTAGTATGCGCTCGTCCGCTAGATAAACCTGAACAAGCTGCGCCAACTTGACCCCTCTTTTGTCAGTAAAGGAGCATATCAGATAAAGCTGTTTTGGATCAGTAGCAGACTGACCTTCTCCTAGAATCTGTGCGTCAGGAAACTCTTCTTTCAATCCCCTTTTCAATACATTCAGAAAAGCTACCGTGTCTCGGGAAGCTTTCTTAGGACGTTGAATTATATCAAGATCGATCCTGAGGGAGGCGGAAGGATGAACAATGCTCAGGTCATCAACTGAAGCAGCGTTAAGTGTCATCGTCGAAGGGTAATCGATGGAGAATCGTCCTTTTGGATCAATGTATGCTGTCAACCCGTCATCGCAATACGCACATGGCTCAAACCATATCAAGAAAATCACAATTAGCGTGGCGAGCCAACTCCAACATTTGAACTTCGATAGACCATTTATGGAATTTATCTTCACAAGTTTTCTCATCTGATAACTCATTGTTTTTTTGATATCTCCCTTAGTTTATCAAATGTTTCTGAAAGAACCCTGCCTGCCTCGGCCATTATCTTGATGTTCAGAGAATGATTGATTGACATAAACCATTTGGCCTCTGCTCTTCCAAAGAAATCTACAAGTGAAGTCAATTCATCGTTGTCAAAATTTTTGAGATTGTTTGCGTAGGCCAATAAAATGGTTTCCTCCATAAGATTCTTGTCAAGGGTTAATGAAGATATTTTTTCCTGGTCAGACTCATTTGATATCAACGACTTAAGAAGCGTGGATGTCAGTGACGAATTTGTTTTTAGCGCTTGCTGAACATCAATCAGTTTGTTGATCACTTCCAGGCGATCATCTTCGAGCATTGCGGCCGCACGCCTACTCTCTCGAAGATTTCGAATATTGTGAACGTCAAGGAGGTTTCTCTGGACACGTGAGAGTTTTCGTCCCAAGGTTGAGTCGAAGAATCTTATCATCTCCTGGACGTTCTCTTCATTGAATTCTGACGCGAAATGTTCAGTCGCTAACTTGTTGAGAAATTCCGGAGATAATGATTTCTTGAACTGCCTGAAGGCTTCGTTCCGCTGTGTTTCGTTATAAAAAGTGTCAGATGGAAGAGACATCCAAATCGAAGCTGGGGCCTGCTCGAGTTGGGAGATAATGCCCGATGATTTCAGTAATTTTAAAATTGTATCCGGTTGCTGTGCCATGCCGCTGCTACACAAAAGAAAGGTCCACGCTGGCACGAACAAAAAGCAAAACCCAATGAGCCGCAATCGCTTCAGAAATGTGGATCGTAAAATTCTCATAGACACAACTTAGTTTATTCGTTCACCGCAAGGGAATGGAATTCATGAGGAATTTCAAGAAGCCTGCCGTCCGTTCCGACAGCCACCAGAGTAATTGAGGCCGTTGTCAGATAATCCCTTACCTGATCCTTCTTGATAATAATCTGTTTAACAACCACCCTGTATTTGGTTGTCTTGTCGATCCACGTTCGAACTACAAGAGAATCCCCTAGTCTCGCAGGAGCGTGGAACGCTATCTCTATTTTATGCACCATGAAGTATAGTCCATTATCATGGTATTCCGACACATTCCGTAGTGTTTGTGACACATACTCGGTTCGAGCTCTCTCTAAGAATCTCAAATAGTTGGCATGGTAGACAACGCCCATGCAGTCCGTGTCTTCGTAGTAAACCTTACATTCGAAAAGCCGTTCTCCGGGTGTCGATCGCCCTGAACTAGAGAAATGGTTTCTGTCTATCAATTTTACTCCCCATCCCGTTTGTGTAATCGCAGGAAATTTATTAGCACAGGATCAAGTTTCCCTATTGCCATGAAAAACTGTTTCATGAACTTTCGCCACCGTAGAAAAGACGCAAATTTCAGGGGCCCCTGCAAAGGATTTTTCATTAGAGCCCTGAAATCGACCCGTTGGGGTAATGAATCTGATTCTAAGGTGTCGGATATCACTCTGAGACCACCAAAAGCGCTTCCTCTTCTTTGAGCCTCTAAAGCAATGGCATGACTCTCCATGTCCACAGCTGAAGCAAGTGTGCTTCTGTTAAGCTCCAGTCTGGATCTTTGACTAAAAACGGCCCTGTTATTTGTTGCGACACGCCTGACAACATGCTCCTCATTAGAGTGTAAGCACGCTTTAACCAGTTGGTTGACAACAATATCCTCAGAATTAACAACCTGATCCGTTTGGTTCGCGTTTATGGTTTCACTGACTACTACAATTTGACCCAGACCCAATTCCGGGCTCAATGCTCCGGCTGTCCCAACGCTTAAAATAAATCGCACATCGGAAGGCATTGATCTGACGGCCTTTGCAGCGCGTTCTGGTCCAATTCCGCTTCGTAGAACCAAGAATCGTTCACCTTCAAAAAAGCATTCCCGTAGAATGGCCTTGCCGATTTTGGATCTGTGCCTTGTCTCAACCCGCTTCAAAAAAGGATAAGCTTCTATTCCCATAGGAAAAACAAGACACAACGAATAAGTTTCTTTATGCAAGCTGTTCATTTATATATAGTCTGTTGACCATGTAACGGAGTTAGCAGCCAATGTCAAATTATGAACCTGACTCAATTGATAAAAGCATTTTGCTTATTTTACAAGGCGATCTAGACGATTCTCGGCAGCCTTATCTGAAGATCGCCATGAATTTAGGAATCACTGAAGATGAGGTCTTCAAACGTGTAAAGAATATGATAGACGAAGGTATAATAAGACGTTTGGGAGCCATGATCAGGCACATAGAGGCTGGAATAGGGTTCAATGGAATGGTGGTCTGGGTAACTCCACCAGACGACGTAGACACTGTCGGACGTCTCTTCGCGTCTTTCCCTGAAGTGACCCATTGTTACGAACGCCCACCCTTCGGAAAAAAAGGGGCAAATCTGTTCACTATGGTCCATGCGGACTCTGAAGATGCCTGCATGGAAATAATAAAAAAGATGTCCCAAGCCTGTGGTGTAAAAGATTATGAGATTCTTTTCAGTGAACGTGAACTAAAGAAAGTAAGCATGACGTATTTTGACGATAGTGAGTAAGACATCTGAGAAATTGAAGGAAAACAAATCATGATCAATTCACATTCAATCGATCTCTACAGCAAGGCGCAGAAGCTAATACCTGGCGGAGTAAATTCTCCTGTTAGAGCCTTCAAATCGGTAGGCTTGAACCCACACTTTATAAAATCAGCAAAAGGATCTCGAATAATAGACGAGGATGGTAATGAATTCATAGATTTCGTGTGCTCATGGGGGCCCTTGATCCTGGGGCATTGCAATCCTGAAGTCCTGGAAGCCATTGAGAAGACCATGAGGGATGGGACGTCATTTGGAGCCCCTACCAAGCGCGAAATCGAAATGGCCGAAACAATCTGTTCATTGGTCCCTTCAGTAGAAATGGTAAGACTTGTCAGTTCAGGCACCGAAGCCACGATGAGCGCGATAAGATTGGCTAGAGGCTTTACCGGCAGAGATCTTATAATTAAGTTTTCGGGGTGTTATCATGGGCACAGCGATAGCCTGCTGGCTCGAGCAGGGTCAGGAGCGGCCACCTTTTCGATTCCGGACTCCCTGGGCGTTCCGTCAGGAGTTGTGGCACAAACTCTTGTTGCTACATACAACGATCTTGATGAAACACGAGAAAAATTTAGACAATTCCCTGGGAAAATAGCCGCTGTAATAGTTGAACCCGTTGCAGGAAACATGGGGGTGGTTCTCCCCAAAAAAGGGTTCCTTGAAGGGCTAAGAACGTTGTGCAGTGACAATGATTCGGTGTTGATCTTTGACGAAGTAATGACAGGATTCAGGGTCGCTCTTGGTGGAGCTCAAGAGCTCTACGGTGTCCAGCCGGATATGACATGCATGGGCAAAGTCATAGGTGGTGGCTTACCGGTAGCCGCTTTTGGAGGGGCAAAAAACATTATGGAATGCCTTGCACCAGTTGGAGGCGTTTATCAGGCGGGCACCCTGTCAGGAAATCCGCTGGCCGTAGCCGCAGGCATTGAGACTTTAAGAATTCTAAAAAGAGATAACCCATACCAAGACCTGGAAAACAAATCTAAAGCCTTAGAGATGGGTCTTAAGAAAATTTTTGATCAAAAAAATATTGACCACTGTATTAACAGGGTCGGGTCAATGATGTCAGTTTTCTTTCAATCCGGGCCTGTTGACAATTACGAGCAGGCCCTGGATTCAGACAAAATGAAATTCAACAACTTCTTTGAACAGATGCTGGAAAATGGAATATATTTGGCGCCTTCGGCCTTCGAGGCCTGGTTCATAAGCTCAGCGCACTCTATGGATGACATAGACAAAACTTTAAAGGGCGCGCAAAATGCGGTCGGCGCATTGGGCTGATAAATTCATGTCTCCCTGAATTGAAACTGTTAATCAGTGTGCAAAAAATTAATGATTACGATGGTTGATTTTTTCTAAGTAGCCATGTAGTCAACGCGGAGTTGTGCCTGTGATGCCAAGGTGGTGGCACGAAATAATCTTTTGTAATATATTGATATCTAATGATTTTTAGGCTTGATTTAAAACTATCTTCATAGTAATTTGCAACTTTGTGCATACTTGATGCGGTAATTAGCTTGTATGTTTTTGAGTACTTTTTTCGCCCGTCATTTGTTGCCAGTTGCTGCAATTTTTCTAGCGGTGATCATCTGTTATGCATGTTCGCGGGCGTTGTAGCTTCACAGAGATAGTCCACGCAAGGAGGCTAATGATGGACCAGTTCGTCGATTTTAATGAAAGGTTGGCCGCCAAAGGTGTTTCCCGTAGAGAATTCATGAAATTCTGCGGGTTGATGGCAACCGTGTTAGGCCTACCGATGACTTTTGCTCCAAAGATCGCTGAAGCGGTCGCAACCAAGCGTCCTACTGTCGTATGGATGCATTTCGCAGAATGCACTGGATGCACCGAATCCTTTATTCGGACTACCCATCCGTGGACTGCCGACATCGTTTTAGACATAATTGATTTGGCCTACCATGAAACAATCATGGCCGCCGCCGGTGATCAAGCCGAAGAGATTCTTGAGAAGACAGTAAAGGAACAAAAAGGCAAATACATTTGTATTTGTGAAGGAGCCATTCCTACAAAAGATAATGGCGTTTATGGCAAGATTCACGGCAAAACCTTCCTCGAAATCGCCAATCACGTAGTTAAGAACGCTGCCGCCACTATATGTGTAGGCGCGTGCGCATGTGATGGTGGAGTTCAGGCTGCCAAGCCAAATCCCACAGCAGCCAAGAGTGTGGCCGAGGTCACAGGAGTAAAAACAATCAATATAGCCGGCTGTCCTCCAAATGCCGATAACATGGTGGCTACAATAGTTCATTATCTATTGCTTGGAAAACTTCCGGCTCTGGACGAACAGGGCAGACCACTATTCGCGTATGGTTATCTCATCCATGATAATTGTCCCAGGAGAGGCCACTTCGAGAACAAAGAATTCGTCAAGGAATTTGGTGACGCCGGAGCAGCTAAGGGTTGGTGTCTATACGAAGTCGGTTGCGCCGGACCAGAAACCTATAACAATTGCCCGATAATCAAATGGAACCAGGGAACTAACTGGCCTATCGAAGCGGGTCATCCATGTATCGGTTGTAGCGAAAAAGGCTTCTGGGATAACGCTAGCCCATTTTATGTTCAGAAGTAATAACCCCCTACAGAAGAATACGATCTTTTATTGATGAGATAAGCTTTTCAAAAGGAGCGAAAACATGGCAAGAGTCGTCGTTGACCCTATTCCAAGAATTGAGGGTCACTTGCGCATAGAAGTAGAAGTGGAAAATGGGAAAGTTAAGGACGCCTGGAGCACCGGAACACTTTTCCGCGGCCTTGAGATTATTCTCCAGGGTCGTGATCCTCGTGATGCTCACCTTCTTACCCAACGTTCATGCGGCGTTTGTACACTAGTGCATTCTTTGGCCTCGGTCAGGGCAGTCGAAGACGCTTTGAAAATTAAGATTCCACCTAACGCCCGACTGGTCAGAAACCTTACTCATGCGGCTCAGAATATGCATGATCATCCAGTGCACTTTTATCAACTGTGCGCTCTGGATTGGGTAGATGTAGTGTCGGCTCTTTCGGCGGATCCGGCAAAAACTGCGGACTTGTCAGCCGCTGTTAGTGGTAGACCCCAAACGAAAAAATATTATGAGGGACTAAAAGGAAAACTCAAAGCCTTTGTTGATTCAGGACAATTAGGTCCTTTCGCCAATGCGTATTGGGGACATCCAGCATACAAGCTTCCGCCCGAAGCTAACCTCATGGCCGTAGGACACTATCTTGACAACCTGCGTCAGCAAGTTCACGCTGCTCAGATGACCGCAATCTGGGGAGCAAAGAACCCTCACCTACAGGGCCATCTTCCCGGTGGAGTCACAGTAGTCGAACAACTCAATGCGGATAGGATTTCTCAATACCTGTTCATGTTGAAAGAACAAATCGCATTCCTGGAAGAAGTTTATATACCCGATGTGTTAGCAGTCGCTTCTTTCTATAAAGACTGGACCAAAATCGGTGGAAACAAGAACTTCCTCGCATACGGCGATTTCCCACAGTCTGATGTCGAGCCAGATAGCTTCTATTTTCCACGCGGCGCCATATTTGATGGTCAGCTCAAGGCCCTACCGGTAGACGTTTCAAAGATTACAGAAGATGTCACCCGAGCCTGGTATGAGCCCGGTCAACCTCTCCATCCTTCAGTTGGTGAGACCAAGCCACTGTCCGGCGACGCTCTCAAAGGCGCAGTTCCTGACACCAAGTCCAAAGATGGAAAATATTCATGGATGAAAGCGCCTAGATATGATGGCAAAGTAATGGAAGTTGGACCACTGGCGCAGTGTCTTGTGTCTTATGTCGGTGGTAACAAGGAAATTAAAGAAACCACTGACTTGGTGCTAAAGAAACTTGAAGTCGGTCCAGAAGCTCTGTTCTCAACTATAGGTAGAATTGGAGCTCGAGCTATCAAATGCCTGGTTAACGCAAAGGCTGCCGAAAAATGGACCACGGAACTAATTGAAAACATCAAAAAGGGCGACACCAGGACTTTCACAAGCTACAAGCTCGACGAAACGGTCAATGGACAAGGCTTCGGATTGAATGATGTGGCTAGAGGATCCTTGGGTCACTGGATCAATATTGAAAAAGGGAAGATCAAGAATTATCAGCAAGTCGTTCCTTCAACATGGAACCTGGGACCATCAGACGCCAAGAACCAAAAGAGCGCAGTAGAAAACGCACTCATTGGAACTCCCGTGGCTGACCCCAAGAAACCTCTTGAAATCCTTCGAACTGTTCACTCGTTCGACCCATGCATCGCATGCGCCGTTCATGTTATTGATCCGCAGACTAACGAAATTTACAAATTCAGAGTTTCTTAAACACTGCCAGTTTTGGCAAAATAGAAAAGGCGGCTATGGGCCGCCTTTTTTTTGAGGAACCTACACAAAAACACGAAAACATTTTTTGTGAGAACTTAATAACAATAATGGTGTCTTAAAATAATAAGTTAATAATAAACATCATATTTACTTATTGTTTGGGAGCCAACCATGTCATCTCCTTTCAGAAAGTTTGCCACTGTCTTTGAACAATTTCAGGAAAAGTACCCCAAACATCCTCTAATTGAGGAAATACGAAATCATCTCTCTCGAGGAAAATTCCCGACAGAGATCTGGCTCGAATCCAAGACGAAAAGAATGACAATGTTTCTGTCGCCTTCTTGGGAGCCTGTTGATTCAGATGAAGAGAATGTTGCGTCATAAGATTTTCTTCATGTTGTTACCTATCTCATTGGGCGGGCGCCAGTGTGGTTTCGAAGATAAGAGAACTCATGACATTAAAACTTAAGGAATTGTCGATCTTGTGATACGTTTACCATGATAATTTTTCGACTTCGGCAGCGGCGCCTAGCTGGAGGTAACAAACGACTAATCGTTCACAAGCCTTATTTTCAAAGTTTCAATCTATCTTTTCCCGCAGAAATCTTAATGTGCTTTTTTCCTTTTTGGCAGTTGCATTTGTTGTAGCTTGCGCCTGCTATGTGTATTTCCACTTCAATGACTTTTATAGTGTTTTTGAAGCTTCAAAATTTGAACTAGCGCTGGCGAGCCTATTTATCCTTTGTAGCTTTTTGGCCACATGCTACCAATTAGATTTGTTTTTAAAGCGATTCAATTTGGTTTTAGGCAAGCTCGAGCTATTGGCGATAACGCATGCCATGATGTTGGGTAATCTCGTTATTCCTATGCGCGGCGGTTCCGGGGCTCTAGCTCTATATCTAAAAAAAGTCCATTGCCTTGATTTTACTGCGTTCGCCGTCATCTATGGTGGAACGGCGATACTTGTAGCTTTGATGAGTTCGTTTTTTGCGTTGATTGCTTTAGTAAGTCTGTGGATACTTCATGGCTACAATCAATTTGTTCTGATTGGGCCGGTATTTGTGCTTTTCGTTTTATGTCTTTATCTTACCGTTCGAGCCCCTTCATTTGGTCCAAGGAAAAATTTTCTGATGGACAGAATTGTCCATGTCGCGAACTCGTGGAAGATTATAATTTCCGACACAAGATTGGTCTTTTGTTTGAGTATCGCGATAGCTTTGATGTCCTTAGCTTTGATTGGTAGTTTTTTCCATATTTATAGGGCGATTGGTTCGCCGTTGACCCTGGAGGCTACAGTGATCACTAGTAGTATCGGATCAATAGTCAATTTGGCGCCCCTAACCCCTGGATCTCTTGGCGTGTTCGATGTAGCTATCATTGAGATTCAAAGAATTATGGGATTGACCGCTGCTAAATCAATAGCTGCAGCGATCATTTTCCGGGTCCTCACATTTTGCCTTGCATCGTTGATTGGGATTCCAAGCATTGTCTATATATACGCCAGGCTCAAGAAGGCTGGAGCTTAATCCAACTGAACTCGGTAGTGAAAAGAGCCATCAATAAACGATCAAAGGTTTGGACTCCTCCTTAGCAATTCTGTCACCAACCGATGTTCCACATCGGGCGCAAAGATACTCATATTTTTCGCCTTCCGGCAGCACCAGTAATAAACGCTCTCTAACCGGCATAGAACGCTTACACAATGGACAGTACAATTCCGTGGCCCTTAGACTGTCGAATTGCTTGGCTTGCTTCCTTGCCGGCGCTTTTCTTACCGCCAAGCCTTGACGAACGATGTTTCTCATCAAACCTCCTCGATTTGAGCAAACTTTAGAGCTGGGTCTGGACGACTGTTGGTTTCATTAGTATAATAGTTCCTACTGAGCCTAACAAGATCAAACAGAGTTTTTCTAGGGCTTGACTAACTGGAAAATTAATTTAACCTACTAGTTATGTTGAGTCATTAGGGGGTTTATCAATCATGTTGAACAAAAAGCTGTCATTGTGTTTGATGACCGCATGCATATTGACACAATTGATGTTACCGAATTTGTCGGAGGCTAGGGACAATTTCGTTAGAGATTTGATTCAGAGTCTTTCGGATCAGACAGAATTGGGGACGGCTTCAATCGATGCTCCAAACAGAGATCAAAGATTGGCTTCAGTTATTCCTTCAGACAAAGGCAGTGACTTTATATCTTCTTCGACTGATTTCAATTCAAATGCCCCCTCGGTTCCCATGGCTTTGAACAAAGACCTGTCGTCTAACCAGAGGGACAAGTTTTACCGGGAAGTTCTTTTTCCTGGGGCTAGTTCAGTAGATGTCTGGAGCCGTTCCCTGATAAAACTTGCTTCACTCTCGCCATCCATCGATCCAAACGCCAATACACTGAGTGTCCTGGATTCTCATGACAATCTTGGGTCCTTTGGCAAGCTAGCTTCAGAACCTATAAATCTATATTCGAACTTTTTGATCGAAGTTAACAAATCCAACTTCACGGTTGATCTTTCAGGCTTCAAAGAAAACGGCGAAAAGATTCTTCTCTATAGTTGCCGCGCAGGGTTGGGTTCACCGGAGTATCCTACACCGCGAGGGACTTTCTATATATTGCGAATCTTTGATGACAAACCTCTGTGGATTCCCCCGCAAGATAGGGAGTGGGCTGCCGGAGAGGTCCCGAGCAGAAATGTTTATGGTGGGCATATGATGCCCTTTTTCTCCAAATATTCTGCGTTAGCAAACAGGCGAACAGAGATAGTGATTGACGATGAAGATGTTGTTGCTGCTCCGATAAAAATGGTTGACGCAGGCGCATACAGAATACACGGCACCAACTCTCCATGGAGTATCGGTTCAGGCCAATCTCACGGCTGCGTTCGGCTGCTGAACAAGTCCGTCGCGCAACTCGCTGATACATTAAAAATGTATGTTGGAACTACGACAAGGGGGGAAACCGCCAACGGGGTTTATATCAACCTTGCAAAACCTGTGAAAATGGTGCTGTATTAATTTTTCGAAAAAACTCCAGTGTCGAGTTTTGAATCATGTCGGGTTTCTGCCAAGACGACGTTTTATCTCTGATATTGGCATTCTCAAGGAGAGCGGTCTTCCATGAGGACAAACTCTAGGCGATTGATTATCATCCAGACTCTGGAGTAATGCTTTGATCTCATCGTTGTGCAGTTGAGTTGTTTCTTTCACAGCGGTCTTACATGAAATCGTTTTGAAAAGCTCAACAACAAGTTGTTCATCGTTCGATTTGGTCCCGAAATCAGCTGTTTTCCAGGCTAGCTCTCTCAAAATATCCTCAATTTCATGATTGTTTATCCAATCTGGACAAGCCTTTACCACAAAATCTCCGGCTCCAAAATCCTCGACTATGATCCCTGATGTGGCCAACATATCTTTGCAAATTCGCAGTGATGACGCCTCTACAGGAGTAAGGCTGATCACTCTAGGTATAAGCAGATTTTGGGACTCCACAACTTTTTCATTGACATGGGCTTTCATGAGTTCATCAAAGACAATTCGCTCGTGCGCAGCATGATGATCCAGAAACACCAGTTCCTTTTCATCATGAAGAACAATAAAAGATCCCGGGATTCGTCCAAGAATGCTTAGATCAGAATATCTCATATCCTGCGTTTCTCGACGTTGACCGATCAGATTAAGCTCATCTGGGTAACTCTTGGAAATTGGAACATCACTCATGACGGATTCCGGCGTCTTCTCGGTTTGTTCATTAAAAAGCACCGGCTTGGAAACCTGCCCAGTTTCTGCTAGCTTGTCACGAAAAAAAGTGACATTTCCTATGGATCTATAAGGGGATTCGTAAAGGCACTGGCTTACCCCTGTATAAATGAGGTCTGACACTTTTGAAGGATGGACGAACCGAACCTCTGATTTTTGAGGGTGCACATTAACATCAACTTCGTCAGGAGCTACTTCGATGAATAAAACAGCAACTGGATATCTCCCCCTTTCCATCAACCCGCTGAAGGCACGATTGAGCGCCGAGTTCACCAACCTATCTTTGACAGGTCGCTTGTTTACAAAAGTTAGTATGGATCTCATGGTTGATCGAGCATACGGGGGTTTTGCAACAAAACCGTAGACTCGCCTTTTCTCGAACTCCCAATCAACTTCTGTTAGATTCTCTCGAACCTCTTTCGAGAAAACGTTATTAATTCGATCAAGTATAGATCTGACAGGTGGTGATTCGATCTTAACACGCCCATCCTCTGAATATTTGAATCCTACAGAAATGTTGGCTAAAGCAATTTTTAGAACGAGTTCGTGAATGTAACCTGATTCCAAGGCCTTGCCCTTAAGATATTTTGCCCGAACCGGCGCGTTAAAAAATAGGTTCCGCACCTCTATCGTTGTTCCCCTGCCCGCGCCTATTTTGTCGGCTCTCTTGAGAGTTCCACCTTCAATGAATAGGTCCATTCCTTCGGATTCATGCTCGTCTTTTGTAATCAACCTGAATCTGGATATTGAAGCTATACTTGCAAGCGCCTCTCCTCTAAAACCCATAGTGGAGACGCCTGCTAAATCCTTGTCTGATCGAATTTTTGAAGTAGCGTGTCTTTCAATAGCCAAGAATGCGTCATCGTTTGACATGCCGATCCCATTATCTCTAACTCGGATCAGCTTCTTACCACCATTTTCTATTTCTACGGATATGTAAGTAGATTTTGCGTCAATTGAGTTCTCAACCAGTTCTTTAACAACCGAAGCTGGTCTCTCTATTACCTCACCGGCGGCAATGCGATTTATTACTGTTTCGTCCAGGATTTTTATTATTGAAGCCATATGGTTGAATCATCCAAGCGCGAGTCGTGAAACGTTTCCGGATCCCTGATAAAAGTGTGGCGCATGCAATTAATTTTTGTTTCGATTCCGTTTCACCAAGTCATGAGCCCTTGCTGTAGCCACGCGACCCCTGGGAGTTCGGTCCACAAAACCCTCTTTTACCAAATAAGGCTCGTAAACGTCTTCCAAAGTGTCCTTCTCTTCGCCTATTGAAGCGGCAAGTGTTTCAATCCCTACAGGTCCGCCATCGAATTTGAATATTATGGTCTCCAGAAATTTCCTATCCATGGTATCGAGACCCTGCGTGTCCACATCGAGCATGTCCAGAGCCTTTTGGGCGGTTTGTTTGTCTATGACGCCTGAGCCTCTGACCTGGGCAAAGTCTCGAACCCTTTTGGTTAGGCGATTGGCTACTCTAGGTGTAGAGCGCGATCTGGTAGCGATTTCCCATGCGCCCTCATTGTCAATGTCCACTTTTAATATCCGTGCGGATCTCCTTACTATCAGAGAAAGTTCTTCATGAGAATAAAAATCCAAATGGAAAATTACACCAAATCTGTCCCTTAGGGGATTGGTTAGTAATCCGCTCCTGGTGGTGGCTCCAACCAAGGTAAATGGCGAAATATCCAATTTTATGGTTCGGGCGCTAGGCCCCTGACCGATTAGAATGTCGAGGGTAAAGTCCTCCATGGCGGGGTACAAGATTTCCTCGACCACCGGGGATAACCTATGTATCTCGTCTATGAAAAGAACATCGCGCTCTTCCAAATTGGTAAGAATTGCAGCCAGATCGCCCGGCTTTTCAAGTATTGGTCCTGATGTAGTCCTAATTTGGGTTCCCATCTCTCGGGCAATTATTCCGGCTAGCGTGGTTTTACCCAGTCCGGGCGGACCATGAAAAAGTATGTGGTCCAGCGCCTCACCACGTTTTACAGCCGCCTCTATGAAAAGGGACAAGTTATCTTTTATTCTATTCTGGCCAATGTATTCCCCCAAACTTCTTGGTCTCAAACCAATTTCGTTCTCACGCTCCTCTGAAAGGACACTGGCCGAAACTACGCGCTCTGAATCCATAAATCCTCACGTATTTTATGTTATTACAAGCTCGACACCGGCAAGCGCTGCCTTGTCGGTATTACACAACATGGTTATCTTTTCTGTTTACTAGCAGCAGACCTATTTAGCAAGCGCCTTGTGTCAGACGTCACCGTTATTGGTAAATATTGAAAGATTGTCGTAGACATGATAGTCAAGAAATGTCGTATAAAATGACATGGTTGAAATTTGTAGATATAATTATCGTTCATTCAATTCCGTCCCGCCTGATTTTACACACGAATCAGGTACGAATCTAAAGAGCAAAACTATCTAAATGGAGGGTTTGACTAATGTCTGGCCACAATAAATGGAGCACCATCAAACACAAAAAGGGAGCGGCAGACGCTAAAAGAGGCAAGATATTTTCAAAAATCATTAAAGAAATTACCATAGCGGCCAGAATGGGTGGCGGTGACCCGGAAGGAAATCCGCGGTTGCGCACAGTTCTGAATGCCGCTAGAAACGCAAACATGCCTAAAGACAACATTGATCGGGCCGTCAAAAGAGGAACCGGCGAAATTGCTGGGGTGACCTATGAAGAGGTGACCTACGAGGGGTATGGTCCAGGTGGAGTGGCGGTCCTCGTTGAGGCTTTGACTGACAATAAGAATCGGACAGTCGCAGAGATCAGACATATCTTTGACAAGTATAACGGCAATCTTGGAGAATCGGGCTGTGTAAGTTGGATTTTTGAGAAGAAGGGAATTATAAATGTTCCCGCACAAGGTTTGACCGAAGACCAGGTAATGGAACTAGCCTTGGAGAGCGGCGCTCAAGATGTCACGATGGAAGACGACATGTTTGAGATAACAACAGATCCAGCCGAGTTTGAAGCTGTCCGTAAGGCCGTTGAGGACAAAGGTTGGAAAATTGATGAGGCCTCCATTACGATGGTTCCACAGAACAGTGTCAAACTCGAAGGCAAGAAGGCCGAACAAATGTTAAAAATGATGGATGTGCTCGACGACCACGATGACCTTCAGAATGTCTATGCCAACTTTGATATCTCAGATGAAGAAATGATGAAACTCTCAGCCTAACTTTTTTGGACTCTCGCAGTATTTAACTTGAGTCAAATTACTAAACTAGCCCTTGAAAACTTTTATGGTTAAAAGCTGTTTTCCTTGGCTATAAAATGCAGAGTTCATATACTTGATGAACTAGTTCTAGGAAACATGGTTTGGTTATCATCGGCGTCGATCCAGGAAGCATAATTACTGGCTTCGGAATCATAGAAAAAATTGGAATAACCACCAAATTTAGAGGTGGAGGAATCATAAAGACTCCTAAAACTACCTCCCAGTCCAAGAGGCTCTATGCGCTTCAATGCCAACTGGACGAGATCATTAAAATGCATGGGCCCGAAATTATGGTGGTGGAATCTCTGTTTTATGCCACTAATAGCCAAAGCCTGATAAAACTATCTCAAGCCCGAGGTGTCATTCTAGCCTTAGGTGAAGCCAACGGAATGGAGGTCGTTGAATATAGCCCTCTGGAAATCAAAAAGGGACTAACTGGATATGGTCGAGCGGATAAAGCTCAAGTAATGTTCATGGTCTCAAAAATATTGGGAATAAAGGATCTTAAATCACCAGATCAATCTGATGCGATTGCTATGGCTTTATATCATGCGCATATAGCTCGCCCAAAAAAGTAATTAAATGATTGCGTGTCTTAGAGGAAAAATAATTAGTAGGGGTATTAACCGTGTGGTGGTTGACGTTCAAGGGGTAGGATACGACGTAGCAGTCTCATTGACTACCCTCGAATCGCTGCCATTTGACGGCGAAGCCTTCCTTCACATTCATACGGCTCTTCGCGAAAACTCTTTGGAATTATACGGTTTTTCTTCACCCGAAGAAAAAATCCTGTTTGAGATGCTCATAAGCATTTCCGGAATTGGTCCTCGAACATCTCTAAACATTCTTTCCGGAATCCCTCCTGACGCCTTCAGATTAGCTGTTCTGGACAGCGATGTCCACAAGCTATCTTCCATTCCCGGTATTGGAAAAAAATCAGCTCAGAGAATAGTTCTTGAGCTCAAAGAGAAACTCAAAAAATCCCAACTCATGAACAAGGGTTTTCCGATTACCGGATATGTGTCTGACCTGAAATCAGATCTGATTTCCTCTCTAATCAATCTGGGGTACAAGGAAAGATTGGCCGAATCCTTGGCTTCCGATATTGTCAAGGATAATGGAGTAGACATCGATTTGGAATCAGCCCTAAAAATTGCTCTCAAGAAACTCATTGCTTGAAACATAAACTAAATCAATGAATCTGTTTAAAATCTATTCCATCCTTTCAGGGGATGACGGTAACAGGATATAAAATTCCAAATTCGCAGAAAAAGTTATTTTAGCATTGAGTATGACTAACCAATTTTGC
This sequence comes from uncultured Desulfomonile sp., assembly GCA_937930835.1. Classification (GTDB taxonomy): domain Bacteria; phylum Desulfobacterota; class Desulfomonilia; order Desulfomonilales; family Desulfomonilaceae; genus CAITZA01. The sequence continues at coordinate 59,630 of CALGLN010000124.1, forward strand.
AACTGAAATTTCCAAAGGGGACGACCAATGAATTTTGTAGTGATCGGTGGCGATGCGGCAGGGATGAGCGCCGCATCCAAGGCTAGAAGAAACAAACCTGATATGAACATTACGGTTCTCGAACAAACGCAAGATGTTTCATATTCGGCCTGTGGGATGCCTTACAATATTGCTGTTCCTGACAGGTTAATAGACGATCTTGTTGTCCGTAAGGCTGAGGTTTTCCGATCCAAACAAGGTATTGATTTGCGGTTGGGGAGAAGAGCCATCTCCATCGATACAAGATCCAGAAAGGTAATTCATGTTGGCCTGGATGGAGTTTCTGAGGAACTTTCTTACGACAAACTTTTAATAGCTACCGGCGCCAGGCCTATTAAACCCCAGATTCCGGGAATTGACCTCCCGGGGGTTTTGACCCTGAAGTCTCTTCAAGACGGTAGAGCTATCAAAGAGTACATCCGTCAGAAAAATGTAAGACACGCTGTGATTATCGGAATGGGTTACATAGGGCTTGAAATGGCTGAGTCTCTCCACGAGAGAGGAATCAAGGTGGCAATGATCAAGCCTTCGAAAAGATTTATCCCTTATTTGCCACAAGAAATGGCTGAGGTCGTAAAGGAAGAATTAATACAAAAAAATGTGGATTTGCTCTTCGGTTACGAACTTATATCAGTGGAGCAAACAGCCAAAGGACTTACTCTTCATACAAGTCATGGTGACCTGAATACGGATATGGCTCTCCTGAGTATTGGAGTCACTCCTAGTAGTGAGATTGCTCAAGAGGCCGGTATTACCCTTGGTCCAAAATCGTCTATAGCCGTTGACAAATCGCTCAGAACTTCGGATTCGGACGTCTTTGCCGCCGGAGATTGCGCTGACGCATTCCATGTAGTCACCGGTAAGAGAGTATGGATTCCTTTGGCTCTTCGAGCAAACAGGGCAGGATGGGCTGTAGCTGACAACCTGGATAGTCCAAGCGTCGAATTGCCAGGCATAGTGGGCAGCGCTGTGTTCAAGGTCCTCGACATGCAGGTCGCAAGAACGGGACTTTCCCTGGATGAAGCCTCGAAGGAAGGTTTCGAAGCAGTTGATGTTGTGATCAAGAGCCGGTCTCGAGCTCACTCACATCCCGGGAATGAAACCATCTATGTCCAGCTTGTCGCAGACAAGAAAACCGCTAGGTTACTTGGTTGCTCAATGGTAGGTCGTGAAGGATGCGCCCACAGGATCAATTCTGTCGCAGTTGCATTACATTCGGCAATGAGAGTGGATGAATTCTTCCAGTGCGATATGGCTTATGCTCCACCGTTCTCGCCTGTATGGGATCCGTTGTTGACCGCGGCCAACCAGTTGTTGAAAAAATTGTAGTTACATCGTCATCTCTTAGTTTTTTTGATTGAGCATGCCATGGAACAAAAATATTTATGGAACATCGAATCATTGTGATTTAGTCGCCTAAATTTGTTGGAATATGAAAATACGTCGATGCGCGCTGCGCTTTTCGTAAAACCATAAATATCATCAATAATGGCTCGGGTAGTATATGGTGTCATTAATAGGTCCTCTGTGTCGTTATTATGGCATGAAATTTTGATATGTGTAATTAGTCCAATATTGTTAGTGGGTTATGTAAAGTTTTGTTTGACAGTGATCGAGGTCGGGACTAATCTGATAATTAGATTTGATCAAATTATCGGAGGATCCTATGACAATCAGAAAAGTGGCCAAAGTTACAAAAGGTATGTGCAAGTGCAAGAGTTCTTGCTAATCTAGGGCCGGCTATAATTCATCCGGCCATTGTGGGAATTTCAGATGATTGATTTAAAGCCGGATGAATGGATTTGCCGTGCGGTCTGTTCCTACTACAAACCAAACCGACTGGAACAAGAGAGATGCCGAGGATACACCTTGGCGTCGATCATCAACAAATTAAAGCCTCTGAGTACAAATGAATTTGCCTCAGAGGCTTTTGATTCTTCATATCTAGAATCATTTCTTCGATTCAATGTCTGCCAGACATGCCCCTTTCACATTGATGGATGTGATTTTACATCCGGCAACCCACCGGAGAATTGCTCTCCATGCGGTGGTTTAATTGTCTTGTCCCAGGCTTTGAAAGATGGGCGATTGGATGTGCAGGATGTGCGTCTTGCCAATCTTGGAGATTTGGGTTCAAAAGCAATTTTGGCGCTCAGTAAAACCGCTGCCCTCAAGCAGTTGGAGAATCCGCACATTTATGACCTTCAACATGATGAGCTTTATGAAGTCAATGACGACGGTTTCGACTTTCTCAAGAATTGCAACGGAACCAAGACTATGGAACAGCTATCTCCTGAAAAAGAATTCATCGAATTCTGTGTCTCTGAAGGATTGCTAGACGTTTTGAATGAGACGTCTCAGAGAGATTTCATTTTGGGTAAATCTCCGAATCCGTCACTCAGATATCTGGAATGGCTGGTCACTCTCAGATGTAACCTTAAATGTTCTCACTGCTATTTGGGTGATCAGAAGCTTATAGACTTCCCTGAGGGGCTAATTTCAATCACTTTGGATGAGTTCAGCTTGATGCAGGGGCTGCGGATCTTGGTAAGTGGTGGCGAACCTATACTTTACTCACATTTCGGAGTTTTAAACGAGCTCATACCTGATTACCCGGTCAGGTTTGTACTACTGAGCAATGGCACTCTCCTGGAAGACAGACTGGTTCAATCACTGAACTTTCATGAAGTTCAAATAAGCCTGGATGGAACAAAATCTGGCCATGAGATGATCCGAGGAACTGGAACTTATTACAAAGTATTGAGGGCAATGGAACGAATAAGGAACGCGGGGATAGACTTGTCTGTGGCGACAATGATTCACGCTGGAAATCTCAAAGAATTCGATGAAATGAGCAAGGTCATGGAGAATTTCGGGGTTCGTGAGTGGAACATAGATTATCCTTGCGCAAGGGGACGTTTTGAAGTCCATCCTGAGTTATCGGTTGCGCCTCAAGAGGCGGCGAAACTAATGCAATACGGATTTGGCGCCTCTTATCACGGGTCCTCAGCGGGATGGACATGCGGTCGCCATCTTGTAGGTATTTTGCCGGATGGCAAGATTTGTCGCTGCGGTTTGTTTCCTGACAAGGTTTTGGGAAGCATTGAAGAGGGCTTGGCTAAAGCTTGGGACCGTGTTCATCACATACCGATTGAGGCTACCAAATGCAAAGGCTGCGATCATTCAGATGACTGTGGAGGAGGGTGCAGATATAGAGCAGGTGGGCCTCTTGAGCGCGATCCGGTAATGTGCGCTCTTTACGGACAGTCTGAATTCAAATGATTAGTCCAGAATAATAGAAACGTCTGTTCGTTTGAGATTCAATTTCTTCATCAGGTGTTTAAGGGCATCGCGGGTCATACCAAGAGATATGGCTGCCTGAGTCACATTGCAGCCGCTCTTGGCCAACGCTTCGACAACCAAATTCTTTTGGTAGCTATTAAGGGCGTCTCGAATCACCAGGGGTTTTGTGCCAGGAGTCTTATCGTTGGCAAGATCGGGGTGTTTCATTCTTGAAAGTCTTTTGAGATCACTTAGATGTTTTGCTTTTATAGTCCCTTTGCCTGACAATATTAATGCCCGTTCAAGTACATTTCTTAATTCTCGAATATTTCCAGGCCAGCTATAAGTCGCCAATGTCTCCGTGGCTATGGGGTCAATAACCGGTGGTTGCCCCAACCCCAATTTCTTTGCCAAGCCACAAAGAAGGCTATCACAAAGTTGTTCTAAATCCTCGATTCGTTCTCTCAGAGGTGGTACTTCAATTGTAAAAACGTTCAACCGAAAAAAAAGATCTCTTCTAAAATTTCCCGCTTCAACTTCATAGGCAAGATTCCTATTCGTTGCGGCCAGGATTCTGGCGTCAACGCTTATGAGTTTTTCCCCTCCCACTCTAGTGAAAGATTGAGTGTCCATAAAAGTCAGTAGCTTGGCCTGCAGGTTGAGTGGAAGTTCCCCAATTTCGTTAAGTAGAAGAGTACCTGACTCTGCCAATTCCAGCAATCCCCGTTTTCTGGATTTGGAACCGGTGTAGGCTCCCGCTTCGCGGCCGAACAACTCTGAATCTGCGATTCCGGGTGGCAGAGCGGCACAATTAACTGCAAAAAAAGGGCTTCCTGCTCTACGGGATTTTTCGTGCAGATATTTTGCCAAATAATCTTTCCCAGTCCCGCTCTCGCCCAGAAAGAGCACTGTGCTATCTGTTCCAGCAACAAGCTCTATTTCTCTTAAGGTTTTATCATACATCTCAGAAGAGGTTTGGGATGTGAAGGTTACTCTCTCTACTGTCTGAGCCTTTCTCTCGGTGATGTCACGGGCAATTCCGCAGATTCCCATTACGTCCCCAGTCTCATCCCTAATCGGAACTCGTATGCAATTAAGAACTACGTCCCGGTCTCCAATGAATATGGTATAATCGGATTCAACGACTTGCCCTTTCAGGGCCTTGAGATCATTCTTGTAGATACTAACAGCATTTTTTTGACCATAAACCTCACCGAAAGTCTTACCGATAATCTGATCCAAGTTTTTTCCTGTTAGTTCCAGCATGGCCGGGTTAATGTGGGTATACCTGCATTTTTTGTCTTTTATGAAGATATAGTCCGTCGCAGCTCGAAAGATAGCCTCAAATCTACTCTCACTTCTGAGGAGTTCACGTTCCGTCTTTTGGCGTTGAGCAATTTCTCGTCGTAAAATCTCATTCATGTTTTCAAGTTCAGCTGTTCTGTCTTTAACTCTCTGTTCCAAGAGCTCGAATGAGCTGTGCAATTCTGCTTCTAATCTCTTTCTCTCAGTGATATCCCTGGACGTGGTTACAATTCCAACTGCCTTACCTTTTTCATCCCTCAAAAAAGTTCCAGATATTTCAGCCCAGCGAACGCTGCCGTCCTTCTTGATCTGCTGAGCTTCTTCTGTCCTTGAATTTTCCTCCTGTATTTCACCCGAGGCTCCTTTTATTATCCAATCCCTCAGAGATGTGACTATCTTTTTAGCGGAGTCCGGCGTCATAATTTCCAAGGCGTTGATTTTGACCATTTCTTCCGGCGTATATCCTAAGGCATTGACTACTGAGGAACTCACGTATGTGTATTTCAGATCAAGAGTCATAGTCGAGATTATGTCCTTGGATGTTTCAAGGACTGTTCTGTAAAGCTTGTAGGCTTCATTCAAATCTTTAAGTTCTCGTGTCTTTTGCGCAAGTTGCTGCTCGAGAAGCCGATTTCTCTCTTTGAGCTGCTGAGCCTTTTCCCCAATTATCGCAAACGGATCAGAGCAAATAGGAAGCAGGTTTTTATCATCTATTGGCTTTTTATTTGTTTCCCTGGATATTATTGAAATGAACTTGGGACCATCAAAAACGACGCTGACTGGGGAATAGAGGTTTTCATAATATTTCCCACCATATTCCAGAATCGAACGCACAGGTATAGCTGTCTGTACGACCCGCTCAATAGTCACAAATCGGCTATCAAAGAACGGATTTGGGGAAATGTCATTTAAGAATCGACCGAAGAGATCCTCCCCCTGATTCCCGAGCAAATCACAGGCTAGTTGATTATGGTTTATAATCTTGCCGTTCTGGTCAACAACGACTAACGCATGAGGCGCAGAATCAATAAAAAGGGGGCTAAAGACAGAGTGACTCTCGACGAAGGTTTTTGAATCCGGATAACTTGTTCCTGATTTTTCAGAGACCTTATTTTCCGGCGTTGCCCTGTTCGAGAACTTCGGGGATTCGTAAATCTCTGTCACTTCAATTCCCCTGCCTCGGATAAAAGCGTTTGGAATGATTGAACGAATGTGATGACGACAATCAGACTATATTACCTGTGATCTGTTAATGTCAATCATAACCTTTTAAATTAATGGCAATATATTATGTAAGACTTACTTTAACGAGTTTGTCAGTCAAAAACAGGTAGTAGGTTTAGATTGCAGACAGCTCTGATCCATTGACGGCGAGTAATTGACGATCAACTTAACACTACATATATTGTAAAGTAGAAAGCAGGGATGGTAATTTTTAATCACGAACTGAAAGGTAAGGAAAAATGAGCATTGAAGACTCCATGAAAGATACAAACTTACCGGATCCCAAGGAAATTGAGAAGGAAATCAACGAATTCCTTGCCGAGAAGTATGGAAACAGGATTCGAATCATGGGGACTCAAATTGGACCGTGGCCCGGAATAGATGAATCTTCAGAAGGCAAGACGGCCAGTGTTGAACCACCCCACGATCAAATACGATTCGACATGAAGCCAGCGGAGCTTCACGAATATTTAGATAGATTCGTAATCAGACAGGACGTGGCAAAAGAAGTTCTAGCCACAAAGATATGTACTCACTTCAACAGAATAAGGTATTTCCAGGAGCATGGAGATAGTTCAGACCGTGAAGGAATCGGTAGAATCAAGAACAACATTTTACTCATTGGGCCTACAGGTGTTGGAAAGACCTACCTCATAAAACTTATTGCAAAAAAACTTGGTGTTCCATTTGTAAAAGGAGATGCCACAAAATTTAGTGAAACCGGCTATGTTGGAGGAGACGTCGAAGATCTCGTCAGGGATCTCGTTCAGGAAGCTGATGGTGATATTGAAAAGGCCAAATACGGGATCATATATATTGATGAAATAGATAAGATAGCCTCTACAGGTAATATAATTGGCCTGGACGTATCCAGGTCCGGTGTTCAGAGAAACCTGTTAAAACCCATGGAAGAAACGGAAGTAGACCTCAAGGTTGCCCACGACCCCATCTCGATGATGGAGGCCGCCGCTCACTTTCAGAAAACCGGTAAACGGATTAAGAGGACAATAAATACTAAAGATATTCTGTTCATAGTTTCAGGCGCATTCAATGGATTGGACGAAATAATCTCAAGGCGTCTGTTCTCTAAGGGATTGGGTTTCGAGGCGGATCTCAAGAAGAAGGAAAACCGATCAGATCTCTTCAGGGAAGTCAAGGCTGAGGATCTAATAAAATACGGTTTTGAATCTGAGTTTGTGGGACGAATTCCTGTGGTTGCCGTTTTAGAGGAATTAAGTAAAGACGATCTCTACAAAATTCTCAAGAATCGCTATTCCAGCGTTGTTACATCTAAAAAACAGGATTTCAAGTCTTATGGCATAGACATAAGATTTACCGATGACTCCTTGCGGGTAATAGCCCATGAAGCCCACAAGGAAAAAACAGGAGCTAGGGCGCTAATAAGTGTCGTAGAAAAAATTCTCGTTGGATTCGAAAGAGTCCTTCCGTCTACGGACGTTCGTCGCTTTACTGTTACCGAAGAATTGGCTTTGAACCCCAGGCCTTTTCTTGATCAAATGTTAGCAGACGAATATCATCCGTCGAGATGCGAGATATTTGAGGACGTGGACTCAATGGAGCGCGAAGAACTGCTAAACGAACTTGAATCAAGGTCTCCGGAATTCATCCAGTGTTACGGTAAAGCGCTTTCACGTGAAGCTTTGGAATTGGTCGTCGAATCCGCTGTAAAAAGAGGGCTTTCCGCTGACACTGTTTATAAGAGATACTTGAAGCTCGAAAAAGATGTCAAAACCTTTGAAGAAGAATTTGATAGGGTTTACGGCATAAGAATAAGATTTTCCGATGAGGCGCTAAGGGAATTAATAAGATTGTCTCTGGACGGGTCAGAAGCCCCGTTGATCGTGTGCAGAAAAATTTTCCAGAATTATCACCATGGCCTAAAACTTGTTATGGAGAGATCAGGGTCAACAGAATTTGAGATTCCTAAAATCGCAGTAACTGATCCTGAACGGTATCTAAACGATATCATCCAGGAAACATACAGAAGTTAGTATTTGTAGCCGCCAGTTGGAGAAATCATTCTCTCCAATACTTTAGCAGATTCCCCCCAAAAAAAAGCCCGGTGGAAGCCGGGCTTTTTTTTGTCGTTACACAGTGGTTATTCATCCAAGCTACTCTTGTTCTTATTGTCAAACATGCTCCTCTGATTGGGAATCGGAGCTGTAGTAGGTGGTGAAAAAATCTCTTTCAAGGTCGCCCATAGGCCGCCGCTTTCCTGTTGAGGTTCTTGCTGAGACTGAACCCTCAGAGGTGTGACACTTCCGGGAGGAGTAACCGTCAAACCCGGGGCTGCGGTGGAAGCCTGCGGATAAGCGCTTTGTGGGGCCGCTGAAGAATATCCTTGCGGAGAAGCCGCCGTAGGATAAGCTTGTGGCTGAGCTGCTCCTGCCGGCTGCTGTTGATAAGCCTGCTGAGGGGCATATTGAAGTGATTGCGCTGGACCCTGGGAGGCCATTTGTGAGGCCGCCTGTCTCGCTGGTCCAGTACCAGATTCTGAACCTACCCCCATCAACTCGTAATACCTCTGCTGAGCTGCTCTGAGGCCCTCATAAGCTTCACCAACAGCTTTTTTGTGGTATTCGTCCTGAAGCTGTTTCTGACGAGCCTCTTGTTCTCTAAGTTTTTGCTGAGCAGCTGCATACATGGCCTGAGTTTGTTGCAGCTCTTGCATTGCCGCTTGCTGCTGAGCAGCCAATTCTGCAGCCCTCTGTCTTGCTACCGCCCTATCGTAAGCCTTCTGCTGAGCCGCCTGAACAGCAGGATCAGTGCTCAGTGTCGGTGAGCCATCGCTGGCTGCTTGTTGCTGCTGATACTGTCCATAAGCCTGAGGCTGCTGGTATTGCTGTTGACCATAGGCTTGTTGTGGATACTGTTGCTGTGTTTGTTGTGGATAATACTGCTGCTGGTAAGCGGCTTGTTGTTGCTGCTGCTGATAATACTGTTGCTGTTGTTCAGCCGCCTGAGCAGCCGTCGATCTGTTTTTCTTTGAAGATCGCTGTTTAGGTTCTGCTGCGGCTTGTTGAGGCGCCTGATAGGTTTGATACTGAGGTGTCTGGTAACTCTGCTGGTATCCCTGTTGCTGAGTCCCGTAATAATCTGCAGGGTTGTAATACATGTTTGACTGGGAAGTCGCCTGGGGACTCATGGCTGAACTCGAAGACGAAGATGGATAATAACTGGTTATGGGTGTTCCTCCATAATTTCCAGTCACTGCATAGTAACCGCCCTCTCGTTGCATGTTGTCTAAATAATTATGCCAGTATGGATAGTAGGCCTGAGGCATTGAACCATCCTGGCCAGAACCGCTTTGCATCAAAGAAGAGCTGTCATATGTCTGCCCCCACGACAAATTCCCTATTTGTGGAAGCATTGTCAGGGCAATTACAACACAGCCCGTAATAAATCTACGTCTTTTAAACATGACGCTTCTCCTTTCGGCCACGGTGGTTCACAAATGTTATACCGAAACGCCACTGCTGACTATCGCAGAGGAGTATTAGTTAAATGCCTAAATCTGAACTAGCCATTGATGGACATTCTTATTATACTTTTTTTTATAAGAAAATCAATATAAAAAAAGGTTCCCAATTTTTTTAAACGGCTATAATGTCAAATATATGCATTCAATACCTGAGATACTGTATGAAATATGTGTCTATTTTACTATTTTCAAGAGGCTCTTAGCGGATTTTAATGGGTCAGTGCTTTGGGAACCTTTTACACGATCATTAAATATCTTGTTTTTCACGCGTACCGAATTTATTAAGAAATATACGATGATAGACCTCTCCCACTCTCTGGTAGGGGTAAAATCTGAAACCTTGTTAAGGTATTTCTCTTGAAGTTGAGCCAGAGATGCCTCATCGAAATCCAGTATCCGATCCGCTAGCTGTAGCAGTACGTCCTCTATTTTCAAGTGGCCTCCATGTTGGGCAGGATAGCTATATCAATTTACTGATTATCCAATTCAGGTCAAGTGCAACCAACCATGTCATGACTTACCAGGGCTTGCCGCATCCATTCCAAGCTCTAGGGCCTTGACATTCATGTCTCTGACATTTTCTCTCTTATCAAGCATGAGGCCTTCTTTGATTTCCTTGGGACTAAGGGGAAATCCAGTAATCATCGAAGCAAATCCCAAGGTAACAACATTTTCCAGTTGGACCATTCCCAAATTTCTGGCCATTCCAGTGGCGTCAATGCGAAGGATGCCTTCCTGGGGTTCCTTAACCGAATTCTCCAATATCACGCCATTGTCTCTTAGAAAATGCCTATTGTTTTGGGTCTCTTTTTCATCAAGTGAAATTAGAAAATCCGCCTTGCCCCAACGTACAAGTGATGATTGATAATCACCGATTTTCACGCAACTATTGATAGACCCCCCGCGCACCGCCATGCCGTGGGTTTCCGCTGAAATTACATTTAGCCCCTTTGATGTTGCAATATCACCGATCAAACGGGTCAAGAAGACTACCCCCTGACCACCACGCCCACATAAAACTATCTGACTCATATTTAAAGAACCTTTTTGACTATGGCCCCGCAAGGGCAAACATTTACACAAAAACCGCATCCTGAGCAGCTGTCCGGATCAATGACGACCTTCTTGGATTCTTTGACAAACGATATTGCCGGACATTCGAGATCCCTGACACACGTCATGCATCGTTCACAATTTTCCAACACTTCGTATCGATCCGTAGAAAGGACAATTCCTTTAGCCCTAATGCACGGTCTTCGCGTAATTATCACCGAAACTCCAAGTGATTTTTTCACGGAATAATCGTAAGAGCGTTCGAAAGAACCTTTTAACGAATCGTAATCATAGGGATCAACGACCTCAATGAAACCAACTCCGCATGCTCTGATAAGATTCTCTATGTCCACTGGGTTCGCTGCTGATCCATCAACCAGATTCATTGACGCTGGCGTAGGCTGTCCACCAGTCATCGCTGTTAGGCTGTTATCCATGAGAATAAGCGTAAATGAAGTCTTTGTATGAACGGCATTTATTAGAGCCGGTATGCCAGCATGGAAAAACGTCGAATCACCAATTGTCGCCACGACAGCGGGAGATTCATTGCCATCAGGCGCATGAGTCAGGCCTGAAGCCATGCCGATTGAAGCGCCCATACAAAGGCAAGTGTCTACAGCCCCCATGTTTATTCCGAGAGTATAGCAGCCAATATCACCCGGATATATCCCCTTATCAAACACCTTTCGTAACATGAAGAAAGAAGGCCGGTGCGGACAACCGGCGCACAGGGATGGTCTTCGAGCATTTATCTGAACTTCCGGGCGAACCCTGATCGGCTCTCCCATTGCCTGAAGAATGAGATCCTCTACAACTTCCGGAGTCAGTTCCCCCTGTGACGGCACAAGTCCCGATAGCCGCCCGGCAAGTTTCCGTTTATCATCGACCTGCAATTCTATGACAGGATATGTCTCTTCTATTACCAACGTCCTCTCATGTCCATCGACGATTGCTTGCAGCGCTGCCCTATTGGCCGGAAAAGGCATACTGAGCTTGAAAATCTTCAAATCTCTGAACTGGTCTTCTTCTCTAACTGTGTCCAACACATGCGAGGCCACTGAACCGCTGGTGATTATGGCGAGTTTGTTTGACTTTCCTTCATGGATGAGATGGGGAGAGCAGTCGGCTTCTTCAATGCTCATCTTTTGAAGTTTCTTGTTCAATTCGCCATGCAATGCCAACCGGAACTTGGGAATTGCGGCCCAGCGAGGCCAATTCTTCTTGAAAGGACCTAGATCGGCAATTTGATTCGGCTCACTCAAGGTCACGTTTTGCCTGGAGTGACAAACGCGGAGGCATGGTCTAAGCATTACAGGGATTTCGTATCGTTCGGAAATCTCGTACGCTCTTTTTATCATTTCAAGCGCTTCGACAGGGGTGCTTGGGTCAAAAGCCGGGGCCTTGGCCAACCAGGCAAAAAACCTAGAGTCCTGTTCGGTCTGACTGGAATGGGGACCAGGGTCATCGGCTACAATTAATACCATGCCGCCTCTAACCCCAAGATAGGTTGCGCTGAGATAGGCGTCAGAAGCTACATTTAGCCCCACCATTTTCATAGTTACTGCCGATCTGGCTCCTGCCAGACTAGCGCCATACGCTACTTCAAAAGCCACTTTCTCGTTTATTGACCATTCAAGGTAGGCACGATGACCGAGTTCCTTCTTCCATTTTGCCAATGATTCCATAATTTCGGAAGAAGGCGTTCCAGGATATCCCGTGGCCACCGAACAGCCAGCCTCAATAAGTCCGCGAGCAATGGCTTCATTACCCATCAAAAATCTGCTGTTTGGTTTGCTGGTTGTATTCATGACAATTTTTTATCTCAGAGGTCAATTTCTGTCAACAAGCCGTGGAAATCAGAATATTGAGTTTCTGGCAAACAAATAATCAAAAATGAACTTTTCAAAGATTGTGAATGGAACACCATCAATGACTGAATTTTTTCGTATGTTTAAACAATTGTTAGTTTGACAAAACCTATTGCTGGACGGATAATGTTGAGACAAAGCCGACAGCCTCAAACTTTAACCCAGGAGGAAGACGATGAAGGCATGGAGAAAGTTCTTGCTAGTTGTGGTAGCCGTAATTTCCTTCGGTTTACCAGCCACGGCGCACAGCATAGTCTTTGTAGTCTGCCGAAAATTTGTCCCTGAAAAAGGTTGTTACAAGTGTTCCAGTTATTTTTCAGTTCAAAACGAGGCTGAGGCTCAGAGAAGATGCGCTCGGATGGGCTATGACGAACCGAATTATTTTGGTTCCGTTCAGGCGGTCTTTCGTTGGATGTTGCCTAACTGCGATTGTGGAGATGATGAAGAATAAAAAAACAGTTCTTCAGATAACAGTCTAAATTTTGACCGCGAATAATCTGGTTGTGAGGAGACCTAGAACTAGTTATCTGTGCTTTTAATTGATAGCTTGATTATGCCAAGCGGGATCTTTTTACAGCCTCTTGATAATTGCTAAACTTAATTCTCATAAAGGAGTTGAACCAACGCTCGTAGTTAAGTTTGCCAGAATGAGGTTTCACCGTATGATCCCTGTCTGGATGGCACAGGCGTTTGGGTTCACCCTCCCTGACCATTTTCTTTGTCGAACAAGCCAGTCTGGCTGGAATCATGTACATCCATTGGCTGGCATAGATTCGCATGGTCCGATGCTTGGTAGCTACTTCCTGAAACGTCAAGGGCAGGTATTGCGCAATTCCGTCTCCATTTGGAAATGTGTTGATCTGCCAGCGCCATTGCAGAAAACTTCCTGCCCCATTGTATAGCGGAAATTCGAGGATCTCAAACGAGCATCCAGACCGCCTGCGAGCTTCAAAAACTGCAAAACTGGCGCAGTCGTGATCTGGATGACCGCCTTCAAATGCGTTTACATAAACGGCTTTTGGTTCGACAGCCTCGAAAAGTCTGATCAGGTATTGTATAACTGTTTCTAACAGACCAATTAGACCCAAGTCCGCCAGTCTCATCAAATGAATTTGAGAACGCCGAAGCCCGAGAATTTCTGCGACAGCGAAAAGCTCACGTTCCCGTTTCATTGCGCCTCCCATGTAGCCTCCTGAGGTTAGCCACACGCAGTGGACCTCAAGCTCGTCTGCCAAAAACCTCTGTATATGGCCGCTGATAAATACGTCGTCATCAGGATGCGCCAAGACGAACAAATAACTGTTGGAAGGCATTTTATTGATTTACCTCAGCAAAAAGAGAGAAAACTTGTCAAGCAAGGCTCCAAAGCTATGTTGGACAATTCATGGACCCATTAACCTCGATTGACACTCTCATTAATCAAGCTTATACATTTTATTAAGAAAGTCGACTAACGGAGATACCATGCGTTTTCCAGAATACAGACCCAGGCGGTTAAGAAGAACGGAAGCTTTGCGTTCAATGGTTCGAGAAACCCATTTAAACGTAAAAGATTTTATATTACCCTTTTTCTGCATTTCAGGCAAAGGGGTAAAAACTCCGTTAGAATCTATGCCGGGTCATTTTCAGTTGTCTCCGGACATGCTGGTCAAGGAGTTGCGAGAACCGGTTGACAGGGGAATTCCAGCAATAATGATCTTTGGGATACCCTCTAGAAAAGATTCAGTGGGTTCTGAAGGTTACTCAAAAGATGGCATAGTCCAGAAAACTATACGACACATAAAAAATGCTTTTCCCAATCTGGTAATCATAACGGATGTGTGTTTGTGCGAATATACTGACCATGGTCACTGTGGTGTCATCATAAAAGATGATGTGGACAATGATTCCACTCTTGATCTTCTTGCGCGGATAGCCGTTTCTCATGCGAACGCGGGAGCAGATATGGTAGCTCCTTCAGATATGATGGACGGAAGGGTAGGCGCTATTCGCGAGGCATTGGACGAATCAGGTTACGAGTCTTTACCTATAATGGCATATTCTGCAAAATATTGCTCCGGTTTTTACGGACCCTTCAGGGATGCGGCCCAATCAGCTCCCAAGTTTGGAGACCGGCGTTCATACCAAATGGACCCGGCGAATTCTGATGAGGCCATCAGGGAAGTGGGAATGGACGTGGATGAAGGCGCAGATATAGTAATGGTGAAACCTGCCTTACCTTATCTGGACATCATTTGGCGAGTTAGGAACGCCTTCGACCTTCCCGTGGCAGCTTACAATGTAAGTGGAGAATTCGCCATGATTAAGGCCGCCGCTCGGAATGGTTGGATCGACCATGACCGGTGCATGATGGAAGCTTTGACTTCAATCAAACGCGCTGGAGCTGATTTGATTATTACTTACCATGCCTTGGAAGCTGCTCGAATTCTGCAGGACGGCGCCATCAAGAGGAAGAAGTGAAAAGTTTTGAATTAAGACTTGTGGCTTGGGAAATGACCCGGGCATGCAACTTGAATTGTATCCATTGTAGAGCCGGCGCCTGTCCTCAGGCCGACCCAAATCAATTGTCCAGCCTTGAGGGATTCCAGCTCATCGACGGTATAAGAGCCGTCGGAAAGCCTATTCTTATCATGACAGGTGGTGAGCCTCTACTTAGACCAGATTTTTTTGATTTGGCCAATTATGCGGTAAAATCTGGTTTAAGGGCTGTGTTGGCCACTAATGGTGTTCTTGTTACCGAGGCCGTTGCTAAGGAGCTGGCAAAAGTGGGAATTCCTCGAGCAAGCATAAGCATTGACGGCGCCTCCGCTGCGGATCATGACAACTTCAGAAAAATACCGGGAGCTTTCGAGGCCTCTCTAAAGGGTGTAGAAGCTCTAAAATCCGCTGGAATTGGTGTTCAGATAAATACTACTCTAACCAAGAGGAACAGACATCAATTATCTCAGATCATGAAACTGGCGGAGGAAATTGGATCTGTGGCATTCCATGTATTCCTGTTAGTGCCTACAGGACGAGCGAAAGACATGTCAGGCGAGGAAATGGGACCTGAAGAATATGAAGAAACGCTCCTGGAATTTTACAGTTTGGGCAGAAAATCGAAACTTGAAACAAAAGCTACATGTGCTCCTCAGTATTACAGAATCATGCGACAACAAGCCGCAATAGATGGACTCACGGTTGACGAAGTGAATTTTGGTTTAAACGCCAGAACCAGAGGCTGTCTCGGAGGACTGTCTTTCTGTTTTGTTTCCCACATTGGTGAGCTTCAGCCCTGCGGCTACTTTGACGTACAGGCCGGTTCAATCAGAGATACTTCGTTTGCCGATTTGTGGACAAATGCTGAGCTATTCAAAGATTTGCGGACTTTTAGCAAGTTAGAGGGTAAATGTGGAAAGTGCAACTATTTGAGATTCTGTGGAGGCTGTCGGGCTAGAGCGTATGAGCATTCTGGGTCTTACATGGCCGAAGAGCCCTATTGCGCTCATAAACCGACTTCTCATATGAATGCAGGGAGGAACACGTGATAATCAGACAAATACAAATTGGTGGTTTTGAAATATTCTGCTACTTCTTGGGTGACCCAAACACCGGAGAAGGCATAGTTGTTGACCCAGGAGGACCAGCCGGATCTTTGCTAAATGCTGCCAGGGAAAGCGGGATTTCAACCATCAAATATATCGTTAATACGCATTCCCATGTAGACCATATTGCTGGAAACAAGGAAATGGCCCTGGCGACAGGCGCTCCAATTGCGATTCATGAGTTGGAAGCCGAAGCCCTGGCTAACCCAAATCGTGGAATGCTGGCTATGTTTGGCGCGGAGCCTTCACCTCCAGCTGCAATTCTATTGAAAGATGGGGACTCAATAGTTTTTGGCGACAGTTCCATTAAGGTTATCCATACACCCGGTCACACAGTCGGGGGGATATGTTTGCATTTTCCCGGATACATCATCACCGGGGATACTCTGTTTGTTGGTGGTGTAGGCAGAACTGATTTACCTGGAGGATCTTTCCAAGTTCTCCAGAATACAATTAAAAATAAGCTCTTCACTCTTCCGGATGATACTGTGGTCTTGCCGGGTCACAACTATGGCGATACGCCTACCTCCACAATCGGAAGGGAGAAAAGAGAAAACATTTATATTTGATTTTTTGCTGAGATATCTGCTGCTTCAAATTATTATGGCGTTTTGACATCTAAACGGAACTTTCCAGTTCAGGATCGGCGCCGCAAATAACTTTGACCACAGCTATTTAAGATATCTCAGTGTCTCCGGCTAGACGAGGTTTGATTCTAAATGAGCTTGACCTACACAATTCACCCATTGGCGGTCGGATTTAATGAAACCGACCAGGGAATCTTAACCTATCAGCGTTTTTATGGTAAGCGTATCATTTTGCCGATTTACGTGTTCGCTATCATGGGTGGAGACAAAAAAATTCTTGTTGATACAGGAGTTGAGGATTTTGTGGCGCCCGACGATCTCGAAGAAAGAACCGGTTTTCCCGTAAGGACCTTTGAGGATGCCCTCGATACTATCGGCTGGAAGCCAGAGGAAATCGATATCGTCATTCACACCCATCTGCATAATGATCACTGTGAAAACGATTCCTTGTGTTCTAATGCGGACGTATATGTACAAAAAAAAGAATTGGATTTTTGCATGAATCCACACCCGGTGGATCATCGATATTATCCCGATGTTCTCGAGGGAGTGAATCTAAGAGTTCTTGAAGGTAACGCTGAAATTGTGGAAGGTATAGACGTCATTTTAACTCCCGGCCACACCCCCGGCGGACAGTCCGTGGTCATAAATACAGCCAAAGGCAAGGCCGTCATTACAGGATTGTGTTGTAACGATGAAAATTTCCCTAACTCTGGAAACGTGATTTTGCCAGGTGTGCTCTTGGATGCTATCGAGGCTTACGACAGCATGAAAAGAATCAAAGAGCTAGCCGATATCGTCATTCCGGTCCACGAACTAAGGATTGGAAAATTATCAACGATTCCCGAATGACGTCCGCCGACGCTCAAAAAAATTGCGTGGATGCTTTGGATTTTTACTACTTATGGATTGTTATAGCGCATACTTGCTGAATGGATATTTTTCCCATCAGTTTAACAATTATGGGCGATTGATCGGAAGGTAAAAAAATGGAAGTCTGTTACAGGCACCCCAATAGGGAAGGGGTGTTTTTTTGTCAGAAAGATGGGGTACGGATGTGCGAGGAATGCGCATGTTGTCATAGCCCGAAAGTTTATTGTCAATTTAGAACGGCCTGTATTATCAATATGTTGACTAAGGAAGGATCCATGGCGTCATGTGCGGACAAGGCCAAATTAAAAAAATCTGGCCAATAGTTGCTCACCAGGGAGTGACAAAACAGGTTTGTGTGAACATATGTACGTGGGCTGCGAAAATTTGCCTATCTAGATCCTAATACATTAAACAAGAGTAATATAAATGGTTAAACGTGATTACTACGAGGTTCTCGAAGTTACAAGGACTGCTAGCTCAGAGGAAGTCAAGAAATCATATCGGAAGTTGGCTCTGAAGTATCACCCGGATAGAAACAAAGGCGACAAGGAGTCTGAAGAAAAATTTAAAGAGGCTGCAGAGGCGTATGAGGTGCTTAGTGACCCTGAGAAGCGCCAAATCTACGATCGATTCGGGCACGAGGGACTTCAGCAATCAGGCTTTCAGGGCTTCAGGAATTTTGAGGATGTTTTCTCATCCTTCGGAGACATATTTGAGGAGTTTTTTGGTTTCGGCTCATCCCGATCCAGGCGTAACGTCGTACGGCGAGGAGCTGACTTAAGGCTTGAGCTGACTATAGAGTTCATGGAAGCTGTGTTCGGCAAAGAAACCGAAATCGAAGTATCACGACATGAACTGTGCGAGGATTGTCGCGGTTTAGGCACGAAAGGCGGCGCTGCGCCATCAGTCTGTTCAACTTGTGGTGGCCGAGGTCAGGTAACCCGCTCTCAAGGCTTTTTCTCTATTAGCGCTACATGTCCTAAATGTCAGGGAAGTGGAACTGAAATCAAGGATCCTTGCGAAAAATGTCATGGTGTAGGAAGGAATCTGACTTCCAAGAAGCTAACTCTCAAAATTCCTGCTGGCGTGGAGACAGGTTCGAGACTTCGACTGCAGGGAGAGGGAGAACCCGGAGATCCAGGAGCTCCTCCCGGGGATTTATACGTTTTTATAAATGTCAGAAGACATGAAACCTTCCGCAGAGAAGAGGATGACATCATAGTCGGTGTCCCAATTACCTACAGCCTGGCTGCCTTGGGAGGGGAAATCGACATACCAACCCTAGAAGGAACAGAAACATTAAATGTTCCAAAAGGTGTGCAGTCCGGTCAAAACCTGCGGCTTAATGGCAAAGGGGTACCCCATTTGAGGGGTAGGGGAAGAGGTGATCTGATTGCAGTCGTATACATCGAAACACCAAAAGATCTTTCAAAAGACCATGAGGAAATTCTGCGTAAGCTTGCGGAAATTGAAGGAGTCAGAGTCACTCCCAAGAAACGTGGTTTTTTTTCAAGAAAGAAATAAATGAATAAGCCCATATTGGAAGAAAACATAGTAGTTCTAGGCGTCGGGAACATCCTTCTTAAAGATGAAGGCGTGGGCGTAAAGACCGTAGAAGAGATTAAGAGACAATTTGAATTTCCCCCAAATGTGAAACTTGTGGACGGTGGCACACAGGGCCTATGGCTATTGCCAACTATTCAAGAAGCCGATCACTTGATCATCGTAGACGCGGTTTTGGGGAAATGCGAACCAGGGTCCATTTATAGGCTCGAAAAGGACGATTTGCCCAAGGGTTTGCGTACAAAACAATCGGCGCATGACAGCGATCTCATAGAAGCTCTTAATCTTTGCGCGCTACTCGAGAAAGAGCCAAAAACAGTCGTGGTCATCGGCGTCGAACCAGAGGATATCACGCCTTATGGCCTAGAACTTACACCAAAAGTCAGAGAATGTATCCCGCAACTGATCGACCGCGTCTTGCTAGAACTAGATAGATTGGGGGTAAAGGCCCAGCCGGTTTAGTTGAATTTTTAGCCGAACAATTTAAAAAAACAATTGAATCAGTTCTTGCTATGTGCTAGTTATAGTGGCTTAGGCTATTAATAAAGCCTTTTTTAGAGTGTTTCTTTGTTCCGTTTTTAAAAAAATTGGAGGCCTGATGATGCACAGTAGATTAAAAATTTTTCTGACGCTTGCTTTAACGGTAATCATTTGTGCGGCGTTCACGCTTGCCTTTGCGGCAACCAAGGCTCCTGAGGGCGATCTCACGATTCACTCCAAGGACGTCTTCAAGGAATTCAAACAAGGTCCAGTCAAATTCTCTCATGAAAAGCACAAAGCCACAAAGTGCGAAG
>CALGLN010000125.1 GCA_937930835.1 uncultured Desulfomonile sp.
AAACAAGGTCCAGTCAAATTCTCTCATGAAAAGCACAAAGCCACAAAGTGCGAAGGCTGCCACCATGATTATAAGGACGGCAAGAACGTCTGGAAAGAAGGAATGGAAGTCAAGAAATGTGGCGCCTGCCACAAGCTTGAGGCAGAAGGCAAGGTAGTAAAACTGGAAAAAGCTTATCATGACAATTGCCAGAATTGCCACAAAAAATTAAAAGGCGAAAACAAACCTACCGGGCCCGTCGCTTGCGCCAAATGCCACGAGAAAAAAGCAAAATAATATCTAGATAAATAGTTTTAAGCTAACGGATGTTATAAAGCCCCATTTTCTTATGGGGCTTTTTTTATTGCAAATAGCTTGACCTTTTTCAGGCGCCAAGTGTATTAATTATTAAAAATTCCTTATTAGAGCCAACTACGACTCAACATATTATTCCTCAAAAATAGCTGTTCTCGTTCAAGGAGCTGATTATGAAACTCAAGACTCAAGGCTCGAAGACTTGGATTTGGCTAATTCTTTTGTTTATCGGTGTTTTTTGCGTTGGCGGGTTTTTGCACTATTCTTCAGTTCACTCTAATGCGCAGGAATCCAGTCAAACTGCAGCTGAAAAGGCTCCAGATGCCAAGCCTGCAGAGCAGACGAAACCCCAGACTACTCCAAAAGAAGAGCCCAAATCTGAAGCCAAATCATCAGAAGCTGACGATCAGTCATGCATCGCTTGTCACAACCCCGACATACTCAAAATGACAAAAGAGGAACTCGCAGACCAGGTTAACGTTGGCGACAAACCTGCCGAACCTAAAAAGAGACCCCCTTTTGTATTCGGAGACTTGAATCTGTCCATCGATGAGGCGAAATATGCTGAAAGTATTCACAAGGACATTACATGTGTGGGATGTCACAAGGATGTCACTGAAGCGCCTCATAACCAAAGGTTAGCGCCTGTTGATTGTAAAGAATGTCACGATGACTCGGTCACATCCATCATGGCAAGCGCACACGGTGAAAAACTAGGACCCAAAGCCCCTCCCTGTTATGGTTGCCACGATGTTCACTATGGCAAGGAACAGTCGACGTACGACCAAGACTTCAAGAAAAAAGCCTGTCTCGATTGTCATAAGGCCTATGGTATCGAAAACAACAAAGTCCATGCCGGACTCGATGCTTTCTCAAGCCACATGAAACTGGATTGTATGCTCTGCCATAGAGGTGAAAAGCCGGGCGTGCACAACATTCCATCCGGAAAGAAAGGCGTCGTAGCTTGTGTTAAGTGTCATCAAAGGGATACAGTTCTTTCAGAAAAGAAAGCCCCGCCAGTTGATCTGTTCACCTACATAGCTCAAACATCCTTTATAAACAGCGAACTTTTTCAAAAGTTCAGCTACGTCATCGGAGCTCATAGAATACCGGCCCTTGACACGCTTTTGATTTTGGTAGTCTTGGGAACCTTCGGTCTGCCCTTGCTTCATGGTGGAATTAGAATCCTCACCAGACGTAAAGGACCTATACATGTGTCTGATGAGAAAATATATCTCCACCCGGTATTTGAGAGAATCTGGCACTGGTTCCAGGCTGTATGCATAATCATGCTTATAATAACGGGAATCATGATTCACTGGCCAGAGCGCTTTCCTAACTGGTTCCAGTGGGGGATAGGTGTCCACAACTGGTTTGGCTGGGCGGCTGTAATCTCTTTCGTGGCGTGGATTATTTACGTCATATTTTCAGGCAGAATTTCCCATTATTTTCCCAAAAAGGGCGAAATTCCTGGTGGGATGATAAAACAGGCAAAATTCTATGGTTATGGTATATTCAAACACGAACCACATCCATACGCGCCTTCCGAGGATAATAAGTTCAACCCATTGCAGAAGATCGCCTACTTGCAGTTCCAGTTGCTCTTCCTGCCGTTGCTGCTAGTAAGTGGACTCCTCTACATGTATCCTGATTGTTTTTCAGGAATTGTCGCGGCAATTGGTGGGTTGAAGGTTGTGGCGATAATACATCTAATCCTCGGGGCCCTGTTTGCGGCCTTTCTCATTGCTCACATGTATCTGGCGACAACAGGTGAAACAGTGAGTGAGAACTTCAAAGCCATGATTTTCGGATATGGAACCAAGGAAGATCATCACGATCATAAATAAATCATGACTTTTAATTAGTTAAATGAGGCGGTTTCATCACGAAACCGCCTTTTCTTTTTTAAGGACTGAGGATTAGGATTAGCTCTCGATGTAATGCGCCATTTATCATGCTAGCGACAAACAATAACCTAAAATTATATTCAGTTTTGACCAAAGGCCCCGGAGATTAGTTCCGACCAGTCGTCTTTACCAGGTTTGGGCGGCTTGTCTATGTGAGGGCGCTGTTTCAATTCATTTTTTCTACTTAGCCCAAATAATAGGCTCACTTCCGTAGTAACAGGAGTATCCCGCCAATCTATAAGACGCAGGAATCTACCCAGATTCAAATCCCACCAGTCATTTCTTACAGGAATAATTTCTGGAACCTTCAGGTAACTCCCCTTCTCCAGGTCCCACGAATATTCCGCAAAAGGCCAGAACCTATATTTGGCGTAAACCAAGTGTC
>CALGLN010000126.1 GCA_937930835.1 uncultured Desulfomonile sp.
CGTATAGCGTTTCTCCAAAGTTTTTTCGGAATTAAACCAAAATTGAGTTGGTTCATGATGAACAAGCTCACTTACGATCACAGCCGTGACTTTGAGAAAAGGGCGCTGTTGAATAAGCCAGTCATGCCAAGCGCGATTGGGTATCCACCATCCCTGGTATGCGTTTTCACAGGAATGACAGGCTTAGTCGTGCGCTAACTCCTTGTATACTTTCGAGAAACGCTACAAGTTAACGAGAGACACGAAACGCCTGTTGTCTTATGTCTTATTTTTCATTGCCATGAACAGTCTCTCGGAGGTTACGGGAAGTTCGTTTATTCGCACACCTGTCGCATCATAGATTGCGTTTAATATGGCGGGTATGGTTGGCATGATGGCGCCTTCCCCGACTTCTTTGGCCCCATAGGGACCGTTGGGTTCGTGCGATTCGACAATAATGGACTTGACTTTGGGCATATCCAGAGCGGTTGGGATTTTATATTCCCCAAGCGATGGATTGATGATTCTGCCCCTTGAGTCAAACTTGACTTCTTCGAACAGACATTCCCCAAGGCCCATGGATAGGGATCCTTGCATCTGGCCTTCTACCGAAGTTTTATTTATGGCCAGTCCGCAATCATGGGCATCCGTCATACCATCAACAGTTATCTCACCTGTTTCGAGGTCCACTGACACTTCTACTATTTGCGCCGAGCATCCATAAGCCGGGGATGTGCCTACAGCAGCCCCTTTGTATGAACCACCCAATCTAGGGGGTTTATATTTTCCTGTTCCAACTATTGTGCCGGCCTTTAAGTAGGCCATTCGGGCAGCTTCACGGAATGTCAGGTATTCCCCTGTAGGTGGATCAGTCCAACCACGGTGTTCCTTTATGTAGTTAGTCCTTAACTTCTCAAAATTTCCCGGTCCGCCGTCAAACTTGACTATGCCATCGACAAACGTGATCGAGGCCACCGGCACATTGAGTTCTTGAGCCAGATACGACGCTATCTGATTCTTCACATCCTCGGCGGCTTCCTTGGTGGCGTGGCCGGTCATGAGAGTTTGCCTGCTTGAATAAGCCCCAAGATCGACGCTATAATCGGTATCTCCTGAATAAACCCTCACATCGTTGAGTTTGATTCCCAGAGTTTCGGCCGCAATCATGGCCATAGCTGTGTCAGATCCCTGACCGATTTCGGCTGAACCGGTCATTACGTTTGCAACTCCACCATCTTCGCTCAACTTTATAACCACCGTGGAATGATAAGTATCAGAACGGTAAATCGGGTAGCCGGCGCCTGATACAAAGAACCCGCAGGCCATACCAATACCCTTTCCCTTGGGAAGCTTGCCCTTTTTATTGTTCCAGCCTGAACCGGCTCTTATGGCTTCGATGCATTCTTTCATGCCGAGGCTGGACATGTCGAGCTCATTTACTGTCATGTCACCGGTCACCATGATGTTTTTCAGGCGCATGTCTATGGGGTCGATACCCAGTTTTTCAGCAGTGATATCAATAAGCTGCTCGAAACATGCTCTATGGGCCACTCCACCATGCCCACGCTGAGCGCCACAAGCAGGTTTATTTGTGTAGGCCCGATAACCATCATATTTCATGGATTTAAGTTTGTAAGGACCACCAAGCAAGGAACCGGAATAGTAGACAGTGGCAATTCCAAAACTTGTGTAGGCGCCGCCGTCGAGCACGGCCTTATTCCTGAGGGCCACCATAGTTCCGTCTTTCATCACGCCGAGGGACATCTCTGCGTAAAACTGATGCCTGGCACGGCTATGAAGAAAAACCTGCTCCCGAGAATAAGTCATCTTGACAGGTTGACCGGTAATTTTTGAAAGTAGTCCACAACTCATTTCGAGGGGCGTGGCCTCACATTTAGGCCCAAATCCTCCACCGACATAAGGCTTGATAACCCGCACGTTTCCCACAGGTATTTGCAATGTCATGGCTACTGTTCTCATGACGTAGTGAGGCACCTGCGTGGATGTGTACAGGGTCAGCCTACCGGGGTTTTCGAATACCGCCACACATGAATGAGGCTCAAGAAATGCTGCGTCCTGTCTTTTGTTGAGAAAAGTGTGATCAACGACCAGATCACATGACTGAAGAGCAGCTTCCGTGTCGCCAAATTCCTGGTGAACCTCAGCGTTCATATTGCCTGGAAATTCGTCATGAATCAGTGGAGCGCCCTCTTTCATTGCCTCAAACATGTCAAAAACAGCCGGTAATTCCTCATAGTCAACCTTGATGAGGGAAAGAGCCTCGAGAGCGATGTCAGGATCCGAAGCTGCCACAGCGGCAATTTCATCGCCTACATAACGGACTTTGTCATGGGCAAACAGGGTTTCATCGTATCTGGCGGGAGACACACCGTATTTGATGAGCCCGGCTTCCTTGGATGTGACCACTGCTTTGACGCCCGGCAGTTTCTTGGCCTTGGATGTGTCGATGCGTAAAATCCTGGCGTGCGCTAGGGGACTCTGTAATATGGAGGCGTACAACATCCCCTGAAATTTGAAATCGTCAGCGTATTTGGCTTGTCCGGTAGCTTTGACAGGCCCATCGACCCTAGTGGCTCGGGTATTGAGAACTTGATAATCGCCCATATCACGATTCCTCCCTCATTCTAATGACTTCCGCAGCCTCGCCGATGGCCTCAACTATCTTTTGGTATCCCGTGCATCTACAAAGATTTCCAGAGAGAGCTGTCCTGATTTCCAGCTCACTGGGATTGGGTTTCTGGTCCAGGAGGGCTTTGGCTGACAGAATCATGCCCGGAGTGCAAAATCCGCATTGGATGGCGCCCTTGTCAACAAAGGACTGTTGTATTGGGTGTAATTTTCCGTCCTGAGCAAGACCCTCAATAGTTAATATTTCACTGTTATCAGCCTGAATAGCAAGCACCAGGCAGGAATTAACGGCCTTCCCGTCAAGTATGACAGTACACGCCCCGCAGTCCCCCAGACCACAACCGTGTTTCGTTCCTGTCAAATTCATATCGTCCCTCAGAAACTGAAGAAGTGTCTGGTTTGGAGAAACAGCGGTCTCGACTGGTTTGCCGTTAATGGTGAGTTTAATTATTCTTTTCATTTTCCGTTCTCCAGAAAAACAGGTTTCATTTCAAGCGAACAAATTAGCCATGATTTGGAATTGGAAAACAGCGATCTATCCCATGGCTATATCAGACAGGCAATGGCTTCCAATTAATCGCATTGTTATAAGCCTGATTCAGCGCCCTGGATGTAAGCGTCTCGATCATCAGACATCTGTATTCCATAGTGCCTCTGTGGTCGGTAATGGGTTCGCACATTCCAACCCCTATGGCGCCGGCCTCTTTGAAAAGTTCAGAAGAAGGCTGTTTGCCCACGAGAAATTCCTCTGCGGCGAAAGCCCTTACAGGCGTAGGAGCTACAGCCCCGAGAGCAATTTTTACGTCAGCGATCGGGCCATCCTGACTTTGAAGGGTGAGAAGAACCGCGACATTAACCATTGATATTTCGAGAGCTTTTCTGGCTCCGAGTTTTATGTAGGCGCCTCCACTCCATGGAGGCGGTGTTTCCACAAAGATACTTACCAGCATTTCATTGGGCTCTATCAAAGTTTCTCCGGGGCCTCGGAAAAAGTCATTGACACGAACTTCACGTTCATTTTTTGCGCTTTTCAGTTTAAGTGTGGCGTCAAGCGCCATGCATGCTGGCGACAGGTCCGCAGCAGGTCTGGCGTTAACCAGATTTCCACCGATCGTGGCGCGGTTACGTATTCCCGGAGCGCCCAGCCGCGAGGCGGCTATACCAATAGGCGCAAAACGCTCCAGAATTAGTTCATTTGTTGACAACTCAGCGGCAGTCACAGCCGCGCCAATTGTGACACCGTGATTCTCTCTCTGGATGATTACGTCAATTCCCGGGATTTTTTGCAATGAAATTAAATGACTCGGTTTGTCAATCTTAAGTTTCATCCGCACCAGGACATCGGTTCCACCGGCCAGAATCCTGGCGGCGCCTCCCATCTCCGAGAGCAGGCGTAACGCCTCTTCCAGCGTAGCTGGTTCATGATAATAAAATTTGGGTAGGAGCATGCTCCATTCCTTCCGTTAAAATAATGGATGTTAGAAGTTTTATATCGACTTCAAGTGAAAAGGTTTTGTCAGTGGCTGATTATCGGAATCATGCCTTTATTTATATGACCACGCAAAACTTTCGCCATGTCCGGCTTGACAGTTTTTAGTCTTTGCGAAGACCGGCAAACCTCGATTCTAGTTCTTCCCGAGCCAGTTTGATAGCCGAGTCTGTGATAAACCATTCGTCAATCTGAGTTCCAAGCCATTTCACATGCGTGTCAGGATCAATGTGAAAACGCTCGCAGTCTATAACCAGCGCCTCGGGGGAATAACGCCAGAGTTTGTCGGCGTCTTTTACTAAAGCGTCGTTAATGGATAACGCGGCTTTGCGAGAATCATGACCCAAGATGATTTCAGCTATTTCGTCAATCACCGCTGTATCCCATTTGAGCTGTTGAAGAATCTCTCGCGCCAGCCTCGATCCTTCCACTTCGTGGACCCGATTGAGAGTCCTGTCGTAATCTTTAGGACCAAAAGCTTTTAATTGCAATTCTTCCGGAACCATCTTCCAACCGACATCATGAAGAATTACGGCCGGCTTTACGATAGACTCAATACCACCTTCGATCTCAAGCAATTTCGAACAGAAAGCATAGGATACTTTCATGTGTATGTCATTATTTCTGGTGTTGAGATATGGCTTTGCCAGTTCATATACTTCCTGGAATTGCCCAAACATGACAGACTCTCCCTTTTTGTGTCATTCCTTGAATTCCAGGATACAAAAGCCATTATCCTGCAGGTTCTTTCTTAGTTTTTCGGAACCCTCCCCACCGGTCCGCAACACAACGCGAGCTACCCCATTCTTGCCTTCTGGAACCGTAAACAGGGCTCGTATCGGGCAACCACTTTCCTCAACTATCCGGAGTATCGTCGTCAAAGTGCCTTCCTGAATGTTAACGTCCTTCAGAGTAATGCGGGTGCATTCGTGTCCCACTTCCAGCAGCTTGTAAAGCATTACAAAGATTTCTCTGTCGGAAAGCACCCCGACCACTTTGTCTCCATCCATGACGGGAAAAGTGCTCATGGTAAGTTTTCGTCCCTTCATGAGCACGTCTTCGACGCTATCATCCACAGAGACAGTGACCGGCATTCGGACCATCACGTCCTTGACTTTCAGCTTATTGCAAAAGTAGTCGAGTTCGCAGGAATTCCCACTCTCGCTGACACACGTTGCGGCTTCGCTCAGGTCTCTTCGGTGAACAACGCCCCTGAGCCTACCATTGTCAACAACCGGTAACATCTTCAAATTATTTCTGGAAATGAGAGTGACAGCTTCTACAGCCAGGGCGTCACTTGATATCGACAATTTTTGAGGTTGCATCCAGTTTCTAACGAACATGGTATCCTCCGTGATCGTTTGCGGACTGTTCCGGTCCTAAAAAATGGGTTGGGGGTGACATGTGTATCATGTCACTGGTTCGCATTTGTTTCGCAAAGTTTGCGGCTAACGGTTGTCGTCGCTATTCACTGTAGCTGGAAAAAGCTCCAAGCAAGCAGATTCAACGGCTTTGGCAAAAGC
The DNA here is from genome assembly GCA_937930835.1 of uncultured Desulfomonile sp. Lineage (GTDB taxonomy): Bacteria > Desulfobacterota > Desulfomonilia > Desulfomonilales > Desulfomonilaceae > CAITZA01. Next base: position 5,641 of record CALGLN010000126.1, read on the forward strand.
CTCATCTTCAAGATTGGCGTCTACCTCTTTGACGGTTACATGATCAGATTCGAGAGTTTCTTTCAACGTGTTCAGAAACAACCTGTCCTGATCTCTGTCAAACATGGCTCCTGAAGGCGGATCAACAGCCGACCAACCTTGCATTGGAAACAGAAAAATGACTGGCCCGGTTGCTTGATTAAGCTTTTGGGCAAAAACTTTGGCAACACCGACAATTTCCTCATCAGAAACCCGCAGAAATGTACGCAGTTCATCGAGTTCAAATTTCCGGCGTTGATGATGTTCCGGTTTGTAGTGAGATTTACGAGGACTCGTCAGGTTAACCCCTCCTGGAGCTATTACCTGTGGAATCCCAAGTCTTGCAGCGTTTGTCAAACGATTTGGACCTGCAGCTCTCATCCCGCCTAGAAATTCCTCTGCAGCTCCACCCGGAGCCAATTCTACGACTGCGTCAAAAAAGCCTTCGGAAATCATGTTCTCCATCGCTCTGTCACAAATACCGGCGGCTGAGAAGCCTATCACCTGGTATCCTTTGGTTTCCAGACTTTTCCGTACGTGATGAGCGCATCTTTCGGTAGGACCGAACATTGACATGGCCACGAGGGGGCTATTATTATCACGCGATGATTCAACCGTGAGCGCGTTGACCATGCACATTGAGCTAATTGCAGCGGCGGCTCTATCGAGAAGATTAACCAGAGGTTTGGACAAACCTGAGATTTCTATCACCGTATGAAGCACCGCAATATCCCCTGTGCCTATGTATCGGGTAGCTAGACCCGGCAAAGCCGCAGTCGAGCTAACCATTAATTTGGGAACGCCAAATGGCAAAGCTCTCATGACATCAGTCGCCATCAGGCTGCCGGTAGAGCCCCCCAAACCAATCACACCGGCCAGGCGTCCTGATTTAAACAGATCAGTCGTTATTCTCGTGGCTCCATCAATCATTTGCCTGGTAATTTTCTTTCTCTCCTTGGATAACCGAATCTCCTCGATGTCCACACCAGCCGCACGCGCAGTCTCCGTCGATGTTATGTCAGCTCCGGAATATTCTCCGGACATGCTCATGTCCAGGATGGAGCAGGCGCAGCCCCTGTTATTGATGGCATTTTTCAGATAAAAGGTCTCCGGACCCTTGGTGTCAAGTGTTGACAAGAGCAGCGCCACTCGTTCCATCAAGATTTTACCTCCGCTTCAGTCTTTTCCCTGATATCCTTTTTTAGCGCTTCCTTGTTAACTTTCCCGGAATCGCCTACTGTTGGAAATTCTGATACGACCTCAAGCCGCTCCGGAAGTTTGAACATAGCTATGTTTTTCGTTTTCAGGAAATCGACCATCTCTTTAAAAGTGATTTGTTGACCAGCTTTGGGAATTACATAGGCGCAAGCCCGTTCTCCCATCTCCCTGTCGGGATAACCGACAACAGCTACCGAGGCTATCTTGGGATGATCATTCAACAACCCCTCGATTTCAGCAGGGTAAATATTTTGCCCACCCCGGATGATCATGTCCTTTGCCCGTCCAAGAATCCACAGGCATTCCTGGTCGAACTTGACAATATCGCCAGTGGTAGTCCAGCCATCCGGATCAAAGACCGTGGCGGTAAGCGCTTCATCACGATAATATCCTGCTGGAGCATGAGGTCCACGGAAATACAGAACACCCGGTTCTCCATCGGGAACCTGATTCTTGTTCTCCTCATCCATTAGTCTGACCTGGTTTCCCGGGAGCATTCGACCAACTGTTCTTCGTCGCAGGTCGCGGGAGTCTTCCACGCGGCATCCGGAAACCGATCCCATATCCTGAGTTCCAAGATCGCTTGTAATCGATGCCCCAAAGGCCCGTTCTGCTTCCTCGGCAATCTGTGGGGATAGATAACCTCCGGCGGAACGGATGAAGCGCAGCGAACTCAGATCGTATTTGGTCGTGTCAGCGTCAAGCATTCTCACCAGGTGCGTTGGCACAACCCCAATGGCCGTTGCCTTTTCTTTTTCAATTAGAGCCAATGCGCCATCTGGAGAGAATTCTTCCAGCATGACGGTCTTTGCGCCCGCAATCGGGGCCGCAAAATAGGTTAGAGTTCCGGCGGCTCCTCCAGCGTGCGGAGCAATAGCCATCGTGATGTCATCCTTAGTGAGATTCCAGATGTCCACCCTGCCTTTTGACGTGCAAACCCTCGGCGCAATAGGCCATTCAACTAGCTTGGGAATTCCCGTTGTTCCGGATGTTGTGGTCAGTAGCGCCACATCCCAGAAAGGATCCAGTCTTCTCTCCGTAAAAACAGACTCGTCAATAGGCCTTTGAGCACGCTCATTCACCATACGGGTAAGCGAAAAAGTTCCCTCCGGAGCCGAAGGCGGCACTTCATCGTCGAAGAGAAAAATATTCTTCAAGTGCGGGAACTGTTTTTGAAGTCCCTGATACATTTCAAGGTAATTGAATTTGTTGTAAACATTCACGATGACAACGACCGATGCCTCGGTGCGTTCTACCATGTATTCAAGTTCACGTTGCCGGAGGTATGGATACACTGTGAGAGAAATCAGGCCAGCCCTCTCACATGCTATCCTGGCTAAAAATCCGTAAACACTGTTGGGCGACTGGATGATTATACGGGAATGTTTGGGGATTCCCATTTCGACCCATGAAATGGCCATTGCATCCACGAGGCGCTTAGCCTCTGCCCACGTCAGCCGGTATTTAGAATCGACCAGAGCTTCACGGTCTCCATATTCACGAGCGTTTCTGTCCCAGAAATCGTAGAATGTTTCCTGGGTCCAGTATCCATTCCTTATAAATTCTTCCACCATTTCCTGTTTATATCGAATAGGTTTCATCCAAACCTCCACTGTTAGTCGAACTGATCGGGGTTTCTTCTTTCACGACTGATACTCAAAATCCCAGTTCGGCCCATCTTGATTTGACCCTGGCAACCATATTCGCATCCAACTCAATGGGAATGGGTTTTTCCTTCCAGTCATACGGAATGGTAGCATCCAGAAGAAGCCGGCCTGTAATATCCCTGGCGTTGATCGGCAATGACGGATCCAGAGGAGTTGAACGACCCCTCTTGATTACCTGGCTACGGTTTGGCTGGAATCTAAAACTCAGAGCATACATAACACGAGGAATGTCCCATGGGTCTATGTCTTCATCGACAACGATAACGGTCTTAAGCCCATAAGCCCCCATCTCTGTAGAAATTGCCGCAGTAAGAACCTGATCGGCGTGTCCAGGATACATCTGTTTGATGGAGATGATGGCTAGAAACCTTCCGGATCCTTCAGGCGGGCAGTAAACTGCTTTCAGTCCGGGAATCTTCATTGCAAGTAGCTGCTGCCACAGGGTTGCTCCGTATGAGAGAGCCATGGTCATGTGGGTATCGGTGACGGCTCGCCCGACGGTAGTTCCCCAAAGGATTGGATTGTTTCTGTGGGTCACGCATTTGACATCCACGAAGTTTCGTGGATCAGTGCCAACTCCGGAGTAATAACCCGTGTATTCCCCAAACGGACCTTCCTCCATGAACTTGTTGGCATCCACCTCACCCTCGATAACAATCTCGGCGTGGGCTGGAATTGGCAAATCAACAAATTCGCCCTTGACCACTTCAACCGCTGACCCCCTTATTGCTCCGGCAACATCGTATTCGGACACCGAGGCTGAAATACGAGCGGCTCCCATAATGAAGAGAAGCGGATCGCAACCGATGACTGAGGCGACCGGCATCGGTTTGCCCATGGCTTGATATTTCTTCAACATGATGTCAGCGTGTTTACCCTTGATGAACTGTGTTCCTATCTTGTCCTTGCCCAATAATTGGGCCCTGTAGGTTCCCAGGTTAACCCATCCGGTTTCAGGATCCTTGGAGATGAAAAAGTGAGCAGTGCCGATGTAGCGTCCGCCATCTAGCGGGTACCATTTGGGCACAGGAAACTTGAAAAGATCGATGTCGTCGCCTGTAAGTATATTTTGCTTACATGGCGCATCAGCCTTATCAACATACTTGGGGGGAAGCAGGTTCTCACCCAGTCTGGCCCAGGCGTCGTAAAGATTCACGAGTGTTGAGTCAAGCGGCTGACCCATGATCATGGCAAGTCGTTGGGTGGTTGTGCATACGCTGGTTATAACAGGGGTATCGTAATCCTTGACATTCTCAAATAATAGAGCCGGTCCACCGGCTTCCTCGTTGAGTTTGGCTATGTGCGACAGCTCGAGGTTCCAATCCACTTCCGCCTTGATCCTTTTGCAGATTCCCTGAGCCTCGCCCTCATTGATGAAATCTCTCATGTCTTTCATTGTAATTTCTTGCTCCTTTGCTCATTATCTGATTTTGGGCCTCTTGTTAGTTTGCCCTCCAAACTGGATCTACTTTGGTTATCAACTCAACCGGTCGTGTTACACATCTTTGAAATGCAGGATATTTTGAAATCCATAGAGATTTCGCCGACTGCATTTAGAGATAAACGCTTGGCATAATTGAATAGTATTGATTATCGTGGCATTGGATTGAGCAAACCTACCTATCTGGGTGTCACCGCCAATTGACGCCCCTTTGCCTGACCCACCGTTTAACGCTGTTTGTCAGTTGTAATTTTTTACGTGGCCCCGATATCAGAGAAGCATTATCCCTGTTTACTCAAATATGAGGCATGCCGGTTCATCACTCCTGTTAGAGGGCCTATTTAAGTTTTTTTCCCATTATCAATCCTGCAACAATGTGCTCCAATGCGCTACCTGCAGCCTCGCTAATCGGTTTAACCTCTTTCTGGCTCCAGACCGTCTCTGGACGACTCTGTAGAATAAAGATTTCCCCTCTGTACGGCAGACCCTTTTCCGTAGCCCATTCGATATCCATAGGACGACCATAATGCTGCTCGATGAGCTTTCCAAATTTGGCAAGTTCCAAAACTTCTTCGTCAAGCAAACTCTGGGAGTTTTGCCTCTCAGGATGGAGTTCCAGTTTCAAGACCTCATCGGACTTGGGGTCGGTGGTATAATAAATTTTCTTTTCAGATATGGTTTTCTTCACCACTTCCATGGTGATCTTGTTCACGTGAAACTGATCCGGAGTAACCTCTCCGGAGACCACGCTTTCTCCGTAACCATAATTGGAGTCAATGACAATGGTGGCCCTGTCACCTGTTGCCGGGTTGATAGTGAACATCACTCCTGCGGTAAATGATCTGACCATTTTTTGCACAGCGACGCTAATGAGCACCATGGAATGGTCAAAACCCATTTTCAGTCTGTAGGCGATTGCACGGGCGGTAAAAAGGCTGGACCAGCACTTTTTTATCCTATCGAGCAACTGATCCACGCCTCTGATCCACAAGAATGTATCCTGTTGGCCGGCAAAGCTTGCGCCAGGAAGATCTTCGGCCGTGGCGGAAGATCTGACTGCAACCGGCAGGGCGGGAACCCTTGAACGACGCCCCAGAAGGCGATAATAAGACGCTACGACGTCCTCCAATGGTTCACTTATGGTACCAGCTTCGATCCAACTCCTGATATCTCTTGAAGCAGAGTCCAGTTCCTTCGCCTGATCATGATTGAGACCTTTTAGTCTTTCGAAGATCCTTTCCTTAAGCGAATTGTCATTTATGAATTGCTCATAAGCGGAGGTAGTGATTGCGAAACCAGGGGGAACCTGGATTCTGGCCCTCATAAGTTCCCCGAGGCTCGCGCACTTTCCCCCCACTGTCCCAACCATGGTGTTATCGCAGTTTTCAAATGGAATTACATAATCTGAAATATTCATCATTAACACCCTAAGATTACGGACAATTAGCCAATAATGTCGATTTCTCCCTTTGCCCCGTCAAGCCTGACTCTTTGCCCTGTTTTTAGTCTGGATGTGGCAGACCCGGTACCAACTATTGCAGGCAGGCCGTATTCACGACAAACTATCGCTGCGTGGCACATGACTCCACCCACGTCCGTGATGGCGGCCTTGATTTTCTGAAACGCTGGCGCCCAACTTGGTGAGGTCGTCGGAGCGACCAGTATTTCACCTTCTTTGAGTTCTCCTACATCCTTCACTGAACGACAAACGCGAACAGTCCCTTCCACGACGCCTGGAGAACCCGGGAAACCGATTATCTTTGTAAGGTCTTTCTCAGATATGGCTTTGAGCCTTGCCCATTGCGACATGGAATCCGAAGTGATCCCCCACAGAACTATTGTGAATGGCTCGGTTATGTTTTCAGGCACAGTGCCCATAGCGTCAGGCGGGGTCCATTCTCTGAACTTGTCCATTACTCCCTTGCGCCAGGCCACCTCTTTCGGCCATACCAGAGGTCCCCTAGGTTTGCATCCCGTAGCCCAGCTAGTCACTACGTCCCATAGGGCGTCTTTTACTTCAGATCTTTTCAGATACCAGACATCCTCTATGTCTTCTATGAACTTGAAATCGACCAGTATTTTCGCCACTTCTCGCATCTTGTTCCAGAAAATGCTATGAAACCAATGCTCTACATAAAACAAATGATTTTCGACATATGGAAACACTGTCTTGGCCGTTCCCAAAAGCTGGTCAAACGTCTGTTTGTCCACGTCAGTAGCCAGCAGAGCTCGGTATTCAGAGATCAGCCTATCTCTTTCTTCTATTATGCTCTGTGTCGGACGGGCTATATTCTCGCCTTTCCTGATTTTTTCGATGTATATTCCCATGGCTGAAAGTGGAATATCCAAATCATCATTCCAGCATTTGTCATGATGATACCAGCCGGTTCCAGTCGAAACGTAAAACCACGGTTCCCTGGCCGCATTGAGGGCATCCAGCCATTTTCGGCCGTTCTCCGATGCCTTCATGCCTTCAAATACCTCAGCCTCATTACCTTTGAGGGCTATGTCATCTACGCCAAGTTCAACCGCAAGTCTTGCCAATTTCTTCAATTCCTCATCAGGTCTGTAAATTATTACGTCGATGCCACCAACCATTTGCGTGATTTTCTGGAGGGGAATATCTGGAAAGGCTTTTTGGCAAAAATCGACAAAGACAACATAGGCCGCATAGCCTAGGTTAAGGAATTCGAAATGGTACTGCCAAGTAAGTATCCCCAAATCTATGAGTTTGTCGTAAGCCTTAAGCAGCTTATATCCTGTGGATGTTCCGATTCCTTCTGTAACTACTGATTCATCTTCCATTTCAGGGAGGGTTGGGATTTCGAGTTTCGTCACCTGGCTGATGACATCACGCATCTTGACTTCCCACTGGTCATGAAGACGATCCCAGTTCTGGTAATAGTAGCCAGCCCTCTTCATAAAGAGTTCGACTCGCTTTGGAATCTCATCCGGGTCGGACACGGGTATTGGTGTGATGTATATGTATCCGTTGTGGATTCGGTGATCGATACCCATTGCAGGTGGCACGATGAAAACCCGTGAATTGAATTGGGAAAGGCTCAAGAACCATGCCTCATCCCATATTATATCAAAAGGATACATGGGCTCGGGGTAATGCAGCCCATCATAGAACCAGAACATTCCCTCCTCGTATTTTTTTCGTTCCGGATCCTCAGTCGTGAACTGGTAGTGGTAAGGGTACATCCGTTCCCAGCCCTCAGTGCCTGGGATAATTGCCGCTTCATGCGGATTCGGGAATTTCATCTCGGCCATCTTTCTGCCTCCTCTCTCGCCTTAGCATCATGCGTTATCTCTAACGCTGTAAAAACCAACTTTCGGGTCACTTCTGTAAGGCCAGGTAGGGCATGAACAAAGCCCCTTCCGGGTTATGTTCGCTGCCCAGGAAATGCATTGATTTACGATACGCAGGAACTCAGGACAAAAGTCCTCACGAGTTTCTGTTTAATCACCAATCCCCAATTCATCCAGAAAGCAGCAATTTCGAATGCGGATGATTCCATGAATTACGAGTGTATTTCCGGGGTCTCTTTTCGCAATCATTAGCTACCCCAGCGTTCAAACAGGTTATGATCTATACCTAACTGATCCAGGGCCTTCCCTATGGTCTGGTCTATTATGTCTTCTATTGTTTTGGGGTTATGATAGAAAGATGGAACAGGAGGCAATATTGTTGCCCCAATTTCAGTGACAGTGGTCATTTGGCGGAGATGACCAAGATGCAAGGGTGTTTCTCTTACAATTAGAACAAGTTTTCTTCTTTCTTTTAGTGTGACATCAGCTGCTCGCACCAGCAGGTTGTCGTCAATTGAGTTAGCGATCATCGCAAGACTTTTCATGGAACACGGAGCGACCACCATGCCGTCAGTCTTGAAAGAACCGCTTGATATAGGGGCCGCGAGGTTGTTTGGAGAGTGAGACACATGAGCGAGTTTTTCGAGGTCATCTGCTTTGATGGAAGTCTCATATTCCATCGTGACCCTTGCGCCGTGTGACAGGATCAGATGAGTTTCAATTCCCTCAATTTGACTCAGCGCTTCGAGAAGACGTACCCCGTATATTGTTCCACTAGCCCCGCTAATTCCCACGACAATTCGTTTCACTAGATGCCTTTCTGTGGATGAGACAGTATCAAGCTGGCTCTTGTGATCCCCCTAGTGGGATTATCAGGCAAAAGCCTGACGATGACATCGACCATAACCGTTCCAAAATGACTAAGGTCCGGTCTATGTGATTTAGTTTCTTCAGCCATTGCTGATAGTGAGATTTGCTCAAAAACACACCTTCATCACAAGGGCTGAACACTGCTGAAAATGGCCTGATTGAAAATTGAAAAAATGCTGCCTATGTTACATCGAACAGTTCGATGAAACAGAGTTTTCATGATTTGAACAAATATAAGGGATTACCTTCTAACAGATAGAATTATCAGTTTCTTATGATGCTTTGGTCAAGACATAAAAAATTATATGTTTATAAGTCTGGCTTATGATATACTTTTGGCAAAGGCTTCTGCGATGACTATCAACCTCAAGCATCTGGAAACTTTCTATCATTTCTGCCGGTTTCTCAGCATGACCCGGGTTGCTGAAACCATCAACATCAGTCAGCCCGCAGTATCTCAACAAATTCAGCTATTTCAGGAAGAATGCGCAGTGAAGTTGTTTTATCGGGAGGGGAACCAGTACAGGCTTACAGGTGTGGGAGAGTCCATATTCCTGTTGAGTAAGGTGATATTTGCCCGCCTGAGTCAAATTGAGAACCTGCTTGAAGAATCTAGGCGACCAATTTCGGGAATGCTCAGAATTGGAACAACAAAAGATTACGCAGCGACCCTGATGCCAGACCTCGTTTCAAAGTTTCAGGAGAGATTTCCTGAGATCATGGTAAAATTGAGCGAAGGTAACTCCTTAGAATTGTTGGCGCGTCTGAGAGACAGGAAAGAAGACCTGGTTGTTGTCGCCAGAACTCAGTATGACTCCTGTTTTAAGTCATTTCCGTTCACAATCGTTGAATTGAGCCTGGTGGCAATGCCAGATCATCCTTTTTCCAAACAGGACGGAATCTCTATCAGGAGTCTGTCTGATGCGCTTTTGATTATTCGTGAAAAGGGATCGGGATCGCGTGACGCAATCCTAAAGAAGTTGTCTCAACACAATGTGAAACCCTCCAGCATCATAGAATCGGGCAGTCTTAATTTCATGCAAGCTTATGCAAAAAGCCGCATGGGAGTTTTCTTTGTCACAGCTAATGAGGTGGCCGATGAATTGGCCAGTGGGGCTTTAAAGAAGATAGATATCCTTGAAGGCAATGTCCAGTTTCCTGCAGACATTGTTGTTCTGAGGGAGAAACCTATGATGGCTCCGGTTCGAAAGTTTCTTACTATTGCAATCAGGGGGGTTGAAAACACCTCTGATGTAAAAATGACACAACACTGATAACACTGACACCGCTGGACAAGGCTGATCAACCTGGCGCTTTATGACTTCCTAATGAGAGGTGTTCATGAATCCGGTCGTAGCGATAGTTGGTACCCTGGACACAAAGGGAGAAGAAGTCGAATTCATCAAAGACGAACTCTCGCGTCTGGAGTGCAATACGGTGGTCATCGACGTCGGAACGCTTCATCCCCCAATGTGTCCGTGTGATGTTTCGCGTGAGGACGTGGCGATTGCAGCAGGTATCACTATGGAGGCGATCCATCTCAAGGGTGACAGAAGGTTTGCTGTTGAAAGCGTGATTCTTGGAGCGTCTAGAATAGCCGCTAGACTATTAAAGGATGGGAGGTTGTCGGGAATAGTGTCAGTTGGTGGAGGGACGGGCACACATATAGGGATGGGTATTATGAGGAGCCTGCCGCTCGGCGTTCCCAAGCTAATGGTTTCCACTGTGGCCTCACGGGACATGAGCCGATTAATTGGAACCAAGGACATAGCGGTCATGCACTCGGTCGTGGATATACTCGGACTTAATCCGATCAGCAGAAAGATACTGTCCAACGCCGCTGCAGCCATCGCAGGCATGGCTAAGGATTCCAGAAAAATTCAGTCTCAAAAAATGATTGTCGGTTTGACTTCTTTTGGCTTTATTACGGAAGGAGCCATGAAGGTAAAGTCAAAACTTGAGTCTAGCGGCTATGAAGTGGCGCCCTTCCACGCAAATGGAACTGGTGGAATGGCTATGGAGGATTTGATTGAGCAGGGTGTCATAAATGCGGTGGTGGACCTTGCATTACATGAGTTTCCGGACTCATTGTATGGTGGGTATTGTGGGGACATAGGTCCAGATCGATTGGAGACAGCGGGCAGGCTCGGTCTACCCCAGGTAGTTGTGCCCGGAGGTCTGGATTGCATCGTTTTGGAATTTAACTCAAGAGAAACAATGCCGGCTCATCTACGCGATCGATCCGTCTTTTGGTACGACTTCAGATCTGGGGTCCGGACCTCTGTTGATGACATGGTCAGGCTTGCCAGAATCATTTCTGAAAAATTGAACCGCTCTGTGGGTCCTACGAAGGTAGTCATACCAATCGGAGGGTTTTCAGAGGCTGATTCAGTAGGAGCGCCCTTATGGGATCCTATCGCTAACCAGACTTTCATTTCAGAACTTACTAGCGGGCTAAATCCTCAGATTGAAATAATTGAAGTTGATGCGCATATTAACGACGCTGCTTTTGCTGATGCGGTTGTAAGCGCTTTGGACCAGATGGTTCATAAATAGCTCTTTCGTCTGGGAATTCAGGTTAAAAAAGTGAAGCGGAAATGCTTCCTGGAAATACCGCCATGAATGATGTGGCAGTTTCAAAGCCGTATTTTGCCTCAGTGGCATCACCTCTGATTTCATCTCCAGGGGACAGCGCCTGACCAGGACGCAAATAATATTACGACCGTAGCAGTCGATTTAATATTACTGCAGGAGAATTGTTGATATTGTCGGTCAGACTGTCGGAAAGTTCTGTACCGTTAAATGATGGAATATGCCTGCTTCGAGGATGGCGTTTAGATGAAACTGGAAGAGCTGGAAAAGATTATTATAGAGTACATGGATTCGTTCAACACCATGACATTGTCTTGCGTCCATGATGGCGCTCCATGGTCAGCGCCGGTCTATTATGCCAGGCAGGGCTTGGATCTGATCTTCTTCTCTTCGTCAAAATCGGCGCATTCGCAGGCGCTCGAATTAAATCCACAAGCGGCAGTATCAATTTACGACCATTACCAAAGATGGCAGGATATTAGAGGACTGCAGATTAGCGGTCAAGTCAGTGCGCTGCAAAGTCTGGCATCCCTGACCAGAGCCACAAAGATCTATTTAAAACGTCATCCCTTCGCTGCAGAATTCTTTTCAAATACCGGTTTTATTGCAGATCTTCTAGCCAGAAGAACACGAGTAATGCTCTACCTATTCAAATCCCAGGCAATTCATTATCTTGATAATTCACAAGGTTTTGGTGTTCGCTGGAGGATGGATGTTCAGGATGGTCGTGCTACGGGAATTCCGGTGAGATCTTGAACGATTGCGCAAGTGTCCCAACGTTTCAACAGGATATTTGCATAACTTACCGTTAGGTAATGTAAAAAGTTACATTTTCTCATTGTGTTAGGTTGAAAGAAATGGACAGAATCCCGGACTCAATCTGTGTTTTTGTTGTGATAGTCCTGATCACTCTGGGAAGTTGACTGCAAAAATTCAGGTCTGCTGCCTAATTCGCGCCAAATAAGAAATTCGACCATGTTGGAAAAACTTTTGTATTGGGGATTTGCGCTGGAATATGCTTCAGCTGATTCGTAAAGCTCCCTGCCAAGTATTACCCCACAAATACAACTGTCAGCGTGGTTGAATTCAATCTGGTTGTTTTTGGTTTCCCTGAGTAACGAACACCAGTTTATGAGTTGCGTTGTCTGGTCTATCTGATCCGGACACAATGCCGGGGGTATATAATGTCGATTTTTCATGATCAAAAATTTCTCGCATGAATTTAGATTGGGCAATTACGCCAGGGATATTTTTAGTTTTCGGCGCCGGCCCGATTCGGTCACGAGCCGTTTTTTCAATACCGGATGCTATGTCACTACAGACGTAACATATTTTAAGGCGATTTGCTACAGTTTTCGGGCCTACCTGTGGTAGATGTTAAATTTCGGTTTTCGGCGCTAATAAGGAAGAGAGTATTGTTAATGGCGGAAAAATGTTGCGATGACTGTAGAGGCGAGCGCCGAGGCGAGACGGGGCCCGGCTTACGTGTTGCGCCCATGGACGGGGATGGGAATATGGGGTTTGTCAGTGAGTTTGTAGTGCCCAGGATGGACTGTCCGGCGGAAGAAAGGATGATCCGGATGGCGTTGGATGGAATCGAGCCATCGGTTGCCCTGGCGTTTGACATCCCCAATCGCAAGTTGACCGTGACTCATAGTGGGAACATCGGCGTTATACAAGGCCGACTTGAGTTATTGGGCCTGGGCGCTAGACTAGATGAAACCCGTGTCATTCAGGCAGAGGCGTTTTCGCGGGCCTTGATGGATGCCGATTCGGGCTCCGCCACTGAGTCAGCCGTCTTGAAGTGGCTGTTGGGCATCAACGGCTTAATGTTTCTGGTAGAATTGAGTGTGGGCTGGTTGGCGCAATCGACAGGCCTGATAGCGGACTCCCTGGACATGTTTGCCGATGCAGCCATCTACGGTGTAGCGCTATATGCGGTGGGCCATAGCCCACGGATGAAACTGCGTGCGGCGCATGCGTCCGGATGGCTGCAGATGTTGCTTGCCCTTGGGACGCTGGCCGAGGTTTTGCGACGGTTTGTATTTGGCAGTGAACCGGTGTCGTCCTTGATGATGGGGATTGGCTTTCTCGCGCTTGTGGCCAATGTAGCCTGTCTATGGCTTATTCATGGGCACAAAGACGGTGGAGCGCATATGAAGGCCAGTTGGATTTTTTCCGCCAACGATGTGATCGCCAATGTGGGCGTGATCCTGGCTGGCGTGCTGGTAGCCTGGACAGGCTCTCGCTATCCCGACCTCGTGATTGGTTTGGTGATTGGCTTGATAGTGCTCAATGGGGCTCGCCGTATTCTTTCCATACGTAGCTGATTCTAAC
>CALGLN010000127.1 GCA_937930835.1 uncultured Desulfomonile sp.
CCAGAAAACAGACCATCGGCGAAATCAAATTTATCTCCCACTATGAAAGATGCATTCGTGTAATTTACGACATAATCTTTTTCGATTTTATCGTTATCGACAAGATATTTAATCATACCGCCAAGGAATGGTATATCTGTTCCTGATCTCAATGAGGCGTAAATATCAGCGCGAGCTGAAGTTTGAGTGAAACGGGGATCGACGGAAATTAATTTAGTCCCTTTGTCTTTAGCCTTTTGTATCCATTTCATTGCGATTGGATGGTTGGAGGCGACATTACTGCCCATCACAAGGATGCAGTCACTGTTCCGAAGATCAATCCAATGATTTGTCATAGCGCCACGTCCGAACGACTCTGCCAGAGCCGCAACTGTAGCGCTGTGTCATATTCGAGCCTGGTGTTCTATGTATACTAAACCAAGGGCTCTCATGGCGGCCTGCAACGGCCACAATTCTTCGTTGTCAAGGGCAGCGCTACCGATGTGCGCAATTGAGTCGGTTCTATTTACAACTTGCCCTTTGGCGTTTTTCTCAATAAAGGTGGCGTCTCGAGTGGCTTTCACCCTTTTGGCTATTTCAGATAGCGCCCAATCCCAGGACTTTTCCTGCCATTTGTCGCTTCCAGGAGCTCGATAAAGAACTTTTTTAAGCCTGTCTGGGTTCGCCGCGGTGAATTGGAAGGTTGCAGCCCCTTTGGCGCAAAGAGCTCCTTCGTTGATCGGATGATCAGGGTCGCCCTCAATGTTGATGATCTTGTTGGTTTTCGAGTCTGTACTGCAAAGAAGTCCACAGCCTACACCGCAGTAGGCGCAAATCGATGTACTTTGCTTGGCAGTTTTCATCTTGTCGATCTTCTTTAGTTCCTGCGCATAGGCTTTTGCCGGTTGCAGATCAACTCCTAAAGAAGAAAGCGCCAAGCCAGCACCTACGGCGCCAGAGATCTTGAAAAAGTCCCGGCGAGTTACTGTCATGTTGCGCTCTCCTTTCTATTGATTTCCAGAAATAAAAAAACACCAATAAAATAAAATCAAAACACCCGCTTCATTAGCCATCAGCGCGTATTCTGAACCACTTTCTATGACTGTTGGTGACTTGAACTTAGCTAACCATCAATTGGAGTAGTGACTGATAAAAAATGCAGTGTTATTAACTGTTAGGTCGAAGTGGCCATCGCAGAATGACTTTTATCAGTACCACTTAACCACGAAATACAGCAGCTCTGACCAATAGTGTCAACAACCGGAGAAAGAATGAAGAGATATAACTAATTGAAAAGATAAGCTAATAATTGCAAAAAAAAAATATTCTGCAATGTCAAATCTGACGTAAGTCTTTGATTCTTAAGTTGAGAAAGGAATATCTTTGTGCTGATAGGGTTCTAGAGAAGGCTCATTTTTTTAGAATGTCACGGGCGCTTTGAATTAAGAGATAGATGAAGCCCAATAACACCAATGATCTTAAAACGATGATAGTGTCGACTTTGGCTCCTGCGATAATAGATTCGTAGAGGTAATACCCAATAAGGGAAGTTCCAAAAATACAGAGGAATAGCTTAATATATGGGTTCAGGAATTTCGCTCCGGCCATTTGAATCTCCGCAGTTGGATTCATTGTTGAAATGTGCAATTTATTTTGCCTAATAAATGGTGAGTTCTCAATCAAAAACGGCATTTTTCGAAAAAATTACTAATGAGCTTGATTTAGATAGGATCAATGGTATTTTCTAGCCAAGCTTAAATAATAGTCATCAGGCTGAGGAAAGTTTATGAATGTGCTAGTTGTCAATGCTTCTCCACGGATGGAGAGCGGGAATACTCAGGCGATATTGACTCCATTTTTGGTGGGGCTTCGGGAATCTGGAGCAACAACAGAAATCATAAATTTAGCCAGGAAAAAGATCAAACCTTGTATAGGATGTTTCACATGCTATGCCAAGACGCCCGGGGTTTGCGTTCATGAAGATGATATGAACGCGATCGAGGAGAGGCTTTTAGTTTCGGACTTGCTCATTCTGGCTACTCCTGTTTATCTCGATGGCATGACTGGTCTGTGCAAGGTATTTGTGGACAGGCTTGTAACTTTTTTGGACCCGCATTTTGTGATGAAGGAACATGGGGTATGCCACCCATTAAGGAAGAATTTTCCGAAGCGAATGTTTCTTGTTTCTGTTTGTGGTTATCCGGGGTTGGAGAATTTTACCCCACTTGTTGAGCACTTCAAGAAACTTTGCATCAACATGAATGCGGAATTCTGCGGGGCTTTACTGAGACCGGCAGCTTTTTCCCTGCTCCTTGGGAAAAAATACCCGGACCCACTTCGAGAGGTTTTGGATGCGTCGAGGAAGATCGGACGTGATTTGGCCGATACTGGGATAATAGACCATGAGATGTTTCTTAAAGCCTCCCAGGATATTTGTCCTACGAGTGAACTGGTTGAGATTGCAAATTCCTATTGGGACAGAGAATTGGCCCAAGAGTAATTGTTTTATAGCCGTTTTGATCTGGTAGGACTTAAACGTCATTAGTAAACTAGCTTGTTCAGTCGTTCCATGAAATAGCTCACTTAGCAAGTTCGTGTAGGGCGTTGTATGAAAATTGGTCGTCTGATTGCTCTTGTATCAGCTCTTTTGTTAATTCACTTGGGCGAAGCGCAGTCGGGAGGAGTATTATTTGTATATCCACCTGAGATGAAGGGAGAGTTTTTTCCTATTGCAAGACTGTCAATCAAATCTTCGGACAGTTTCGTAGTAGTTAGTGACAAATCTTTGGAGTTCAATTTTTGTCAAACATTTGAGAATGATAACGAATTCCCCCTTCAATCAATTTTTATCTTACCAATTCTAGACGAGGGGGCTAAATCAGAAATAGAAGTCTCTATCGACGATAAGTCTACGGACTATCAGTTTCTCGATAAGCTTTCCACTCAGACTATCGTACGTAAGTTGACTCAAGAGCATTCAGATCACGATTTGCTATCGATTTGGGGGCATGAATCCATAGTAGTCAAATCCATTTATTTGGAGGCCCACGAGAGAAAAAACATTAGAGTTCGATACATTTCGAAACAACCGAAGATTGGTGATTTGCTGACCCTGAAAGTATCCTTGATCGGTGAGAGATATTCTCTCGGGCCGATAGATGAAATTAATGTCAGGGTCAAATTCAAAATAGGCCAAAGTGTCAGAACCTCTCTCAGCCCTTCTCATCGCATTACCACCGTACAAGAAGGTCCTTTTCGAAAACTAGTCACTTTTAGAGGCAAGGCCAAGAAAATCCTCCAGGATTTCGAATTATTAACAACTCTAGGTGGAACCACTTTTGACGTAAGAGCGTTAGTTGAGAATGGCGCACAATCGAAAAATTATTTTCTCTTAATGCTGGAACCATCCCCCTCCATGGCCAATGTTCCATCTCAGAAATCGGATTTGGATGTTGTTTTTTTGATTGATTCGTCGGGTAGCCTGTCACCTGACCATCTAGGCTTTGTGAAATCCCTGGTCATTAATGCTTTGGATCGTTTGTCCGACTCGGACAAGATTAATTTGATATCCTTTAATTCAAACATAAAAAAATTCTCTCCAAGGTTCGTGGTTGCTTCCAAGGAACACAAGACATTGGCAAAATCTTTTGTCACCAATTTACAAGCATCCGGCGGGTCGGATTTGTTGAACGGTATTCTGTCTGCATTGGAATTATTTAATATGCGCAAAAGAGGCGGGGTAATTATTATGTTCACTGATGGTCGGCCGTCAGTGGGGGTGACAAATTTCGATGTAATGGCCGAAACTATTAAGCGATTAAACAAGTACAGATCGCGATTTTTCATTGTCAACAATGGAGATAGGCCTAACGTTTTCATGATGGACAAATTGTCCAGCCAGATTGGTGGAACCTCGTTTAATTTATCCGAAGATCATCCCGTAGATGAAATAGTTGGAAAATTAATTTCTCAAGTATCAACACCTAATCTTAGCGAAATTTCCGTAGAATATCAGGAAATGCTTCGAGGTGAGATTTATCCGGATAGCATTCCCGGAATCAGCGCGAATGAAACTGTTTGTGTTGTCGGGAACTATGACAAGTCTCCCTCTTCTGCGGATAAGATTGTAGCCAAGGTCAAATTCAGAGGTAAAACGCGATCAGCTTCGATTTCGTTAACTAAAGCGAATTTTCGAAATGAATCTAGATGGATAGAAACACTTTGGGCCATGCGAAAATTGGGTAGAATGGTGGAAGCCGAGCAGCATAAGTACGACTCACAAAATTTCGATAGTATCTCCAGATTTTGCGACACGTACGGATTTGTTAACCCCTTTGCTGGGTCGGAATCTCGAAGGCGTTTCCCTGAGATCATGTGGAATCTTGTCAATTCGTTTGTCCCTCAAGATGTAATGCATCCCTATTATCGACTTATCGGTGACCGTTTGTTGAAGTTGTCGGATGGAAGCTGGCGCGACATTGATTTTAAATCAGGAATGCCAGAGCTAAAACTTCTAGCTTTCAGTAATGATTTCTTCAGTCTCCTAGAAAAAGAATCAGAATTGTCAAAGTTTTTCTGTCTAGGCCCGGCAGTAACCGTTGTAAGAAAAGGGTTGGCAATCAGCTCAACAATCAACAGGAACTAGTATAAGGACAAAAATTAGTACGGGCTATTTGACACGAGAAAGTTGCTAGATTAGAGGTGGTCTCATTATTTTGGTAATAGCCTCGAGGGCCTTTGAGGCGATTATGGGCTCTTCCTTTTCCAGGTCGAGTAGTTGTCTGAGGTGATCGGCGGTTCTGAGAAGCATCATGGAAATATCACCCTCATCTGCGCTCACATGCGCATTGATTTCCTCCCAATCAACGTCCTGAGACCACAGGAAAACTGTAGCTGCTGGCCAGAACATTACAGTGGGGGTTTCAAATCCTCTCAATGACATCATTCGTACTACTGGTTTAAGGCTACTTACCATTTTCTTGAACAAACGCCATAGATTCCTAGTCCTGGCCCATAGCTCCTTACTCATATGGATTTCCCTATCCTTATCCACCACGAAAGGAGCAACGAGGCAAGCAAGCTCTACATAGGTAACATTTCGAAATGCTCCGGATCGTATTAATTCCGCAATTAATAGTGGGTGGTCCAGCCTTAGTTTTGCAGCCCAACTCCCGTCGTACGTCGGTTTACCGGTTTCGTCCACGTACCCAAGTTCTATTAATATTTCCATATGATTGGAAAAATCAGAAACAAGCTTTTCAGTTATTTTCTTCGCCTTTGACGGCCCTTCCCTGAAAGAAGCGAACGAGAATTCCAAAAGTTCTGAGACTCCAGCGGGGTCATGGGATAGGAGGAGATTGAGTGTCATGGAAAAGTTAATATTAATTCTAGATCTCAAAGGTTCTGGTTTAGAAAGTAATAATTCCCTGACCAGGCCAATGTCTAAATATTTGCTTGGGACAATCAAAATGAACCCGACATTATCGATTCCTCTTCTTCCACACCTACCTGTCATTTGGTGGAATTCCGTGGCAGTCATGTCTACGAACTTGTGACCATCGAACCTGTCGCTCTGCATAATTACAACAGTTCTGGCCGGAAAATTGACTCCGGCCGCCACTGTGGAAGTAGAAAAAATGGCGTCCAGGAATCCATTAATCATCATGTTCTCAACCAGAAGCCTCCATGCTGGCAAATGGCCGGCATGATGGGCCGCCACTCGGCGGGTCAAAATACTTCTTATATGTCTTTGATTTTTAAAATCAGGATGTTTTTCCAGGAATATGGTTATCATTTCATTAAGAGCGTCGGAATCAGCTCTTATTGGGGTTGGGGCCAGTTGAGAAACCGCAGTGTCGCAATCGGATCTGGATTTGAAGAAAAAGATGGCGGGCAAGAGGTTGAAATCCTGTAGACATTTCATGATCCTGGGAATGTCCAGTTCTTGAACCTTAACGAATCGTTTTTTGCCCTTCTGTGATTTTGCTATTTCAGATACTGTGGGGAAGAGCCGTTTTCCTGCCAGGAACGGAACTAATTCTCCAGTCGGCGCCAAGAAAAGTTCTTTGAGAGGCACGGGTCTTTCATATGTGGCAACAATTTTACACGACGTTCCCCTTATGTAGGCAAGCCATCTAGCTATTTCTGTCGCGTTAGAAAGAGTGGCCGACAGGAGGAGTAATCGTACTCGACTAGGTAGATAGATCAGCACTTCTTCCCATACGACACCGCGATCCGTATCACCTAGATAGTGCGCTTCATCTAGAATGACAAGGCTACTTTTCAGATCCTCACCTGTGTGCATTGAATCATAAAGTTGATTTCGCAGTATCTCCGTAGTCCCTACAATCACCGGGGCATCTTTGTTTTCTTTCCTGTCTCCGGTCAAGATGCCCACATTATTGCTCCCTAGAATTTTGCCAAATTCGTCAAACTTTGAATTAGAAAGAGCTTTAAGGGGGGTTGCGTACCACACGTATCCGTTTTGGGCGAGGACCGCTTTGGTTGCCTCAATGGCGATCCATGTCTTGCCTGAACCAGTGGGAGCGCTTACCAATACGTCATTATTCTTGATGAGTTCGACAGCTTTTAGTTGGAAATCGTCAGGTTTGAAAACATGTGGTTCGGGGGTTCCGATCTGCTCAAGAAGTTTTTTTGAATGACGATTTAATTTTGGAGCCCAGTCCAGGCTCTTTTCCGTTTCTCGTTTGTGGGCCTGAGAAGAACTCGGTCTTTTTCTTTTGCCCAACATTGGGCGCTTAGGGGTCCTGGATCTTATCATAAGTGATTAACTTCTATGGCTTTGCCAATTGTCAAGGCCGCAGTCTTATTATCAAGTGATAAAAGGGCTGAATAGATAGCATAAGCGCTCATCAAATTACAAGTTCAGCTGGATCTAATTCTAAATCTTTGCGAATGCGTTCTCCAGGTCAGATATAATGTCGTCAACTTCCTCTATACCAACAGACAACCTAATCAATTCGTCCGGAATACCCGCTTCTCGACGCTGTTCTTCCGAGAGTTGTGAATGAGTAGTGCTCGCTGGATGAATCACGAGGCTTTTGGCATCCCCGACATTGGCAAGATGCGAGATGAGTTTGAGGTTATTGATAAATGTTTCTGCAATGTGGCTAGTGCCATCAATACCAAAAACGACCACGCCGCCTGACATACCTTTCCTAAAATACCGTTGCGCCATCTCAAAAGAAGGGTCTGCAGACAACCCGGGGTACCTAACCCATCTCACTTTCTTGTTTTGAGATAGGTAATTTGCAATCTCTAATGAATTTTCGCAATGCCGCTGCATTCTCAGAGCCAAGGTTTCTAGGCCTTGCAGAAATATCCATGAATTATCTGGACTAATACAGGCTCCCAAGTTCCTCAGAGGGACCAAGCGCATTCTCAATATATAAGCCATTTCTTGTAAGGGTCCCAAATCGTATGCGAACCTAATGCCGTGGTATGATGCTTCGGGCTCCACATACATCCTAAATTTCGGGTCACTCCAATCAAAAGTTCCAGAGTCTACGACCACTCCTCCAACTGCTGTGCCGTGACCACCTATCCATTTTGTGAGTGAATGAACCACTATAGATGCTCCAAACTCTATAGGCCGAAATAGGAATGGCGTAGTAAATGTTGAATCTACTATTAACGGGAGGTGAAATTCATCGGCTATCCTGGCTATTTTATAAAAATCAGGAATTCCTAAACGGGGGTTTCCGATTGATTCAACAAAAATGGCCCTTGTTTTGTCGTTGATGGCCTTCCTGAAACTTTCAGGATCATCGTAGTCGGCAAAGACTGTTTTTATTCCATGTTTGGGAAGTATATCGTTGAACATGGTGTAAGTGCCACCGTAAAGGTTTCGAGCTGAAACTATCTCATTACCGTTTTCGGCCAGGTTTATAATCGAATAAAATATTGCAGATGTTCCGGACGCCGTGGCTAAAGCCCCAACGCCGCCTTCCAGCGACGCCATGCGTTTTTCCAAAACATCAGTGGTTGGATTCATTATTCTTGTGTAAATGTTACCTAGTTGACGTAGGCCAAATAGATCTGAAGCATGTTGAGAGTTTTTGAACACATATGAAGATGTTCGATGTATTGGAACGCCCCTGGATAAACTTGGTTCATCCACCGATTGACCAGCATGGATTGCTAATGTGTTGAAACCGTATTGATCATCATGATCGGGCATAATTTGTTCCTCATTTTCTAGAATGGTCAGCTTTTTCCAATGAAGCATTCTCAATTTTATCGAGGCTGTAGATTATTCTATCAGTTCACGAAAATCCAATTAATTTTTTCCCATAGAATTCGCAAGACAAACGCAGGTCTTTGAACGCCAAGAATGGGCACGCAACAACAATGCGTAGAACAAGCGTTAACTTCAGGCTATTTGATTACCCGTCTCCCAGACATAATTACTTGACTTTTTATGTAATATTGAATAATTGAATCAATATGTTGAGATCGTTGTTTAAAGAAATTGAGCGGCGTCCACGTTTTGAGTATATTCCAAAACGTTTTCCGGATTTGTTTAGCTTTGGACGTGGTGATGTTAATTTTACAGAGAAGTCGTTTAACGAGTTGACTACTTTTCTGAAATCGGAGGTTTATTCTTTTCAGGATGTAGCGGTCCAGGTCGGGGTAAGATGGGCTACTTCGTCTCAAAAAGTTGTGCTTCGCAGAACGATTTTGGACAGAGGATTTAAAACTCCTTCGTGTCTTTGGGCTTACCGGCAATTGAGGGGCGTTCCAGAGGATCTGCTAAAGGATTTCGAATCCCCCGAAATGAAGTACATGCAGATATTACTTCTGAAAGAGATGGACCCTAGTGTATCGGCTCCTTTTCAAATTGAGAAGTTCGTTTTGAACAAGGATGTGGCTGACGAGATCAGAGAAACATCCAGGTTGTGCTGTCTACGCTTGCTTGATTTGGGTCTTAGTCCGGAACTATTGAGAATCTTACAGCAGAGGTATCCGGGTGTCGAGATTCTTAAGAATTGGAGACCACATATACCTGGGGCTTCAGTTAATTCAGAAAGCGGTAAGCTCAAATCATATGTAGATTTTCATCAGCTCGTCAGGTCGCTTAAAGATCTAAAAGAATTGTCGTCGCTTACCAGGGTCTTGTATATCCTCAGCCTGTTCTATATTCCGCTTTCCGAAAAGGAAGTTTCTTCACTTTTATTAAGCAATACGGATGTATCTTTTTTTAACCGTCTCAAATCGGCTGGAATCGTAGAGTGTTGGGAGTCTGGATTTAGTCTTACCTCCGATATTTCAAAGCAGGGGTTGGTGAAAAAGTTTCTTTATGATTCGTATCCTTTAGCGCGGGAGACTTTGAATAAGACCAAAGCAGTCAGAAAAAAGGAGGATAGGGAAAAACGGGTCAAAAGTCTTGAACTAGACAGACAGGCTCTTGAAATGTCCCCGGATGGGGTGATCTGTATAGATCAGAAGACACAACTCTATTACATGAATCCATCGGCGACAAGGATGTTATCCGAGTCAGGGACTCTTAATTCTTATCTTTTTGGGCAATCTAGCCTCGATGAAGAACTTAGGCTTTATTCACCTGAAAAACTTGTTCAAAAAGTTTCCAATATTAAAACTGAAAATGGCGACACTATAGAAGTTTTTGGAAAGCGCATAGAGGTTGGCGCTGACGGCAGGAAATACGAAATAGAACTGGAATCTCAGGTTATAATGTTACGAGACGTAACAGATCAATTCCTTATCAGCAAAGAAGTTGGGAAACTATACAGGCATGAGCTTGGAGCGGCGCTTGACATAATGGGAATCGGGCTTCAGACTGCCAAACAGATGATAAATAATGGTAAGCTCGAGGAAGGCGTCAAATTCATAGATCAGGTGGAGGACAAACGAATACAACTTCTGTCAATGCTAGAAGAGCGCATTGATTTCATAAGATTGCATTCCGATTCGTTTCGGATAACACCCTCGTTAGTTAACTTGAATTTGCTCGTGGGTAAATGTGTTTCCAACTACAAACAGATTGCTGACGAAAAAAACGTATTGATCACGAGTAATCACCTTAAAGCCACTGCTATTAGTGTCCGGGCCGAAGAGCGTTTCTTGATGAAATTATTTGATAACCTAATCCGAAACGCAATAAAATTTTCGAATGATCCTGGAACCATAAGGATCTCTTTAGGCTCCAAACGTAATGAAGCTTTTGTGAAAATAGAGGACAAGGGTGTTGGAATACCCGAGAAGAACCTAAACAGGATATTCAGGCTTGGATTTACCACGGGAGGAAGTGGGCGAGGTCTCTACATGGCTCGAAAGATAGCATTGGCGCATTCTGGACGAATAGATGTAAAGAGTAAAACAGGTCAGGGGAGCTGTTTTACAGTAATATTGCCTCTGCCTAAAGAGAATTTACAATGAGTTCCAAGGTCAAACTTCTAGTCGCAGACGACGAGCCAGTAATTCGTGATACGCTCCGTTTGTTGCTTGGAAATAGTTATGACATGGATGCTGTAGATTCTGCAAAGGCTCTCCGGAAGACAATTAATCCTCATATTGATGCGCTTTTGCTTGATATAATGTTTCCCGATGGTAACGGAATTGAGCTGTGTAAAGAGTTGAAGTCGTCCTATCCAGACTTAACAGTGATTATTAGTTCATCAATGGAGAGTGTGGATGCATGGAATTCGGCATTTGAAGCTGGAGCGGATAGTTATTTGGAAAAAAGGGAGCTTCTGAATCAGGATCCACGTAAGATATCGCTCATGATTAATAACCTGGTAGAGCGAAACAAGCTCCGTCGCAAAGCCGAGGATCAAAATAAATGGCAGGCTGAGTTGTTATCAGTTCTCTCTCATGATGTCAGGGCTCCGTTTCAGTCGGTTCTGAGTAGTCTCGAAATGTTAAAGCGCAGCGATGTAAAACCTGAGATAAAAAATTTAATCCACGACACAATTGATTCCGCCAAACAACAACTAGCCTTCATTAATTCTCTGCTTGAGTTGCTCAGACTGGAGTCTGGAATAGTTGGTTTAAGGCTGAGTAGTTTCGATCCAAACTTGCCTGTTCAACAAAGCATTCAGACGCTCAAGGGTCTGGCTTCTGAAAAAGGCATCAAATTAACCGCCAATCTTGGAGAAAAATTGCCGAAGATTTCTGCAGATATAGCTCATGTTTCTCGGATGGTCACTAATCTATTGAGCAATGCGATAAAGTTTACACCTCGATCTGGGGAAATTAAGGTTAGCACCTCATTTGTTGAGAGGGGTGATATTCCTGGAATAGAAATTAAGGTAAGAGACAACGGTATAGGGATTAAGGACTCTGACAAGCTTCGAATTTTTGACAAATTTCAGCGGGGTAAAGAAAAAGGCACTGAGGGCGAAAAGGGCTCAGGACTTGGTCTGGCAATTTGCAAGGAACTGTCTCAATTGCATCACGGAGATATCAGTGTGGACAGTCAGTGGGGGAGTGGAAGTTCATTCAAGATCTGGTTACCGTCTAACTTGTCGGATTAGGAGCCAATTTTCTCTCGAAATCGGGAGCATTTCACATGTTTGATGGCCGTATTGTTACAATTGATATTTTTACGAAAAAGAGAGTAGCTGGATTTTTGCTCCTCATTATTACATTTCCAATTCTGTTTTCTGGATGTGATTTAGTCCCTGCCAAGCCAGAAGAAGCCTTTGTTCTTTACAGGGAGAGGATGAAAAACGAACAGATAAAAGATGCGCGGGAGATGCTGTCTCAAGAATCACTAAATCTTGTCCTCAGGATTGAAAAGGACTACCTCTTGGACCAACAGGCTGAGAAAATTGCTATTCTAAACACTCTGGATCCGACCAGCGTGCCTTCTCCGGTCATGATCGAAGAAAAACAGGCTTTATTAGATGTGAGAACTCTCAAGGGAGTCAACAGGACAGTTCGGCTCATCCGATCAGATTCCAAAGGAAAATGGAAAGTGGATTTGGTAGATGAGCTAAAATTGCTGGATAACTTCCTTGCCGCCAGGAAGACCTTAGATTTCATGCAGGAGCAGGCAGGAGAATTTGCTGCCACCTGGAAGGCTATGGATAGTCAACTCGGCAAGAAAGCACTGATAGAGCCCGAGTCTCAAACACGGGATGAAAGCAAAGATACCAAAAAAGGCCCCGCTTCGAAGAAACCGGCAAAGCCGCAAAGAAAATCTCAGCCTAACAGGGATAACTGACCAAACAGTCCATTAAAATCTATTTTTCCGAACGTTCGGCTAGTTTTTTTGTCAAAATTTCATTGACCATTCCAGGATTAGCCTTCCCTTTCGACGCCTTCATAACTTGTCCAACGAAAAATCCCATCAATTGGGTTTTGCCCGAAAGATATTTTCCGACTTCATTCGGATTACCTTCAAGAACCTTCGTTATTAGTGATTCTAACTCACTGCTATCAGATACCTGCAACAGGCCTTTTTCCTGAACGATAGATTCTGGTGATTTTCCAGTTTCCCACATTGTATCAAAGACTGTTTTGGCAATCTTTCCCGAAATTTTACCATCATCGATCATCTTCAATAATGAAGACAACTGGCCTGGCTTGACAAGAATCGAGCTAATCGGGCGATCATCCAATTTCATGGCTCTCATGAATTCGGTCATTATCCAATTGCTTACAGATTTTGGATTGTTGAATTCCCTGACCACATTCTCAAAGTATTCTGCCAGTTCTCGAGAGGCGGTAAGCACCCCAGCATCGTAATGTGGGATTCCAAATTCATTTACGAAACGTTCTTTTTTCTCAGCGGGTAATTCAGGCAAGGTTGATCTGATTTCTTCGATCCATTCCTTTGAAACCCGTAACGGTAACAGATCCGGATCCGGAAAATATCTGTAATCATGAGCCTGTTCCTTGCTTCTCATTGAAACGGTGGCTCCAGTGCTCGGATCGAAGAGCCTAGTTTCCTGGATGATTGTGCCGCCCTCTCTAATTACTTCCGTGTGCCGATCTATTTCGTGCTGAAGCCCCCTCTGAACATTTCTAAATGAATTCATGTTCTTAAGTTCAGTTTTCACACCAAGTTTAGATGAACCTACTGGACGCACTGACACATTAGCGTCACATCTAAAACTACCCTCTTCCATATTACCGTCGCAAATGCGGAGGTATACCAGTATCGAGTGCAGAGTTTTGAGATAACTTGCCGCCTCTTCCGGGGTTCTCATGTCTGGCTCTGAGACTATTTCTATCAATGGAACTCCCGTCCGGTTCAAGTCAACATAGGAAACAGGCCTATGTTCATCATGAATTAGTTTGCCTGCATCCTCTTCCATGTGGATTCTGGTTATACCAATTTTCCTGGGGCCGTCTTCCGTTTCGACCACTACCCAGCCATGCTCGGATATTGGAAGCTCATACTGGGAAATTTGATAGTTCTTGGGGA
Source organism: uncultured Desulfomonile sp. (assembly GCA_937930835.1). Taxonomy (GTDB): domain Bacteria; phylum Desulfobacterota; class Desulfomonilia; order Desulfomonilales; family Desulfomonilaceae; genus CAITZA01. The sequence continues at coordinate 13,394 of CALGLN010000127.1, forward strand.
GATCAGGGTAATAATAATTTTTTCGGGCGAATCTACTGAATTCGTTGATGGAGCAATTGCAGGCCAAGGCCATTTTAATAGTAAATTCCAAGGCCTTTTTGTTGAAGACAGGCAAAGTGCCGGGCATACCTTGACAGACGGGACAGGTATTCATATTGGGCTGCGCCCCAAATTTGGTTGAGCAAGAGCAGAAAGCCTTTGAATCGGTAAGCAACTGAGCGTGAATCTCTAATCCTATGACAGCTTCGTATTCCATAATCCCCTCAAATAAAACTATATTTTAGGCCTTGCATGGTGATGAACAGTCTCATTCTGGAAAGCAGACGCGAGTTGAATGATTTTAGGTTCTTGAAAGTGGGCGGCGATCAGTTGGAGGCCTATTGGAAGGCCGTCCGAGGAAAAGCCTGCGGGTATAGATATTCCCGGTAAACCTGCCATGTTCACCGGAATGGTGAAGACATCTGTCAGGTACATCTGCATAGGGTCATCAATTTTCTCGCCCAATCTGAAAGCTGGAGATGGCGCTGTTGGACAGAAGATGGCGTCACACGATTCGAAAGCTTTTTTAAAATCGTTAGTGATTAGAGTTCGTATTTTGGCAGCTTTCAAATAGTATGCGTCATAATAACCTGACGACAGAGCGTATGTGCCGAGCATTATCCTTCTTTTTACTTCCTCTCCGAATCCTGACGCACGTGTCTTACAATACATGTCGATCATTCCATCAACGTTGTCAGCCCTGTACCCATATTTTACGCCATCGTAACGAGCTAGATTGGATGAAGCTTCACAGGGAGCAATGACATAGTAAGCTGCTATCCCGTAATCCAAGTGGGGTAGGGAGAGTTCTACAAATTTGGCGCCCAATTTCTCAAATACCGTTTTCGCCTCAGATAAAATACTCTCAACGTCTTTGTCTTCTATTTTATCTAGGAATTGCGAAGGAGCTCCAATAGTCATTCCTTTTATGGGTTTGTTCAAGAAAGTTGTGAAGTCCGGATATTGAATGGGCGCAGATGTTGAATCCAAGGGGTCATAACCACAGATAAGATTTAGCATTAAAGCCAAATCTTCGGTATCCCGAGCAAATGGGCCAATCTGATCAAGACTTGACGCATAAGCTACCAAGCCGTACCTGGAAACTGCCCCATAAGTTGGTTTCATCCCTGTTACTCCACAGAATGACGCTGGGAGTCTGATTGAGCCACCGGTGTCTGAACCTAGAGAAATAGGAGTTTCGCATGCAGCCACTGAAGCCGCCGAGCCACCGCTTGAACCACCGGGAGTCCTATCAAGACTCCATGGATTCCGGGTTGCCCCCCAATACGAGTTTTCCGTGGAGGATCCCATGGCAAACTCATCCATGTTGGCGCTTCCAAGAATGACCATCCCTTCGCCAATTATCTTTTCAACAACGGTGGCATTATACGGCGGTCTAAAATTTTCCAATATCTTAGAGCCACAACTTGTACGTCTACCTTTGAGGCACATATTGTCTTTGATCACTATTGGTAGCCCGGTGAGCGTTTTTGCCTCTCCACGGTCAATCAAGCTATCAGCTCGGCGAGCGGCTTCAATGGCCTCTTCTTCATCAATTGTTACAAAAGCCTTTATCTGGGGTTCACAATTTCTTGTTCGGTCTAAGAAGGCCCGTGTTATTTCTACAGAAGAGGTTTGCCTATTTCTCAATAAGCCAATCAGTTCATGCGCGGATTTATTGAAAAGGTCGGACAAGAGATTCTCCTTTTCTCGAATCTTGTTTATTGATTATGAAAAACTAGTCTAATATTTTGGGGACCTTAAAGGATGTTCCATCAACAGCGGGAGCATTTGCTAGCGCCTGTTCCATTGGGAGTGAGGGTTTTACTACATCCTCTCTGAAAGGGTTAAACAATTCTACCGGACTTGCCATTGGTTCGACGTCATCCGTGCATACGGAATCCAATGTTTCCATGTATTTTAAAATGTCATCTAATTGGTTTAGATATTTGTCTTTTTCTTGTTCAGTCAAATACAGTCTTCCTAGGACCGCTACATAATCTACCTGTTCTGGAGTTATTTTCACGCCATGCCTCTACATTTATAAATCATTCACATGAAGCCTTATCTATCGGACTTTATATTTGGTTCTCGCAACAGTCAAGCCAGTTGTAGACTCTAACGTTTAAATCCGTCCTTGAGTTCAGGGTTCATCGTATCTCTACCGAGCATTAAATTAGACCATGCGGCTTTGAGTTTCGATGATGGATTGAGGAGTGTTTCCAGAGTCTTTTTATCTAGTGGGCCGGCGGGTTTGGGGTAGAGGCTATGTTGTAAATGAGTTCCACCCTGATCTGTGAAAGCGTCCCATCTGAATTTCATTTGAGGAATCTGATCTTCCGGTTTAATTAACGGATGTAAGGATTTGTCTTGCAAGCCCTTCAAGGTCTCTCCCATACCTACTGCCTTATAACTGCCGTGGCAATCATAACAAGCCCTTCCCATCGGCGAAGTTGTATGAGGAGTGTAAGGGTTAACGATAAGAGCCGGGTTCCCTGCTCCTGTGACGGGAATGCTTCTATCCAAAACGACATTGTCGTTACGGTTGACGTATGAAATGACATACTGATGCATAGGCCTCAGTATGCTTACTGAGCCATCGGAGTCTAATCCCAGGGGTGGATTAGACCAACGCCTCAGTGTCCAGCCTCGATACCAAATTCCTGTTCGAGATTCGTTGGATAACCAATCAAAAGACTCAGGAATACTCCATTTCTCTTCAGGAAGATTGGGCTGACGTCTTTCCTTGGGCGGAATTAGTTCCGCATAATCTCCTGTGTAGTATTTCAGCAGACTCTGAACTTGTGGATCATTTTGCGATGCATTGATGGACCATTTCCAATACTCATTTCGTTCATCCAGCATTAAATGGAAGCCATAATCTTGGAAAGACCATGCGGCGTGACATGATGAACAAGACAGTTTGTCGCCATGGGACTTGATGTTGTGAGGGACAATGTTTGCGGACCATACCGGAACATTCCTCTCACGATTTCCAAGTAATACAGCTTTGCCATCCGAATCCGAGAACAATTTAGGGTGATTGTGTGACAGGTGGCATCCCTTGCATGAAATGGCAATGTTTTTGGAAAGATTTTCTATCGGTTTGCCAGTACCGTGGATTTCCTCAAGAACATGACAGTCAACACAACTCATTCCAGCTCTGTAGTGCGCATCTGGGATCAATCGGTGCTGCTCGGAGCCATAAATAGACTGAGCCTGGTGTCCTGAGATTACAGGGGATTTGAATCCTCGGTTGTGATCTTTTTCATAAAGTCCCACAAAATCGGAACCCACGTGATTAGAGTTGTGACACTTAAGGCATGCGGTAATTCCCGCATTTCTGACGATAGCATGGAAGCTGGGTCGTCCTTCAGTCGTGTTCGAGTATGCCACATGACATGCCGAGCAACCTTTCCCTCGGCTCTCACCGGCGCGTTGAGATCCTTCGGTATTTAAGTGACAGCGCAAACATGATCTTCGAAGTAAATCAGCCCCCAGATTTCTGGTAAGTTCCGCAATATCCAATTGTTTCAGGTTTCCCGAAAGGTCTGAAGTATTGTCTGTTTGGGATATACTTTTCATAAATGAAGAAGGATCAGGTAGTTCTTTTATACCCTCACAATCTACAGTTCCGTAGACGGGTCTGAGGCACTCTTTTAGTCCAAATGCAAACAGAGTTTGATTAATCATTCTTGGGGAAATGGCCATTGGTGAAATTTTGACCTTTTGGGCAATTTCGGCATGGCATTTCCCACATGTCCGATCAACAGAGTCTAAAGAGCCAGGATCTTTAATCAGTCCCTTGTGGGCTTCATCCTTGTCTTCAGCCAAGACGTCTCCCGCATGACATTTGTCGCAAGCAAAAGCATGAACAGGATCCATCTTGGAGTTGTTCAAATGGCAAGAAACACATTTAGCTTGCCCCTTGCAGTCCACCATGTTCCCTGCGCTGGGTTTGTCTCCCCACCACTCAGGGTAAAGTTTCGAGTCTTTGACAGGTTCTGCGTTCGACTGCGGCTCCAATCTTACGCCGGCGCAAACGCTAGCTGGATGATTCGCCACCAAAAACAGCAGTAATAATATCGTCATAAAACAATATTTGTAAGGCCTGATGATCATTCTTTCAACAAATCGTTTTCTCTTGAATACTTTGAGAATAAACTATCTGAACTGGCCTACAAGCCTCTCTAATTGAGCAGTCGGCAAAGCTCCTCCAGCAGGATTATTACGCCCGAAATCAATTAGAAGAGCTTCAACAGCTCGCAAGGCCTGAGCATAATTTGGGTGTTGAGGAACGACTCCGTTAAGGGCCAGAATTTGGCTCGCAGCGTCAATTTCTCTTCCGGGGACCAGATTAAGTGGATTGGGCCAAACGAATTCGGCTCTTCTGGGTTGAGGACGCGCCGGTTGCTCCCGAGTAGACACTACTGGTTGTTCCGCAGGCTTTGGCTTTGCAGGTCTTGCAACATCAGGGGTCGGTTTGGCTGTGGCGGTAGTTTGTTTAGTCTTCTTTGAAACACAGTGATCAGTATTTCTGAAACATTTCAGCCTGCACTCTTCAGTATAGTACTCATCGTAGCCTGATTCTGCACAACAGTCATAACACTGATCTCTGGTTTGTTGACAGTATACGGGGGCAAAGACACTTCCAGCCAAAATGAAGATTGAAGACATGATAATTGTAAATGAGGTTTTATTCTGGAGGTTCGATGAATTCTTGCAGTTTTGATTGGTAAACGTCATTCTGATCATTTGCTTGGCCTCCTATAGTAAAATTCTTCTAAATTGCTTATTTAAACTTCTATAACTTGCTGGCACAAAAATGAATCGTTCTATTTTTTGATAAATGTGTTTGGCAGTTGATAAATTTCAATGGGAAAACTGGTTTTAAGGCATGACTCTTAAATGCATCCCCAACCAGGTTTGGTCAATCCTTTAAATTTCCTTTCAAGGTCACACATTTCTTAGCCGCTGAGGTAAAAGACAAATGTTTTTTTAGACCGGCAGAGGGTCTCTTCTCCGATTCAAAAGTTTCAGTCCAGGAATTCTCTATAGGATCCCAAGCATAAGTTCGAAAATAAAAATTCTTGCCCTGAATATAATATACCCCCAAGGACCATTCGTCAGTGGCACTATGTTTGCACATCCTTACATAAGCTGAATCGGTTTCCCGGTTAGCCACATCTATCGCAGCGTTCTTAATCTTTGTGACATACTCAGAATGATCATGTTTCTTAAATTTTGGGTTTCTCTCTTCAACTTCTATGCCTGAAAGATCATCTTCATCTGCCTGATTACTTACTCTGAGCGGAACAGACGGCTTATCTCCAGGTTTTTGATCCTTCTCATCAGGAAAGTCTCCTTGCTCAGTTCCTGTAAGGCGCTTAGGAGGTCGTATTTTCTGTTCTTGAGACGGTGTCTGTTCTTTTTGAGCGCTAGGCGTTTCAGAATTTTCGGACTTTGTGGATGCATCCAAAACTTTAGGGAGTTCAGAAACTTTTTTATCCAAAGAAGGATTTTCGGGCTGTTTGTTGCTACTTTCCAAAACAGAACTTTGACTGTTGTCATCTATTTTTGGCTTAATCAAAGTAGACGGTGGCTCTGTTGACGCATCTTTGGGCTGACTTCTAATTAATCCGTAGAATGTCTTAGAACATCCTGAAATGGCAATCAAAACCAGCGCCAACAAAAAAACGAACCCTAATGTTTCAACAACCTTCAAAAAAGACGACTGAGGACACTTTATGCCGAGCATGTCAGTAAAAATTCTTGGAACAAACATTTGGTTCTCATTACGGACAGGACAGAAACAAAACGCCTATCTCCCAAACAGTCCATTAGTGGCTATTCGTATACTTTTTGAAGTAAAAAGGCAACTCAATGAAGTTGTTGAATGCATCAGTTCAAAAAATACTACATTTTTTCTAAAATAAAGATTGAGCCTTTTGGCAAGATTTATGTTATATTAAAAGACTATGAAAAAAATCAGACAATCTATGCGATGGAGATAATTATTACATAACAGATTGAATTCATATGTCTTTTACGGTCGCGTTTTTGAGTATGGTTTGTTTTCGGCAATGCGCCCTACAGATCGATGACAAGAGATTGTCCTATAGAACCTCAGGAGGAAGAATGGCCACAGAGAGTGTGTTAAACCCTAAGCGCACGAGTTCATTTCAGGGAATAATTAAAACGGTTTTTTATGGCAACAATGTCCGAAAAGTCAACTTACGAGAGTGTTACGAGCTAGCGCGGAAGCAGCCTGGAGTTGTCGTGACGGACCATCCCATGTATAAGGCTGAAGCAATGGGTTTGCCATCGGACGCGAAAGTTCTGGTTGTGAACGATGGCGCCATTCTAGGACGGACAGCCAAGGCTCGCGTTTTGGTCCCCAAAATGGGAAGTGATGCAGGGAAATACGAGTCGATTCTGCGTGAAGCGGTCTATGACATGGGTAATAAACCTCTCATTTATACAAACGCTTATATGGGGCTTGATCCCGATTGTATGATCAAGGTTCACTATCTAACTACTGAACGTCATGCCATCAATGCGTTGAATGTGTGTTTGAATTTTCAGCATGAAACTCCAGAATATCTCGAGGCATATTCCAAGTCAGTGGTGCTGAAAGGTGAAACAGACGTAATCATGATAGCTGATCCGGACTGGAAACATCCGGATTTCCCAATTGGGTTGGTAATAATAGATCCCGAACACAACGCAGTGGCCGTGCTTGGTTTGAGATATTTCGGTGAGATGAAGAAAAACCTTCTGACTTTTGGATGGACGATAGGAGTCAGAGCCGGAATGGTTGCTTGCCATGCTGGAATCAAAGAATTCCATCTGGCTGAAGGTAACGCCTCCATGGCCGTTTTTGGGCTGTCAGGATCAGGAAAATCATCCCTCACCAATTCAGCATTCCATGAAGGCGCTATCAAGACCGAGTCCGGAGAGAAAGTCACCGTTATTCATGACGATGCTTTCAATATTGATATGGCGCATAAGAAAAGCATTGTTCTCGAACCCAATCTTTTTGACAAGACTGACGCAACCCAGGAAGGTTCAAAGGACATAGATTTCTGGATGACGGCTATGAACCAGATGGTTGCTGAGAATGAAGAGGGGAGAAAAGTTATTTTCCCCACGGATATCCGGAACCGGAACGGCCGAGCAATTAAGAGCAGAGAATGGCTGTTGAATTTGGCTGACACTGGTCCTAGCCCCAATTATGTCTGCTACTTGATGAAAGATACCACGCTGCCTCCCATAACTTTCATTTCAAATCACAGATTGGCTGTTGCCATGGGAGCGTCTTTGGCCACCATGAGGACTTCCGCGGAGAATGTCGCAGAATCCGAAATGAACCGGCTGGTTTTCGAGCCTTTCGCCAACCCTTTCAGGGTTTATCCTTTGACTTTGGATTGCGAACGATTTGAAGAGCTTTTCAAAAGAGGGGCCGTAGGCATAATACTCAACACAAACAAGTTTTATGGCGCAAATGGAAAAGAAATTGACATTCCCAAGGAATTGACTTTGCCGATGGTCGTTCACCTCGCCAGGGGAAAGATGGAAGCAGAGGATTGGCCTGTTTATCCTGGCTTACAAATACCCAAGAAAGGTAGCCTGACGTTTCTGGATAAGGACTATGATGAAAAATATACTCCACCCAAGGAAATTGAATACTATAGGCTTCTTCAGAAACGAACTCAGCAGAGAATAAACTTTCTGGCTGATCTGGCAAAACAGGGTGAGATTCAAGAACGGTTTGTTGATTCAGTCAGGCTAGCTATGATCACAATGGACGATCATATAAGGGAAATGGAAAAAAGCATTTTATCTGGAAGTTAATTTATAGTTTTGTTTGAACAAGTTGTTTGAAGGCAAATCAGACGGGAATCCTGGATGATTTTGCTTACAAATAGAAAAGGCTCCTTGATGGAGCCTTTCTTTTCAATTACCCTAGCCTTAAGAATCAGCGGTTACCATAGTTTCAACTATTGTTGTTGAGGGGGGTAAATATCAGATTGTACGGTACAGGAGGGCATTGGTTCCGATTTGGCGCCCTTCATTCCTATCTTGTTGAAAAGCGGAATAATGAAACCTCCCAGCCATTTCTGAGGTAGCAGTTTTTCTGTGCCCCATACCAATACAAACACTATTCCAGCCACAATCCCTGCCCCGATCAAAAATGAGATCAACACTCCTAGACCGGCCAGAAGGAGCATCAAATAAACTGGAAAAAGGAATCCATAAATGAATCCCCTGCCTACTCGTGTAGCAGCGTCGTCATCTTCGTCCTTACCCAGAATGTCGTTGAAAAGGTTTACGAAATAGTTTTTCTTGTAATAACTTAGACCTGCGCTAACTAACCCTAGGATGATCATCCCGATCAATTTCCAAAGCATATTTTCCTCCTGTTACGAAATGTGCCCGATGAATTAAATTCAGGCCTCCTAGAATAAAGATTTTTCATAAAACTAACAAGCGTTACGACGTCTTGTGGTTTAAAAAAGTTTTGAGTGTCTATTGGAAGAGGCCAATAAATCATCGTTTTGATTTCTTACGCGCTTTACGAGCCTCTTTATTCTTTTTTCTTTGTTTGTCGAGCGATTTTTTTACTCCCGCCTTGTTCTTTGAAATCTCAGGTAATCCGAAAGGATTTTCGGGTGATGGGATAGGAGCTTGGCCACCCCCGGTAATTCCAGAGAAACCATCACTCAACATTTTCTTGAGACCTTTAAGTCTTTTGAAACGCCCTTTAATCTTTCCACCGCCCATCGCGCTCATCAGGTCTCTCATGTCCTTAAACTTGGTGAGAAGATCCTTGACTTCCTTTTCTTTTCTGCCTGAACCCTTTGCTATCCTTCCAATTCTGCTCTCGTCAATGAGGTCCGGATTCTTACGTTCTTTTGGAGTCATAGAGTTAATTATGGATTCAACTTTAACCAATTCGTAATCATCAATCTGCGCCTGTTGGGGTATCTGTCCCTGGAAAAAAGGCAATTTTTCCAACACATCCTGTAGAGGCCCCATCTTTTTGATGGTTTTTACCTGATTGAGAAAGTCGTTTAAGGTGAAATCGCCTTGAAGCATCCGCATGGCGTCTTCTTCGGCCTTTTTTTCGTCAACGACTTCTTCAAAATCCCTTACTAAACCGACGACATCCCCGAACCCTAGTATCCGTGAGGCCAAGCCATCAGGGCGAAATTCTTCGAGACGGTCAAGACTTTCTCCCATACCCACAAATTTGATGGGTACTCCAGTAGCCTCCTTTATGGATATGGCCGCGCCACCTCTTGCGTCACCATCTAGCTTGGTGAGTATGAATCCTGTTAATTTAATACGTTCGTTAAAGGCGCGAGCCACATTGACTGACTCTTGACCGATCATGGCATCACATACGAGCAATACGTTATTGGGTGATGTGAGTTCCTGAATCTGCCTGAGTTCCTCCATTAAAGCATCATCAACGGTCAATCGCCCGGCAGTGTCAAAGATGGCTACGTTGCATCCAAGATTCGTGGCATGCGCGAGTGACTTTTCGCATATTTGAGGAGGTCGATCTCCTCCATCGGAATAAACTGGAATATTTAAAGTCTTCCCCAATGTAATCAATTGATCCACAGCCGCAGGACGATAGACGTCCGCTGCAACTAGCATGGGGCGTTTTCCGGACTTCATGAGAAGTTTGGCTAGCTTGGCAGCCGTAGTAGTTTTCCCGGATCCCTGAAGTCCGACCATCATTATAGTGCTGATTGGTGTGGTTTTTAGGTCAAGAGCCGTATCCGCAGGGCCCATCAACCTAGCCAACTCATCATGACAAAGCCTTATGAAGTGATCACCAGGAGATACCTTTAATTTCTTGTCTTTGTGCTTAACCTTAACTTGAACAATCTCTCCTAGAGCCTGTTCTTTGACACGATCTAGAAATGACCTGGCAACATTGAACTCAACGTCGGCTTCCAACAAAGAAACCCTAACAATTTTAAGGGCCTCAGCAAGATTCTCTTCATTCAGAGTCCGCATTCCCTGAAGATATTGTTTTGCATCCCGGAATCCACGACTCAGGATTTCAAGCACTTGGTTAGCCTCCTCACCGAAATTTCGTCTAAACTTGTATTTCTAGCATATTAGAGCTTGAAATGTAACAGTTTTCTTTACTTGCCCACATCATAGTTTTCTGTTATAGGTTTGGACGCTTTCAGTCTCACAATGCTACGAGAGAGGTTCAGATGTTCGAGCAGCTTAAGAGTTTCCAATTTAGAACGAGAATATTTTCGGGGATAGGCGCCATTTCCGGTCTGGGTGAATTGGCAAAGAGTATTGGCGGTAAGAAGTATTTGTTGGTGGCGGATCCTTCCTTGCAGAGTCACGGAATTTTGGAGTCTGCTCGCAAGAGTCTGAAAGATGCTAACATAGGCGGTGAAGTGAGTTTAAAGGTAGAGCCTGAGCCTTATCTGGATAATGCTGATGCGGCGGCGGAAATTGGACGGGACATTCAGGCTGATGTAGTCATAGGGCTTGGTGGTGGATCAGCTATGGATACCGCTAAAGCTGCGGCTGTTCTCTTGACCAATTATGGAAAGGCCGAACAATATATCGGCCTAAACGTAGTCAAGATCAAAGGTGTTCCTACCATAATGATTCCGACCACTGCGGGAACGGGCTCAGAGGTTACGTTCACTGCTGTATTCACCAACCGACATACCAAGGCCAAAGGTGGTATCAACAGCGTTTTAATGTTTCCGGACGCCGCATTGCTGGATCCGGAATTAACGTTGTCTTTGCCTCCGGAAGTAACTGCTTCAACGGGAATGGATGCCCTCACACACGCTATCGAATCAGTAACGAGCCTTTCATCCACGGTATTTACGGAAAGTTTGTCTTTTACTGCGGTCAGATTAATTACGGAAAGTTTGAGAACTGCAGTTTACAGAGGTTCGGATATCAAGGCACGTGAAAAAATGCTATTAGGCAGTTTGTTTGGGGGCTTAGCGTTGGCTGATGCTGGGGTGGGAGCGGCTCATGCTCTTGCTTATCCACTGGGAGGAAATTATCGGATCCCCCACGGACTAGCCAATGCGATCCTCATTCCACATGTCATGGAATTCAACCTACCTGCGGCTGAGCGGGCGATGGCCTTGATAGCCAAGAATATGGGCGAGCGAGTGGACAGTCTTTCAATGCGCTGGGCTGCGGAGGCCGCAGTGGACGCTGTCAGAACATTATGTGATGACATCGGTATACCGGCTGGACTTTCTGACATCAATGTGCCGATGGACGACATTCCCATGCTTGTTGAAGGAGCATTGAAGGTCACAAGGCCGGTGGAAAATAACCCTCGCAAGTTAGGACCCGAGGAGGCCACAGCGATTTACGAAGCGGCCTATTAATTATCTGTACGACGACTATTTCGACACGGGACGGACCTAGAAGATTCATTAATACATAGTTGCAGCTTCAGACTATACGCCCGACCTTATAGGAGTTTGATATGCCTGGCTACGAATGGATAGGTGATAAAGAGAGGGATCAAGTCAATCAGGTTTTTGATACCGGAATTCTCTTTAGATATGAATTCAAGGAAGAAAGAAAAGGTGTTTACAAGGTTAGAGAATTTGAAGAGAAGTTTGCCGCATTTAACGGAGCAGGCTATGCCCAGGCTGTGACTTCGGGTTCGACTGCTCTCAAAGTTGCTTTGGCCGCTCTCGGAATTAAACCGGGAGACGAAGTCATAACTCAGGGATTCACTTTTATAGCCACTTTTGAAGCTATTATAGAGGCAGGAGCGATCCCAATACCTGCGGAAATTGATGACACACTGAATCTTGACCCTTATGATTTTGAAAAGAAGATTACCCCTAAGACCAAAGCCGTCATACCTGTGCACATGCTTGGCAGTCCAGCTAGGATTAGAGAGATAATAGAGATTGCTAAGAAAAATGGGTTGAAGGTGCTGGAAGACACTGCTCAAGCATTAGGCGCATCAGTAGACGGTAGAAGGGTAGGATCTCTAGGAGACGCAGGCACTTTTTCATTCGACTTTTACAAGACTATCACTACTGGCGAAGGTGGTATGGTCATCACTAATGACAAAGATACCTACATTCGGGCCTCCGAATATGCGGATCACGGTCACGATCACAATCCAGCTGTAGGTCGAGCTCTGGAAGGACGTAGCTTTCTCGGATTCAATTATCGCATGACAGAGATGCAAGGAGCGGTAGGTTTGGCTCAGTTGGAACGTCTACCAGAAATACTTGATGTCCAGAAAAAGAATCAGGAGAAGATTAGGGATCTACTTGCTAATACGAAAGGTGTACAGTTGAGAAGCCTACCAGACGGAGGCGTGGACAGTCACACCCATGTTTGTTTGTTCTTGCCTGATTCGCAAAAGGCTGCGGAATTCCACAAGAAAATAACATCAGCTGGTGTTAGCGCCATATATTTTAAAAATAACCTTTGGCATTTCTTCCACAACTGGGAACACTTACTTTCCAAAAGCACAGCGTGGCCGGGCTCATTTCCCTTTTGTGAAACTTTTTGCGGCTCCGAAATTAATTATACTTCTGACATGCTTCCAAAAACAGAGCAATATCTGTCTAGGACGATTGTGTTGCCTATCAGTCTTAGGCTTACAGAGACAGGAATAGATAGGATATGTGTGGCATTAGAGTCCGCGGCAAAGACTTTACTTTAAGGTTTTATTTTATTTATGCCGGAACATGAAATAAAAGTTGTTGGGTTTATACCGGCTAGGGCAGCTTCATCTCGTTTCCCGGGAAAACCCCTAGCGGATATATGCGGTAAACCGATGATAGTAAGGGTCTACGAGCGGGCGCTAGAATCCGATGCTATTGAGGATGTGTATGTCGCTACGGATTCCGAAATGATCATGGAGTCGGTCATTAGGCATGGCGCCAAATGTATTATGACTAGTACTGATCATCCAAGTGGAACTGATAGAATTGCTGAAGCGGCTAATAGAATTGCCCTGAACTCCAGTGACATTGTTGTGAACGTTCAGGGCGATCAGCCATTATTTGAACCGAGAATGATCAATGAAGTTGTAAACCCTTTACTAAACGATGCTTCTATTCCAATGAGCACTCTTATTTACAGAATAGTGAGAGATGAGGAGATTGATCATCCAAACGCTGTAAAGACGGTTTTTGACCGTGATGGCTTCGCTCTGTATTTCTCAAGATCTACCATTCCTTATTACAGGGAAGGTGAGATCCAGCGTGATTATTACAAACATCATGGAGTTTACGCTTACAGAAAGGATTTCTTAGACAGGTTTGTCCTATTGCCTGTAGGATCTCTTGAGGTAAAAGAGAGGCTCGAGCAACTCAGGGCTCTTGAGAATGGTTACAAGGTCAAAGTTGTAATCACGGAATTTGACTCCATAGAAGTTGACACACCCGAGGACCTTATTAGGGTAAACAACATTTATGCGAAGATGATTTGACACGTTGGCCTTATGGTGGTAAATGTTAACAGTTATTCTAGGACAATTCGAGGCCAGGCCGTCTATTGATAAAATAGTTGGTCGGTTCAATCATTCGCAACAACGCAATATGAAGAGAGGTTAGCAAATAGGTGAGTAGGGACGACAATGTCAAGGTAGAGGGAACTGTTGTTAAGGTTCATTCTGGTGGAATGTATCAGGTAGAAACAGACGACGGAAAAAGTATTCGAACCAAATTATCTGGAAGAATGTCTCGTTTTCGAATCAAGGTATTGTTGGGCGACAGAGTGACGGTGGCCCTCTCCCCATATGATTTGAGTCATGGACTTATCGTTTATCGTGGCAAGTGATAGGCTTCTCTTTTGATCCCAATCTCAATATTCTGGTAGATAACCTGGTTGTTATAGCGTTTTTTGGGGCCGAAATTTAAATTAGCCAGGTATATTCAACTAACCTATTGAGTGGATGCGGCCAGGGCTTCTAAAAAATTATCATTATCTATTCACACTATCTAAAAAATATCGGTCAAAATGAGACGTTTGAGGGGCGCTCTTGCGTGGTTGACAGTTCTTGTTGGTTTGTGGGAGGTTGAAACGCGAAATGGGAGAGATCGTTTTTCTAGGAACAGGAAGCGCTTGGCGAACACCTGAGCACAACTGTCAATGCGCAATCTGCTCGACAATGAGAGAAAAAAAGGAAGAGAGGACACGTTCTTCAGTTTTTTTAAGATGCGCCAACAAAATACTGATTGATTGTGGACCGGATCTTCTTGCTCAAATGAAGACAAACAGCATCGAAAGACCTGATGCGGTTCTTGTGACCCATGAGCATGGTGATCACTTCTTGGGAATGGATGAGCTGTTGGCTTTCAAGAGGTCCGTGCCCCCTTCTGAATGGAAATCGATCCCGGTTTACGCCTCCAATGAGACCTGGAAAGCAATCGCGGCGCGATTTTCATACCTGATTGGATCAGTTATAGAAAAAAATGTAGTTGTCCCGAATGAGCCTGTAGAAAGATTTCACGACATCATCACACCCTTCAAGACCAACCATGGGAGCACTGCTCCGGGATCAGTTGGATATGTGATTGAAACCCATTGCGCTGCGTCCTACACAAAGATAGTTTACACATCAGATTTCGTCAGTCTTCCGTCTGAACCTGACTTCCTAAAAAATTCCTCAATACTTATTTTCCAGGCGCACTGGTTAAATGAGCCTGATGAAAACAAACCTTCTCATATGAGTCTCCAACGTGGGATTGAATTCATAAAGAGGTGGAACCCGACACAGGCGGTTTATTTGACTCACATTTCAGCTTCAGACATTGTTGAAGGAGATTTGTGGAATAACATACCCAAAAAACCGAAGTGCACTAGACCGTTGTTGAGCCCTGTTACATCAGTGGCATATCCTACGCCTCGATGTCAGTCAGAATGGCAGTCAGTGGCCGATAGGGTTGGGTCAGAATTCGGAGTTAATTGTAGGGTTGTAGTGCCTACTGACTCCATGAGCGTAAATTTCTAGAAATCAATAATCTTGTTAGAATATCTTTTTAGGAGTTAATATATCTTATTGATATCTCACTAAGGCTTTTCCTGAACTGGAGGTTTCATGTCTGAAGAATTGAAGAAAAAGACAGCCGCAACTGCCAAACTCTATTTTGAAAACTATCCCGACGAACGTCCGTTCGATTTGTGGAGATCTTTTGACAAGGGAATGGCGAAGGACCTGTCGATGTTCATAACAGGCCAGGTTTATGCTCGAGAGAGAATTCCGCATCCTACAAGGCAGCTCATTACCGTTGCCGCCCTGACGGTCCTGGAGAGATTAGAGGAGTTGAAACTACATATATATGCCGCTCTTAATGTTGGTTGCAAGCCGACTGAGATAGCAGAAGTGATCTTTCAGTGCGGTATTTATGGCGGAATGCCGGTAGTAAATCAAGCTCTCAAGGTGCTTCGTGAAACCCTTCAGGAAACGGGAAACTGGCCGATTGAGCAAGCAGATTGACATTAAGGTTTTCTGGGATATGGTTTATTTTAATAATTAGTGATGGGTGATGACCTTTTTTCTGGCTTAGGGGTCAGAATCACTAATGGTGTAAAGTTGATCAAATTCACAATGAAATCCAAGGTTGGTTTTGACTGCTAGATCGCTTACCGTATTTTGCATTGCGCTATTAATGCTTTGCGCTTGTGCGACAGTTCCCCATACAGGACGAAAACAACTAAACTTTGTATCAGATAGTCAGCTCAATGCTTTGGGAGCAAAAGCTTTTAGTGAAATTGTAGCCAAAGAACCTATTTCGAAAAACTCTTCAGTAAACCAGACTGTGGAGCGTGTCGCCCAGCGAATCATAAAAGTCGCTAATCAGTCAGACAAACCGGGTTTTGAATGGGATGTGCGAGTAATTGACAAGGATGTGCCTAACGCATTTTGTCTGCCCGGCGGTAAGATAGTTATTTATAAAGGGATTTTGCCTTATGCCAAAAATGAAGCTGGTCTGGCTGCAATTATTGGTCATGAGGTCGCTCATGCGGTAGCCAGACATGGTGGAGAAAGGTTGAGCCAGCAACTTACGCTCGAAGGCGTAAGCGCGATCGGCTCTGAAATATTCAGATCAAGCGATGGTAAACTGGATGCCAAGACCAGAGCCATAATTGGCGCCTTGGGTTTTGGCGCGACTGTTGGTGTAATTCTGCCTTTTAGCAGGACGCACGAATTTGAGGCTGATAAAATAGGACAGACTTACATGGCTAAAGCTGGCTATGATCCTCAAGAGGCTGTTACGTTGTGGGAGAGAATGTCACAAATAAACAAGCCGCCTATTCCGCCCTGGTTGTCCACTCACCCCGCTGACGCAGATCGAATCAAAAAATTACAGGAACTAACTCCAGAGGCTCAAAAGAGATATTCCGAAGCAGAAGAGAAATTCGGCCTGGGTGCGCGACTCGACGATATTCTAAACAAAGAGTAATCAATGATTGACAATTCTTTAAAGCTTAGAGCTTTTTTGGCGATTGAATTGGATCAGCCTAGTCGTGAGTATGTAAGAGTGGTTTCAGAACGACTACGTTCGAGTAGATCAGATGTCAGCTGGGTAAAAGCTTCCAACGCTCATATCACATTGAAGTTTCTGGGAGACATAAGCCTCAGCATGAAGGATTCAATAGAAAAGTCTATTAAAAGCATTGTCCTTAGCCACAATTCATTTGAACTGCGCTTGCGAGGTTTAGGAGCTTTTCCCAATGTGGATCGCCCGCGCGTAGTCTGGATAGGGATCCAGGACAGATCAAATTCGATGAGAATGCTATTCGATAAACTAGAGCCTGTTTTTGAGTCCCTCGATTTCCCAAGAGAGAGAAGAGCTTTTAATCCACATCTGACATTGGGAAGGGTAAGGTCCAGTTCTGGAAATGTCGCCTTGAGAAAGCTGCTAATCGAAAATCGCGATGAAGATGGGCCATGCTTCACAGTTAATCATTGCGTCTTGTTAAGAAGTGAATTAAAGCCATCAGGCGCAGTTTATTCGGAGTTGGCCAGATTTGACATGGCTTGAGCTGACGGTCATGATCTCCCTGTATCGGGGAAAAAATAAGCAAAGGCTTCATTAGTGAGTATTTCAATGGCTAGCGGTTACAATAGGATTGCAAGAAGTGTAATACACCTGATGATCCTGGTGTGTTTGGCGCACGGATTTAGACTAGGCTTTCCTACGTCTCTGTCTCAGGCGCTAGCAGCTATCGAGGAAAGCTCGAAAGAATCACAACAACCCAGCTCCACCGACAGTCTTCAGACGGAAACAGAAAAAGACACAAACGAGCCACAATCTACCCCTGCTAATCAGACAAATGAGAATGATAAGAGTCCTGAAGTTAAAACACCGGATGATCCATCTTTGCCCTCGTTGTATAAGGATTGGAGCGAGTTTTCAGCCGATTCTGAAGAATACAGGCGGAAAAATAGAATTGCCGGGGCTCGAATTGTCATCAATTTACAGAGCTACAATCTTTTCTTAGAGGCCATTTCAGATAATGGAGATACTAAATCTGTAGTTTCTCAAAACGTCGGAGTGGGCAACATACAGTCACCTACACCTGAAGGTGAATTCATCATTAATCACATCTATTGCTATCCGGATGTCCTGTTATTTGACGCCAATTCAAATCCAGTTCCAGGAGTGTACGACGGATTTTTTGCCCCCTTACTTGTTTGTGATGGTAAATCCAATTGCAGGCGAGTGAAGGAACTCGGTTTACATGGTTTTCAGGGAAAGTTTCATCCTAATTTTGCAGGGATCAATCCTGGAACATCCGGAGCAGTTTCGGCCGGTTGTGTAAGAATACCAAATCCCAGTAGTTTCAAGATGGAGCTAATCAGGGTAGTTGGTATCGGTCCAATCAAGAAAAATGAGAGGGGGTCTTTTCATTGGCTCAAGAAGCCCATTCCGGTAGTCGTGCGAGGCTATGATTACGATCAGGAAATGCCGACACTTGTGTCCATAATTGAACAATCGATCTCAACCATTGGAGGAGAACTCCACAATATTTTCAAGTCATTATACGAATAGATATGACTAGCTAGCAAAAAAAGAACTCTGATTTAAAAACCTAATTCTTTAACAATATCGGGAGATATCTCAGTAAAATTAAACTTCCAATCAGAAAAAGCCCTATTACTAGCCAGGATAACGCCGCTTTCATTTTCCTCACCTAGCTTTTCTTAAGATCTTGATCATCACGAATTCGTCACACAGCTTCGAGATAATTTCAATGTACGTGTCTAACTTAATACTTTGCTTTTAAAAGAGTCAACTGATCACGCGTTAACGGCGGACCAGATCATTAAAAAAGGCCCGCCGTGTTTAAAGAATAAAAGGAGCTTTAAAAAAAAGCCCAAGTATTGAAAGGACCTCGGATCCCGGATGGGGGGGTTATGGGGGAGGGAGGGTGTCCACCCGGGCGAGGTCTAACCAGAGAATCTTTCGGTATCTACCGAATGACGTTCTCACAGTTGGGACTATAGATAAGATACGATAAAAAGTCAATAAAATACTTTAAGAAATCATTATATATATTTGATATATATATTAAATATAAAAAAGCAAATTGCTGGAGCCCGCTTGGACTCCATGTTTCTAATATGACTCATCAATATTGGATAGTTGCCCTGATAGAAAATGTTTTTAGGGGTTTAAAGCTCACAAGCGTTTGTAGAAGCAAATTTGATGAAAGGACATTAGCGTGGTGGAATAATAAGTTTATTTCAATTATTTAAATAAGTTAAGATTGGTGGAGCGTCTAGGATATTATAGGGTAGGGCGCGTTGATACCCCACGCGGTTCTAATTCATTTCATGAGATCTCCGCCAAGGGTAAGCGCAATAGTCAGGAGGCTGAGGAAGATGAGAATTACTACGGAAATCCAGGCCACCGAATTGAAAATCCGGCCGTTGGTATGTTCTTTCATGATGGCGGGGTCATTTACCAGTTTAAGCATAAAAACCAGGACGACGGGTAATACAATCCCATTGATTACCTGTGTCACATACATCAGCGATATCAGTGGCAGATTGGGTAGGAGTATTATGATTCCCGAAAAAATGATGGTAAAGCAGTATAGGCCGTAGAATTGTGGAGCTTCGGAGAATTTTTTGTCCAGGCTTGATTCCCAGCCGAAGGCTTCGCAAATGGTGTAAGCTGTTGACAAAGGAAGAATTGCCGCGGCGAACATCGATGCGTTAAACAATCCGAACGCGAACAACCACGTGCAATATTTCCCGGCGAGTGGCTCTAGAGCGAGGGCCGCCTGAGCCGCCTCATCGATTTGGATTCCAGCTTTATAGAGGGTCGATGCGCAGGCAAGGATGATGAAGAAGGCTACCACGCTAACACTAATTGAGCCTATGACAACATCTATTCTCACGGTCCTTAAATCTTGTGCGCGCAAACCTTTATCAACTATAGACGCTTGAAGGTAGAACTGCATCCACGGAGCGATAGTCGTTCCGACAAGTCCAGTGAGCATGACGACAAATGCGGTATCTGCATGGAAAGTTGGAGCAGCGACAGCTTCAACAACTTCTAACCAATCTGGCTTAACCAGGAAACCGGCTACGACATATGCTATGTAAAAAACGCATGCCGTAAGGAAAACCTTTTCAACAGATCTGTAGGTTCCTTTGACCGCCAACCACATTAGAAAAAGAATGCTTATGGGTATGGCAAGATATCTTGATATCCCAAATATTTCCAGTGAGGCGGCTATTCCGGCGAACTCGGCTACGGTGTTTCCCAGGTTAGTGATTATCAGTAAAATCATAGTGTAAAAGGTTATCTTTACGCCAAATTTTTCCCTGATCAGGTCTGATAACCCTTTGCCCGAAACCACTCCCATTCTTGCGCCCATTTCCTGGACTATGACAAGGACAACCGTTATAGGTATCAATGACCACAGGAGAGCTAGCCCGAAATTGGCGCCGGCTAATGAATATGTAGTGATACCTCCAGCGTCATTGTCAACGTTAGACGTAATGATGCCCGGTCCCAGGATGATCATAACTCCCCACAGGGCGATCATTTTAGCTTTGAGAGAGTTAGCTTTGTTATTTTCTGGATCACTAAATTTTTCTGGCGTCAAAACAGTTTCCCCGGTTTTTATTTTCCCAAGTGGGGCGCAAGGATTTCGAGTAGGGCCTTGAATCTAACTACACCAGCAATGTGATTTTCATCATCAACCACTGGCACACCTCTAAAACCGTATTTTGCAAACAGATACGCGAGATCTTTTGCAGGGTCATCAAGTTTGGCTGTAATGAGTCGGGTTGTCATTATTTCACTCAACGGAGTGAAAATCTCCTGTGATAAGAGCTCTCGAAGATTAACCACACCCAACAATCTGGACTCTTCATCTACAACATAGATGTAATAGATTACATCCATATCTTCCGCGTTCTGCCTAATATGAGCCAACGCCTCCACAATAGTCTTGTTGGGACTGAGGGTAATAAACTGAGTGGTCATAAGACCGCCGGCTTCGTCTTCGTCGTGGACGAGTAGACCCTTGACTTTCTCTTCATACTCATCATCCATCTCCCTGAAGATACCCGTTGCGGTTTCCTGCGGCAGGTCGGCAATCAGGTCAGCCGCCTCATCAGGGGACATTTCCTCAATAATGTCAGCTGCTTTCTCAGGATCCAATCGCCGCATGATGGCCACTTGGACCTTTGGGTCCATTTCTTCAAGGGCTTCAGCTATAACTTCTTCTGTTAGAGAATTTACGAGCGCCGACCTTTCGTTGACATCCATGTCTTCAATGATGTCAGCGAGATCAGCTGGATGCAACTCGGATAGCCTTGTTTGGGGGACCTGAAGCAACAGATGGTCAGGTCTGACTAGCGGTTCAACGTAATTCCAGGCTATGAATTTTTCTTTGAGGTCATAATCGAAGAACCATTTGCAAAATCTAGAAACAGGACGTTCAAATCCTAAACGTCTCAACAACCCCATCAATCCCACGTCGACCTGAATCAAGAAGAGTTTTCCATCAGATTCGACAAATTTAAGATCATTTACTCGCTCAACTTTTGCCCCATACACATCCACAATTTGCTTGTCCAGAAGAAATTCACGGAGTAAAACCAGCGGGCCATTATAAGAAGAATTCTTGAGGGCCTCGGGTTCTATAGGAGATTCTTTGAGTATGATTTTATTCTCAGATAATTGAGTGACGTTGTGCCACTTAACGCTAAATCTAGCGGTAGACCACTTTTTCCTGAAAATTAACGCGATGACTTCGGGTTGAGGCTTGTCCAAATCTATAACGAAGTCCGACGTAGAGCCAAGAATCTCATCGTTTACCGATACTACGACTCTGGTCAACAAGTCACTCAGGTAATGTTGTTTCAGGATCGGATAGTCCAAGAAAGCCTCAGGCTAGAGCGCCGCTATCTATAAATCCCGTCAAAAGTTGCGCTTTTTTTAATTTGAATCTTTTCAGCATACTCTTAATCTTGACACAAGCAATCCAAAAAGTGAAAAACTATCGGACACACATTTGCCAGACAAAATTTGGGATTGAGTCTAAAAACTTTCCTTTCATACAAGAACTGTTGCATAATTCCTATGATAGACCCCTTAAGGAGAAAAGAATGCCCATCAAGAAACAATTGGAAGTGATGCTTGCGGACGCGCCAGGTGAGCTTGCCAAACTAACCGAAATTCTTAAAAACGAACACATTAATATTGAGGCTATGAACATTCAGGACGCCAATGAATATTTAATGGCCTTGTATGAATGTAGGAGCCAAACCGGCAGACGGGTCGCTCCACGCGACTATTACGAAGCCATTTTAAAAGAATCGGCTAAATATTCGATGATTCGTTTCATAACAGATAATCCGGACAAGGCTGTCGATGTTTTGAATTCCGTCGGATACAAGGTCAAACTCGAAAACGTAATCGGTCTTGTTCTTCAAAACAGACCTGGTTTGCTCAACAGGGTCGCCAAGGCCTTCGGTGACGCCGGAATAAATATTGCGTACACCTATGGGGCCGGATTCTCGGATGGCGTATCTGCGCTTTTCATATTTAAGGTTTCGGAAATGGAAAAGGCGCTTGAGATGTTTCCGAATGGCATTATTGAGTAGAGAATTTTTGTGGCGCGGATGTTTGCGCAAGGTCGACAGAGCCAAAAGCACCCTAGCGCATTACGTCCGATAAGATATATTATGTTAACTCGGAATTACCTGAGCCGTGCCGTTGACATCCGAAATATTTACTCTTATCATTCGCCGCCATGACACGTATTACCGCCCCTTCCTTGAATTCCCTCAATATTAGCGCCGCAATAATCGCTAAAGATGAGGCTGACAGGATTCAGGCTCTTCTTGATTCTCTTTCTTTTGTTAACGAGATAATAGTTGTCGATTCGGGCAGTTCTGATGAGACCGTGTCCATTTGCGAACGACATGGAGCCAGAGTCATATTCCATGAGTGGATGGGATATGTAGCTCAGAAACAGTTTGCTCTGGATAACTGTTCGGGCGACTGGATAATTAGTCTGGACGCCGATGAGGCTGTATCTGAAGAATTAAGAGACGAGCTTTTGCGGGTTCTGCCTTCTGCGTCGCCAGAGGTCGTTGGTTTTTCAGTTCCTAGACTTAGTAAATATTTAGGGCGATGGATTTATCATGGCGGATGGTATCCTGACCGAAAGATCAGGATAGTGAGAAATGGATTTGCGCAATGGTCTGGGGATGGCATTCATGAAAAGCTTGTTCCGAAGGGAGAAACGCGTCAGTTGGTGTGCCCCATTTTTCATTATGTTTACAGGGATATATCTGATCAGGTCCGGACAATAAACAGTTTTTCTTCCGTGGTTGCGGACAACTTCTCCAAAAACAGCAAATGTTCAGCGGGTTACGTCATTCTAGGGGTGTTTCACAGTATCGGGAAATTTCTGGAATGCGCAATATGGAAGAAAGGATTTCTTGATGGAGTTCCGGGATTAATAATCGCTATGAACAGTAGCTTTTATGTTTTCTTGAAACACGCGAAAAGTTGGGAAAAGAACACCGGGGTCTCAAGTCCAGAAGTCAGTACTAATAAATAGAATTAGTGAAAGGCGCCTACCCTACACTATTTTTAGAATATTATATTTTTACCTTAGATTTATTTCTGCATGAAAATAGCTCTAGCCATTGAAAAATTCAGTAAGCACGCTGGCGGCGCTGAGTCTTATGCTGTTGATTTAGCTGAGACGTTAGTGAAAAAAGGGTGGGAAGTTCATCTTTATGGATACGAATGGGACAGATTTCCATCTCAAGCGATCTTTCATGAATTGAAAAGGCCCCCGTTTTATTTCACCAGGTCCATGAAATTGTTACATTTTGCTTTTACTCATCGAGACCAAACGCAATGGATTGATTTTGACGTGGTGTTGGGTTTTGGATCAACCATCTACATGAATGTTTATCAGAGTCATGGTGGGGTTCATAAATTAAGTTCGGCCAGGAAACTTCTAGCCATCAGAAATCCATTAATGAGATTTCTCAAAAAGATACTGATGCTTAGTTCTCCGAAATATCATGTTCGATCCTGGATTGAATCGGCCCCCTTTAGACTGAACCCAAGGCCGAAAATAGTAGCAATATCGGACATGATCAAAGATGATATAGCTCACGTTTATAAAATTGATCCCAATGAGATTAAAGTAATTTACAATGGCATAGACACAAAGAGATTTAGTCGAAATTCCAACCGCAGAGACGCCATAGATCTCAGAAAATCTTTAGGATTCGATGACGAAGTTCTGTTTCTGTTCATGTCCTATGACTTCAGGAAGAAGGGCGCTAGATTTCTCATAGAAGCGGCTCATAGGTTAAGACAAACAACCACTGAGAAATTTGGACTTGTTTTAGTTGGCCGTCCACCCTCCCCTGTGATTGCTCGACTGGTGGATAAATTCGGTCTTGAGGATTTGATACGTTTTCCGGGTCCTACAAAGGATCCGCAGCTTTTTTTCAGCGCATGCGATGTTTTTGTTCTTCCCACTTTCTATGACGCATGTTCACTAGTGGTCTTCGAGGCGATGTCTTGTGGAATGCCTGTTATTACAAGCGCCTACAATGGCGCTTCAGGAATAATCGAACACGGACTAGACGGCTTTGTCATCAAGAATCCATCTGACAGTTTTGAAATTTGTAGCTACATGAATAGATTGTTAGACAGAGGTTTTCTTAAAGAGGTTTCTAAAGGGGCATTTGATAAGTCGCAGAATTTTTCATTAGAGGCAAATCATAGTCAGATGATACGCGTTTTTATGGAAGCGGCTTGCGAGGATATGGCTAATTGACGAAGTGAAATTTTTATTGATTATGACGACTTTCGGATAATATTAGCGTAGCTAATAATCTAATAATGATTCAGCATAGAGGCGCCGTTGATTTTTGGGAGTTTGCTATTAAAAGGGGTTGAAAAGGAAATTACAATGGTGGCATTATATAAATTCTGGCATTTAAAAGGGAAAGGTTTGTGTTCTTAAATTATGGAAGATACGCCTGTCAAAATTGTAGTTTATCACTGCAGAAATCTCCGATTGTTCAAGGACGGTGAGCAGAAAATATTTTGTCGTCAATGGCCGGGTTTGACTATGGTATCCATTCCCTGCTCGGGGAAAATAGAGGCGCATCATCTGCTGAAGACAATGGCTGGTGGAGCGCAGGGAGTTTTGGTTCTAGCCTGTTCGGAAAAAGCCTGCCAGTATCTTGAAGGGTCATCGCGATCTCGCAAGCGGGTTGATTATGCTCGTTTATGGCTTGAGAAAGTCGGGATATCCGCCGAGAGATTAGATTTCGTAAGAATTCCTCCAATGGATCGAGTGGCGCTTGAGAATTTGTTGAGGGAATTTTTGTCGAAGATTCAATCCCTTGAAGCCTTACCTGCCATTGCGAAAGCTTGAGCCTGTAAAATCTCTTTTTTATGAAGAGCGGGCTTAATTCGATTCATTCGTAATTGATGCCCCAAAAACCAAGCTCGTAGACAGGCTCCAGTCTACAGAGGAGGAAATCTGTGATAGTCGCCACACTTAAAGAGATAGATGAAATTAGAAAGATGATCGACCGATATGATTCAGTGCTAGTGGTCGGTTGCGATTCGTGTGTTGCAGAATGTGCGGCTGGTGGCGCCCGAGAAACGATGTTACTGGCGTCAGCGCTCAAGTTATCATATTTAAAGGACCATATGAATCCCACCATTACGGAAGCGGTTATCGACAGGCAATGTGTTGATGACTTCATTGACCAGATAGCCGACCAGGTTCCTGAGCATGACGCTATCCTATCTTTAGGATGTGGGGCGGGTGTTCAGGCGCTAGCTCGAGTCTACAGCGACAAGGCCATAATTCCTGCTCTTAATACACTGTTTATAGGGGAAACTCAGTCACGAGGAGTTTGGCAAGAGAATTGCCTTGGATGTGGGAGTTGCAAGTTGGGCTATTTTGGCGCGGTATGTCCTGTGGCCAGGTGTTCCAAGAAGCTGATGAATGGGCCCTGTGGCGGATCGAAGGGTGGCAGATGTGAAGTGAACCCTGAAATTCCTTGTGGTTGGGATTTGATAATACGTCGACTGAATGCTTTAGGTGAATTGGACAGGCTGACGGAATATGTGCCGCCTGTAGATTGGTCAACTTCCCATTCCGGCGGACCTAGAAAAGTTGTTAGGGAGGATCAACAACCGTGAAAACAGAAAGTAATCTAGAGAAAGTATTAGCATCCGGTCGCTTTGCTGTGACAGCAGAGTGTGGACCTCCCAAGGGCTCTGACACTGCGATCCTTATGGAAAAGGCCAAGAGCCTGCTGGGCCATATAGACGCCGTGAATGTTACTGACAATCAGACTGCAATCGTAAGGATGTCATCAATTGCAGCGTGCTCAATTCTCAAGAATATGGGGCATGAACCGATCCTGCAGATGGTAACCCGAGATAGAAACCGCATCGCGCTTCAGAGCGACATTTTTGGAGCATACGCTCTTGGGATTAGCAATGTGCTTTGTCTGACGGGTGACCACCAGAGTTTTGGCAATCAAAAACAGGCTGTTGGAGTCTTTGATCTGGATTCAATCCAATTGTTGAAGACTGTGAAAGACATGAGGGACGAGGAGAAAATAATCGGCGGGGAGAGTATACAAGGCGCTCCTAAAATGTTTATAGGAGCAGCGGCGAACCCATTTGCGGATCCTGTCGATTGGCGTGTGATAAGACTGGCCAAAAAGGTCAATGCCGGAGCGGATTTCATTCAGACGCAGTGCATATTCAACATGGATCAGTTCAAGAAATTTATGAACCAGGCTGTGGACATGGGCTTGACTGAAAAAACTTACATACTGGCCGGTATAACTCCGTTCAAGAGTGTCGGAATGGCCAAATACATGTCTGATAAAGTTGCGGGAATGGATATACCTGATGAGCTCATCAGAAGGATGGCCGGTGTTCCCAAGGAGAAGCAGGCGGACGAGGGAATCAAAATCGCCGTAGAGTTCATTCAGCAATTCCGTGAGATTAAGGGAATAGCTGGAATTCATGTCATGGCGATAGAATGGGAGCACAAAGTTCCTGAGATTCTTGAACTTGCCGGTTTGACGTCCGAAAGACAGAATTAATAGGTATGAAAATTTAATAAAGTTTCAAACAATTACAAGATTTCCATGAGATGTCCGAATTAAATAGGATTTCAGTATGCCGAAGAAATACCACATTCATGTTCATGCTACACCCAACCGCTACCCGACGATTGGACGATCTGGAATAGTTGATTGGGGCGAAGGTTGTCTAAAATGCGCCAAGTGTGTCAAAACGGAATGCGTCTATGGGGTGTATAAGGCCAGACGATTCTCTACGGATATATTTAGCGACACGATTGATCAACTTTGCAAGAGCTGTTTTAGATGTGTTCAAGGGTGCCCCAAGCGTCTTATCCATAAGACGATAAATCCGGAATGGGAGGCTATGGGTGACGATCTGTATACGCCGGAGACGATTTCAGTGACCTGGATGCAGGCCGAAACAGGATCAATTCCAGTTTCGGGAGCTGGATATGGAGGAAAGTTCTCTGGCCCGGGTTTCGATTCGATGTGGACCGATATGAGTGAAATTGTTCGACCCACCAGAGACGGGATTCATGGCAGAGAATACATTTCTACGGTCGTCGAAATAGGTAGAAAACCTTTCAGGCTTCGATTCTCAGATGATGGACTACTAGAAACCAGGCTTCAGGCGTCAATACGTTTACCTATTCCTGTAGTTTTCGACATGTTTCCGTTCGGAGATTTGTCGGATAATGTTTGGCGTGCTACTGCGATCGCTGCCTCTCGAATTCAGACTTTACTGTTTTTGCCATACAGTGAATCCAGAAAATTGGATGATTTCAAGGACTTCGTTGTTCCTGTCTTTCGCCCGTCGCAGATAGAAAATGCTTCTGATTTGAACTATCATAGGATGGTCGAATTAATTGATGAGTCTGTTACACTTAACCTGGTCAAGAAGATCAAGTCTGAGACTCCTGACAAGATCGTGTCGGTAAGAATGGACGCCTTATCCGAAAAGGCTCATATCAAGCGGGTTCTGGAATATTGTGACGCAGGTGTCGATCTTATTCACTACGTTGCTGATGAGAGAGGTTACGAGCCGGGAAAAGAAAACGGGCTTCATGTGAAGGATGTTGTCAAGGAAGTCCACAATTCTCTTGTGAGATCTACATTTAGGGATGAGGTTGCTTTTCTGGTTTCCGGTGGAGTAGCCATGGCTGAGCATGTTATCAAATCCATACTCTGCGGAGTTAACCTGGTGGCTATCGACATTCCGCTCTTGATAGCTATGGAATGCAGGGTTTGCAGAAATTGTAGAGAAGGCGGGGAATGCCCAGTTAGGATATCTCAGATAGATCCTGAGTATGGGGCTGACCGTATGGTTAACCTTATTGGGGCATGGCATAACCAATTACTGGAGATGATGGGCGCTATGGGCATTCGAGAGGCTAGACGACTCAGAGGTGAACAAGGCAGGGTCATGTTCAGGGAAAATCTCGAAAGTGACACTTTTGCGCAATTGTTCATGGATAGCAGCTCTTAAAGAGGGAATCAGGAATAATGTCATACAAGAATATATGGAGCCAGGCGCCATCCGCCGAAGTTGTTAATACTCCTACAAGATTTGGAAGAGCCTTGGGCAAATACGCAGTCATAGTCTCGGACGCCTGCAATAATTGCCTTAGATGCGTGGCGATATGTCCTGAAAAAGTGTTTCAGGCCCAGGGCTCCAAATTGGCCGCTCCATTGGATCACTTATGCCTTGGAATAGAATGTTCCAGGAAAACCAATAGATGTGTATTGAATTGCCCCCAAGACGCGATCAAAGTTGGATATAATTCGAGCTCGAAGGCGTTAGGCGACAGTCGCTGGACTCCGGAGCTCTTGATGAGCACCTGGCATATGGCTGAAACGGGTCAACTGCCAAAGAGTGATATAGAGTATAGAGTTGGCGCTACCGAGGGTGGTTTTGACAAATTGCGGTTCCGTTTTCCAAAAAAGGCTCCACGTAAAGATCTTGATGTTGATACCATTGATACATCGATTTCATTGAACAAGCGTCATGATGGTCGCCTGGATATTAGCATTCCTGTCCCTGTTTACGGTGGCGGAATGTCGTTCGGATCGATTTCCCAAACCACGATGCTCAGTAGAATCAGGGCGTTTGCGGCTTGGAAATCTTTTACCTGCACAGGTGAAGGCGGTTATCCCGAGGCGCTTTATCCTTTCGATGACAATATTATTACCCAGGTGGCTACCGGTTTGTTTGGTGTCAAAGAAGAGACCATCCAAAGGGTTAAAATAATAGAATTCAAATATGCTCAGGGGGCTAAACCGGGCCTGGGTGGACATCTTTTAGGATCAAAAGTTACAGAGGCTGTCGCTAGAATAAGAGAGACAGTTCCAGGATCTTCTCTATTTAGTCCTTTCCCCTTCCACTCTGTGTATTCAGTTGAGGATCACAAGAAACATGTGGACTGGATAAAGGCGATAAACACGAGGGCGTTGGTATCCGTAAAGGTTTCGACTCCTTCAGATGTGGACATGGTTGCAATTGGTTCTTACTACGCTGGGGCTCACATAGTTCATCTTGATGGTTCGTACGGTGGAACGGGAGCTGCTCCAGATGTCGCGAAGAAGAACATTGCCATGCCTATTGAGTACGCAATCCCAAAAGTTCATAACTTTCTGGTCAATGAAGGGGTCCGGGATCAGGTCACTCTCATTGCCTCCGGTGGAATTAGGACGGCTTATGACATTGCCAAGGCCATAGCCCTTGGGGCCGATGGTGTAGTAACGGGGACTCCGGAACTCGTGGCGCTTGAATGTATTCGTTGTCATAATTGCGAAAGTGGGCGTGGATGCGCCAGGGGAATTGCGACTACAGATCTGGAATTGGTAGCGCTAATGGATTTGGCTTGGGGAACTCAGAGAATCATAAACATGCTTTCATGCTGGAGAGACCAACTGAGACAAATCCTGTACAGACTAGGATTGCCAAGCATCAAAGACCTTGTCGGAAAGACGGAAGTGTTGGGGCATCTGGATTATTCTTCAAATCTGGAGGATGACGACATAAGATCGTCCGGCAAGTGAGGATCGAAATGAATTCAAGACAATATTTTGCAGAGAAAATTATTGCGTCAAGGCTCAGAGACCTGGTTGATGATCAAATTGAGCCGAATGTAAAGAGAGAAGATGAAGGAGGCTGTGGGGTCACGGGTTTTGCCTCTACTGTTCCGTTAGCGGGACGACATATATTTGAGCCTTCGATAAGAATGCACAACCGGGGTAATGGTAAGGGTGGCGGCATAGCGGCAGTTGGTTTTGACCATGATAAGCTTGGAATATCTCGTGAGGTTCTTGACACGCACTATCTGCTAAACATTGCTCTTCTTGAACCGTCATGTCTGGCCGCTCTCAAGGAAGACTTTGTATCGCCTTACTTCGATGTCGCTCATGAAGAAATTCTGGACCATATCCCCGACTATCGTGAGCTTGATGGTTTGGATGTCAAGCCTCCTGATGTCTGGAGAGCTTTTGTAAGAGTTAAACCGGATATTTTAAGGACTTTCGTTCAGCGGCATGGATTGAACGAAATGAAGGGGCGATGGCCGGAAGATGAGTTCGTGAGTCGAAACTCCATTGCATTGAATAGACGTTTTTATAGTAGCCTTGGTGAAAAGCAGGCATTTGTTCTGTCTCATGGGATCAACATGATGATCCTAAAGATAGTCGGGTATGCGGAAAATGTCGTCAAGTACTACAAATTAGACGATTTTCCCGCGCATATATGGATAGCGCATCAGAGATATCCTACCCGTGGTAGAGTTTGGCATCCTGGTGGAGCTCATCCGTTTATCGGACTTAATGAAGCCTTGGTTCATAATGGGGATTTCGCAAATTACTACGCGGTCTGCGACTACCTTAGACAAAGGGGAATCTGGCCTCAGTTCATGACTGACACTGAAGTCAGTGTCCTGCTTTTCGATTTGTGGAACCGTGTTTACGGTTATCCTCTGGAAGTCATAATAGAGGCGTTGGCCCCAACTGGTGAGTTAGACTTTGACCTGCTTCCTCCTGAAAAACAGAGTCTTTACGACATTGTTCAGTCTACACACATTCACGCTTCTCCGGATGGTCCATGGTTCTTCATCATAGCCAGGAACATTCCTGAAGAAAATAAGTTTCAACTGCTGGGAATCACTGACACTTCCATGTTAAGACCTCAGGTCTTCTCGATTTATGACGGCCAAGCGCAGATTGGTCTGCTTTGTTCCGAAAAACAGGCGATAGATGCCACTCTCAAGTCAATATCCAGCGAAGACAGCCGTTTTAGCCCTGTAGCGGATAGGTACTGGAATGCAAGAGGCGGATCATCCTCTGACGGTGGGGCGTTCATGTTTGATCTGTGCGCTAATGATTCAGGACAGATGGAACTTACCTGCCGCGACAAGTTCGGGTCACTTGTTGAGATTGAAAAAAGAAAGCCTTTAAATATTCAAGAGATAGTTAAAAAGCCTTCTGATGGTGACTCGCTTAATTCAGAATTACTTGGGCTTCTCAAAAAGAATAAGGCCAAGGACATTTTCCGAATGTTTCAGGAGCGAGCATCTTCTTGGGATTACAACACTCTCAGGTGGATTATCTCCCAGATAGGAAAATACGCTCGAAGAGATGGTGAACTCATTTTTTGCGCTAGCGAGTCCTTGACAACGATCTTGGACAGAAAGATTCCATTGGGAGACAAGAAGCGTTCCGCTTTGGTCTGGCTAATCAATGAAGAACTTAATTCAATATTCCGGTCGATTCCTCCGATAACTGAAACACTAAAACTAGGGTATCTGACCAGAATTGATTATGCCACCAGAGAAGCTCTTCGACCTCCATTAGCCATTGAAAGGGCTTTGATGGTTGATGCGAGTAATTTTGAGCCCGAGGGCGATGAGTGTGACTCAGTTCTTTTAGCCGAAGCATACAGGCTTGGGTGGAGAAACTTCGTTGTTTTTGACCTTCGGGGCCAAAGATTCGAGGGCTGTGGATTTGGTCCTATGACGGAAGGCGTTCGTATTGATCTGTATGGTTCATCAGGGGATTATGTGGGCAGTGGCATTGACGGAATGGAAATACATATACATGGCAATGCCCAGGACCAGATCGGCCAGATAATGAAAAGGGGCACGCTGGTAATCCACGGTGACGTGGGACAGTGCTTCATGTATGGCGCCAAGGGTGGAGCCGTCTATGTTTTGGGAAACGCGGCCGGGCGTCCCTTAATAAATGCTGCTGGAAAACCTAGAGTAATTATCAATGGAACGGCTTTGGATTACCTTGCTGAGAGTTTCATGGCTGGTGATCCTTTGAACGGTGGCGGATTTGTTGTAGTTAACGGCCTGACTTTTGATGAAGATGGGGTCATTTCTTTTCTACCTAGGCCTTATCCCGGCTCTAATCTGTTTTCTCTAGCTTCAGGTGGGGCGCTTTATGTTCGGGATCCTTACGGGCAAATGGTAGACGAACAACTTAATGGTGGGGTTTTTACCGATTTGACCGTGGCTGATTGGCGTCTGATTCACCCATACCTTAAGGAAAACGAGAAGCATTTCGGTATACCGGTCAGTAAGCTTCTCACTGTAGACGGAGAACTTAAAAAGCCTAATGAAGTTTATAGGAAGGTCACAGCAGCTCCTCTTGCGGCGTTAGCTCAAATCCCGAGCACTGATGATTCAGTCTGGGATGCGGATGGAGCTGCAGCCTAGAGCTAAAAACACTTTTCGAGAATTCCAGACAGAGGTCCATAGGACCTCTTTTTTCTTTCCGCTTACAATATTGCTTTTCAGGAGCTTCTCGGTTCAAGAGATGATAAAGAAATATTGATCATTGGAAATTAGGTCCCGGAGACATCAGATGCAGTGGAATTATAGAAAGGTCGACGACAAACGAACAGGCGATTCAACAGATGGATCTAATATGCTTCAAAAGGATTCCTTGATGGAGCATCACGAAAATCGTCGTATGTTCGATTACATAGCGCCATACTATGACAAGACCAACAGGATACTGTCATTAGGCTTGGACCACTATTGGAGGCACAAAGGCGTCAGAGCTTTGATGTCAAATCAAGCGCAATTGATTCTGGATGTAGGCGCCGGCACTGGGGATATCGGAATAAAAATAGTAAAGGATTATCGTGATAAGATTATTGTGGGAATAGATACTTCCTTGATGATGATGAGAATAGGGTTGGAGAAGGCAAGAGGGAAAGGCCTGGGTAACAACATTACTTTTTGCTCATCCGATGTGCTTAATTTATGTTTTGAGGATAATGTGTTCGATGGCGCAATTACCTCATTTTGCATACGAAATGTTGAAAATCGTCAATTAGCGTTGGATGAGATTTTCAGGGTATTGAAGCACGGCGCCAAACTGGTCATTGTCGAATTAACGCAACCCCAGGGCGGAGTAATGAAGCCTCTTTTCAACATATATTCCAAATTGGTTACACCGTTGATAACCGGTATTTTTTCCTCCGTTTCCGCTTATAACTATCTTACCGAATCAATGGCTGACTTTCCAAAACCCTCAGAATTCAGTTTGTTACTCCAGCAAGCCGGTTTTGAAAAAATACACTATTTTCACCTCACTTTTGGTATCGTAACCGTCTATGAGGCTATAAAACCAACCTAATTTCATAGGGTTTTCTTTATTTCGGCCTTTATTAGATTAATACATTTGGTTACAGGGATTTCTTTAGGACAGGCTCTTGTGCATTCAAAATGATTCACGCATCCCCAGACACCACTAGGGTTGTCTAGTTGAACCATTCGTTCATGTTTTTGTTCATCTCTAGAGTCGAAGATTCGTCTGAAGGCCTGTACTAGAGGAGCAGGGCCTTTAAATTCGTCATTTTCGTTTACCACCGGACAGGAGGCTGAGCAACAGGCGCAAAGGATGCAGCGAATGGCCAAATCCATTTTCTTGCGGTCTTCAGGCGACTGCAACCTCTCCTTTTCAGGCGCGTCAGAAGCCAGAAGATAAGGCCTTATTTCAGCGACACGATCGAAAAATGGGGTCATATCAACTATCAGATCCTTAAGAGGTTTGAAGGATGGCAGAGGTTCGACAATTATTTCATTAGTGTCAAAGTCTTTGACCAGTTTTTGGCAAGCCAGTGCGCATTTACCGTTTATCCTCATCGCGTCTGAACCGCATACGCCATGAGCGCATGACATGCGATAGGACAGGGATCCATCCTGAGTCCATTTTATACGGTTCAGGCAATCAAGGACTCTCTCGGTTCCTTTGGCCTCAATAGAATATTCCCTGTAGTAAGGTTGAGAGTCAATTTGGGGATCGTATCTAAATATTCTAAATTTAAGCTCCATCAATAGGTCCTCGCCTTTGGCTGAAAACGAAAAATGTTAACAGGCTTGTAAAAGATTTCGCTTCCGGTTGAGTTTTTTACGATCATGGTATGTTTTAGCCAGTTCTTGTCGTCTCTTTCGGGAAAATCTTCTCTGTAGTGGGCCCCCCTACTCTCTTCCCTGGAAATTGCTGATTTTAGTATTGTTTCTGCCAGGCCAATCAGACATTCAAGTTCGAGAACTTCTGTCAAATCGGTGTTGTATCTAGGAGATCTGTTTTCCAAGAATACATTCTCGTACCTTTGCTTGATTGACTCCAACTCAGAGAGTCCTCGTTTCATATCTTGGGCATTCCTGAAAACGGAGCACTTTTCCATCATCATTATTTGAAGGTCATTCCTGATCGAAAACGGTCTTTCCCCCGATTGTCTGGACAATAAGGCTTCGAGGCGCTGTCTTGTACTGTTTTCCAAAGAGCCGGTGTTTTCAGTCAAGCTCAGATCTGGTAGCTCTTTCGCTATCATTTTACCCGCTCTACGACCAAACACTACCAGATCCAACAAGGAATTAGTCCCAAGTCTGTTGGCGCCATGCACTGAAACGCACGCTGCTTCACCCGCCGCATAAAGACCAGCTACGGGTTTATTATGGCGATCAAGAACTCTTCCATCCAGGTCGGTTGGAATCCCGCCCATCATGTAGTGGCATGTCGGGGTAACGGCAATAGGTTCCTTAACAACATCTACGCCCAGGTATATCTTGGAGAATGATGCTATGTCGGAGAGTTTTTCGGCGATTTTTTCAGCTCCGATATGTGTCAGGTCAAGGTTGACGTAATCATCACCATTGATTCCTCTACCCTGTCTTATTTCGGTCCATATGGCCCTCGAAACCACATCGCGGGGCGCCAGGTCCTTTAGGCTCGGAGCATAAAGCTCCATAAATCGTTGTCCCGAATTATTTTTTAAGATCCCGCCTTCGCCACGAGTAGCTTCACTAATGAGAACCCCTAGGCCGTGGATTCCAGTAGGATGAAATTGGACGAACTCCATATCTTCCAAAGGGACACCGGCCCGATACGACAGGTAAACTCCATCCCCAGTGTTGGAAAAACAATTTGAATTGGTTTTATAAACACCTCCGAACCCGCCGGTTGCAATCAGTACGGCCTTTGAACGGAAAGTATGCAACTCGCCAGTGGCTAGTTCATAGGCGACCAATCCGTTGATTTTGCCATTGTCAATGATCAGATCAACTATTGAGAATTCGCTAAAGACTTGAACAGCCTTTTCAACGGCTTTTCCATAAAGGGTATCCAGAATGACACGACCGGTTCTATCAGAAGCGTAACAAGCTCTTTTTACGGGACCTTCGCCAAAGTTCCGCGTATGTCCGCCAAAAGCCCTCTGGGCAATTTTTCCGTCCGGAGTCCGGTTAAAAGGGGCCCCCATGTGTTCTAATTCATAGACGGCTCTCTCGGCGTCTTTAGCCAGAGTCTCAGCAGCATCCTGGTCAGTCAGGTAATCACCACCTTTGACGGTGTCGTACATGTGCCATTCCCAGGAATCCGGTTCTTCATTACCTAATGCTGCTGAAATACCTCCCTGAGCCGCTCCGGAATGAGACCGGGTGGGGAAAACTTTACTAATGAGCGCTACGTTGGTGGTGGCAGGTATTTCCAATGCCGCCCTTAATCCGGCTAATCCTGATCCGACTATCACCACATCATGAACAAATTCCATATTCGATTTCCATCCTGTGTGACATGGCATTGACGATGGCCAGAAAGGTTCAAATTGGATGCGATCATCAAATTGCCTTCGTCAATACTAGTTCAATTTGGAGACCTTTACAGCGACAGACGGCCTATTGCTTTTCGTCGGCTCTTTCCTGCAGTGGTTCGTATTCGCATCCCATTAATCCACAGTAATTGCCAACATACTGAGCTTCTGGCCTGTAAAGCATCGGTTTTTCCTGGGCCTCGCCGAATTTCTCTTCAATTACGTGGCTGCACCATCCGGCAATTCGGGAAATGGCAAAAATCGGGGTGAAAAGATCTCTCTTTATGCCCATCATGTGGTAAACCGGAGCGCTGAAAAAATCCACATTAGGCCGTATTTCCGTTTTGCCTCTCCTATTGAATTCGTCGATTGCTACACGTTCGATGGTTTTTGAAAGTTTGTCCCAAATTTCCACACCTGAAGTTGCCGCTAGTCTGGTCGCCATCTGTTTGAGATATTTGGCTCGAGGATCCATTGTCTTGTAGACGGCGTGTCCCATTCCCATGATTTTCTTTCCGGAATCAATCTGGTTCTTGACCCATTTTTCGATATCTGGCTCATTTTCGAGTTCCAGTAACATGCCCATAACTCTCATGTTTGCCCCACCATGGAGGCTACCCGAGAGAGCGCCGATGCCAGCGGTGACAGCCGCGTACATGTGAGCCTTTGTCGAGCAGACTTCCCTACATGCGAATGTGGATGCGTTAAAGGTATGATCAGCGTGTAATATTAGACAGCAATCGAGATCTCTAGCAGTCTGTTCATCCGGACGTTTTCCCTGAAGCATCCACAAAAAATTCGCGGCATGACTAAGAGCTGGATCAGGATCTAGAGGCTCAAGGCCATTTCTTATTCTGTGCCAGGCGGCCACTACGCTGGGAAGTCTGGCTATTAGACGAGTGGCCATTCTCTCATTAGCTTCTCTTGATTCACCGTTGAGATCGGGATCATCCATGGCAAGAATGGGGGCGCTTGCCTGAAGCACGTCCATGGGGTCGGCATTGCTTGGGAATGTCCTGAGTGAATCCAGCACAAATTTGGGAAGAGCGCTAGACTCAAAAACCTGCCTTGAAAAAATTGAAAGCTCCTGAGTAGAGGGCAGTTCACCGTTCAACAGCAGGTATGCGGTTTCCAGGAAAGTCGATTTCTCAGCAAGTTCCTCAATTCGATATCCCCTATAAATTAGAATACCCTGAATTCCGTCAATAAAACTAATCTTGGTATCAGCTACAGTGATACCTCTAAGACCAGTATTTTTAATGGACACTGTTTCTTTCATGCCACCCTCTCAGTTAATTTAGGCTACTAGTCGATAACTCTAAAAAAATTTGTATTAAATCTGAACTAACAAACCGCTGGCTGCGATTTAAAAAGGAAGTATTGCTATCAGGGAAAATATTTTTGTTTCAAGGCTAATTAACAAGAATAAAATGAAAAGAACTGGCGAAGCGCCGCTTGCATTGGGAGCGCTTCACCACGGAGCAAGTAATTTGAGATAATTAGACTAAAAGACTCAGTCAGCTAGGAAAAATTCGTCCTTTTTTGCTCCACAAACGGGGCATTTGTCAGGAGCTGCGTCTTCGATGGTATAGCCGCACTTTGGACAGATGTAATAATCTTTCTCTGGAATCGGATTTCCGGCTTCCATTGCCTTAATGGCTTTATCATAAAGATCGCCATGAATTTTTTCCACGGCATTGGCCCAGTTGAAGGATAGAAGAGCAGCGCTATTCTTCTCGGCCTTGGCGTCCTCTATGAATTGAGGATACATTGAGGAAAATTCATGGTGTTCACCGCTGTAAGCAGCTTTAAGATTCTCAAGTGTGCCTCCAACACCCTTCAAGACATCAAGGTGTTTGAGTGCATGAACTGTTTCGGCGGCCGCGGCAGCCCTAAAAAGTTTGGCTACGCCTTTGTAACCCTCAGCTTCAGCCTTTTTGGCAAAAGCCGTGTACTTGCGGTTAGCCTGTGATTCCCCAGCGAAAGCTTCTTTCAGATTGTTTTCAGTTTTGCTCATATTTCTAAATTCCTCCTAGTAACAATTTATGAATCCAAAACGCCCAAGCAAGGTATTGGCCAGGCAATTTTTAGGACTCTCAACCTTTAATAATTCTCGGAAGCATCATCTGATGATGTGCGCACATTGATAAAGGATTCTGATAGGCGCAATTAGCAAACGCCACCATGTAATCACGCATGCCGGTAAAGGAGACCACTTCATCGACGAAACCGCGTTTGGCGCAATAGATGGGTCTGGATTGATCATAATATTGTTTTGCCAATGCGTTCATTTTATCAATGATTGGCTCTAAGCCCCGACCTGAGTCCTTTTCTTTAACCAACCTTCTGGCGAACGACGCGGCCGCGGCTGTTTCACCGTGCATGACGTAAATTTCACTAGCCGGTGTTCCAAGGGTGAAGGCGCAGTGATTATTTGCCGTAGGCCCTCCCATGATGTAATGAGCAGCAGCCGTGCCTTTTCTCAATACAAACAGCATCATAGGCACATTGGTTTGTTCAATGGAATATATCAGGCTCTGTCCTAGACCCAACAGCTCGGCTTTCTCAGCTATGTCACCGACATCGATACCAGAAGTGTCCTGGAACCAAATGATTGGCACACGGTCCCTACCACACAGGGTCACGAATTCGTTCATCTTGATAAGACCCTGTCTGTAGAGTTTTCCTCCAATACCTGGATAATCGGCATATTCCGGATATCCCATTCCCAGGAATCCTTGCTTATTGCCAATCACGCCCATCAGGAATCCATCAATCTTGACGAGTCCTGTGTAAACTTCAGGCCCATAGGTGGGTCTGAATTCCATGTGTTCGCTATTGTCGGTCAGCCTGGCAAGGACCTCTATGAAATTATAAACCGCCTTTTGGTTCATGGGAATGAGTCGGTCCAAGTCCTCTTTTGGGAACAATGGTTCAGCAGGATCTGCGACTCTAAAGAATTTAGGATTGTACGCTGGAAGATAAGTCATGTATTGCTTCAAGGCATCGAGCACTTCTTCTTCTTTTTCGAAGACTGCCTTGAAGAATCCGGTGGAATCATAGTGGACATTGACACTTCCCGGAGGCACTTCCTTGAAATGTCTGGTAGCGTCGATCAGGGCTTCAGCGCCTTCCAGGTCGAAAAATCCCTTTGGGCTCATTCCGCTGACGATTCCGCCACCGCCAACGGCTATATTGCAGTCTTTGTGAGCCAGGAGAATGGTAGGGCTAATTCCGTGGTAGCCACCGCCTGCGGGGTTGGTGCCGTAAATACCGGCGATTACAGGAATTCCCAGCTTTGCCAATTCCGCATGTCTAAAAAACGTTGTGCCACCGCCCCTACGGTCTGGATAAACTTCTTCCTGCTCGGTAAGTTTAACTCCGGAACAGTTTACAAGCCATACCAAAGGTATATTTAGTCTCTTGGCCAGGTCAGTAACCCTGAGAACATTTTCTGATTGCCCAGCGACCCATGCTCCGGCCATGACTTTATTGTCAAATCCAATTATTACAGCCCATTTCCCTGAGATCTTTCCAAGACCGTTGACGACTCCGGTTGTTCCCTCATCATTGCTCTTGGGGTTGTATATGGAGTGTAGTGGTCTCCAAGATCCTGGATCCAATAGATATTCCAGTCTCTGCCAAACGGTCATCTGACCGCGCTGATTGATCTTAGAAGCTGGCAACCCGGCTGAACGGACTTTTTCCATTTCCTCCTGAAGCTGTTTCTCAACTTCTCGAACTAGTTGTAAATTTCCCTCGGTTTGTTTGATAGTAGCTTCGGTCAGCGCCTTGCCGATTCCCGTCATCTTTTCGAAGTACGGTTTCATCCATTCTCCTCCATTGCCGGCGTATTTAATGATGAATTTCGATCATCCTAAAACATATCAATTATTATTAATGTTTTCAATGAATAGTCGAATGAAAAAAGACCAGTCAACCCAATCTTTTTTCACCCGACAGAACTTTAGGCTTCAATCGAAGTATATTTTGTGAATGATAATGCGATATTGATCCAGGCCAATTTGCTGTCAAGCCAATGCCTTATGGGACACTATACAAGAATTTTACAATTATTGTCTATCGATTAGGCCGTTGATTTTCCTCTTAACTGTAAGGCATAAATCAAAACCTTTGCCTATCGTCTTCGTCCGGTTTTTGTTGAGCATCGTTCAATTCGTCTGGTGAAAAATCAACTTTTAGTGGGGGAATGCTTCGTAAGGCGGGGAAAATTCCTTTGAAACGCGGCGAGAGTTGTTCCATCTTATCAGGAGAATAATTTGACCAATAGGGGGTGGAATCCTCTTCCTCAATTAGAACCGTTAGCAGTAAGGCTGGATAACGGTAACGCGGGTTATTACCGAGGAAGGTGAGCATTTCTTTGGCGCGTAGATACTCTTCCCTTCTACGGTTTATTTCTCCTAGAAGGTACATGACCATAGCCGGCTCGCCCTTGGTAAGGTTTCTCCTCAGGGCGTCATCAAGAAATTTATCAGCGTTTTCTAGCAAGCTCATCTCTTGTACGGTTGAACCAAGCTCGCGAGCGACCCAAGAACTTTTGAGGCTCACAATTCCGAGATCTCGAGGATTTAGTCCTCGCGTTTCCAGAATGGATATCATTCCGCAGCGACCTAGAGCGCACAGGTCTTCTATTGTGGCTGATTTAAATATGTCGCTGTATTTTTTTGATTTAACTAGGGATTTGATATTTTCGGAAACTCTCGAATCAAAATCCTGGGTGCGGTAAGAGAAAAAACAGTTAGGGCACGTGGCCACATCTGAGGCCCTATTACAGTCTCTCGGCACCAACCTGTAATCCAATCCATATCCAAAATTCGGAACATTCCGGGTATCATTGTTTGTCAAAACATGAGAAAAGTGGTTGTTACAGACTGGACATGCTAGAACTTTTGACAAATTGTTCACGCAATCCTCCTTAAATAAACCATGGACACTAAAACAAAACATAAAAGACTGTATGAGATAAATATATCACAAAAGCTGTCATTTGACCATTTTTTTCTTCATTAAAAACTTTGTATAGTTAATACATCAATGGAGAATCATTATATTAAGAGGATAAAGTTGATTATAAAGGTTACGGGACAACGTATAGATTACGCCAAACAGATGAACCCCGAACAGTATGAGGCTGCCAGCGCTCCTGACGGTCCGGTGCTTGTAATTGCCGGAGCCGGTTCAGGAAAAACACGTACGATAGTATTCCGGGTAGCATGGCTTATTGATAGAGGGATAGACCCTCATTCGATTCTTCTTTTGACTTTCACTCGTAAAGCAGCAATGGAAATGCTCAACCGGGCGTCAACGCTACTGGATGGTAGAGCCTCAATGGTTTATGGAGGAACTTTCCATTCAGTCGGCTATTCGCTCCTCAGGAAATATTCTTCGCACATAGGTATTGATCGAACATTTTCGATCATGGACCAGAGGGATATACTGGATGCAGTCGAGCAAGCCAGGAAAAATCTCAAACCGCCCGTGACCGATCTCAAATCTTTCCCAAAAGCGAGGACGATTTATGAAATATTGAGTCGTTCAGTTGGATCATCGGTAGAAATCGAGCATGTGATCCAGAACCGATATCCTCATTTTGAAGAATTCACTGATGAACTCAGAAAAATAAGCCGGGACTATCAAGGCATCAAGAGGCAAAACAGGTTACTGGATTATGACGACCTTCTTACAGAATCCGTGAGACTTCTTGAGGAAAATGAAGAACTAAGAAATCACATATCGTCAGGCTGGCGGTATTTGCTTGTAGATGAGTATCAGGACACAAACAGGCTTCAGGCCAGAATGGTCAGAATGCTGGCAAGCGATCACGATAATGTAATGGCAGTTGGAGATGATTCCCAGAGTATTTATTCATTTAGGGGAGCAAACTTCCAGAATATTATGGAGTTTCCCAATATTTTCCCTGGCGCGCGAATTATCAAGCTTGAAGAAAACTATAGGAGCACTCAGGCGATACTCAATGTTACCAATCAGATAATCGACCATGCATCCCTGGGCTATCGCAAGAGACTTTTTACGAGGATGACATCCGGTCCATTGCCGTTTCTCGTCAGACCAATCTCCGAGCAGGAGCAAAGCCGAATTGTCAACAGGCTCATTCTGGATTCAGTTAAACATGGCGGAAGCTTAAATGATATAGCGGTGTTATTCAGAGCGGGCTTTCATTCTTTTGAGCTTGAAGCCGAGTTGGCTCGAAATGCCATTCCGTTTGTGAAATACGGTGGATTCAAGTTTGTTGAGAGTCAACATATCAAGGATGTTCTTGCTTATCTAAAGGTGTCTAACAATCCGGTTGATCTGATTAGTTGGATAAGGGTTTTGAAAATGATTCCCGGGGTGGGAGAAAAGACAGCCATCAAATTTTCCAACGCTATCGCTAATGATTATTCCATGGGTAACCTGGCGTTGGTCGCCCATCAGGCAAAAAAAAATGAAGGCTTGCTGCTACAGGTTTTTGAGGTGTTCAACCAGCTCAGGAATCCAGAATTGTCGTTGATCGAAAAATTAGAACTTTTAACCAAGCACTATTCTCCATACTTACAGGCCAATTTCGACAATTATCCCAAACGGCTAAAAGATCTTGAACAGTTAACCGCAATGGCGGCCAGTTATTCCTCAGTCAGTGAATTTTTGGCCGATGTTGCTCTCGAACCGCCTGAAACGGAGCAACACGATTACTATGATTCATCGGAAAGGGTCACTCTCTCTACAATTCATTCAGCTAAAGGACTTGAATGGCAGACTGTCATCATAATATGGGCAACTGAGGGACGTATTCCCTCCCCCATGGCGTTCAATGCGCCTGATGACCTCGAGGAAGAGCGAAGACTGATATACGTAGCAACTACTCGCGCGAAAAGAAATCTGGTGGTTATAGCGCCACAAACCGTTTACGACAGACGATTAGGAACAGTTCCCGTAGGCCTTTCCCGGTTTTTCGAACAAATTAGTCCAGATAGTTTTCAGTTCTTTCAGTCTTGATATCTACAGATATGCGGATCGCTGACTTGATTTTGATTTTTTGGAATTGAGGGGCAGTTCAATGAAAATAACGGTAATCAGTGGAAGTCCTAAACCGGGCGGATTTATAAATGACTCCCTTGAATTAGTAGCATCACATCTGGAACGAAGAGGAGCAGATGTGACTAAAATCAGGTTATCTGAAAAACACATCAATGATTGTATAGGATGTTTCACGTGTCTGAGGACAGGAGAATGCGTGATACATGATGATGTCGGGGGTATCATAGATATCATGAAGAATTCCGATGGCTTTGTGATAGGATCTCCTGTGCGGAACGCTCTTATAACGGCTTGTTTAAAAAGATTCATCGAAAGAATCACTTACAT
>CALGLN010000128.1 GCA_937930835.1 uncultured Desulfomonile sp.
AATATATTAGATTAATAAAAGTCAATATCATTCTGTTTAAATTAACTTTTATTTATTAAAGCAGTGTGCCTTATGTGGCTTGGTTGCATGATGTTTTTGCAAGGTTCAAATTTAGGTCAGTTCTTCTCATGTAAAACTGATTGAATGACCAGGGTGTCAGTGGTATGGTTGACGGCTTGAAAACCAAGCTGTAAGAAAAAATAAAATCCGTTAGGAGCTGGAATGGGTTCTGCCGAATTTGTTCATCTTCATCTTCACTCTCAGTATTCTTTGCTCGACGGAGCGATCAAGATTCCGGACTTAATAGCCAAAGTCAAAGAATTCAAAATGCCGGCGGTGGCCATTACTGACCACGGGGTTTTGTTTGGCGCCATGGAATTTTATTCTAGCGTTCAGTCCAGCGGATTGAAGCCTATAGTTGGATGCGAAGTTTATGTAGCTCCAGGATCACGTCATGAAAAAGGGGCTCGTAATGGTGATTCTCGAGCTAATCATCTGATCTTGCTGTGTGAGAATCTCAAGGGGTACAAGAATCTCTGCAAATTGGTAACGATTGGATTTCAAGAAGGTTTTTACTATAAGCCTAGGGTTGATCGAGAGTCACTTGAAAAATACAATGAAGGACTGATTTGCCTTAGCGCATGCTTAAAGGGGGAAGTAGCTGATAAAATCGTACGGGGTGAGGAGCAAGCTGCTTTTGAGGCTGCAGCTTGGCACAAAGAGGTTTTCGATTCAGGCAGATACTTTCTGGAAATTCAGGAAAATGGAATAGAAGAACAGCGCAAAGTCAATGAAAAGTTGATTGAATTTGCTTCCAGACTGGAAGTTGGAATTGTTGCCACGAATGACTGCCATTATCTTGATCAGCGTGATCACAGAGCTCACGAAATCCTTTTATGTATACAAACCGGCAAAAAGCTTGAAGACATTAATCGAATGTCATTTAGCTCGGAACAGTTCTATGTCAAATCTCCTGAAATAATGGCCTACGACTTTCGTAATTATCCAGAGGCTATCAAAAATACCCTTTCGATTGCTGAGCGTTGCGGTTTGTTGTTGGAATTCGGTCAAATCCATATGCCGAGATTTGACCTTGGTACCGGGGAAACCCTTCGGGAAAGGTTTGAGAGAGATGTTAGATTCGGTTTTGAGCAACGGATAGGCAAGCTTCTGAGGTCTGGACAAATAGCCGAGAATAAACTCGACATCTACAAAAAACGTCTCCA
Source organism: uncultured Desulfomonile sp. (assembly GCA_937930835.1). Classification (GTDB taxonomy): domain Bacteria; phylum Desulfobacterota; class Desulfomonilia; order Desulfomonilales; family Desulfomonilaceae; genus CAITZA01. Next base: position 1,227 of record CALGLN010000128.1, read on the forward strand.
AACCGAAATCAAGCTCATTCAAGACATGGGATTTTCTGGATATTTCCTTATAGTTGCTGACTTTATCAGCTATGCGAAGAGCAATGAAATCCCGGTTGGACCAGGACGAGGATCGGCCGCTGGCTCCCTTGCCGCATACTCCCTCGGAATAACAGACATCGATCCAATACAATACAATCTACTTTTTGAGCGGTTCCTGAATCCTGAACGCAAGAGTATGCCTGATATTGATGTCGACTTTTGCACTCAGGGAAGAGATAGGGTAATCGAATACGTTTCAAACAAGTATGGCAGAGATAATGTCGCTCAAATCATAACCTTCGGACGTATGCAAGCCAAAGCGGTTGTTAGAGATGTCGCACGCGTTCTTGGCTTCCCTTATGCAGAGGCCGACCAGATTGCCAAATTGATACCTGATGCTCTTAAAATGACACTCGAGAAAGCCATCAAGGATGAACCTCGCCTCAAAGAGATGATGGACAAATCGGCAGAAGTCAATGATCTCATAATGACTGCTAAATCACTGGAAGGCATAACGAGGCATGCCTCAACTCACGCTGCTGGAGTTGTGATCTCCGATAAACCTCTAGTTGAAAGCTTGCCTTTGTACAAGGGGCAGAATGACGAAACATTGACTCAGTTCGACATGACGTGGGTTGAAAAGATCGGTTTGGTAAAATTTGATTTCCTGGGACTTAAAACACTCACCGTTCTTGATCGGGCTGTTAGGCTTATCAGGGAAAGCCAGGAAAAGGATTTCGACATCAATTCCATTGCCTTTGCTGACCCAAAAACATTTGAAATGCTCTCTCGGGGGGACACTTTAGCGATTTTTCAACTTGAATCTTCAGGCATGAGAGAGGTGTTGACCAAATTCAAGCCATCCGTCTTTGAAGACCTGATCGCTATTTTAGCTTTATATAGGCCTGGTCCGCTGGAATCAGGAATGGTCGATGATTTCATCAACCGAAAGCACGGAAAAACTCCCATAGAATATCCCCTGGAACAACTCGAACCCATCCTCAAAGAGACTTACGGGGTCATTGTATATCAGGAACAGGTCATGAGTATAGCAAAGGAGCTTGCTGATTACTCTTTGGGAGAAGCTGACCTGCTCAGACGAGCGATGGGAAAGAAAAAAGCTTCTGAAATGGCTGAACAGAAAAGTAGGTTCGAAAAAGGGGCCGCCAAGAACAAGATAGATCCTGAAAAAGCCAGCCATATTTTTGACCTGATGGAAAAGTTCGCAGGATATGGTTTTAACAAATCACACTCTGCAGCTTATGCCATGATAACCTACCAAACCGCATACCTTAAGGCGCACTATCCATCAGAGTTCATGGCTGCTCAGCTTACCTGTGAAACTGGGAATCCTGACAAGATTACAACTTACATTTCGGAATGTCGTAACATGGGGCTCGAAATATTACCTCCTCATGTGAATGATTCTTTTGAAAGCTTTCACGTATCTAACGGGAAGATAGTTTTTGGCTTGGGCGCTGTGAAAAATGTTGGAGAAAATGCCGTAAATTCCATCTTGGAATCTCGAAAAGAGGGCGGGGTTTTCTGCAGCATGTATGACTTTGCCCGAAGAGTTGATCTACGAAGGGTAAACAAAAAGGTTATAGAAAGTTTGATCAAGTGCGGGGCCTTTGACGGCCTGGGGCCTAACCGGCGTTCGATTTTAGAATGCCTTGATTCTGTGTTAGAGCAGGCGGCTAGCTTTCAGAGGGAAAAGAATACAGGTCAGTTCAATCTGTTTTCCACGGAATGCTATGTAGGGGAATCAAGTGACCTTACTGATCCTCCAATAGAGTTACTTCCAGAGTGGGATGACCTTCTGAAACTGTCTTTTGAGAAAGATCTCATTGGATTCTACGTCACTGGTCATCCGCTGATGAATTTTGAATCAATTATCAAAGAGTTTAGCAATTCAAGCACGGGGCAATTGAATTCTGTTCCGCAGTCAGCGTTGGTCAAACTTCCAGGCATGGTGAAATCAATCAAGGAAATAAGCACTAAAAAAGGTGACCGGATGGCCTTCGTATCATTTGAAGATCTTGAAGGTGTTGTTGAGGTCACCGTTTTTTCCGATCTTTATGCGCTGACGCGAGATCTTCTGAACCGCGGTGAGCCACTTATACTGGCCGGATTAAGGGAAGGAGAGCCTGACACTCCAAAACTTCTAGCACAGGAAGTACATCTGCTAAAAGATGCTCCCAGGCATTTTAGCAAGGCCGTGACCGTAAGGATCTCAACGCTGGGAACAGACTCAGGTAATATCAAGACTCTTAAGAGTATTCTCGACAGATTTAGGGGAAAGGTTCCCGTGAAGCTCTCAATAACCATTCCCAACAGGTCAGAAACAATCATAAGTTTAGGATCCGTAGGGTGTGACCCTTCCGAAGCTTTCACTGCAGAAATTAAGAAACAGTTCGGCTATGATCCTATCGCCACTGCTTATTGATTTAGTTTGAGAGAAAACAAGAATTATGGAAATTGCTCATGCGTAACTCAGAACCTTTGGGGGTGATCAAGGAACCTTCAATCAGGGAAACTTCTTTGAAAGAAGAGGTTGAAAAGCGGTACCTGGCTTATGCTCTGTCCACTATTGTCGCTAGAGCGCTACCTGATGTTCGAGACGGGCTAAAACCTGTTCATCGTCGTATTCTCCATGCGATGAATCGCATGAGATTGGATGAAACGGCAAAAATGCGTAAAGCGGCCGCTGTAGTAGGAGAGGTCATAGGAAAATATCACCCTCACGGTGATCAGGCGGCTTATGATTCTCTAGTGAGAATGGCTCAGGATTTTAGCCTACGATACCCACTCGTAGATGGTTCAGGAAATTTCGGATCCATTGACGGGGATGCGCCAGCGGCTATGCGTTATACGGAAACAAGACTTAGTTCATTCGCTAGTCTGCTGCTTAGGCAAATTGACCAGGGAACAACGACCTTCAGACCCACATATGATGGTATGGGTGAAGAGCCTGACGTCTTGCCTACTCTGGTTCCAAACTTGTTATTGAACGGATCTTCAGGCATTGCAGTAGGAATGAGTTGCTCTTTTCCACCTCACAACTTAAGGGAGGTCCTTCAAGCATGCCGAGAGACAATAAAAAATCCAGAGCTTGATACTGTGGGCATGTTAAAATTCATAAAGGGCCCTGACTTTCCAACAGGCGCACAAGTCATTGTAGATGAGGATGGATTCAAAAATATTTACGAGACGGGACATGGAACTGTAAGGGTTAGAGCTTCATTTACCACTGAAACGGCATCCAGGGGCAAGACCAGCCTCGTCATCACTTCCATTCCCTACTCAGTAAACAAATCTCGACTTATCGAAAGAATAGCTAATCTGATCAGAGACAAACGCATCAGAAATGTTTACGATGTTCGTGATGAAAGCGCTCAAGATGTCCGCGTAGTATTGGAGCTACGAGGATCCGACGCAAAGCCAGATTCAATAATGGCTTTTCTATATAAGCACACCGACCTCCAAATAAACTTTCCAATCAATTTTATAGCGATAAAGCCCGCGGGAACTCCAGATAGATTGTCCCTGGAAAAGATTATCAGGTATTTCCTTGATTTCAGGTTTGAGAAAACGGTCCAGAGACTTGAGCACAAATTAGCAGCTCTTCTCAAAAGGATTCATGCTCTAGAGGGCTTTGAAAGGCTTTTTGATGATCTGGACAAGGCTCTGGAAATTATTAGGTCGGCAAGAAGTAGAGCGGAAGCAGCCTCGGGACTTAAGGATCATTTTAAGATTGACGATGATCAAGTTGAGGCCATCCTGGAATTGCGTCTCTATCGGCTCGTAGGCATGGAGATTGGAAAAGTAATTGACGAACTTCAGACCAAGAGAAAGGAAGCCTCAGATATAAGGAAAAACTTGGATAGCCCCAAGCGGCTGTGGAACCTCATTGACAAAGAATTTGCCGATATAATTGATAAATTTGGTGATGAAAGACGATCCACGCTTATTCATGAAAATAAAGCTTTGTCATTGGAATACAATCCAGAAGAATTCGAGGAACAGGATGATGTAACAGTCATATTATCCAAACAGGGGTGGATTCGTAGGATGAAAATCGAGGTAGATGACGTGTCATCACTCAAATTCAGAGATGGGGATAGTCTTTTTCATGTTGTCAGAGTAAATACTTCCAAGAATCTCGCGCTGTTTTCGAATTACGGAAAAGTATATGTGATCAAAGCGGCTGATGTCCCCGCTACATCGGGTTTTGGAGATCCTGTAAGCTCTCTGGTCAACTTGTACGATGGAGAATTAATTGTCGGTCTAATAGCCCCAGATCCAGTAAAACAATCCAGTGTCTTAGGCTCCTCATTGGCTCAAAAGTCTGAGGATAACGCCGAAGAAGCAAGTGACCAACCGAATCTTTTTGAAAACACTTCAAAACGCCACTTGTCTCACGATGCCGATGTTTCGACGCCAAGTCACGGAATTCTAGTGACGCGACTTGGTAAAGGGTTTAGGTTTGAATTGGAATCGTTGAGAGAGACTACTAAAAAAATTGGTCGCAAAATTACGAATCTTCAGGAAACAGATCATGTTGTGGCGGTCAAATCCATTTCAGGCGATGTTCTGGCAATTGGGACTGACGATGGAAGATTGTTGCTCACAAGAACAGATCAGATTCCAGTAATGTCCGGAGTTTCACAAGGAGTGATCCTTATTAAAAAAGGAGAAAAAAGCTCCGTAGTTGATATGGAAATTATTTACGAAGGCCAGTCACTAAGGGTTATAGACTCGTCGGGGAAGCTCACTGAAATACTTGTAGAGAAAAACCTCATGGTCAATCGTGGAACTCGTGGGAAGAGGGTCTCAAATTCCATCTCTGACATTGCATGTAATCAGGAAGTTGAAAACAGCTAGATGACAGATTCTTACACGGTAAAAGACATACAGGTGCTCAAAGGGCTTGAAGCAGTCAGGAAACGTCCCGGGATGTATATAGGAGGCACTGGAACCGAAGGACTCCATCAATTGGTGTGGGAAATTCTTGACAACAGTGTTGACGAAGCCTTGAACGGACACTGCAATTCAATTGAGGTTATTCTGGAGTCAAATGGGGCCATTACAATTCAGGATTCTGGTAGAGGAATCCCGGTAGAAGTCCATCCAGCAACTGGCAGGAATTCTGTTGAAACAATTTTCTGCAATTTACACGCAGGCGGAAAATTTGATGATGACGCCTATAAGGTAGCTGGAGGCCTACACGGAGTTGGGGCGTCAGTGGTTAACGCACTGAGTTCTCATATGCAGGTCGAGGTAAAGAGAAACGGCTTCAAATATTCTCAAACATATTCCAGAGGTAAACCAGCCAGTAATCTTACCCAAATTTCGTCAGCAAGAGGAACTGGCACCAGAGTCACATTTCTTCCGGATACACAAATATTTTCGTCAATTGATTTCTCAAAGGAGATCATCAGGACTCGTCTAGAAATAAAGTCCTTTCTTGTGGCAGGCTTGAAAATTAAATTTTCTGATCGTACTGAGAATACCTCAGAGACTTTTTACTATCCTCAAGGCATTGTAGATTACCTTGAAAAGCTTGCTGATGACAAAGAAAGACTGGTCTGTCAGCCTTTCTATTTCAAACACGAAAATGACATAAGACTGGAAGCTGTTTTCACATGGACCTCCAACACAGATTGTCAGATATTGTCGTTCGTCAATTCAATTCCTACCCCCGCGGGTGGAACGCACGAAAACGCTTTTCGAAATGCCCTGACCAAGACTATCCGGCAGTATGTGGAGAAACGTAACGGTCTGCCCAAAGGAGTAAAAGGGGTTACTGGTGATGATGTGAAAGAAGGATTGATAGCAATTCTTTCCTTATATTTGCACGGAAACCTTGAATTTCAGGGACAGACTAAAGAACGACTGAACAGCCCCACCGCTTCTCAGGTCGAACCATTAGTTAAGACGGCCTTTGAAACCTGGCTAGGTCAGAATCCATCTCAGGCCTCTGCAATAACAAATCGTGTCGTGCTCGCGGCTCAGGCTAGAGCCGCTTCAAGAGCCGCTCGGGATGAAGTGAATCGAAAAGCCGCAACCCGAAGATTGACCCTTCCGGGAAAACTCGCTGATTGCTCTTCAACCTCTCGAGACGGAACGGAACTTTTTATCGTCGAAGGTGACAGCGCAGGAGGTTCATCCAAGCAGGCAAGAGACAGAAGATTTCAGGCAATTTTGCCAATAAGGGGCAAAATCCTCAATGTTGAACAAGCCTCAGGGGAGAAGCTTCGCGCAAACAAGGAAATATCCAATCTTGTATTGTCAATTGGAACCGGAATGGGTAAGGCATTCAATTATTCAAAATTGAGATACGGCAAAGTGATCATTAACACAGACGCGGATGTTGACGGCCATCACATTGCCACATTACTTCTGACATTTTTTTATCGATACTTGCCGGAACTAGTTAAAAATGGGCATGTCTATTTGGCCATGCCTCCTCTATACAGAATACGGATTGGGTCTGGGAAAAAGAATTTAATAAAATACGTTTTTTCCGACAAAGAAAAAGACGCTTTGTTAAGAAAGCAAAATGGAAAAGAAATTGAAATTCAGCGATTTAAGGGTCTGGGAGAAATGGATGCCGCAACACTGAAAAGCACAACCATGGATCCATCAACCAGAACCCTTCTCAAAGTCTGCGTAGAAAACGACTCGCAGACTGACGACATCTTCGACACGCTCATGGGCAAAGATGTCAGAAAAAGGTTTGTATTTATCAGAGACCATGCAAAAGAGGTTCAAGATCTCGATATTTGATCTTTCATACTGATAGTAAATCTCAAACCTAAACTTTTGCGGGGTTTCGAAAAAAATCAGGAGAGGGCTAATTCTTTTTGGATGTACCTTGTTTAGTCATCTCTAATTCTTCTAATGCCGCTTTTATCAATCGTTTTGCTGGGTCATAATTTTCATTGCCAAGAGCATCACTCAGTATCGGTATGATCATGTCCGGTGTGTCCATACCAAGTCTTCTTAGTGATCCTATTGTGGCTATCCTAACTCTATGATCTTTGTCATTCACAGTCTTCCCAAGAGCACGCAGGATCTCCTTCGACGGATTCTTTGACTGACTCAGAGCGCTGATTGCCGAGTTCTTAACCCTTATGTCCTGATCATCTGTTAGAGAAATCAAAGCTCCAGCAGCCTGGTCAGAATCATTGATGATGTTTTTCAAAATGCCGACCACGACTAAACGGTTTTCTACATCAGGGTCATCAAGCATTCGCATCAACGGAACAATAAAATCCCGCCAATTTGATCTAAATTTGAGCAATCCGATCAAAGCCTCTTTTCTATCTATGGGATCATCGGATTCAAGTGACTTTATAAAAATCGGAAGTGAATAATCGCCTTTTTCATCAAGAGCCGAAACAGTGTCGAGGATCTCCGAACGAGTTGCCGGATCTGCGTCGCCAAACATGGACGCTATTTTAGGAAGCGCCGAGGAAGCCGTTTTCTTCATCTTCCTCAAAGCAGGCAAGGCGTATTTAGGAGCATTGGACTCTTTGTCATCGAGCGCTTTTATCAGCAATGGCAGTACCAGTTCAGGTTTCTCGGGACCTATTGAAGCAAGAGCACGACCCGCAGCTTTAGCAGTAGCCTCCTTAGAACTTGCTAAGGCCTCGGTTAACTTTGGAATCGTCGATTCTTCGTAAATTCCCATCATGGCTAGTGCGATTAATGCGTTTGATCTTATTAAACTGTCCTCGTCGTTTAATCTTTGTCGAATTAATTCTTCAACTCCAGCGTCACCTTGACCCATTCGGCCCAATGAAAGCACCGTTGACCTTCTGACTTCAATGTCAGGATCCGAGATCACCTCAATTAACGCAGACAACGCACCGTCATCTTTAGGAAAGGAGCCTAAAGCCTCTGATGCGGCGCTACGAACTTTACTGTGAGGATCCTTCAAAGCTTCTATCAAAGGCGGCACGGCCTTCGATGGCTTGTTTCAAGAACATCCCAGCTCAAATGCCGCCTTGGCTCGAATTTCAGGATCGCTATTCTTTAAATTCTTGATGTGTTCATCTACGGAATCAGCCAAAGAATTGGTGACCAACATGAAAAATGACAGCAATCCAATTCCTAGCAAACTTAACGCTTTTCTCATTCGGCAAACTACCTCTTACCCAACACTTCCTTTTTCTTACGTTCCAGAAATTCCCTGTCTATCTTCAAAAATCCCTTTTGCCCGAATAAGGCGAACCTCAACCATTGAGACGCGAAATATAACATGGCGACATCATCCGTTTTAATTTTTTCTATAATGTCATCGTCAATCTTGAACTTTTGAAGAAAGCTCGACTCGAAAACAAACTCTCGGAATCTATCAACATCGTATACAGCCATTAAAAACATATCCTGCATCCTTTGGTCCGCTATTTTATCTTCCCAAAGCTGGTCCGCATGCATTACGTCTTTTAAGTTGTGATCAATATCATCGTAATCGTATAAACCTTGCTCACTTCTCCAGCGTTCAACGGTCCATTCTTCGGTTTCACCAAGGCCATGGCATTTGTCCACGGTAACCGCTAGCGTGTACTCCACTCCCTGATCAGTGTCCAAAGGATAGAGACGGCAAGAATAAGGGCGACTGTCGTAAACAGAGCAACCCTGATCCGTCACAAACTGGCAGCGTTTTTCCCCTTCTGGACTCATCTTTAAAGCTAGAGCTGGCAACCCGCTTTCGCGTGACACCAGCAGGTGAGTGTAATTCTCAATAAATTCAGTTGAAGTTATACCTAGCTTCCTTCTCAGCCGAAAGACATCTAATGGATTAAGCAATATCGTGACGTCTCTGCAACACTTGTTAAAACAGTCGATCT
>CALGLN010000129.1 GCA_937930835.1 uncultured Desulfomonile sp.
TTCTCTGCTATTTGGAGCAAACTTGACCTGAAGGGCGTTTTTCTGAACGGCCAGCTCGACTACCCTACTCTGAAGCTTGGCAAGCGCGGAATTAGACGCAAGCTCTGATTCAGGCATGAATCCCCGGAACACATTGTTTTCCGAAACCCCTATGAGACGATCTTTAGCCAAAAGCCTCAAGGCTGAAACATATTCCTGATCGACCTCATCAAGCTTTTTCAACCTCTCATCAACCTGTTTGAGACTGCTAGAGATTGCCTCGTCCTCAGGCGCCGGCTTTGTAGCAGGCGCGCTCGAAGCAAGGTTATTCGTAGAAAGGTTTGCGGTAGCAGGTGGTTGAGTAACATCAGCCACAGATTGTTGAGTGACATTTGACTCGATGGCAGTAGTCTGAGAGTCGATAGCGGCTTTGGATTCGATGTATGAACTCACGTAGCCGTCGATCAGCTTGCTCATGAGGACGGGATCACTTCCAGAGAGATTGAAAGTAATACGGGCAGCGTGGTCGCTCATTTCACGATCGATCTTCAGATTTTTCTTGAACCAGTCGAGCATCCCTGAAACCGTGGCAAACTTGGTCTCATTGTTTGATGATAAACTGCGCTCGAGTATCATCGAGACGAAGAATCTCTGGACAAAGTTGGATAACGAAGCAGGGTCGGCTATTCGAGAAGCCTCTTCATGAACAGGGCTAAAGTTATTGAGTATATAGACAGTTGAGGAGACCTGCGTGTCTGAATAATAAATTTTGTATACTGCATAAGAAGTTACTACGGCGACAAGGATAACTACGGCCGCCACCGCATACCTTGTGTATGGCTTGATCCGTTCCAGGGAGCTGGCCGGCATTTTCTGGGGTTCTTGAGTCGCAGAGGCCTCTTCATTTGGTTTTTCCTCAGCGTTGAGCTTTAGAAAACTGCCGAGATCATCAATCGAAGCGTCGTCCAATGGATTATGGGCTCCTGAGGCGGCGCCGGATTTCTCGTCTGACGTTTTATCACCATTACAGGATCGCTCAGACTGCGAACTTCCCTCAATTATCGAGACATCGCCTTCGGGCTTTTTCAGTCCTGGAGAGTCTTCGAGATTGCCCATTTTGTTCAGGCGAGCATCTTCAGCCTCTCTGGACTCCGGTGTCCCTTCAACTGGCGCCAGGTTTGGTTTCCAGCGCGTCATGGCGCGTTCCTCACATTTCCTTAGGATATAGACGTGACCCAAAATTGTCGCATAAGTACGGGGCCTTATATCAGTTATAACCGTTTGATTACGGCATTATCGAAAGTATTCTGTTCCTGAATCATCTATGTTTTTAAATAGTGTTTTTAAGTTGATAAAGTGTTGCCATAAAAAGTTTTTGAATAAAGCCTGTCCGCTGTTTTTTGTAATTATATGACTAAAAACTGAATATTGTCAAGATGTAATTGCTATTATTTAAAGTAATTTATTAACAATATGGGCCGGAAAATATGAATAGACTTATTTGTCAGTTTATTTTATAATCCTATTGAAATGACTGAACATATCATTAAAACAATAATAGATTCTTATCCCGATGAGTTTCGTCGTATACACTGGGCATTATTCCAGCCTGGGAGTGACTTGGATCATGTATCGGTGCAAGTAACGGCGTCCAGACTTACAGAGGGAGCTTCATCCACTGCATTAGCTTTTACAAAGTTTGTTTCGGAGTTATGGGATGTTAATAGCGTGGTAGCGGTTGAGGCTAATTTTAGGAATCCGTGTTTCGGAGAGTTACTTGGATTGTCATCTTCCCGGTCGTTGAATGCGGCTCTTGAGAACCCGGAAAGCGCATTCGAAAACATAGACCATTCTGAGATTTTTAATATTCAGGCCATTAAGGCGGCGGGCCAAGGTGATTCTTCTAGGAATCTCAGTATAGAGCTCATGTTGGAGAATCTCGGATTGGTTTTAGGTAGGCTTAAGGAAAAATATCGTCTGATTGTAGTTGATTCCCCTCCAATGATTCCCTATGTGGACGCCAAGATAATTAGTGAACAGGTTGACAGATCGTTGATTGTTGTGGAAGCTAACAGCACGAAGCAACAGGTTTTGGAATTTGCAATTAATAAGACTAAGTCTCCTAGAACTAATATCTTAGGTTTGGTGCTCAACAAACGTGAACTGCACATCCCCAAATGGGTCTACAAATTCATCTAACTATCGCCCTTTAAGGGTATTGATGCTCCTGCACAACATTTTTACCAGACATGTTCGTGTTCGGAGACTTGCAGATTCTCTTGCCGAAGACGGTCACTATGTGGATGTGATCAGTTTGGCGTCGGACGACGGGGCTGACCAGAGTCGTCCTCCATTTATAAAATGTTATACATTGAGTAAGACACGATCTCGACATGAGGGACTGGGTCATGTGATGGATTGGGCTTCAACAGTCCTATCAATGCTCTACTACACCAACCGGCTCGACCTAAAAAACCACTATGATCTGGTCCATGTCCATAATATGCCGGATTTCTTGGTATTTACAGCGGTAATTCAACGACTTGCCGGTAAACCGGTATTGTTGCATATCGGGGATCCGATGCCTGAGTTGGGGCAATCCAAGCTCAATGTTGGTCCGGACCATATCTTGATCAGGGGATTGGGTTTGCTGGAACAGGCGTCTTGCCGTTTCTCCACACATGTCATTACAGCCTTGGATTCTTTCAAGGAGCAACTAATCATGCGTGGGACTCCTGCGGACAAGATAACCGTGATCATGAATGCTCCGGACTCGAGGCTCTTTTCGCCTCAGATTCTTGAAGCGAATCGTGAGAAAGATCCGGAACATTATGTGGTTCTTTATGTGGGAACGGTGGCCACAAGGTATGGTTTAGAGACCATGGTGAAGGCTTTACCGATTTTGAGAGAACGAATTCCAAACATCAAATTCAAGATTGTGCCCAAGATAAAGGATGAGGGAAAGGGCTTGGACGATTGTTACAGGCTTTCTGAGGAACTGGGAGTACGCAGCCTTTTAGAAGTAGTTGATCCTGTGGCCATAGAAAAGATGCCGGCAGTGATGGCGTCGGCGGATGTCGGAGTTTACCCGGCCATACGCAACCGGCACATGGATTGGGCTTTATCCCTTAAAATACCGGAAATGGCTCTTGCCAAATTGCCGATGGTTTCGTCCAGATTGACTGTATTGGAACAGCTTTATGGGGATGAATCAATAGCGTTTTATGATTCCGAGGACTATGAGGGATTGGCTGCCAAAATTGTCCAGATCCATGAATCCTCGTCATATAGGCTCAGCCTTATAAACAACGCCTACCTTAGAGCATCGCAGAACGATTGGTCTCACCAGTATTCCGTGTATAAGGATCTTCTAAGCAAATTGCTTGGCAGACCTGTCTGAGTTTTAGCTTCAAATTTATCAAAAAGTTTTAAGTTATTGTTTTGAAGCAATAAATTATTGCTCAAAATCCTGTTTTTGAGCTAGGATGCTTATTGTCGTCCCTTCAATGATCTCCTCGAAACTTATTGGAGCAGTTCCCCCTGTTTCTATAGCTTTGACAAAAGACCCCACGCAGAATGTTTGGCCCTTATCCTGTCGCCATAAGTTCATCTTATTGAATCCTGACCATCCGAAACCGGTCATCTTCCTGAAGTTATCCATCTGTATTACTCGCCCATCAGAAAAAACTTCCAATCGTTCCTTGGGAAACTTTTTGCTCCCGTTTGCGAAATAATGAACTGAACCGATCGATCCATCGGCAAATCGAAGTTCTATGGTAACGGTGTCTCGCGTAACAGCCTTCATTGCGGATGCTCGCCATTCAGAAATAGGATTACCGGAGAGAAATCGTAACAGGTCTATGAAATGACATCCTTCCCCTATTATTCTTCCACCGCCTATGGAGGGATCTTGCGTCCAGTGATCTGCTGGTATCGGACCTGCGTTGACAGTCATTATGAAGGCTTTTGGATTGGGCGCCCCCCCCAGAAGTTCTTTTATTTTTTGAATGTGAGGTGAAAAACGACGATTATAGCCAACCATTATAAATCGAGGTTGACCTTTTTTTATATTGTTGTTGTAGGACTCTTGGATCTGCGCCAATTCCTCAAGATTCAGGCATAGCGGTTTTTCGACGAAGACGTTCTTACCTGATTCCAGGGCTTTAATTACGAATCCAGCGTGAGTGTTGTGTCGGGTTGCTATCACAATGGTGTTAATATCGGGATCTTCAAATAATTGGTTGGTATTGGTTGTCGCTTCTTGGATTCCGTATTTTTTTGCGGCCAAGACTCCACTCAGACCTTGAGCTGTGGAGACTATTTTCATGCGAGCGCCTGAGTTCTTGAATGCTGGTATGAGTATAGAAGTGGCGTAATTCCCAGCTCCTATGAAGCCAACCGTGGCTTTGGCCGCCTTTGAGGTTACGGCTGTGTCTGAAACACGCACTTTAGTTTCACGAATTTTTTCGTCAGTTAGTTCATTTTGATCATGATATTTGAGTAATATCCCTAGGGAAGGTGTCTTGGATGAGACAAGCTCATAGGCCGCTGGCGCTTCATCAATTGAAAAACGATGAGAAATTAATGGATTAACGTTTAATCGGCGATCAGCCATTAATTGGAGCACCGCTTCCATATTGCGCTGTTCGGTCCATCGAACATAGCCAATGGGATAATCGTTGCCCTTGTCTTCATAATTGGGATCATACCGACCTGGGCCATAGGAACATGAAACCTGGAAAGAGAGTTCCTTTTCGTAGAAATCGTCACGCGACAATTCGAGTCCAGTCACGCCAACCAGAACAATTCTACCCTTCTTGCGGCACATCAGGGCGGCCTGATGGATCGGTTCGTTACTTCTGGTAGCGGCAGTGACTATCACGGCGTCCACCCCCTGGCCTTTCGATAGAGTCAGACTGGTTGCAACCGGGTCTTCACCGGCTTTGAGATTTATTGTTTCAGCCCCAAATTGTTCGGCGAGGGCAAGCTTCGATTCATCCAGGTCTATCCCCACTACCCTACAGCCATTTGCCTTAAGAATCTGTACAGTGAGCAGCCCTATGAGTCCCAAACCCGTGACTACTACTATTTCCCCGAGGGTGGGTTGAGCAAGGCGTATACCTTGAAGAGCTATCGAACCAAGAACAGTGAAAGCTGCCTCATCATTTGACACCGAGTCGGGAACTTTTGCGCAAAGGTTCACTGGCACGCTTACAACCTCGGCGTGCTTGCCGTTAGAGGCCACGCGGTCACCTAGCTGGTAACCAAGGATACCCTTGCCTACCGAAAGAACCTCACCCACATTGCAATATCCCATCTCCATGGGTTGTTCGAGCTTGTTTCGCACCGTTTCAATAGTTGGAACCAAGCCATCAGTCTTGATTTTATCCAAAACCATTCTGACTTTTTCAGGTTGTTGACGGGCCTTTTGCAGAAAGCCTGCCCGAGCGAAATCCAGAAGCATTCTTTCGGTTCCTGAAGATACTAGAGTTGCTCTAGTTCTTATCAAGAGTCTTCCAGCCCTATCACTCGGGCACGGAACCTCGTTGAGTGTTACTGCGCCGTTTCTCATATTTTGAAGTAGCTGCCTCATTGCGCTCTCCTATTTTGTAAACAATCCGCATACTTATATCAGTTACGGCATTTTCTGGAACTGAAACAAAACGATCATTAAAAGTGATCGTCTTAATTGGCTTTTGACAGCAAAATGTTTCTCAAATAATTGCCAGGGTTCATACATTACAGCCTATTTTAACATTTGTTCTTTTTTAAGGTTCCAATTTGAAGACAATACTAAATTGTTGCGTTATCTTATTGCCTTTTCAACCATGATTTGTCAGATTATCGAGTTGGTATCTGAACACAATGGCTGTCAAAACATTAAATACCATCTGTAATATCCATTACATGAAAAGGTAGCAATTTTGCATTCTTTCATTCAAGAAATTTAAATGAAAACATTTAGAAAAAGAAGCATTGTTTTGAAATTTGTCATCTTCGGGCTGTTGTTGGGTGTTCTCGTCTTAGGAGCGTTGGAGATCATCGTCAGAACTTTCTACCAAGTGGATAGAATTCCTGTTCAGGGCGCTTATTCCCAAGGCTTTAATGTTCCCAGCACTGATTACGGTTATAAACCTAGACCAAATTCGAAAGTCACAGCCATCAAGAAGTCAAGGGACGGCAGCCTTATATATTCAGTGTCTTATACAACGGATGAGTTTTCCAGAAGGGTCACCCCCGTTAAAAATGAACAAGTTCGTAACAAATTCCTGGTTTTTTTTGGTTGTTCTTTCACATTTGGGGAGGGGTTAGAGGACAATCAAACCCTACCCTATTTTGCGGGTGAGCAGGCTCCGTGTTACATGCCCTATAATTATGGATACTCCGGGTATGGTCCACAGCAGATGCTAGTTCGGCTTCAAAATCCTGATTTTCCAAAACAGATCAATCAGCATAGTGGAGTCATGATTTGTAGCCCTGCTCATGTTCCCAGGTCTATCGGAACCTATTATGCCGTGACTAACTGGGCAAAGAATTTTCCTTATTTCTATTTGGACAAAGATGGAATCTTGCGACGTGATGGAGATTTTGAAATCGGCCGTCCTGTCAGATCATGGTTTTACAACTTATTTTTCAATATAAAACTGGCCGATTTCTTCTTGAGGCGATACGATTGGCCGCCAAAGTATTCTGATAGCGATTATGCTGTCACATCCAGTATAATTGAGGAATCTTTCAGGCTATTTAAAGGCTATTTTCCGGATTCTCAGACATATTTCATGCTCCTTCCCGGAGTGGACGAGACAGACCAGGAGGTAGCAAGACGTTTGAAAGCGGTCGGTGTTCCCATACTTGATTTTAGCTGCAGAGAAGAATTCAGAACCGAAGGTTATTCGATCGCTAAGGATGGCCATCCCACGGCTATGTGGAACCAACAACTCTCACGGTTAATTGTCAAGAGGTTGGATTTATCCCGTAATGACTGTTCTGATTGACTAAAGAAGGGCTCGTACAAACTGATTTACTCCTGTCATTGATTAGAACTCGTATTCATTTGCTATCTCGAAACATTGAAAATTGACATTCTTGAGAAAGTCATGTTTGTTAGACTTGTTGACATTCTTTATGCTGATCTATGAAAATTGTTTTTAACACGAGTTGTTTTCGAACCGATATCTGAAACCCTTTTAAATAGAAAAGCATGTCATTGAAAAAAGTAGAAAAGCATTTTCGTAAAGCACTCTCAAAGCTTCCGCCGGAATGGGAAACAATCGCCAAAGGCCTAATAAGCTATGTGCCAGGAATTATGAGATATTCTGATGTAACTCATTCGATTGACGCAGAATATTGTTATTCCACCTATCTTGCGCATTTAAACCAGGCTCACAGGGTCGGTCTCGATCCTTTCCCCAAAGTTGTGGCGGAATTAGGTCCAGGAACTTCTTTTGGAGTAGGCATAGCGGCGCTTTTGTGCGGCGCCAATGTTTATTATGCGATTGATGAACTGCCTCATGCAAAATTAGAGGCTAATTTAAGGGCTTTGGATCAGCTTGTCGATTTCTTTAGGTCAAAAAAGGATCCTGAAGAGGAACGGGGCACTCGCAAGACCATTGACAGATTTCCGGGACATGTTCTGACAGATGACATTCTTGAGCAAACTCTGGACGACTCGAGAATAGAGCAAATCAAAGCCCAGTTGAGAAAGGCTATTACAGGCGAGGCTGTGTCAGGTGAAGGTCAGATAAAAATCATATACCTGCACCCTTTCAAAGGCTCAAATATGCTGAAGCCTCGATCGGTCGACATGATCATGTCTACTGTCGTGCTGCAAGTGGTTGAAGACCTTCCAGAGGTTTATTCCTGCTTTTCCGAGTGGTTAAAACCGGGAGCCTGGATGTCACATTTTGTGGACTTCTCCAATTACGGGATGACTAGAGATTGGAATGGTCACTGGGGCTGTTCCAGGTTCTTGTGGCGGCTCATGCAAGGAAATCGTCCTTACCTTCACAATAGGGCTCCATATTCTGTGCACATTGAGCTGATGAAGATGAATGGTTTCGATATAGTTACGGACATAAGAACACTGGATTATTCAGGCATAGGTCGCAAAAGTCTCAATGAAGATTTCGCGTATTTGACCGATGATGACATCATTATTACTCGCGCCCTAATTCAGGCCGTAAAAAGACGCAGCGACTAGTTTCATCACGAGGATGTCTTAATCCTGTCTGTTCAATGGATTCGAAAAGCAGATATGAGGCGGCCATGAAATATTCTATAGACTCAAGCCATTTAGTGAAAGTTATTAAACCATCAGTTACATTAATATTAGTTCTGTTTTGTTCCCTGTGCGTAGCTGATTCTGCGTTTTCATTAGAATATCATGTGGACTGCATAAATGGTTCGGATGACAACCCCGGATCTGTTGAGAGACCTTTCAAATCAATTGCACGAGCATCGAAGGCTCTAAAACCTGGAGACAAGGCGTTGATCCATCCGGGAATTTATCGCGAGCAAGTGATGGGTGGGACTTCCGGCGCCAAAGATGCGCCCATTGTTTACGAGGGAGTGGACAAACATAAGGTTATTCTTCAAGGAAGCGTGACACTAAACACCTGGAGGAAACAGGGTGAATCTTGGGTTCACAGGGGACTAAGGCCAATGACATTGGCTAATGCTTTTGTGATGGTTGATGAGAAATATCTGTTGAAAAGGTCTGATAAGCCGACCCAATTGGAACCCGGCTCATTCTATTTGGATCCGTTGGGAATCTATGTGATTCGACTGCTTAATGACGCAGATCCTAACACAGATCATAAAGTCGAAGTTTATGAGCATGATTTTGCTTTTAATGGTGGAAACAGGTGGGGGGGAACGGCAAAGAACTGGATCGTTCTGCGTAATATGACCATACAAAAGTACGGGTCACATGGTATTTCTTCTGACGTTGACAACCCAGGAGAGAACACCAACTGGCTATTAGAAAACCTGGATATAAGGATGAACCTTCAGGCAGGCATATTTGCGTGTGGAGACGACTGGATTGTAAGAAACTGTTCCTTTACTAAGAATCTCGTTCATGGATGCCAGATAAACGGGGCCAGGGTATTGTTTGAGAAAAATATTTGTTCTGAGAATGAATCATTTGGTAGTAGCGGATATGGAGGGGCCGGGTTATTGATTGGTCCAGACAAGAGCGCAAATTCATGCATGATACAACTCAATGAATTCTCAAAAAATGGGGATGCTATAAACGGTTTCGGTTGCGGAGTCTATTTAGAAGGACGCTCTTACGGAAACACGATTACAAATAACATTGTGTCCGGCAACACCCATTGTGGAATCGGTTTCTTTGGATCGAGCGACAATCTTGTAACTAATAACATTGTTCCTGACACAGGTTCGGAAAAGCCTCATGACAATGTGGCGGCCATTCTTGTAGGTCATAGCCGCGAGGGCGCTCCGACCCAATCCAAAGGAAACCTTGTGGCTCATAACACGATCTGGAAATGCTCAACGCCTCTCAAGGTCCTTCCTCCTACAGAACCGGTATCTGCTAACCAGCAAAACGTTTTTGTAAACAACGTATTTGCAGAGTATCTTTTCTTAAGCCCCATTCCAAAAAATTCCGGTGTTGAAACCAAAAACAACGCGTGGTTCCCATCGAGGCGTGAGTTTGAGTTTAGCAAGAAAAGTTTGAAAAGTTTACTTGATGATAAGCGTGCATCTACAGATGAAATCACGCGATTCATGGGTCAAAATCCCTCTTTCGCAGATCCGGAAAAATCTGATTTTCGATTAAAAAAGGGATCCCCTCTGATCGATAATGGTGTAGAAATAAAAGAAGCGCTGGTTGACAGAAATGGAACAAAACGTCCCTGCGGCAAATTGCCAGACATAGGGGCTTACGAATTTTGTGATTGATTGTATTTTCAAGTCAAGGAGCCCACTCCGGCAGTATTGATTTCGGTAAAAAAATTTTAGGGTTCGCCTCAATCAAGACTTACTGGCTAACGTTATTCGTTGATAAGGTTGAGGTCTTAATGTTCGTTGAATTAGGAGGGGACTGCCGGTGCAATGGGCGTAAATTATCAGGAAATTAATAAATTCGGGAATCGCAATTTTGAGCAGAAATGGCTTCGGACTTATTGTGACAGAATCAATATGCCGTCGGTTTGCCTGGGCGATCAATTTTGGCACTCCACCGGTTCTAAAATATTCATACATGTTCCCTGTTGCGGTCCTACAACATTAGATGATGGACGAAAGACAATCTTGTGGGACTCTGGAGCCCTTTTTATAAAGTATCCGGTGTCACTGGATAATTATGGCTTTTCGAGCTATGCGTATTTGGTTTCTGACAAGAACTATGATTTGGAGACATTAACGCCTCATGACCGTAAAGAGATGATAAGGGCTCTGAAAAAGGTTCACGTTGAACAAATTGCTATAAAAGACATATTGGGGGTAGCGCCGGTAATAATTGCGGACACCCATAAAAGACAGGACAGACCATTCAATGATAGTGTTCTCAGGGAATGGATGGTGGCTATTGAGGCGGCTGCTGACAATCCGCTTTTCGAGTGTTGGGCGGCTTTCGTAGGAAAACAGGTTGGAGCATTCAGAATTGATTTCACTTATGGAGGCGGATTTTACGGTGAGATATTGTTTAATGTTAGGGAACTCCTCAGGTACCAGGTCATGAACGCTTTGATGTTTGTTTCAACTAGGGAAGTCATGAGAAGACCTCATATCGATCATGTGTCCTATGGAATGAGAAGCATTTATGGTGATAAGCCTAGTTTGAACCGGTTCAAGGAATCTTTGGGATACAAAAAGATTCTGTTGAGAGAAAGAATAGAAATTGCCCCGAAATTAAAACCCCTGATATCGCATGGCATAGCCCATGTCAGCTCACGGGTTCTGGACAAGGTGGATTTCATGTCTCAGAAGGTTCAAAAATTGAACGCCATTCTGTATATGTATTCGAGACAGACCGGACCAGAAATTTAGTCCACCCCACATAAAATAATTGTCTCATCATCTTTAATTGGCTAGTCTCAATTTCAGCTCATCTTTGCCGATTTCCAAAAAAGGGATTTTCTTAATGAGAATTTACAGTGTGGTAGGGGCTCGTCCCAATTTCATGAAAATAGCGCCCCTGGCTAAGGCTTTTCGCAATTATCCATCATTTGAGATGTTTGTTGTTCACACAGGTCAGCATTACGACACCATGATGAGCGACATATTTTTCGATCAGCTACAGCTTCCGAGACCTTACCGGCATTTGGGTGTTGGATCTGGCGGTCATGGAGAGATGACCGGTAAGATCATGATGGAATTCGAAAAAGTGTGCCTTGAGGAGCGGCCGGATCTGGTCATTGTTGTAGGAGACGTGAATTCTACTATTGCCGCGGCCCTTGTTGCGAGAAAACTTTTTATCCCGGTGGCTCATGTCGAATCGGGGTTACGTTCGTTCGATGAGACAATGCCGGAGGAGTTGAACCGGCGCCTGACTGATTGCATATCCAATCTGTTATTTGTTTCTGAGCCGTCCGGGATGAGGAATCTGGAGCGAGAAGGGATCGACATGAATCGGGCTCATTTAGTTGGTGATATAATGCTCGAAACCTTGCAGATGTTCTGGCCTCATGTTGCTCAGAGAAAAAGGTCGGGTCATTTTGGTCTGAAACGAGGGGAATTCGCCGTAGTCACTATCCACAGGCCTTCAAATGTTGATAATCCCGATAGTCTACAAAAAGTCCTGAACATACTGGGTTCAATACCTGTTCCAACCATATTCCCGATCCATCCCCGAACACTGGATAAAATGAAGAAATTTAATCTTATGGAGCAGGTTGACAAACTTGAGCATGTTCAATTTGCGCCTCCGGAATCATATTTTGATTTCCTGTCATTACTTTCAGACGCCAAACTGGTGTTATCAGATTCGGGTTCCATTCAGGCGGAGGCAAGTTTTTTGGACATACCTTGCCTGGTATGCAGAGATAACACTGAGAGACCGATATATATAGAGGAAGGCGCCTGCACTCTGGTAGGGTTGGACAACGATCTGATTAGGGCAAAAACCCATGAAATTATGTTAGGCGCTTACAAAACCCCCACCAAGATTGTCAAATCGCTCGGAGACAACGTTGGAGAGAAGATTGCCAGGATAATTTTCGCACAAATGGGGTCTTGAGTTGGATTCAACCCTATTTTATTATCCTCCAGGACTACTTTTGGGGAGATCGTTTTAGTTTTTGCATCAGCACATAGGTTACTGGAGCGAAGAAAATCCCCAGGATTGTCACACCGAGCATTCCAGAGAAAACGGCCGTGCCCATTGACTGCCTGCTGGCAGCCCCGGCTCCGGTAGCTACCACGAGAGGCGCAACACCCATTATAAAGGCGAAAGAGGTCATTAATATCGGTCTAAAACGTAGCTTTGCGCCTTCAATAGCCGCTTCGACGTACCCGGCGCCTTTTGCTCTGGCTTCCCTTGCAAACTCAACTATAAGAATCGCGTTCTTCGCTGATAGACCCACCAATAGGATCAAACCGACCTGGGTATAAAGGTTGTTGTCAAGTCCACGAATCAAGAGTCCCGCTGCGGCGCCCAGCACCGCCAATGGGACGATCAAAATCACTGCGATGGGATCAGTCCAACTTTCATATTGGGCGGCCAGAATAAGCACTACGACCACCAAGGCAAGGACAAAAACAATACCCGCCTGTCCACTGGCCTTTTTCTCTTCATAGGCCATACCAGTCCATTCGTAACTGATACCGGGTGGTAATTCTTTGGACGCCAACAATTCCATTGTCTTAAGGGCCTGCCCGGAACTGTAGCCCGGGGCAGGCTCACCGGAAACCCTTGCGGAAGGAAACATATTGTAACGGTCTATTTTCTGTGGTCCGAGAGTTTCTTCTATTTTCACAAAGGCGCTCAATGGAATGATCTTCCCATCAAGGGATCTCACCTGCAAGCGCCCTATGTCTTCAGGTTTTCTTCTGAAGACGCTATCGGCCTGAACTTTGACCTGCCATGTTCGTCCAAATTTGTTGAAGTCATTTACGTATTCCGAACCGAGGAAGGCCTGCATTGTCTCGAATACCGACTTGAGCGGGACTCTCATGTCCAGGGCCTTTACGCGGTCCACATCCGCGAACAGGGTGGGGGTTTCAGCTCTAAAACTTGAGTTGACATTCATAAGATCCTGCCGTGACCTGGCCGCTCTAGCCATTTCATCGGCGGATTCAGCCAGAGTGGCAATGCCCAGGCCCAGTGTGTCCTGAACCTGCATGTCAAATCCGTTGCTAACTCCAAGGCCGTTGATAGGAGGCAAAGCGAATGGAAACAGTAGAGCGGCTTCCTGAATCGAATAGAATTTTCTGGCCAAATCCATCATTATTTTTTCACGAGTCTGACCTTTAGGAAGTCTCTCATCCCACGGAAGAAGAGATATGAATCCTCCGCCGAGATTTGGTCCTGCTCCATCAATTATTGAATACCCGGGGAGCAGGGTGAAGGTGCTAAGACCCTCCTGATTTTTCAGTATATCAGTTATATCGTCCAGGACTTTTTGGGTTCGTTCAAGTGAGGCTCCGTCGGGTAGCTGAAGGTTGATAAGTATCAGTCCATCATCCTCCTGAGGCAAGAATCCGGTCGGAACCTTTAAAAAACCAGCATAAGTGGCGCATACGAGTATCACGAAGGCTATCACGGTCAGAGACAGTTTTCTGATCATGGTTGACACTATTGAGGAATAGCCATTCGTGACCCTGTCAAAAAATGAATTGAATTTTCTGAATAAAAAGTTTTTTTGCCCGTGTTCCTCCTTCAGTAGTAGAGCGCATAGGGCCGGGCTCAGGGTCAAGGCGTTTATTGCGCTGAACAGGGTTGTGACTGCTATTGTGAGAGAGAATTGTCTGTAAAGTTGTCCAACGATACCCCCAATAAATGATGCCGGCACAAAAACGGCCATGAGCACTAGTGTAATTCCGACGATGGCTCCGGTAATTTCCTCCATCGCTTTTATAGTGGCCTCTCTGGCGTTTAGTTTGAGCTGAGTCATGTTGCGCTCGACATTTTCCACAACCACTATCGCGTCATCGACAACTATTCCTATGGCAAGCACTAGCCCTAACAGGGTTATCATGTTAATTGAGAATCCGAGCAGCGCCATGACTGCGAAAGTTCCGATTAGAGCCACTGGAATTGTTATTGAGGGTATTAGGGTCGTGCGCCAGTTCTGAAGAAATATGAAAACTACTATGAAAACCAGGACGAAAGCCTCAAAGAGGGTTATGATGACTTCACGAATAGAGGCCCTGACAAAATTGGAGGAATCATAAACAGTTTTGTAATCCAGACCTGTAGGGAAGTTCTTTTTCAGTTCCTCCATTTTTTTTGTCACTTTTTCAGCGACATCGAGGGCATTTGATCCCGGCGCCTGATAGACGATCAATGTAGCGGCCGGCATTCCATTCATGAATGATAGCGTGTCGTAATTCTTACCTCCAAGTTCCACTCTGGCGACATCTTTTATCCTGGTAATCCGTCCCCTGTCCCCTCGTTTTACGATGATATCCTCAAATTGTTCTACTTCGTTGAGCCTGCCAAGAGTATTAACTATGAGTTGAAAGTCCTGTCCTTCCGGCACGGGTTGTTGTCCGATTTGTCCGGCCGCCACCTGGACGTTCTGTTCTCTCAACGCTTCAAGCACGTCTGAGGTGGTAAGGCCGTTATGCTCCATGCGATTGGGATCAAGCCATATTCTCATCCCATAGTCTTTGTCGGGGGCCACGAATATGTCGCCGACACCTTTTATACGGGTGATCTGGTCTTTTATCCTGATGGTTGCGTAATTAGTTATGTAAAGATCGTCAAGACGACCATCCGAGGAATAAAGACATAGTATGTTGACCATGTTCGTGGATTGCTTCTTGGTGCTGACACCTTGACGCTGAACCGATTCAGGCAATTTGGATATGGCTTTCTGGACTCTGTTCTGGACAAGAACCGTGGCCATGTCGATGTCGGTCCCGAGTTCGAAGGTTATCTCCAGGGTATACTGCCCATTACTCGAGCAAGTTCCCTTCATGTACATCATGTTTTCAACGCCGTTGACCTCCTGTTCAATAGGAGCGGCAACGGTGTCAGCAATTACCTCAGGATTGGCCCCGAAATAGTAGGCGGTAACCTGAACCATTGGCGGGGTGATATCCGGATATTGCGCTATTGGAAGGGTAAAAATTGATACGGCGCCCGCAATCACAATGAGAATTGAAATGACTGAGGCAAATATTGGCCTGTCGATAAAGAATCGGCTTATCATCTTTTGACCTCAGTCATTTTTTGTTTTTGTCAGCAGGCGCGGACTGATTTAATTGGGCTGATGTTGATTTCTCCTGAATCGGATTGACGGGTTCACCGGGCCTTGCCCGTCTGATTCCGTTAACTATAACCCATTCATTTTCTTTGAGCCCTTCGAGGATGACCCGCATTCTGCCATCTAACTGGCCGGTCTGAATCATTCTCTGTTCAACGATCTTTTTGTCATTGACTACCAGTACGAACTTTCCACCCTGCCCTGACTGGATTGCGATGTCAGGCACGAGCACAGCCTCAATTTTCTGGACTGGAACCTTGACCCTCACAAACATTCCCGGAACGAACAACCCCTTTTCATTTGTGAATACACCCCTAATCTGGAGGGTTCCTGTGGATGGATCTATTTCTGGATCAGCATAGTCAATGTGGCCTTCATGCGGATAATCCTTTTCATCGGAGAGTCCTATGAAAAGCTTGGGATTCCTTTCTGGCGCTTTATTCTCGTCCCTTATGAGCGGCATTAGATCCTGTTCGCTTGCGCTGAAATAGACATATACGGACTTGTCATTGACAACAGTGGTCAGGAGTGTCTTTTCCTGGGCGCCTACGAGGCTGCCCAGATCCACCAGGTTTCTTGCCACATTTCCGCTTATGGGTGTTTTTACCTGAGTATATTCAAGATCCAGGCTTGCCGCTTGAAGATCAGCTTCGGCTTGAGCCAGTTCGGCGCGAGCCACATCTCTTTTTGCTGTTTGCTCAATCAGTTTGATTTGACTGATGGCGTCTTTCGATTCGAGTTGCCTTGCTTTGTCATATTCGACCTGAGCAAGGTATAGTGAAGCCTTCTTTGCTTCCATTGTTGCGGTGGCCTGATCTACTTTGGCCTGATATGGTCTTGGATCAATTACAAAAAGAAGGGTTCCCTCATTTACAAAAGCTCCGGGAGTGAAATTGATTTTCTCGAGAAAACCTTGAACGCGAGCCCTTATTTCGACTTTCTGGAAAGCGGAGATGGTTCCGGTGAAGTTTAGAGATCGAATTACTTCCCTTTTCTCAGGCTTGCTGACGGTGACTTCGGGAGGAGGCGGAGCCACTGGCGCCGGTTCGGAGCCACATCCGAACAAGATCAATGTGAATAGAGTTAGAGAGACTAGTTGAAGAATTCGCGCGGACATAGACTTCATGATTGAACTCCCGTTGGCTACTCGAAAAGCTTTTAGTCCCATGAAAAAGGTTTGTCGTTCCTAAAATCCGGTATACATGAATCCTGAGATCTGATGTCCTGAACAAACACGTTTTCCAATCCCAGATCCCAGCAGTAATCTACTATCTTGTTGTATTCTGATGCCTTAATCCTCCGATTTAATTCAGGATATTTTATTGCGTCATACATCGGAGAATATTGGGACATCAGGGAAATTGTGACCTTTGGTGAAAGATTATTTCTGATCCAGAGCATGGTTTGCTCTGAGCCGGATATGCTGTTAGGCAGAACCAAGTGCCTGATAATGAGTCCTTTTATTGCCCGCCCATCGGCGTCAAGCTCGAGTTCGCCAACCTGATCATACATCTCCTTGATGGCCTGACGGGCCACTTCCACGTAATCATCACAATCGGAATATTTTGCTGACATTTTTGAATCAGCGTATTTCAGGTCGGGCATATAGACGTGCACAACGCCACGAAGCAATTTGAGAGCTTCGAGGGAATCATAGCCTCCTGAATTGTAGACGACCGGCAGATCGAGGCCCCGCTGCGCCGCGATGCCCAAGGCTTCAAGGAAAACGTTCATTTGGTGCGTGGGAGAAACCGGCTCTATGTTGGAGGCTCCATATTTCTGGAGCTTGATCATCTCTTGCGCTAGTTCTTCGATGCTTATGATTTCGCCACATTCGCCTCGACTAATCTGGTAGTTCTGACAAAAAACGCATCGCATATTGCAGTGGGTGAAAAAAATGGTCCCGGCGCCCCCGATACCAACCAAAGGCGGTTCTTCCCCAAAATGTTGCAATATTCCGGAATGTGATGGAAGCGGGCCGGCGCCACAATAGCCGATTTCACCTGAGAGCCTGTCAACCATGCATTCTCTCGGACACATCCGGCATGGTGAGCTAAGATCCCTAAACTTCTGAGCTACTTCAAGTATCCTGTCTGGATCCAGAAAAGGCATTCCTTATTACCGCTCATTTGATTTCTCTGAAAAATATATACCACAGCTTGCCGGCAATGGTTAGATAATCCAGTCATTATATTATACGCTGCCTCGGGCACTATTTGCTTCAAGACCACTAATCTGATAAATGTGAAAAGTTGACTGGTTTGACATCTGTATTACACGGCAAACTGTCCCAAAAAAAATATTCATATCCCGAGGAATAGCTCATGAGAATGTCTAAACTCCATGTCCCTACGCTGAAAGAGGATCCTGCCGACGCTGAGGTAATCAGCCATAGACTGATGTTACGGGCCGGCATGATCAGAAAGCTTACCGCAGGGGTATATTCTTACTTACCACTGGGTTACCGTTCATTGCGAAAGGTTGAACAGATCGTAAGGGAGGAGATGGACGCTTCCGGGGCTCAGGAAGTTTTTCTTCCAATGGTTCAGCCGGCTGAACTCTGGAGGGAGTCGGGAAGATGGGATTATTACGGGACCGAGTTGCTCCGGTTCAAGGATAGGCATGAGCGTGAATGTTGTCTCGGGCCCACTCATGAAGAGGTGATCACGGATCTGGTGAGACGCGACGTGAGGTCCTATCGTGATCTGCCATTGAATCTGTATCAGATTCAAACGAAGTTTCGTGATGAGATCAGGCCGCGATTTGGGTTAATGCGTGGAAGGGAATTCGTCATGAAGGACGCTTATTCTTTCGACGCGACCGAAGAAGGAGCGGAAGCGGCATACCTTATAATGAGGGACGCCTATGAACGGATTTTCAAGAGATGTGGTTTGCAATTCAGGGCTGTTGAAGCCGACTCAGGCCCTATAGGAGGGAGTTTTTCTCACGAGTTTATGGTCCTGGCTAATACCGGCGAAGACATTGTCGTATCATGCGACAGTTGTGACTATGCCGCCAACCTCGAGAAAGCCGAAATCAAGCCGTGTTCTCCGACTGAAAAAACTACAGGGTCTGAGCCCAGGAAAGTGGCTACTCCTTCGATGAAAACCATCGAGGAGGTATCACAGTTTCTTGGCGTAACCCCATCGCAACTCATCAAGACATTGATTCTCAGGACCGACAAAGGACCTGTAGCGGTTCTTTTGCGTGGGGATCATGAACTCAATGACATCAAGGTAAAGAACTACCTGGCGGCGTCAGAGATAGAATTAGCCGATGAGAGACTGATCAATGAAATAACCGGTGGCCCGATGGGATTTTCGGGACCGGTGGGACTGTCAGGGGTTACAATTCTGGCTGACCACGCAATTCGTGGAATGGAGTCGGCGGTTGTCGGGGCTAATGAAAAAGACTTCCATCTAATAGATGTCAGCCCGTTGACAGGATTCAAGGTTGACGCATACGGCGATTTCAGGTCCGCTTTGGCCGGTGACCCATGTCCGAGATGCCAGGGTAAGCTCGTAATGAGCCGAGGCATTGAAGTGGGCCACATCTTCAAGCTCGGGACCAAATATTCTGAAAGCATGAACGCAACGTTCCTTGATCCGGATGGAAAAGAAACTCTTATGATTATGGGATGCTACGGTATTGGAGTAAGCAGGACCGTAGCGGCGGCCATAGAACAGAACCATGACGATGATGGAATCATATTCCCGCCGCCTCTAGCGCCTTTCAGCGTTATGATCACTACCGTTGGAGCGAAAAGTGATGAAATTGACGCCGCGGCTCAATCCATTTACGAGAAGTTATGGCAGAGTGGCTTTGACACGCTACTCGATGACCGCAACGAGCGCCCCGGGGTTAAGTTTAAGGACGCTGACCTGATAGGTATACCGGTAAGGCTCACCATCGGGAAAAAGGCGCTTGCTGAAGGCAAAGTGGAACTGAGGAGCAGAAGGAAGAAAGAGACTGTTCTGGTGGAAATTGAAAAGGCCGTGGACGCTGTTCGGGAAATGATTGAAAACTGGGACGCCTGACCCCAAGAGTCGCCAGGCGTTCTTTAACATGTTTTCATTGTCGCCCCTGGTTATAGCGCCTACTGACCATAGTAGCCATAGTATGGATTACCGGCGTATCCTCCATATTGATTGGCGCCATAGCCGCCCTGGTATTGGTTCGGATGATATCCATACCCGTAGGCGGCGTAAGGATAATTGTATCCGTAGGGATTATAATAACTCGGTGGGGCATTTGTCGGGCTCCATGGAGTCGGGTATTCATTCATTGGGGCCGACCACTTGACAGGGTCCTGAGCCATGCAATCGCCAACCATTATGTTTCCTGACAAAAAAACAACGGTTGCGACAATCAGCCAAAATATCTTCATCTGGCGCGTACCTCGGTCTTGGATGTTGAATCCTGTTATCGACGAAAATGCGCTAATGGATGATCAGGAGCATAATCGTCCCTGAAGAATATTTTAGTCAAACTTTGACTAAAGGTCAAATAAGACACTTAGAAATGAAAAAGGCCAAAAAAAATCCGTCCAGACAAAACAGGCCCGCAACCGGCAAACCTGCAGGTTCGGCTTCAGATCAAGCTAAAGAGCCCCAAGCGCCAAGGCGATTGTTCAGGGACATCTTATTTGGATTACTGGTTTGCTTGGTATTCTTCGCTTTACTGGAGGCCGGTTTCAGGATTGTTGCCCCACCGAAAGCCGCTGCTCCTGATGATCCATTTGTCGGCTTTTCTTCAATCCAGCCCTTGTTCGCCGTGCAGGACGGAAGGGTCTCAATAGCAAAAAACAGGCTACGATATTTTAATGAGGCCTCTTTTAGCCTAACCAAGTCCAGGAACACCTTTCGTATATTCGCGTTTGGGGGATCGACCACTTACGGCCATCCTTTCAATTCACAGACCGCCTTCCCACACTGGCTACAGGAATTGTTGGGCGCCTGCGACAGCTGCACGAATTATGAAGTGATAAACCTCGGCGGGATATCCTACGCCTCATACAGGATAATTCCCCTCATGAAAGAGACGCTTGCTTACAAGCCCGATCTTTTCGTCGTTTACACGGGCCAGAATGAGTTTCTGGAGAGACGTTCGTACGCCGGATTAATCGAAAAGAGCCCCGCACTACTGTCGATCGAGGCTATTCTGGAAAAATCACGAGCATATCAAGCGCTTAAGTCAGCCATTGATAGCCTTCTATGGGATTCTCAGGACAGAATATCCAGTAAGAAAGCGCCAACGCCGGGTGAAGGAAAGACCATACTTCAGGACGAGGCTAATGCAATATTGGACCGCAGTTCGGGATTGGACCTGTATCACCGTGACGAACAGTTTGCTCAAGGTGTCACCAAGCATTTCAGGCATAATCTGGAGGCCATGATTGAGCTGAGCCGATCAGCGGGAATACCGATAATATTTGTGGCGCCGGCTTCGAATTTGAGGGATTTCTCTCCATTCAAATCCGAACATGATCCATCCTTGAGCGCAAGGGAGAAGAATGATCTCGATAAAAAGCTAGCGTCGGTGAACACGCTGGTCAAGTCCGGGAGGTTCGAAGAAGCCCAGGAAGAGCTGAACACGATTTACCCAAAATTGACGGATCATGCTCAAGCAAATTTCACTATGGCGAAAATTCTGGATGGTCTCGGACGACATGACGAAGCACGCAAATATTTCATAAGGGCGCGTGACCTCGATGTATGTCCGCTCAGGGCCACATCACCGGTAGAAGAACAGATTTATTCGGTTACCAGCGCAAAGGACGTTCCTCTGATTGACTTCAAGAAATATGTTGAAGACAGGGCTCTGTCTGATGGAATAGGCGCAGGGTTGGCCGGGGAGGAAGGCTTTTTGGATCATGTGCATCCAAGCATTGAATATCACCAGAAAATTGCTGAACTGATATTCCAAAGGATGTTGGATCTCGGATTGATCAAGGATTGTAAAGAGGTAACTCCAGGAAAGATTTCCGAAATATTTGCTGAGGGTTTGAAAAACCTCGACAAGGAACTTTTCGTGGTCAGAGATTTAAACCTTGCCAAGACTCTTAAATGGGCAGGCAAAAAGGATGAAGCGCTATCCGCATTGAATCGCATCCTGAAAGTTCAGGAGGGCAATCCGGAAATCCACAAGATGCTTGGGGCATACGCTCTTGAGGATGGTAACACAACTGAGGCGATCAATAGGTATAAGATGGCTGTGGAACTGTCGGGCGGGGATCCTCAATTGAAACTTTCCCTTGCTACCGCTTATTACCGTTCTGGTGATAGGGCTTCGGCAAAGCGAATCTACGAGACCATGGTCGAGAATGGAGAGGCATTCCAGGATATTATAGCCAACCTCGCCGTTCTTTACCTGGAAGAAAACAGGATTGACGAGGCGCTGAAGCTCATATCAGGGTCGCTTGACAAGAGTAAGGAATCCGAACTCTTATTTGCTCCGTATGGATTGGCGCTCGCTATGTCCGGGGATTTGGAGAATGGAATAAAGTGGATGAAGAGAGCTTCGGAAGCTGAACCCGGAGACCCTTCGCATTTATACAACCTTGCCGGAATGTATGCTCTTGCAGGCGACACCCCTAATTGCTTCAAGTACTTGAACCTTGCCATAGACCGCGGTTATTCCAACGCCCAAAAACTTAAGAGAGACCAGGTTTTCCAGTCTGTGAGGAACAGCTCGGAGTTCTACAAAATCCTTGATCGCATTTCACAATAGTGAACTTTATGTTGATCCGCAAAGCGGTATTGTATTAGAATGTATGGTTAATAGGTTGTACTGATTTTCACGGACAAAGCTGTTGCGACTAGCGTATAAGTTATGTTAGAAATATAATTTATGTTTTTCTTCGACAGTCCTTCATTCTAGCCGACTGAGTCCAAAAACAAAATAAGAGGCGACCGAAGTCCTAGGAGGTTCATTAAATGTTTGAGATCCTTGAGAAAGAGAGGATTGGCCCTGGAGTGAATAGAGCGGTCATATCAGCTCCGGCGATAGCTGAAGCGCATAGACCGGGTCAATTCATAATTTTAAGGACTACTGAGAATGGTGAAAGAATTCCCCTGACAGTAGCTGACAAGGATGTGGAAAAGGGAACCATCACTCTTGTATGGCAAGAGGTTGGGGCCACCACGTATTATATGAGCACCATGTGTGTGGGTGAAAAATTTCAGGACATTTGTGGTCCGTTAGGCACACCGACGCACATTGAGAAATTTGGCACGGTGATAGGAGTTGGTGGAGGCATAGGAGTGGCTCCGTTGTATCCGATCACCAAGGGGATGCATGCCGCTGGCAATCACGTTATAAGCATCATCGGCGCGAGGACCGAGGGATTGTTGATCATGACCGAAGATATCAGGAAGGTCAGTGATGAGCTGATCATATCTACGGATGATGGATCCTTTGGTGTGCATGGATTCGTTACGCAGGTTTTGCAGGGCCTTATAGACAAGGGTCAGCAGATAGACCTGGTAGTGGCGATTGGTCCGGTTCCCATGATGAAAGCTGTTGTGAATGTAACCAAGAAGGCGAATCTTCCGACGGTAGTCAGCCTTAACCCGATCATGGTTGACGGCACTGGTATGTGCGGAGCGTGCAGGGTTGAGGTTGGTGGCAAGACGATGTTTGGTTGCGTCGATGGCCCGGAATTCGATGGACTGCAGGTTGATTTCGACTTGTTGATGAAGAGACTGGCCATGTATAAGGGCCCAGAATTGATAGCCCTTAATAATTTCCGCGAGACACCGCGTGGGTGTCAGTGCACTTTTCCGGGAGGCGCGTAATGAGCGACCAAGAAGCCAAGCCCGCAAAAAAACCTAAAGTTCCCAGGCAGAAGATGCCTGAGCAGAACCCCATAGAAAGAGCGCATAATTTTTATGAGGTTGCATTAGGCTATGATAATGACCTGGCCCTATTAGAGGCTAGCCGTTGCCTTCAGTGTAAGAAGCCTTCCTGTATGAAGGGCTGCCCGGTTGAGGTAGACATTCCTGATTTCGTCGCTATGGTTAAGGCCGGTGATCTGATCGGGGCTTCATGGAAGATTAAAGAGAAAAATAGCCTTCCTCGTATCGCAGGAAGGGTTTGCCCTCAGGAATCACAGTGTGAATCCAAATGTGTCGTCGGGGCGAAGGGCAAGAATGAGCCATGCGCCATCGGGAGACTTGAGAGATACGTAGCTGACTACGCGGCTATACACGGCGACGGTAAGCTCCCTGAGTTACCGAAACCGACAGGCTTGAAGGTTGGTATAGTAGGATCTGGCCCTGCAGGTCTTACAATGGCCGGCGCCCTGATCAAGAAAGGTGTGGCAGTCACGGTCTTTGAGGCCCTTCATGAACTCGGCGGCGTTCTGGTTTACGGAATTCCCGAATTCCGTCTTCCCAAGGCCATAGTCCGTGCGGAAGTTGAAGAACTCAGAAGGATGGGCGTGGAATTCAAGACCAACTGGGTTATCGGACGTATTGAAACGGTTGATGACTTACTTGAAAAACGCAAATTCGACGGCGTGTTCATTGGTTCTGGAGCTGGCGCTCCTCTGTTCCTAAGGATACCGGGGGAAAACCTCAATGGCGTTTACTCCGCGAATGAATTCTTGACACGCGCGAATCTGATGAAGGCTTACATGTTCCCCGAAGCTGACACTCCAGTGGCCAAGGGCCGCCGTGTTGTTGTCTTCGGCGGTGGAAACGTCGCAATGGACGCGGCGAGGACTTCATTGAGGCTTGGAGCCCAAGAGGTCACGATCGTTTACAGACGAACGATGGCCGAGCTTCCTGCCAGGGCTGAAGAAGTCCATCACGCGGAAGAAGAGGGTGTGAAGTTCGAACTTCTTAGCGCGCCTCTTGAAATTATCGGAAATGAAACCGGTTGGGCCGTCGGCCTCAAGCTCCAGAAGATGCAGCTTGGTGAGCCGGATGCTTCCGGAAGAAGGCGTCCTGAGGCGATTCCAGGGGCCATTTATGAAAAGGAATGCGACACGGTTATCGTGGCGATCGGAAATGCTGCGAACCCATTGGTGCCTACCACAACGAAGAACCTTGAAACAAACAAGTGGGGCAACATTGTAGCTGATCCTGAAACCGGCAAGACCACCAAGGACAGGGTATGGGCCGGTGGAGACATCGTGACCGGAGCAGCCACAGTCATTCTGGCCATGGGAGCCGGCAGAAAAGCCGCCCTATCCATGATTGACAC
Source organism: uncultured Desulfomonile sp. (assembly GCA_937930835.1). Lineage (GTDB taxonomy): Bacteria > Desulfobacterota > Desulfomonilia > Desulfomonilales > Desulfomonilaceae > CAITZA01. The sequence goes on from CALGLN010000129.1 coordinate 24,582, forward strand.
TTTCAAGCTTTAATATAATTAGACAGAGGGGATTTCTGATATAAACCCCTCTGTCCATTTCATCCGGGTTGAACAAATTATGCGTTCCAGTGTCACAAACACATTAAGTCCTGTAGGCAATGTTCCTTGTCGCCGGGTCTTGTCCAGTTCATTGGGCGACTCTGAAGGAGGCAATTCCAAACATTAACATCTGATGAAGTTCGCCAAGCTAATAATTTGTTTTTCAATCCTGTTGTTGATGGCCTGCCAAACGGCCATAGCCGACCCCATAAAAAGAATCGAAGGCACAATCGTAGATTTTGACGACCGTTATTTATGGATAGTTCCGGACGGCCAGAACGATCCGGTGCGTTTCATAATGAGATGGAAAGTTCGTTTCCAGCCCCCACGGCTACCCATTAAGGGCGATCATGTGGTCCTGCTATACAAGAATAAAGACGAGGGGCGGATAATTTACGGGGTTGATTACCTGAAAATGTCCACCGATGTGCTTTCTTATGACTAGTGCCGTCATGACATTCACATCAGGCAAGAAAAGACGCAATTCATTAAACGTTGGTAAGTTATGGACTACAATTTATTTCTGAAATCAGGATTCATGGGATTTGCGATAGGCTCCGCAGCCATCATGTTGATTTTCTTCCTGTCAGGGATGCTTCTGAAAATAAAACAAAACAGCTTCAGGCGCGTGTTTCTGCTCGCCGCAATAGTTTCCTTCCTGCTGGTTGATGGTTTTTTGTATTACAAGATCGTTTTTCAGAAAGTTGAACAGGCGCAACTGTTTTTGTCGGGCTGTATTGGTGGCTGGCTCGGGTCAATCATTTTTGGTGTGACACAGTTGAAGCCTTTATTGATGGACTCGTTGAAGAAATAAAAACTCCGGACTAGCCCTTCTGAACAGTTCATGGCCAGAAATCAGGTATTATAAAATTTCTGGACGCTTAGCGCCTTTGGCCACATCAATGCGAGGCGTCTACGGAATACACACCTCGAAGATTGCGGTATTGCTCATCGCAGTCTAATCCATAACCTACCAGAAAGCCCTTTTCTATATCGAATCCGCAATAATCCAGGCTTACGCTTTTTTCACGCCTACCGGTCTTGTTTATGAGGGCTGCGATCTTGAGGCTCCTGGGATTACGCTGCAGCAACTGGTCACGATACTGGCTCAGAGTGAGTCCGGTATCAACTATGTCGTCAACCAGGATGACGTCCTTTCCCTCGATGGAAGATCCGATGTCCAGAAGTATATTTAATGAACCGCTGCTTGTCTTGGATGAGCCGTAGGATGAAATTCTCACGAACTCTATGTGGCAGGGTTTTTCAAGAGCCCTGACCAGGTCGGCCATAAACACGAAAGCTCCCTTGAGAATGCCTATGAACACAACTCCACCGCCAGGATAATCCCTCGAAATCTGACGACCCAGGCCCGCTACACGCTCCCGTATGGACACCTCATCAAAGATTGGGGTCAATTCCTGAGTTTCCATTTCTTACTCCAAAGTTTCTCTTTGCCGGCGTATATGTTAGAGCCGCTTTAGAATCTGCTCAATGCGCCAAAATCAAGTTGGTCGAATAGTTGTTCCTGCGCAAGAAAGAAGGCCCGGGCCGCAATCATCGCAGCGTTATCAGCGCAAAGCGGCAACGAAGGAAATATCGGTTCTATCCCCACGGCCAGACCGTGTTCCGAGAATCTCCGCCTGAGCGCCTGATTAGCCGCCACGCCTCCGCAAACCACTATCTTGTCAGCGCCCAAACTCTGAGCGGCCCACAAGCCCTTGGTGACCAGCACATCGAGAACCGCTTCCTGGAAAGCTTTGCAAATCCTCCTCAGGTTCGAATCAACCGCCGGATCGTTACGATCATAGTCAATGGCGTGAAAGCTCCCGGGAATGTTGTCCGTCCGCCGCACACCGAATATTTCTTCGGACTTCTTGAGCGCCGCTGTTTTAAGACCGGAGAATGAAAAATCCAGATTGTCCTTTTCCATCAGGGCTCGTGGAAGTTTCATGTCATTGGTGGAGGATTCGGCAGCCATTCTTTCTATTATTGCGCCACCGGGATAACCCAGCCCCAGGAGTTTTGATACCTTGTCATACGCCTCACCTGCGGCGTCATCCCTGGTTTTTCCCATTACCGTAATGTCAGTCACCGATTTCACATGGAATATTGTCGTGTGACCACCGGAGACCACCATTCCGACAAACGGGAATTGTAGATCATGCCGTTCGAGAAAAGAAGCGAAAAGATGTCCATGCAGGTGATTCACTCCGCATATAGGTTTCTTGAGGGCCATGGCCATTGATTTTGCCACTCCTACCCCCACAAGCAAGGATCCAATGAGCCCGGGACCTCTCGTCACACCAATGCAGTCCACATCCTCAGGGGTGACACCCGCCTGTTCAAAAGCTCTGGCTATAACCCAGGAAATTGATTCGATGTGTTTGCGCGAAGCAAGCTCCGGCACAACGCCGCCGTACTGCTTGTGTATGTCAATCTGGGACACAACCACATTCGACAAAATCCTTGAGGCGTCAACCGTTATGGCCGCTGATGTTTCATCGCATGAGGTTTCTATACCGAGAACGATCATGCCTTATTTCTCATCGACATTCGAATTTCTTCCAATTGCTGTTCCACATATTCGCGAGGAAGGTTCGCGTATTTTTCGGGTAAGAGCCTTCGTGAGGTGCATTCAAGAACAGCGAGCAACTCCTGTAATTCCCTCTGTCTTGATAAATCCGATGGCATGAAATTCATCGCTTCCCTGATGACGGCTTCATGATCTATTGCTCCATCAAGTGCCTTTCGGCGTTTGAGTTCAGTCAAGAGTTGATCGAAATCGGCGGGATAGTATTTTGCTGTGACTCTGAAGATCTTTTCCTGGTGTTCAGTGGGCGTTTGGTCAAGATCTACGCCTTCCCTGGCGAAGATCGCGCGGACATACTCCGTGCGTTCGGCGCCATGAATGTCAAAAACGGGGATATGCTCCCCTGCCCTTCCGGAACGTTTAATATCGGGTTCAAGACGGTCAGGACGAGCGGTTATGACAATCCAGACTATCCGGCCTTTGTTCTTCGGATCGGACATCATTTTCAGCATGGCGCCAAAGAGCCGCCTGTCGACATCATGGCTCTGAGGGCTTCGGCTGCCTATTTCGGTGTCGGCCTCATCATAGAACACCATGACTTTTCCCATGGCCTCAAGAGCCGATCGAATCCGTTCCCAGTTACTCTCCGTCTGGCCAACATACTGGCCACGCACGTTTTTCAGCTCTACGGCTATCCAGCCGCATTCCTTGGCGAAAGCCTTGAAGATGAACGTCTTTCCAACACCATTGGCTCCCGGCACAAGAATCCCCACAGGCATGAGGCCAGGATCGGAGCCATTGAGAAAGGTTTTCAGCTCATTGAGCTTTTCTATCAATGCCCCGCATCCCAGGACTTTCTCAAAACCGTAATTCAGATCAAGAAAGCTCACATGGCCTTCAAGTTCCTTTTCTATTATTTCCCTGGCCTTTTCGAAGATTTGTGATGGGTCAGCCTTTACGCCCCTGTAAGATGCCTGATTCACAATCTGCCTAATTGACAGGAGGCTCAAACCGGCGGAGCTGAAAGTCAACTGATCGATATCTTCGGGGTTGATAGATGAATTTGAACTGGCAAGGTGTTTTAGAAAAGCTCTTCGCTCCTCGTCCGAAGGGCGGTCGATATTTATCGCGGACACGTAAGGGAGCTCGACAATTCGATTGCTTACTTCGCTGAGAGTTTCACTGATCAGGAAGACTATGTGATTTGAAATAACGAACCTGTCATCTGATAGCCAGTTCTCCAGCGTGATAACCTTTAGCCTATCCGAGTCCGCCATGGCGCCATACGGCTGCATCGGCGCCACAGCCTCGCAATGCTTTATTATTACGGAAAACGACCTGTTGAGGGGTCTTGTGAAGTTGTAACCCGGATCATCGAGCTTCATGAACTCACGAAGAGTGTCCAGGGCCGTGATCATGTCAATCCTGGAAGCCGAAAGCAGCTTATCCAGACGTTCTTCACCGATACGATCCGAAACGAACTCACGGTCGAGCGGATCATGAAAGCTGATGCCTTCCGCGGGGTCATAAATCAGAACTATTTTTGGGGCTGATGATTTCCTGGGCTTGATCAGAGCGTCGATAAGAAATTCCACCAGAGGAGCGTAGTGATTCCCATCCTCCAGAGGATAGATGTCCTTGGTGTTGCCGTAGATGACAAACGCTGTCGATTGAGATGACAGGTATTTATCAATGATGCGTTGGGCAAATTTGGGTGGGATGACTGAATTACCTGTCATATTAACGTTTATTGACATATTCCTTTCGTAATTAACCCTGGGCGCTTATCCCAAGTCTCTTGCTTTCTCGGGCGTAGGAGTCTGTTTTGATCGAAGTTTGAGCAATTCGTCAAATTTTGCCTGAGCCTGTTTTTCGGCGCCTATTCTATGATACTGGTCGTCGAGCTGCTGTTTGCCGGATTGACGCATTTCGGTGGCGATCTTGGCCTGAGCCTTCATGGCGCCAACCTTGTCTCTTATTGAGACGAGTGAGTCATCGACGGAAGATTCGGCCAGTCCTCTAAGACGAGACTCGAGCTGTATGATTTGCTGGGTGGAAACGAATTCCGCCACCATCTCGCCCTGCTCTCTCTTGAGCTTGTCGATGTCATCACTGAATGACCGCAAACGAGTCTTGTAATCTTCGACTTTGAGTTTTTGGGCCTCGAGTTCCTGCGAGAGGGCAGCCTGTTTCTCGTCAATCTCCTGAATCCTGGTAAGGTATCTGGCGCCGGCCTCGCGATGGACCGTGTTGGCCGGTTCTGATTCAGCAGCCGCCAGAGCCCCTTCGAGCCTGCTCTTTATTTCGATTTCCTCTTTTTCAAGGTCCTTGAGCAATTGTTCCGTCTTTTCGCGTTCTCTTGCCAAAAGCGCTACCGCTTTTTCCATTTCGAGGTAGCGTTTCTTGGATTCATCTATGGCCGTAGCGTAAGTAGCCCGGATAGCTTCAGGGCTTGACGAAACCACGTCATCACCGGCGTTGATGAATATTCCCTTTATTCTTGTCCAAAGTTTTCCGAAAAAACTCATTTTACTTTTCCCTTAATTTGTAATTAGTCGACAATTAAACAATCAGGAATTGCACATACCTTCCAGAAACCACTCCCTGACATCGTGCCAGCGGTCAAATTTGCATGTGACCGGCGCCTCGCAGTTCCTGTTCCAGGGCTGAACCATCAAGCCCACTCCAATTCCTAGGCCCAGATAATCCCTAACGTGCAGGTAATCATCCTCTACGATGAAATTAGCGCCCGTTTCGTTAAGATAGAGCCTTTTATCGCGGTCTCCGCCGGTGACTATGATCTCTGGTATTTTTACCGGCCAGTTCAGAGACTCGAGCTGCTTGCGCGCGGTAGTCGGATCATGCCGGCCCGTAATAAACAGCAGCGGTTGGCGTGTGTGTTCATATATCTCCCATAAAACGTCCTCAGCGCCCTCGTAAGGTTCAATATAATCCTGCCTGTACATGTGATCCACGGAATTCCACAAGGTATCACGAGTCAATCCCAGGGGCTCGAGATCCCATGTAAGCAGGTCATGAACTCCCAGAGTCTTACCCGTGGATTCGTTGATGTGCTCCAGGATTACCTCAATTGACCGTAAGACCACGCCGTCTATGTCAAAGGCTATTTTTATCAATTTCCATCTCCGTCGTTAACGTCAGTGTAATCAATTACGAACCCCGATAATGTTTCCACATTACAGAATAACTTTTGTTCTCAAGCATATCAAGGCAATCCGATCGTAAAAAAACCATCGACGAAAAACTTCGATTGACTTGCCCATATCTTCAAAATAAATTCATTAGTTGGCAATTGTGAGTTATATAAGATCAACCCCGATGATCAAGTTTTAATTAATGACACTTTGAGTTGTTATTAGTTGCTGGCGTCAATGACTTACTAAATTTTATGGAGCCGTTAATTTATGTCTGGCAATCTGATTTTCAGATCTCTTGTGGGGCTGGTCCTGGTCATCATAGCCGGAACAATGGGTTATATGTTCCTTGAGGGCTGGACCCTTCTCGACGGGCTATACATGACGGTCATCACGATTGGCTCCATCGGGTATCAGGAGGTGCATCCCCTTGGTGACTGGGGACGCGTCTTTACGATATTCCTAATTTTCATAGGTTTTGGAGTTGTGGGCTATGTTTTGATCAACGGTAGCAGAATGTTGATTGAAGGCGAAGTCGAGAAAATAATTACGAGGCGGCGTTCGATGAAGGCGATTCAGAAGATTTCAGGTCATTTCGTCGTATGTGGTTTCGGACGTATGGGCGCATATGTCTGCCACCAGTTTCACGTTCGGGGAATACCTTTCGTTGTGATAGAGAATTCGCCTGAGGCCCAGCTCAAGATAATAGACCTCGCCTATCACCTGGCGCCGGGGAACGCTACCGATGAAGAAGTACTGATTTCGGCAAACATCAAGTCCGCTCGTGGACTTGTGTCCGTCCTGAACTCCGACGCCTCCAATGTCTATGTAGTGCTCTCCGCTCGTGAACTGAACCCGGATCTTGAAATCATAGCAAGAGCGGGAGAGGAAAGCGCTCACAAGAAATTGATGCGAGCAGGCGCCAACCGTGTGATCAGCCCCTATCAGGTTGGTGGAATGCGTATGGTGATGGGGATTCTCAAACCTGAAGTGATGAACTTCCTTGAAGTCGCCATGGACTACAGGGACATGAACATAGAGCTTGAGGAAATCAGCATCACCTCCGAATCCCTTTACTGCGGAAAATCGCTTGTGGAAACGGACATTAGGCGAGACCTCAACCTGATCATCATAGCAATCAAGAAGGCTCACGGCAAGATGGTCTTCAACCCCGGACCAAGCGCGGTGATTGAGGAAGGCGACACACTGATCGCCATGGGAGAGCGCAAGAGCCTTCGAGTATTGGA
>CALGLN010000130.1 GCA_937930835.1 uncultured Desulfomonile sp.
TAACCAAGTTGAAAGTATATGCGTCCGAGACGCATCCGCATGAGGCTCAAAAGCCCCAAACTTATCAGTTTTAGTTTTGGAGAATTAAATGTCCCAGGATATTTTTTATGCTACCGGTAAGAGGAAGAACGCAATAGCTAGAGTGCGGTTGAGACCTGGCGCGGGAAAATGTGTAATTAACGAAAGACCGATGGATGATTACTTTGGACGCCAGACGTCCCGAATGATCATTTTACAGCCCTTTGAACTAACTCAGACCGCTGGTCGTTTCGATGTGCTTGTCAATGTCAGCGGTGGTGGTCTTTCGGGTCAAGCCGGAGCAATCAAGCATGGTATAAGCAAAGCCCTACTGGCGGTAGATCCGGCATTCAGGTCTACGCTGAAGAGCGCCGGTTTTCTTACCAGGGATTCGAGAATCAAAGAGCGTAAAAAATACGGACGAAAAGCTGCTCGCGCAAGCTTCCAGTTCTCCAAACGTTAATCGATTCTCTTCTGGAATTTCCACATTTTTGTTTTCGAATAAAAAAGGACGTTCGACTTGCAGGTTGAGCGTCCTTTTCCGTTCTAGCGGAATTTTTCAAGGCTAATTTGGGCGGTTAGCATCTAAGATATCTGTTTCAGTTCAGCAATGATCTTACGCATGGTTTGAGCGGCCGGACCGTTTATTATGAGATCCATCATCGCATCGTAGGGGGTAGACGACAGATTTACCAACAATAGTCGCGCCCCTGATCTCTTGGCCTGCAGGGGCAGCATAGCGGCCGGTTGAACTACAAGTGAAGATCCGATTGTCAGGAACAGATCGCATTCTTGAGCGAATTGAAAGGACGCTTCTAGAATGCCTGCTGGCAATGATTGACCGAAGGCTATGGTAGCGCATTTCAGAGGTCCACCGCATTCGTCACAATAAGGCGCCTCTATTTGGTCACGTATCATTTTCCGTTCAATTTCTTCTCGTGGCCACCTCAAATGACACTTCAGGCAGGTTACTTCTCTGACTGTTCCGTGGATTTCATAGATCCGGTTAGGGTCTGATCCTGCCCGATGATGAAGCCCATCTATATTCTGGGTAATAAGAGCGCTTAGTTTTCCCAATTTCTCAATTTCAACCACCGCCTTGTGGGCGTCATTTGGGAGAGCGTCTCTCATTGCGGGATAACGCGCCCGATCATATTCCCAATAGATTTTCCTGTATTTTTCGGAAGACATGAATTTTTGATAGGTCAAGTCATCCTGGTTGTATTGTGACCAGATTCCTCCGGGTGACCTGAAATCCGGTACTCCTGATTCAGTCGATATGCCGGCGCCCGTGAAGACGACGATTCTGTTGGATTGCCGGATCATATCGGCGGCTTTTAATATGGCATTCCTGTCCATGGTTTAATCCTCGTTGAATCTAGTCAGTGGAACGGGCGGCCTGTATTGAGGCGCCAATCAGGCCTGCCTGATCGTTCAATATCACTTTGACCGGTATTGATTCCATTAATTTTCGGAACCGCCCTTTATTGGTGAAAGCGGACATGAAAGTTCCGTTAAGCAGTTTATCCAGTATTTTGGGGCTGACTCCTCCCCCAAGGTATGCGCCTCCTGTGGTCATAGCGGTCAGGGCAAGGTTACCACTTGCCGATCCTAGGATGGATACGTAAACATCCAGACATTTATCACAAAGCGCATCGTGCTTCTCAAGGGCAAACCTTGTAATGAGTTCTGAGGGATTTTCGGCTCCAATGATCAATTGGGTCCTTGGACTGTCCTTGAATTTAGGTTTTTGGGACAGCCAAAGAAATATTTCGTAAAGTCCAGGGCCGGCTCCGAGACGTTCCACACTGACTCGAGAATATTTTTTGAGCATGTGTTCGAGAAGGGAAATCTGTTCGAGGTTTGTGGGCGCAAAATCAACATGACCGCCTTCTGAAGCTATGGGGAGATAAGATGAGCCGCCCCAGACCATTAATCCCATTCCCAAACCAGTCCCTGGAGCTACTACACCAATCACGCCCAAGGCATCGGGTTGTCCGGCATTAAGGCAATAGAGTTCGTCGGGTGTAAGGTTGGGAGCGGCGATTGAGGTGGCTACCAGATCGTTTAATATTGTCACCTTTTTAATATTGAAACGCTTTTTAAGATCTTCTGCTGAGACACGCCATGACAAGTTCGTGGTTTCACAAATCCCATTTCGCACAGGACCGGGAACACCAAAACAAGCCGCATTTATGGATTCAGATCTGTCTGAGAGGAATTGCGAAATAATGGATTCCAGGGATTCGTGCTCCTGGCTCGAATAGACTTTCCTGTGAACAAGGCGTGGTCTGTTGGTTTGAGGCTCAAAAAGCCCGATGATGGTCTTGGTGGCCCCTACATCACCTGCTAAAATGGTCATCTAACTTTCAGCTCCTTGCAGGTTATTGCCAGGTAGTGGTGAAAAGCCATTTCTGACTCTCTTAGATTAGCAGAACTTTGGCGAGTTGTCGTCATTGAGCCCCGGTATTTGGTGATATCTTGGGCCAAACCTATGGCTGAAAGCTGAAATGACACGAATGAGAATATTTAACCCGTATCAATGCATATATATTATAATGCCCTTGATCGCCCGTTGAAACCGGGCAATTCGCTGGGCAATATCTCATGAGGGTATACTTTGAAAATAGCTTATTTTGATTGTTTTTCCGGAGCTTCAGGTGACATGATTCTGGGCGCCATGTTGAGTTGTGGCCTTGACATAGAGGTTCTCAAAAGAGAGTTGTCAGGGTTACAGGTTCCTGGTTATGAACTCAGCAGCGCCGGTGTGATTAAAAGTTCCCTGAGGGCCATTCAGGCCAATGTGATTATCGACAAGGCTTATGAGGTTCCATCTCGAACACTTTCCGCAATCATTGACTTGATCGAACAAAGCGCCCTTGATGAATTGGTAAAGACAAAAGCGATCAAGATATTCAAGCGCCTGGGAGAAGCTGAGGCATTTGTTCACGGAGTGGAATTGGAGAAAGTCCATTTTCATGAGGTCGGGGCCATAGATTCGATTGTTGACATAGTTGGTTCGGTGATAGGTCTGAATCTCTTGGGAATTGATCGAATAATGTGTTCGCCAATAAATGTAGGTGGTGGTTTTGTCAAGACATCACACGGAGTTTTACCCTCTCCGGCGCCCGCGACGCTTGAGCTGATGAAAGGATTACCGACCTATTCGACTGGAATGCATGGAGAACTCCTGACGCCTACGGGAGCGGCCATACTGTCAACATTGGCGTCAGATTTTGGTCCTATGCCGGATTTTAGAATCATATCAGTCGGATATGGCTCCGGAAAGTCCGATTTTGATTTTCCCAATGTGGTCAGGCTAGTTATCGGGGAATCTCCGGAACTTAACGAAATACAATATTCAGAACCAGTGGCGGTCATGGAGACCAATATAGATGACATGAGTCCTCAAATTTATGACTACGTCTTCGACAAAGCGCTTAAAAATGGTGCGTTGGATATATGTCTGACCACAATGCAAATGAAGAAGAACCGTCCGGGAATACAGCTTCAGATCATTTGTCCGGTATCACATCTTTCGTCGATGGCGGAGTTGATTTTTGGTGAGACTACGTCCATTGGCCTGAGATGGCGCATTGAAAACCGAATTGTGGCAAATAGAACAATAGAAAGCATAGAGACCGAATACGGCAAGTCCAGGGTCAAAGTTGCCTACTGGAATGGGGAAGTGGTCAATGTGGCCGCTGAATATGAGGATTGCAAGAAATTAGCCGCTGCCACAAATGTCTCCATTAAGCAGGTAATGATGGCCGTCTCGCTAAAGGCTTCTCAGATTTTCGGCAGAAGGCGAAAAAATGAAAATTGAGATGATACTCTACGCTTCGCTTGGAAAACTTTCCCCGGGCAAAAGCGCGGGCGAATCGTTTACGGTTGACCTTGAAGATGAAGCAACGGTCCAGGACGCCCTAAAAAAAGTGGGTGTTGATCCCAAATCATCGCTCATCATATTTGTTAACGGTCGTCATTCTAAGTTTGATGGTGTCCTTAAAGAAGGTGACAGACTCGCTATATTTCCTCCTATAGCCGGAGGATGACCAAGAATCCTATCGGCGTCAATTATGTCATCAGTGTCATAACTAATTAGAATTACTGCAGTTTTGGGCGTTTTCTCCTTGACTCTTCTCCCTTGTGAAAATAAGATCGAAGGTAGTTGTTATCTATCGTAGTTGAGGAATTAGTTTCTACAAAAGTCACACGATATTTTCATCAACTCTCCATCCAACCAACTACTGAACAGGGAGAAGATTCATGGACAAAATTATTAGAATAGACATGGGGGCATCGGGTGGCCCGAGGCTAAGCGTGTCGCCGTTAGGCGGTTACGCTGGGCTGGGTGGCAGAGCGCTTACTTCTGCAATAGTTAGTAAAGAGGTTCCACCTCTATGTCATGCGCTGGGATCTGAAAACAAATTGGTTATAGCTCCGGGACTTTTGAGTGGCTCGATTGCCGCAAATTCGGGGAGGCTGTCTATTGGGTGTAAGAGTCCGTTAACCGGTGGGATAAAGGAATCCAACGCTGGAGGAATGGCTTCACAGGTTTTGGCGAGGCTTGGATACGCAGCTATAATTCTAGAAGGCAAACCCAATGACGACACTACCTATAAATTGGTTATCAACAAAGATGGGGCCAAAATAGAAGTTGACAACAGCCTCAAGATGCTTGGCAATTACGCTACTGTTGAAAAGTTGGTGGCGCAATATGGGGACAAGCCATGCTTCATAACAATTGGACCTGCGGGCGAGATGAAGATGGCGGCGGCTTCGATAGCATGCACTGACATGGAGGGTCGTCCGACCAGGCATGCGGGCCGTGGCGGAGTTGGCGCTGTGATGGGTTCGAAGGGTATGAAGGCAATAGTTATTGACGACACGGGCGCTGGGATGAGAGCCCCCAAGGATGCGGAAAAATTCAAAGAGGCCAACAAGCAATGGGTGGCAGGGCTCAAGAAGCATCCTGTTACTGGTGAAGGTCTTGGCGCCTACGGGACAAATGTTCTTACAAATGTGTTGAACGAGGCCGGCGGATATCCGACTCACAACTTCCAGTGGGGACGATTTGAAGGCCATTCAAAGATCAGTGGGGAAACTTTAGCGGCTCTTGAGACTGAGCGGGGTGGCATGGCGACGCATGGTTGTCATCGAGGTTGTGTCATGAGATGCTCTGGCGTCTACATGGACAAGTATGGCAATTATCTGACCAAACAGCCAGAATATGAAACGGTTTGGGCTCATGGTGGCAATTGTGGGATAAACGATCTGGACGCAATTGCCATGCTTGATCGTCTTGATGACGATTTTGGAGTGGATACCATTGAGATGGGCGCCACTATTGGAGTGGCGATGGAGGCCGGGCTCGCAAAATTCGGTGACGCAGAAGCAGCCATTAACCTTGTAAAACAAGTTGGACAAGGAACTGATTTAGGGAGGATTCTGGGAGCTGGAGCGGCGGTGACCGGTAAGGTATTCGGAGTGGAAAGAGTTCCCGTTGTGAAAGGTCAGGCTATGCCAGCTTACGATCCCAGGGCTGTCCAGGGAATCGGTGTGACTTATGCCACGAGCCCCATGGGAGCGGATCATACCGCAGGATATGCTGTTGGAGCGAATATTCTGGGCATTGGCGGAAAGGTTGATCCTCTATCTCCAGAGGGACAGGTGGAGTTATCACGTAACTTACAAATTGCCACCGCTGCAGTGGACTCCACCGGCATGTGTCTCTTTATAGCCTTTGCGGTTCTGGATCAACCTGAGACATTCCAGGCATTGATCGATATGATTAACGCTTTTTACGGGTTGAGTCTGACGGCTGATGATGTGGCTGAATTAGGCAAGTCAGTATTGAAGAACGAGAGAGATTTCAACATGCGAGCGGGGCTATCGTCTGCGCACGACAGATTACCGGCATTCTTCTATAACGACGCCTTACCTCCACACAACATAAAGTTTAAGGTTACTGAGGCGGAGTTAGATCAAGTGTTTAACTTCTAGGTCATTTGGTATGATAAACCGGCAAAACGGTTTTAAAATTCAATATTCCCTCGTTACGGCAGTCTGAGTATTATTTTCAGACTGCCGTCGAGTTAGAAACGGTTAAAAAATGAATGAACCCAAAAAAGATACTTCAATTATTATCAGATTGATGCTGCCTATTCTGCAGAGCGGATTCTATTTTGAAACCCGTTTGGGTTTTGATGTCAGGTCAATACTTGTTTCGGAACTGAATCTGAGTCGAGAATTCGTTGATGAACGCATAGCCACGGTGTTTATCAATGGAAAAGCGGTGGATAACATTGAGCGGGCTTGTTTGACAGAAGGATGCGGTCTAACTCTCTCAGGAGCGATGCCGGGGCTAGTCGGGGCTTGCTTGCGAAAATCCGGAGCATACGCGTCTTTGCGGTCTGCCATTTCTTACGTTCCAGATCAAGCGGCTGTTCGTGAAGGACGGGGAATCGTTAAGATCAAGCTCTTCAATACGCTAATCAATGAATTAGGAGCCAGGTTTCTCGAAAGAGGTATCCTGGTTGATGAGCAACAGTACAATGAACTGATGAATGATGTTTCAAAGAGTGAAATGGAAAAATTGTTCGAAGGCGCCCTAATTGTCGAAAAAACAGCTTCAGGGATGCGTCGAATTCAACTCCGATCCAGCTAGCTTCAAGCGCCATTCCTTTATTTAAAACAGACTCCGAGAAATTGTCGGATGATCCTATTTTCCTCATTGCGCATGACAGTTTGACTACTGTTCGGGCGAATAGTATAACTGCCTGTGAGGTTGATTTGGGAGAGATAGTTTGAATAAAGATATCAAAGCGTTGCTAGCGAGAATTGATTCCAGACTTAAATATGCTCATTTTGGTTATATCAAGAAAGAACTCGGGGAATTGTCAGCAGCAAGCGCTCATAAGGTCGAGATTCTGGATGTGGGCTGCGGTCCGGGCAATCTTGGGCTCTATTGTAGAGACATCGCAAATCAGGAATGGCACGGAATTGATCTTTGGAAAAATGAACTGATCCAGGCGCAGCAGGTCAATTCGTACGTAGGATTGTTACAGGCGAACCTAGTCCACGGCATACCCTTCAGGCCCAATTCTTTCGACGCTATTATATGTAACGAAGTGCTGATGTATATGCCCAACAGCAAGGAATTATTACGGCAGTTTCATGGATCACTCAAGCCATCCGGGAAACTGATAGTCTACAATCCGATAAGTGTCGTTCCCATGATGGCGGCTTCAATAAAAAGAGTCATTCGTAAATGGGCTCAGGCTACGGATTCAATTGCCTGGGATTCTCAATCTGATTGGAAAAAAGCAGTTAGAGCGACCAGAATAAATTATTATTCCTATAATTCTCTGATCAATGAAGTCGCCGAAAGTGGATTTACTATCATTGATGTGAGCGCCTTCAGAATTTTTCGTAATCGGATAAGATTCATGAACCGATTTGAGAATAGCTTGGCGTACCGAAAGAGCATGATTTTGTTGGCGTCGAAATTTCCCAGGTTAGCATCGGATATAGTAGTTTCTGCGGTAAAAAATTCACAATAATTATTTACTTAAATGCCTGAGGTGACAAGGTTTTCAACACTTGCTGAGACAGATAAAGCAACCTTGTTCAGGGATATAACCGGAGAGATTTGGATACTCGGAAACATCTTTGAGCAGGATTCGGTAATTATTGTAATTAGTTGTGTGTTGTGTAGAAATTTTCTTGATTTTATCCGCATTGACGTTAATATTAACAACTGAGCCTCAGAACCCGTAACATTATATGTCGGGTCATCAAAAATCATATCATTGCTAGTGGCAGGGGGGAAATTGCACGTTCAACGATCTTCAATAAGATGCTGGGTCCTGTTCTGGAACATTCCAAACTGATTAAACACAATTAAAATGGTTCGGCAGAAGTCGACAAACTGCGGGGGGCGGTTTTGGAAATACCATTCAACAAGCCATTTATTGTCGGTAAAGAGCTTTATTACATTGCCGAAGCTACTTTAAAGAATCAACGGCTAGCGGGAGCAGGTCCGTTCACTTCCCTTTGCGAGCGATGGCTCGAAAAGCAGTTGGGCAGTTACAGGGCGTTCTTAACCCATTCATGCACGGCAGCGCTTGAAATGGCGGCATTGCTCAGTGGACTCGTTTCTGGAGACGAAGTAATTATGCCGAGCTTTACCTTTGTCTCAACAGCCAATGCCTTTGTTCTTCGAGGAGCCAGGCCGGTATTTGTCGATATTCGGCCTGATACTCTAAATATCGATGAACGGCTCATTGAGGAGGCGATAGGCCCTAGAACCAGGGTCATAGCGCCAATTCACTATGCGGGAATCGGATGTGAGATGGAAGTGATCAATGATATCGCTGAAAGACATGGCCTATTGGTTGTGGAGGATGCTGCGCACGGATTACTAAGTTCACACAAATCCCGGACTTTAGGTTCAATGGGCGATTTTGGCTGTCTAAGTTTTCATGAGACCAAGAACATAATTTGTGGTGAGGGCGGGGCATTGCTCGTGAACGATCGGAAGTTTGTGGAGCGGGCAGAGATAATAAGGGATAAAGGAACCAATAGGGGGGAATTCTCCAGGGGGCTGGTGGACAAATACACGTGGGTTGACATGGGGTCCTCATACTTACCCAGTGAAATAACGGCGGCATTCCTCTGGGCCCAACTTGAGAAAGCTCACGAGATAATAAACAAAAGGCTGAAGCTTTCTGGAAGATACGATGTTTTGTTACGGCCTCTGGCTGAAAAGGGATTCTTTCAGCTCCCGGCAAGCTCGGTTAAAAATTACTCCAATGGTCATATTTACTATATTTTGCTCGAATCCAGGCAAACCAGGGATGATTTAATGAGGTTCCTCGCATCCAAATCTATAACGGCTATCTTCCATTATGTGCCCCTACACTCTTCCAAGGCAGGGAGAAAATATGGAAAAACTATTGGAGGCATGTGTGTTACTGATGACACAAGTGATCGTTTGTTGCGATTGCCGCTATATTTCCAGATGACCGACAAGGAACTGGAATTTGTTTCAAACTCGATAGGACAATTCTTTGACCGGCAAATTAAGCGCCGATTCAAAACCTCACAACTTTCTGATTTCTCTAATCAAAGGCGAACCAGGGGCTGGAGCCCCGAAAATAGGGATCATAGCAACATTCAGGTTTAAGTTTATCAGGTAAAAACCAATTATGGGGGGAGTATGGGAATCACGGTTGTAGTTCCGGTTTTCAACGGTGGCCGTAATGCCCAAGAGCTCGCCGATCGGCTTTATAGGGCTCTGCGTGAGATTACTAAGGACTTTGAATTGATATTGGTCAACGATGGCAGTCGTGATGACAGTTGGATGGAGGTGATGAATCTGAGTCAGAAGCTTGACTGGGTGATGGGAATAGATCTCATGAAAAACTATGGGCAGCACAATGCATTGCTCTGTGGGATTAGAATGGCTAAGCATGAATTTGTTGTGACGATGGATGATGATTTACAACATCCTCCGGAAGAGATTCATAAATTGGTTAACAGGATGGCTGAGGGATATGACGTTGTATACGGAACCATCAGGATCCCGAAGCATTCCTTTTTCCGAAAGCTTGGATCGACGGGTCTTAGGATGGCTCTATCGATTTTTCTGGGAAATCCCCTAATTAGAAAAATCAGTTCATTCCGAATGTTCCGCACACGATTACGAGAATCCTTTGCGCACTATTCCGGCGACTCAGTGTGCATAGACGCTCTGTTATCCTGGGGGACAAATTCAATTGCCCATGTAGACGTCTCCCATGACAGTCGTTCAAACGGAGAATCAAATTATAACTTCAAACGTTTGTTTAAGCACGCTCTAAACAACTTTTATTCCTTTAATGCGTTTCCTTTAAAACTTGTTTATTTTCTAGGTCTGTTTTTCACAGTTTGTGGAATGGCGTTACTCATGTTTATAATTGGAAATTACCTGATTCATGGGTCGGTGGCTCCAGGGTTTGCGTTCCTGGCCTCGACTTTTGTCATCTTCTCCGGTGTGCAGTTGTTTTCCTTGGGAATCCTCGGAGAATATATTTCCAGAATACATGTGGGTATTCAGAATAGGCCCGCTTACCTCATCAGGGCAGTGTCACAAAAAAAGAACTAAATCGATCTTTAAATCGGGGGGATATATGAGCAAACACGATTATCCGTGCCGGATAGAAGGGACCATTGACGCCTCAGTTGTGGAAATTGGAGTTGGATGTGTTGTCGAAGCCGGAGCGTTCATTTCCGGCAAGAATGGTCCGGCCAAAAGTGTGAAACTCGGGGATTTCTGTCACATTGGAGCTGGTGTTAGAATAATGGTTCCGGAATTTGAGATAGGGGATTACAGCAAAATCCATTCAAACACAATCGGTCACGGGGAAATGCCCCTTTCTATAGGCAGGAACTGCTGGATAGGCTCAGGCGTAATATTGGACAGCATGGGAGGTTTGAAAATTGATGATAACGTCGGTATAGGATCTCATAGTCAGATATGGTCACATATCCAGTTCGGCGACATTGTGGAAGGATGCCGGTTTCATTCGTCTAAAATGGTTTACATACCAAAAGATGTCTGGTTCGTGGGACATTGTATAGTTTCTCCAGTCGCAATAGGTGAAAAAAGCATGGCTCTTGCGGGATCGGTAATTACTGATGAGATGATACCGAATCATGTTTATGGAGGTGTTCCTGCCAAGGACCTTACCGAAAAACTGGGTTTACAATTCAGCAATACAAGTATCAAAGATAGATACGAGAAAATGAGCGAGTTAATTGATGATTTCGTGATTGAAAATCCCGACCATAAAGGAAAACTCAAAGTTGTTAAGTCAATTAAGGGCAAAAATGATGGGGTGACGTATTTTGATGTGTCGAACAGGACGTACACAAAAACCTATAGCCGGGCTGAAGTAGAATTCCTGAAAGCACATGTTCCTTTGATAAAATTTAGTCCGATCTAATGTAGACAGATCATATCAATGTCACACGTGGAGTCTCTGCTTATAAAACTAAAAATAAAAAATGCCTTTGCTCAGAAAAGGAAATACGATTTGAAATGGCCCCGCGGCTCAAGGTCTGGCGCCCACGATTACCTGGTCCATTCTGGGTCCGTCTAGTAGGAGCGCTGGGTTTACAAATCCACTCTCAATGAGGTCCTCAAAAACTTCGTTGAGAGTGTACGAATTTCCAGAAGATGTGGCAACCAGCATGTTGACGGCAAAGATCGCTCCTAGAGGAGGAGCTGTTCTTGAATCGTCCATGAAGAAATCCCGAATTAATATTGCGCCGCCAGATACCATACAATCGTAAAGTTTCTTGAATATCTTTCGATTATCTTCCCGACTATTGATGTGAATGACAGCGGACAATAGGGCAAGATCGTGGCCCAGGGGAAAAGTATCATGATGATAGTTGCCCTCGACAAATTCTACCCTTTCGATAAGACCTTCATCCGACATTCTTTGTCTAGCCATGGGTATGACTTCCGGTAAATCAAAAAGCGTAGCTCTGAGATTATCATTTTCCCTAAGGAAGCTAACAATATAGCTGCCCGATGCGCCTCCAACATCAATCATTCTGCTATATGGCTTAAGATCTATCTTTTGGGCGATTTCAGCCGCTTTTTCGGACCCAATCGCATGCATTGCCCCGATGAATGCCTCTAATTCCTCCTTGGTACGTCTTTTCCTGTCAACAAAAGAATCGCTTGATCCGGTTCTCACGATTTCGGTCAAATTTGACCAGGTCTTCCACATCCTTGCACGGTGGAGAACCATAGGTAAGAACGCATTCGGAGCATCCTTGCACAGCAGATCGCAAACTTTGCTCTCAACAGCATAATTGTTGTCCGAGTCTTTTAATAGCAGTCCCATTGAAACCAGGGCGTCAAGCAGAATCCTTACGCCTCGTAGGCTCAACTGGCCTGATTCGCAAATTTGTTCAACAGTTTTAGGGCCTTGAGAGAGGATTGAGAAAATGTCAATCTCGGCAGCGGTGAGCAAAATTCTGGCTTTTTGGAAACCAGAGCAAATCTCATCAATTGATTCTTGGGTCCATTCTTTGTTCATGATCCGATCCCGGTTGTTTTCTGATACTCGATGCGTTGAGAGATTCAAAAATTGAAATCCAAATGATCGACCAAGCAAATTTTACCCAAAAATTTTGGATCTCACAACCTTGGCTTGACCTTGGAAACTGATGACCTAATTTAATTCCAAAGGTTTTTTATGGAGAGACGATGAAAACATTGATTGGCGCCATTGTTGGAGGCGTAATTGGTTTCGGTCTGTATGTCGTGAGTTCATGTTCAGGACCTGGTTGAGTCATCTGGAGTAGTCCCTATATTTCCGTTTTAATCGGCGGAGGAATAGGGGCGGCATTGGCCTCAGGATGAGGCCTTCAGGAATTGTGGACGATGCATTAACTAGTCGATCTTACTCAAACCAATAGTAGGTATAGAGCCGTCAGCCATGTGTGCTGGCCTTTGACCAAAACTGGCGCATTTTTTATAGCAATTCTCAGTGAGAAACGGAGGAAATTATTGCCCCACCTACACTAGTAACGATCAGGAGTGTCCCTATCATTACAATTACGCCCAATGTGGCAGCGGATCCCATGTAATTTTTATACCTGGTTATCAAAAGGTATTTCCCAATTACCAGGGGCAGTAAGGCAAAGGCCAACAGGGTATGAAACAGCATGTAAGATGGAAAATTGGTGAAGAATTGCATTCGGGGTAGCATCAAGGCAAACATTCCTATGAAAATTAGAATAAAGATGCGCCCTGTCCAACGATGAAAAATCCGGAATTTCTCCCAACCTCCCTTTCTTCCTAAAGATTCCAGCATTAATATTACATTTGCAATCCCTAAAATGACTAACAGAATTCCAGCAAACATTGTGCCTTGATAAATCATTTAAACCTCCCAACAACTGGATGGTGACAGCATAGATATGGTCTACCAAATAGGTTCACTCAAGGAAATATCTTATAGGTCGCACAAAAAAATCAGCATCTGATTTAAATCAGCATGTTAGCCTATAGAACATTTTTGATTCAAGCGAGTTCCCGTAATATATTATGTAAAGTCATATTTCTGGTAAGATAGTGCGAACCATTGAGATATGATTTGAGAAATATTTAACTCAATGCATTATGCTATAAGTATTGTAGATTGATATTCATTGACAAATTACTATGTGAAATATATGTTTCCGGCAGGTTGAGCCCTAGACCTTAATGAAATAGTCCGCTTTTACCATAGTGGATTTCAAACAGGCTAAGTAATCAAATAGCACAAAATACTTAAAGTAATTTCGGAAGTCTTTGGAGCCAACAAAACACGTACAAAGAGGCTTTTCCGTCCATCCCCAGTATATGGACGCATTGAATAATGTCAAAATAGTTCTTGTAGGAACTACGCATGCTGGGAACATTGGGGCCACGGCACGTGTCATGAAAAATATGAGTCTTTGTAAACTTACACTAGTAGCTTCAACTGATTGTGGACCTAATACTGAAGCAAAATCTATGTCATCTGGAGCTTACGAAATAGTAGAAAACGCAGTTCGCTGGGAAACTCTGGCAGGAGCCCTTGAAAACACGGTCATGTCAGTTGCGACTTCCGGCAGGCTGGGATCTAAGAGGACGTCTTCAAGGACGCCAGAGGAATTGGCCCCGGAAGTTCTCAAAATGTCGCAACTTGGTGAAGTGGCGATAGTATTCGGAAGAGAGTCAAGGGGTCTTACGAACGAAGAGTTCACACTTTGCGATCATCAATTGATAATACCTACGGACTCCAAGTTCGCATCCATGAATCTTGCCCAATCGGTAGCGGTGATCGTCTATGAGATATTTAAGGTTGCCTGTAGGCCGGTCGGATTTCAGGTTAACAAATTCAAGCCCGTAGATTCGAAGACTCGCGAAGAGATGTATTCGCATATCGAGGCAGTCCTGTTACGTGCAGGTTTTTTGAACAAGACCAACCCCTTGAGGATGATGAGGGAGATACGTCGCATACTGGACAGCGCTCGTATGGATTCTCGTGATTCAAAGATCATTAGAGGCATTTTCAGGAAGATCGACGGAATGATCAGGATTGCGGACAAGAGGATCCAAAGCTTGTCAGCCGAAATTGAGAAGCTTCAAATCAATCGGGAAGGCTCTTAGATTGGCTCCAAATGATTGTCATCTTGGCGCATTGAACAACTAACATGACTTATCCATTTATAGATCCGGTTTTACTGCGTTTAGGCCCCTTGGAAATCCGATGGTATGGATTGATGTATCTGGTCGGTTTTGCCATCGCCTATTTCATAATAAGATCGGAATTCAAAAGAAGAAACGGGCCATTACCTGCCGAAATGGCGGGAGATTTTTTGTTTTATCTAATTCTTGGCTTGATGCTCGGAGCACGTATTGGATACGTGATTTTCTACAATTTTGACGTTTATTTAAAACAGCCTTGGGAAATATTCGCTGTCTGGCGTGGGGGAATGAGTTTTCATGGTGGAATGATTGGGATGATAATTACGGGCTGGATGTTTTCCAGGTCAAGCAAAGTTCCTTTTCTGGAGTTAGCGGATATAGGGGCTTTGTCTGTGCCTATGGGACTCATGGCAGGAAGAATAGGAAACTTTATTAATGGAGAGCTATACGGGAGAGTCTCCTCAGTGCCATGGGCAATCGTTTTCCCGGACGGGGGTCCGCATCCTCGTCATCCGTCTCAGTTGTACGAGGCTTTCTTCGAAGGCCCAATCCTTTTTCTCGTACTCTGGATTCTAAGACGTAGATTGGAAACGAACGGCCTGATACTAGCTCTTTTCATTATATTGTACGGATTTTTCCGATTCTGCATTGAATTCTTCAGGGAACCAGATGTTCAGTTAGGATATCTTTATCTCGGACTGACCATGGGACAAATCCTGTGCTTATTCATGATGATCATGGGTGGATTGTTATTCCTCACGCTTCAGAGAAGATCTCGGCGCTGATCTGAGGTGGTCATGGCTTGCGAGCAAACAACAGTAAGTAAATGGAAATCTGTTTGGCCTTAGAACGGTTTTTCGAAGGTGATAAGAAGGATGAGTACAATACAAAACTTACCTCAAAGAATTCGTCTGGTTTCTTCGGTATCCATACTGTCCGTGGTGATATCCATTTGTCTGATGAGTCATGGGATCGCCATTGGCGCAGATGCTCCGAAGTTTGAGGGTACACCCTTAAAACTGGCCTCCTCTGATTCATTCGATATCAAAGACGAATTTATCCCGGTACGCCCGGACATTGCTAAATCATTCCTCAAACCTGTCAATTTGGGGCTTAGTTCGGAGGCTACAGAGGTTCCTGCCGTTGCTAGCCCTGCGCAAGCCAATGAGTCGCCACAAACAGGCTATCAATCAGACTCCAAGTCCAAAGAGACAGACGAACCTAAAAAAGCTAATCAGGAAAAGGACTCCTCCGCGGGTTCCAAAAAACCAGTCACGCTGAGTGATTTCATTAAAATCGCCACAGATCAGAAGGCGTCTGGAAATCAAAAAGGAGCGTTAGAAGCGCTAGAGCAGGCGGCCAAAATTGCGTCCAAGGAGTCTGACCGGAAGGCTGAAGCTTTAATAATGCGTTCGGCTGCTGAAACGTCACGAGAGCTCGGTTCATATGATTCAGCGCTTCGTTACATCAACAGGGCGATCGAAATAAACAGGACACTAAAAAATGCTCGCGGGCGGAGTTTGGATCTGATTGCCGCCGGAAAAATATTGCAAGACAAACAACAATACCCAGAGGCTTTATCCGCATATGAGGAGTCCTTAAAAATACTTCCGGCGTCGGAATCTTCCGAGACGCCGGTCATTCTTGGGAATACCGCAGAGATCTTAATCAAGCTTGAGAAATTCCAGGAGGCAATATCATCCCTAAACAGGTTAGGGGCCTTCTATGCCAAGACCAGCAATCCCGTTGCTCAAGCTAATAATCATCTGAAGGTTAGTGAAATTTTTCTACTAAAGGCTGATCAAAAGCAGGCCAGGAATGAGTTGCGGAAAGCCGAAAAAATTTTTAGGGATCAAAACCAGTCACAAGCGCTTGGAGAGACTCTTGTTCGTATAGCGTATCTAGACCAGCTTCTTGGAGCCTCGAAGGAAGCGGCTCTAGCATTAGCTGAAGGTCAAAAGCTTCTGGGCAGCAGTGACAAATCTGATGCAGTAGCGTTGTCTATGTATATAACGGGAATGTCTCAGTATTCAGAAGGCCAGTTAAATGAGGCTAGTGAGAACCTCTCGCAGGCCCTTGAAAAATACATTCAATTGGGTGATCGCGGCATGATGCTGAGAGTGCGATCGCATCTTGCGCAAATGAACGCTGAGAACGGAAATTACTCAGTGGCTCTGGAGCAGGCGCAACAGGTTATCGAAGATTCGAAAAGTTTAAAGATTCCTGAAGCGAATGCAGGCGCTCTACTTATAGTGGCAGAGGCCAACGCGAGGACGGGTGAGCTGAAAAACACAGTTGAAATTGCTCAGAACGCCTTGAATATTTCGAAGTCAATTGGAGACAAGGACAAGGCCATCAGAGCCAAGCTCATAATTGCAGAAACTTTCGGCGACCTTGGTTCTCCGGCTGCTTCAGTGAAACTGCTCAAGGAGGTTATAGAAGAAGCCAAGTCTGGAGTAAACAAGAGGACGGCCAATCATATAAGGCTGTCAATAGCCAAATTTCGCCTGTCGCGTGAATCCACGGAAAAGGCTATTGAAAGCGCCGCAGAGGCTAGAAAGGGTTTTCTAGACGAAAAAGACTTTCTCGGGGTGGCCGAATCGGATCTGGTAATTGGAATGGCTTACGAGCTTGCTGGAGAAAGTGAAAAAGCCAGTTCTCCCCTGGAAGAAGCTCTCAAAAGATTTAATGAACTTGGAGATTCTTTTGGAATAGGTAAGACTCTTACAGCCCTCGGGGTTCACTACAAGAACATGGGGGACTATGACAAGGCCTATGGTTATTTCAGGAAGAGCCTGGAAACACGCAAAAAGGTGTCAGACAGGAGGGGTCAGGCCGCCAACCTGGCCAATATAGGTAATCTGATTAGACGAAAAGGTCAGACTGCGGAGGCTATAGAGCATCTGAAACAGGCTTTAGCGATATTTCAGGAAACCGGGGATAAGAAAGGCGAGGCCGACGTTTATACTAACATTGCTCACATTGAGTTATCGGAATCGGCCTTTACGGGTGCTATTGAAAAGTTCAACCGGGCTCTTGGTTTGCACAAGGAGGTTTCTGACATAAGAGGCGCTGCAATTGACTTGGTGGGGCTCGGAGGAATTTACCTTGCTCGAGGAGAGGTTGAAAATGCCGGATCGTATTTCAAGGAGGCTGAAGCGTACACTAAACGTATAAACAATCCGAGGGCTGAAATAGCGCTTTATTCAGAACTCGCAATGTTTAGCAGAGCCAAGAGAAATAGTAATGAGGCTCTGGTGTTTCTCAAGAAAGCTCGAGACTTGGCATATAAGATCAAAGACAACGACGCCATTTCGGCTCTGGACGTGAAAACAGCTTCTCTTCTCGAGGATTCGGGGGAATATGCCAAAGCCATTGCTCTACTAAACCAGTCCTTAGGCCAAATGGTAGAGCGGCAAGATCGTAGAGGAGAATTATGGGCAATCTCCGCCATAGGCATAGTTCAAGCGAAAATGGATGATTATGAAGGGGCCCTCAAGAGCCTGGAACAGGCATCAAAGCTCAAGGCTCAAACGGGTATAACACCCGCTAGATCTCAGGAAATAGATTATTATTTGGGAGAAATCTACGAAGGCTTCGGAGATTATGAGAGAGCCCTGGAATCATATCTTCAGGCCCTTTCGATGTCTGAAAGTCGAGGGGCGGATGTGTTGGTAGGTAGAATTTACGACCGGATAGGAACTATCTATTTTAGGACTGAGGAATACGCCAAGGCTAAAGAATTTTTGGAAGAAGCTCTCCGGACACATCAAGAAACAGGCTCTCTGGAAATGCAGAAAATTGAGTTGATCAGGTTGGGTGATATCGCCAGTAAGATGAACGACCTCGAGAAGGCCTTGAAATATCAACAGAGAGCTCTGGCGCTGACTCGAGACACCAAGGACCGAAAGAGTGAAGCCAGGACACTGACACGAATAGGAACACTCAATCAGTCAATGGGCAAACCGCGTTCAGCGTTAGAAGATTACAAGGAAGCTATGGGGATTCGCTCGGAGCTAGGAGATCGCCGTGGAGTGAATGAGAATCTGTTGCAGATTTCCATGTTATCGACCACGCTTGGAGATTATGACTCGGCGTTAAATGATTTGAAAGCGGCTCTGGAAATTGCACAGGCTTCGGAAGACAGGAGCATGCTCTGGAAGGGATATTTTATCCTTGGGCGCACTCTGGAAGAGAAGAAAAGTTTTGGAGAAGCGCTGGAGGCTTATCGTAAATCACTGAGCATCGTAGAATCCATGGAAGCCGATTACACAGAAGAATCCGATGAAGATGATTTCATTTTCGGGGGCAAGACGGCTCTTTTTGAAACTACTCTAAGGGTAATGATGAACTTAGCCAAGAAAGACCCTGGGGGCGCTTATGACAGCCGGGCGTTGAGGATTGCAGAGAGTTTGAAAGCGTCTTCGTTCGAAAATACGTTGTCGAAAACAAATGTCGAAAACTTTTCGGATGTTCCAAACGATTTACTTATAAAGGAAAAAAGCCTCAAACATTCGCTCAAACGGCTCAATGAAAAACTTATGGAAGAGCGTTCCAAAGCCAATCCCAATCAGGCCGTAATAAAAAAATTGATTGCGGATCGAAAAACAAAAGAGAAGGACTACGGGACTCTTAGAGATCAGTTTGCAAAAGAATATCCGGCGTATGCAGATTTGAAACGTCCCCGGCCAATGTCAGCCCATGAGTTACAGAAATCGTTAGACCCTGACGAAGCAATAATACAATATACGGTAACACGCGGTAGAACATATGTCTTTGCAATTGATAAACAGAGATTCCACACATATTCCGTAGACTATCCATTCACTGAATTGGAAAAGGATGTCGATACTATAGTACGTCCTCTTCAGAAGATTGATTCGCAGTCCAGTTGGGATCCTTCAATAGCGTACAAAATATATTCCAGACTCTTTCAGCCTGTCGAATTCATTCTAAGTGGTAAGAAGACCGCCATAATTGTTCCTCACGGGCCGTTGACTTCATTGCCATTCGAGATACTGGTTGATTCAAAATCCCATCAATCCAAAAGGTTTTGGTCAGCAAATGACAAGCCTTCATTTCTCGTTGAGAAGTATGCGTTCTGCTATGAACCTTCGTCATATCTTTTGGCCTGGTCTCGAAGGATACAAAAGACTAAACGTCCGGGTTGGAACATCGTTGGGTTTGGGGACGCGCTATATAGAGACAGCGAAAAGAAATACGAACTTAATCCGGGCGCACAGAGATTACTAGGTTCTCTTGACGACGCGACAACTTATTCGTCCCGGGGTGAATACCTGAAACCTCTGCCAGGAACAAGGAAGGAAGTAACAGAAGTGGTCAGGCTTGTTGGTGGGCCTACTCAGGTTTATTTCGGAGAACAAGCGACAGAAACGCTTTTCAAGAAGGCAGATCTCTCTAGATACGCCTATATTCATCTAGCTACCCACGGAGTGCAACTGAAAGCGGCCGGGAAATTCCAGCAACAACCCGCTATAGTGTTTTCAATATACGGGGATCGGGAAAACGATGGCTTCTTGCAGCTCGGTGAAGTATTTGGATTAAAACTGAATTCTGACCTCGTTGTGGTATCATCGTGCCTAGCCCCGACCAAATCGTCTTCAGGAGAATCCTCGGGCTTATACGAGCTTGGCAGGGCCTTCCTGTTTGCTGGAGCGGACTCGGTAGTGTTGAGCATGTGGCAGGTTAATGATGATAGTACAGCCAAGCTGTTCATCGAAATGTACAGGAATCTTCATGATGGGTCCAAATCGGAAGCCCTCAGAAAAGCCAAACTTGCGCTTCTCAGGAGTCCTGGCACTAGTCATCCATATTACTGGGCTCCGTTTGTTCTCATGGGTAACTGGAAAGTTAAATTTAGTCAGAACCTTAACAGAGAAGCGCCGGAAGGCGTTGGATTCAACTCCGTGTCCACATGGCGTAGACTGTTAAGTATGTAGTTTATACGTTTCCTGGAGCTGCAGCAGAACCATTATCGTTGTCTAATTTGCATAGGAATTATGATGCCGAACACAGAAGCGAATGTATTGATCGGAGGAGAAGCGGGGCAGGGATTGGTGACTCTGTCCCAGATACTGACGCGAGCTATTGTAAGACAGGGCTATTATATTATGGTGACGCAAAGTTATCATTCGCGTATACGGGGAGGACACAACACTTACGCGCTCAGAATTTCGACGAGCCCGATCACTGCCCCGAAAGAGAATGTCGACATCCTTGTAGCTTTGAACAAGGAAACAGTCCAACTGCATTCGGGAGAACTATCTGCCGGCGGAATAATTGTTCTTGATGAAGCTCTCGAAATAAAAAATGAATCATACGTGTCAGTTCCCTTCAAATCTTTGTCAGCCGACAAATATTGGAACGCTGCTGCGGTCGGAGTCGTCACTGAAATTCTCGGGTTGGAGATGACCGGTGTAGAAAAGGTTGCCAGAGAATTCTTTTCAAAACATTCCCCGGAGCATGTAGATGCGAACATGGAATCCTTTGCCGCTGGTCTAGATTGGATGAAAAAGAATGACCTGAAATTCGCAAAATTAGCTTCCGCGGAACTAAAAGAACCACGGATCATGGTTAATGGAAACGAAGCAATTGCGTTGGGAGCTCTTTCGATCGGGATGAAAAGTTGTTTTTTTTATCCTATGACCCCAGCCACATCTATATCGATGACAATTTGCGAACATGCCCAAGGCATGGGCGTTGTAGCTGAACAGGCGGAAGATGAAATTTCAGCGATAAATATGGCCATAGGAGCGTCTTTCTGCGGGTCGCCGAGTTTAGTTCCTACCTCCGGTGGCGGTTTTGCTCTTATGGCAGAAGGTTTGAGTTTGGCAGGGATGACCGAAACACCAGTCGTAATTGTATTGGCTCAGAGACCCGGTCCATCTACAGGATTGCCTACCAGGACTGAACAGGGAGATTTGGAGTTTGCTCTGCACGCAGGACATGGCGAATTTCCTAGGGCTATCTTTGCTCCCGGCTCCGTGGAAGAATGTTTTTGGTTGACTAGGAAGGCCTTTGAAACGGCGGATGAATTCAAAATTCCCGTGATCCTTATGACCGATCAATATCTCGCCGATTGTTACAACTCAGTTAAACCATTCGCAATAGATCAACTAAAAACCATCGATGTCTGTGTTCCCGAACCCATAGAACAACCACACCTTACATATAAGATTACCGATTCAGGAATAAGCCCAAGACTGTTGCCGGGATTTTCCAATTCTTGTGTTGTTGCTCATAGTTCGGATGAACTTGTCGTAGCAGACAGTGATGAGCACACGGAGAATGGACATCTCACCGAAGACCTGTCCATACGTGCAAAGATGGTTGAAAAAAGAAATCGGAAATTTACCGGTTTGAAATCTGTGGTTTTGAATCCTGAATCTGTGGGGCCTGACGCCCCAGACCTGTTGTTGGTGTCTTGGGGATCCACCAAGGGATCAGTTCATGAGGTCTGTGATAACTTGAGTAATTCAGGAGTAAAGGCCGCCTACCTTCATTTTTCTCAGATCTGGCCTATCAATTCAGATGTTGTTAGCAAGATCTTGAATAAGGCTAAAGAAGTTGTATGTGTGGAAAGCAATTCGACCGGGCAGTTTGCAAAACTTTTACGTCGCGAAACAGGTTTCCATATTGAAAAAACAATCTTGAGATATGATGGGGCGCCAATTACGCCTCAACACATAATGAACAGGCTGGAATTAGGAACAAAAGATGTTTGAACTAAGCGATTATGGTGATTATGTTACTGCTTGGTGCCCTGGATGCGGTAATCATTCTATATTAAAATCCGTAAAGGACGCCTTATTCAAGCTCCAATTGCCTCCCTACAGGGTTCTTTTTGTTTCCGGGATTGGCCAAGCGGCCAAAGCCCCACATTACTTAAACGCCAATGTTTTCAACGGACTTCACGGGCGATCTTTGCCGGTGGCCACAGGAGCCAAACTGAGCAATCCGAACCTGACAGTGATTGTGGAGAGCGGTGATGGCTGTCATTATGGCGAAGGCGGTAACCACTTTTTGGCTGCAATTCGCCGAAATGTTGATATCACCATCATAGTTCACAACAACCAGGTGTATGGACTGACCAAGGGGCAGGCTAGCCCCACATCGTCCCCAGGTTTTGTTACAAAGGCTCAACCCCAAGGGGTTTTCAACGAACCGTTCAACCCGGTTCAGATAGCTGTCGCAATGAAGGCAGGTTTTGTTGCTCGCGGCTTTTCAGGTAACGAGGAGCATCTCTCTGAACTGATCCAACAAGGTATCCATCATAAAGGATTGGCTCTGATAGATGTGCTTCAGCCATGCGTTTCTTTCAATAAAGTCAATACGTTCGGCTGGTATAAGCAGAGATGTTACATGTTACCGGAAAATTATGATCCAACTGACAGGAATCAAGCGATGCTTGTAGCTGATGAATGGGGCGATCGAATACCGCTGGGAGTTATATATAGGAACGATAGACCGGCCTTTGAACAGCACTTTCCATTTCTGGAGTCAGGTCCGGCGGCTATCAGGAGTGTCGATATGCGAGCTCTCAAAGAGATAGTAAAAAGCTACTCATGATATTCTGGCAGTTTATTCATTTTGGATGATGACATTTTTGCGCTTGATTAAACCAACTCCAACAAAATGACCATTAGAGAATTAGTATTTCTACTAGATGACAGGCCTTGGCTCTTATTGTTCTATTTTGTCGGGTTACCTGTAGTTTCTTGGGGGATTGGCTTTTTACACGGTCCTAACAAAGGTTCCTATGCGCCATGGAAATATTTTTACTCAATACTTGTTTACTCTGCATGTGTTCCAGGGACTTTCGCCGCAGTTCTAACGTGTTACACAATCTTCTTCACCCGAGAGAATTTGCTGGACGTTAGTATTCTCATTCACGTACTCCCCATCGTTTCAATGATAGCGGCATTGGCGCTGATTCGAAAAAGAGTTTCTTTTGAGGACATCCCGGGATTTGACCGATTGTCCGGATTGATAACGATAATTGCCGTTACTTTCATCATTATTTTAGTAGTATACAAAACTCGAATATGGGTCGTTTTCGGTGGTTCAATCTTGTGGCTTGTGGTGGTCGCAATTGTGTTGTTCGCGCTACTCAAATGGGGGGCGAACATGTTGTTCGGATCCCCACCGGAAACGAAACTGAAGAAACCCTATTGAGCGCTGATACGCAAAATATGCGGTGAAATAGAAATATAAACTGACTCAGTCAGTTGTGGTGTCTGAGCCATGGGCGTCAATTCCGTATTCCTTGAGTTTGTTCTGAAGTGTTCGACGGGTAATACCGAGGAAACCCGCGGTTCTCGTTCTATTTCCGTCATTATGTTCTAATGTCACCAGGATAAGTTCCTTTTCAAGTTCCCTGATCGTCATTCCGGGAACGATTCCTGATTTTGACGGCGCCTGTATAGTGGTAGCAGTTTCACCCGAGATCGATTCAGGAAGTTCCGAAAATGAAACATACTCATCCATCGTTAGAATAACCGCTCTCTCAACGACGTTTTCCAACTCTCTAATATTACCTGGCCAGGAATAGCGCATCATGGCGTCAAGCGCTCTAGGATGAAAACCTTTGAGGCTCCTATTGTTTTTCTCATTATAAATGTGCAGAAAATGATCAATTAGTAAGGGTATATCCTCCTTCCTCTCTCTCAGTGGCGGAAGATGTATCGGGACCACATTCAGCCTATAAAACAGATCCTCTCTAAAGTTACCTTTTTTTACCTCGTCCTTCAGGTCGCGATTTGAAGCGCTAATCACTCGAATATCGACCTTTACGGTTCTAGTGGAGCCCAAGGGCTCAATTTCTCTTTCCTGGAGTACTCGAAGGAGTTTAGCTTGCGTTGAAAATGTCATTTCACCAATTTCATCAAGAAAGATCGTTCCACCATCGGCGAGCTCAAATCGTCCTGGTTTTCGTCCTACAGCTCCAGTAAACGCTCCACGTTCATGACCAAAGAGTTCACTTTCCAGCAGGGTCTCTGGCAAGGCCGCACAATTGATCTTTATGAATCGACGATCGCAGCGGCTCGACCCTTGATGCAGCGCGTTGGCAATTAATTCCTTGCCCGTGCCTGATTCACCTAGAATAAGGACGGAGGCTTCAGTTGGGGCAACCATTGCGACTGTTTCTAGAACTTGCCGCATTTTTTGAGAACGGCCAATTATTCTTGACGCATCGAATAAGTTCTCTATCCGGCGTTTCTGAAGGATATTTTCTTCTTTTAATCTCCAAAACTCTAACGTCTGTTGAACTTTGATTTTGAGCTCATCGATATCCAATGGCTTGGTAAGGTAATCATGAGCTCCAGATTGAAGAGCTTCTATAGCGGTTTCCACCGAAGCATAGGCAGTAATTATAATTACAGGTATACCTGGAGAAATCTTTTTGATCTGCTTGAGGGCTTCAATGCCGTCCAGTTGTGACATTCTGTTGTCCATCAAGATCAAATCAAAAAATTCTTCAGATACCCTAGATATGGCAGTTTTTCCATCGTCCGCCTCATAGACTTCATAACCCTCCAAAGAAAGGTTCGCTTGAAGCATTTTTCTTTGGGAAGGCTCATCATCTACGACAAGAATTTTTGCTTTACGAGATTTCATTTAATTTCCACTTCGAAAATTTTTGTAATTTAGTATTTCTCAGATTGAAGAAAGTTATGAAGCTTTTGAGGCGATCCCTAGTTCGTCATAGCTCTCCATGCTGTCTGCAGCCTTAGGGGTTTCCTGATACGTATTAATAGTGATGATGAATTTAGTGCCTTTCTGCGGTTCTGATTCTACTTCGATGTCACCGCCATGCCCTTCAATAATACTTTTGACAATTGCCAGCCCCAATCCGGTTCCCTTTTTCTTTGTAGAGAAAAAAGGATCAAAAAGCTTATCGATGTTCTCTCGTGGAATACCTTCTCCGGTATCTTCTGTAATAATCTGAAGTCTGCCTTGATCATTGGTTTGAGCGCTAACAGTAACAGAGCCGCCACGAGGTGTAGCCTCAATGGCATTAATAAGTATATTAAGAAAAACTTGAGTCATCTGGTCAGTATCGACCAGAACCAAAGGAAGATCATCAGGTCCGTTGACTTTGACCAATTTTATTCCTGCCTCCGTGGCCTCGCGCTCAACAATTCGAATGCAGTGATCTACTATTTCATCGGCTGATCTTATCCCTAGCCTGGGTTCCCTAGGTTTGGAATATGCAAGAAGCTTCGATATGACCCGATTAAGTCTGTCCACTTCTGTCAACATGAGCTCTGTGTACCGGTAATCTTCCTGTTCAAGTGTTAGTTTCTTTTGAAAATACTGAATAAAGCCGCGTATCGAATTCAATGGATTACGGATTTCATGAGCAATTCCAGCTGATAGTCTCCCTAATGCGGCAAACTTCTCGCTCATTATGACCTTTTGCTCAAGTTCTCTTATTACAGTCATGTCTCGAAGAATTACAACTGCTCCTCTGGCTATCGAGGATTCCGGGTCCTTCAAAGGCGAAACCGATAGTGTGAGAAAGCTCTTTCCTCGGCCTTCAACCGAGATTTTCACTTCCTTTTCCAAGATTGATTCAGAATCAGAAAGCACCTGGCGAATTTCATCTTCCACTGGCAGCAGTCCTGAAATAAGCCGTCCATCAACCTCTTCTTTGGTCTTTTTCAAAATTTCCAAAGCAGTTGGATTGAAGGTTGCAACTCGTAAGGACCGATCAACTGTAATGAGCCCGTTGGCCATACTTTCCAAGACGTTTCGAGTGTATGTTCTCATTTCATCAAGGGTTCTGCGCACCAGATAGGCATTCTGAACGACAAATATGAAATAGACACTAGCCGACCCTATGATAAAAAGCACACCACCCATGAATATCGCAAATATCATCTCCTGGCGTCGAATTTCTTTGAATCGATCCATTTTGAGTCCAAGAAATAGAACCTGTTTCTTTTCCTTGTCGAAGATGTCCAGTAATTCCTGTCCTATACGGGTGTGTTTGGCAATAATTTCCGTCTGAGCAAGCTGATCAGGGAATGGAGTGAAAGGCTTCCAAATCTCGAAAATTGTGCGGCCATCTGCCATTTCTCTCGTAAATGACATAGGCTCACCAGTTCTTATTACCGCCTTCACAGTGCTCAATTCCTTTCCCATCAAGAGCCTCAATCCAATCTTGGCAGGTTCGCTGTGGGCCACAATAATGCCATCGCTGTTAATTAAACCAACCCACTCGACATCGGGATCCTTGGCGGCTTGCTCAATCAGCATCTGCAAGTATTCAATTCCCCAATCTCCCTCCATGAACCCAGTGCGAGTTCCAGCCTCAAGAGTACGAATCACTGAGACCCCTTGTCGTGCGGTAAATTCTTCCATGCGCTCGTTCTGAGCATTTATGTTGCGAATTGTAAAAATGATCACTATGGCCAACAACATAACTGAAACAAGCACTATTGATAGTACTGGAAGATACTTCAGCAGACCCTTGATACTCATGACATTACTCTTTTACCCGAGCAGGTTAATTGCGGTTTGAATTGTAACGCCCTCAAGTAGGCGAGATAAAAAACTGCGTCTAAACCGCCTTGATTATCATCAATTAGAAGCCCGTTCAACTCAAAACCTAAATAAATCAGTATAACAGGACAAACACTTTAAAACAAATCTCTCAATCCATCGCAAAAACTTCGCTGCCTAGGGCATAGTGTCAGTGTTTTGCACTATAAATATTAAAAATATATTGATAAGTTAATTTTATTATGCTATTCACCGGTTTAATAAATCAGCTTAATGCTGTATTTATATTAATAAAAAAGTGTCATCAAATTTATGCCTGCCTTTGCATGAGTTGAAAATGGTGTCATGGGGAGTTTTTCAACGCCGTATTAGGCAAAGTATTCTTAGTCAAAATCTTGATCATCTAAGCATAGTTGACCTTTCCGATTCAACGTTATGATTGGATCTCTCAAATTCAGTTATTTTAAGGGTAAAGCTTCATGAATACAAACACAGAAACCTCTCAGTTGTCATTGGTAAGTCAGGGAAGAGAACTCCTTGAAAGGGGTGACATTTCTTCGGCGGTGGCATGTTACGGAAAAGTTTTTGATCCGGAGTCTACGGATGAAACGGAAGCGCGTAACATGTTAATCGAAGGTCGCTCTAATCTGGCTCGAAAATTTTTGCCAGAAGCGTTGGATTGTTTTGAGGAAGCTCTGTTAATGGGATCTGAGATTCAGCGGCGCCAAGCTTTGGACGGTATATCCTCGATCGGTCATATCCGGTCTCAGCAGGGGGGTCTGACTCAAAA
Organism: uncultured Desulfomonile sp.; assembly: GCA_937930835.1. GTDB lineage: Bacteria > Desulfobacterota > Desulfomonilia > Desulfomonilales > Desulfomonilaceae > CAITZA01. The sequence goes on from CALGLN010000130.1 coordinate 27,576, forward strand.
ACTGAAGCAAGGATTGAAAAAACTTCTGGCAAAACAAAGAGAGCAAAGTATAGGGATATCCCTGATATCTGATGATGAGAATATCGTTTTATTGGCTGATGAGGCTTTCCAAGACTTGCCTTCAAAATTAGCTAAGGGATCTCGGATAACCAAGATTCCAGAAAGGCTTGCCGAGGTTTCAGTTCCATTTAAGAGTTCGAGATGTATCGCTTACACTACAGAGGATGACGTCATTTTTATTCTAGAGTTGGCCAACAGCCTTATAGGCGAGAGAAACCTTCCCAATTCGGGACGTTACGCGCAGTCCGGTCATTAGATAATTATTGTAGTCTAGAACCATTTTAGCTCAAATTTGACTTATAGACTTGACATGCAGAGATCTATTAATTAAATCTTCGCTGATCAACAGAATAATTTCATTGTAGGGCTAAAATAATTGAGGGTCTTGGCGCTTGACATAGGATCGAAACGTATTGGGCTAGCCGTGAGTGACGAACTCGGATATACGGCACAAGGTCTTAAGACTCTCGAAACCAAGGGTTACGACAGGGATATTCAAACCATTCTGAACATTGCACGGGAGTTAAGTGTTACTGAAATAGTCGTAGGGATACCTTTCAACATGGATGGAACCGAAGGTCCTCAAGCAAAGAAGGCTCAGGCAATGATAGAAGAACTCGCGCGTTATGAGGTAGCTCCTGTGTTTGGATGGGATGAACGGATGTCCACAATGGCGGCGGAAAGGATGCTTCTCGAGGCCGATGTGAGCAGAGCCAAACGTCGAAAGGTCATCGACAAGATTGCCGCTACTATCATTCTCCAAGGATACCTTGATAGCAAGAGGATTTGAGGATCTTTCGACAAATGCGGCTTAAATTCTGGACTATAGTTAAGGGTGTTTTTCTAGTCTGTCTACTGGTAATGCTCGCTTTGGGCGGCCATCTTCTGTACACTAAAATTCCTTATTTAATCACGGAAATTAATTCTGGAACAAAAAATCCCCAATCGCAAGGCCGTCAAGATGTAATTGTAACTATCCCCAAGGGAGCGTCCTTGTCCGAAGTAGGTGAAATTCTTCAGAATAACGGAATTATTTCCAGTAAGTTGATTTTTAAACTGGTCGCCTTTATTAGGGGGGAGCAACGCAATGTAAAGGCCGGCGATTACCTACTCAAAACATCGAGTGACGCGGGGGAAGTTCTGGATTTGTTGATTACAGGCAAGACTCTAGTATTCTCTGTCACAGTCCCCGAGGGCTACAATGTTTTTCAGATTGCCGAATTAATGGATCAAAAGGGTTTAGCTTCTAGAAAGGATTTTTTGGCTGCGACTCAGGATGATGAGCTGATAAAGGAACTGGGCTTAGAATCGTGTTCGCTGGAGGGAGTTCTTTTTCCTGACACTTATTTGGTGAGGCCTTCAGAAAAGGGTTCAGCGAAAGCTCTGATTCGCAAGATGGTTGCGCGTTTCAAGCAGATATACGATCTGAATGTTCGAGATATAGCTGAAAAGAATGGGTGGAGTCAGGCTCAAGTTCTCACTCTGGCCTCGTTGATAGAAAAGGAAGCCAAAGCCAATGAACATGCATTGGTAAGCGCAGTATTCCATAACCGGCTTCGCAAGAACATGAAGCTGCAATCGGATCCTACTGTAATTTATGGAATTAAACCAATGGGGTCTAGAATAACAAGGGCTGATCTTGAAAGGAAGCATCCTTACAACACATATCAAATTTCCGGACTGCCACCAGGTCCAATAGCTAATCCCGGGAAAGATTCACTCATCGCTGCAGTTAATCCTGCCGACGTTGATTATCTCTATTTTGTCTCCAAAAATGACGGTACCCACCAGTTTTCAAGCAATCTTGCCGAGCACAACAAATGGGTCAACCTCTACCAAAGGCAACCGAGTACATTGACCCAATAGATAGCAAGAGATGATTTTGCACTAAAATTATAAGAGTCCTAAACTAGGACTAGTTCTTGGCGTAAGGTCAACCACCCCCCGAGGCAGTTACGGTCGTAAAGTTGTTGCCGCTTGACGGAGGAGGCGATAATGGCTGAGTCTGCTCAGTCACCGGCTGACTAAAATCTATGGTTTGGGTTACTCCTGTTTGTGAGCTGGAATTCGGAGGGGCGTTTGTCGTGGAACAGTCAGAACATATCTCGGTCTTAAGACCCTTGATCTTGTCGATCATCGAGTTCGTTTGAGATATCTGATCTTCTATGTCCCTAAGGGCGCCTTCGGAAAAGGTCGAAAAATCCTGACTCGCCTTCTTGAGAGTAACGTCTAAATCTATAGCCTGAGTCTTTAATTGTTCCTTTAGCTCTTTGAGCGATTCAAGCTGCAGGGTCAATTGCTCTTCAGAACGAATGATTTCTTCTTCAACACGGGTCTTAGCCATACTAATCTTGTCTTGGGTAAATTCCCTAGTAGTCTTGATGCGTTCTATCTGAGCTGAGATTTTTTCTTTCAAGTTGGAAAAGTCAGTTGCGTACGAACTAGTCCCCTGGGCCATGCTAATAGCCCAGAGACTTAATGTTATTAAGCTTGAAACACTTAGAACTAGGAGCTTTTTCATAACTCTAACTCCGCAAAAATGAAATTCTTAAGGCTGATGTACGTATTATATACCATATAATTCAATAAGTTGAAACAATAATATCATGTAAGTTGTAGATTTTTGTGTTTTGAGGCAAAAAAACCAGAATTTTAGAATGAGCTTTTTGAGGGATTTATAACAAGATCAAACAGTAGTTGAGGGTCAGGATTGATATGCGGGTTAGTTACCAGATTATTTTCTATGTAAGATATAGTTTGTAATATTGATGATTTATAACGTTGGGATCCGATAACTTTTGTTTGATAGCCGAAAGTTCCGAGAGCTTTTATATTTCGCTGAAAAGCCATGGAACAGAAAACAGTTCTGAAATGTTTTTCAGAGAAGTTGGTGAGATGCCGAGTCTCGCGGAAAAAAACATTGATCAGAAAGTCGATCATTGAGTCTTCCAGGCGGACATAGGAATCTCGCAGGAGAGAAGCCAAATCATACTGAATTGGCCCCAGTCTTGCGTCCTGAAAATCAATCATCACCAGTTTGTCATTTTGGAGCATGATATTTCTAGAATGATAATCTCTGTGAACAAAGAACCTTGGTTCGTTGGCGAGTTCGGAACAGACTGAATATAGGTTATTCCTTAGTCTTTGTTCTTCGTCCAGGCTTAACTGAGTTTCCAGTAGCCCGTTGACAAAGTGGTTGATGAAGAAATCCATTTCGTAAGATAGTTTGGTGAAATCAAATGCCAACGAATGCGCCAAACACTTGTGGGAACTTGCCTCGCTGCGTGTGATCATCTTTATGATGAGATCGACCGCCTGCTCATATAGGAATCTCTTTTGAGTATCGCCGGCTATAAGGGTAGCCGTTTCTAATAAATCGTCCCCGAGATCTTCCAAAACCATCAGCCCAGAACCGCTGGGGGTTGCGAGAATATTAGGAACCGGAATCTCGAGCTTTTGTAGGTACGCATGAACTTCGATGAAAGATTTTTCTTCTCCGAGTGTTGGGTCTGGGTAACACATTATAATTGCCGATTTTTCGGACTGAAAGGAAACCCGGAGAAAGATCCGGCTAGATGCGTCTCCAGCCAGTCTTTCGATACGAACTGGCTCTTCCAATGCTTCCAATAACAATTCCAAACGTGATCTTAAGTCATTGCTCAAGTTTAAGTGGTCGAGATCCATAAACAGTTATCACCTCATCAACATGCTCACCGTCAACTATTACCCTATCGCCGATGATGCAATTGCGGATTACGGAATTCTTTCTAATAATAGAGTCTTCCCATATAATAGAATCTCGAAGTTGACAATTCGATTCTATAGTTGCTCCACGTTCTACAGTAACTCCTTCTAATGAAGCGCAGTGGTGTATTGTAGCTTTGTCTGAAACCCATGCTCTGGAAGCTCTACCGCCAATACAGCCCGCCAATAAGTCCTTGACTGCCAGAATGTATCTGGCAGGGCTACCTAAGTCATTCCAATATCCATTCAAGGGACAACCTATTATCCTGTGTCCTCTTTCTAAGGCGTTTCTGTAAGACTGAGAAATGATTTCATAAAACACACCGGAGTCGATAAACTCAAAAATCTCGGGTTCCATTATATGAATGCCAGTGAAGAGGAATTCTTGGGGTATAGGAGTTGAAACGATCGAATTTCCCGAGAAGCTGATTATATTAAAAGCATCGTCTATCCTGACGGGGGTAAATTCAAACGGTGGTTTCTGAGGGTAAAGAACCAGAGTCGCTATTGCGCCATTTTGCTTGTGAAAATTTAGCGCTTCTGCAATGTTAAAATCGAATAGAGTGTCACCATTGACCATGAGGAATGTGCCGGAATTGAAAAAAGCCTGGTTCGATTTTAGCCCTCCTGCAGTTCCAAGAATTTCTGGCTCATACGAAAAAGAAACATTGAAACCCGATCCACAGGCGGATTCAAAGATGGATTTAATTGTTTCAGGTAGCCAGCTCAAATTTAATCTGAATTCACATACTCCCTGTGAATGCAGGTTCTCGATGGTTCTCAATACGAGGGGCTTTCCGCAAACGGGTATTGCAGGCTTGGCACGGCGGAGAGTCAACGGTCTAAGCCTAGTTCCCAGGCCGGCAGTCAAAATCATAGCCTTCATGCCGGGGTTCGATCCGTTGTAAAACTGTTTCTAACTTTGTGTCTTTCTAGAGCAAGATCTATTAATTTGTTGATAAGGTTCCTGTAGGTCAATCCTGACGCTTCCCAAAGTTTAGGATACATGCTAATCGATGTAAAGCCTGGCAATGTATTAATTTCATTGATTAATATTTGTTCTGAAGAGTCCAAAAACATGTCCACTCTGGCCAATCCGGATCCATCAACCGCCCGGAAGGCTATAACCGCGAATTTCTGTGCTCTCTCCTTGATTTCCTGAGATAAGGGGGCGGGAATTATCAGCTCCGCCGTATCACTTAGGTATTTTTCCTTATAATCGTAAAAGGAGGAATGTGACACTATTTCACCAGGAATGCTCGCCTCGGGTCTGTCATTTCCCAGTACGCTAACCTCTAGCTCTCTGCCTAATACTGCATCTTCTACAAGGATTTTTCGGTCATAAGACAGGGCCAATTCAATGGCCTTTTCAAATTCATCCGGACGAGTGACCCTGGAAATTCCGACAGACGACCCCAGGTTGGCCGGTTTTATAAAGAGTGGGCAATCTCGTCTCTTCATACGCTCGATAATCATGCCAGGATTTTCTATCCATTCGGGCTTTAGAAACCAAAAGAACGGACCTACTTTAAGCCCTGCATCTCTAAATGCCGCCTTCATGATGACTTTATCCATACCTACGGCAGAGGCAAGAGTTCCACACCCGACGTAAGCCACATTTGCCAAATCCATGAGTCCTTGAAGAGTACCGTCTTCGCCGAACATGCCGTGAAGAACCGGGAAACAAACATCGGTGTGAAGTTTTGTAGCGAGGCTGTTTTCTGAAATCTTGAGAAACCCTCCATCGTTAGGGTCAGGTGAGAAAACGAGCCTGGCATCTCTTCTGAAACTGTCGGGATTGGTGAAAGACTCTAGTTTTGGTGGCGCCTGATACCATTGCCCATTTTTGGTGATGTATACAGGCACAACAATATATTTGTTCTTGTCAATTGCATCGAAAACTGAACTAGCTGATCTAAGAGAGACTTCGTGCTCTGGAGATCGACCTCCGTATATGATTGCTATGGTGAGCTGGCGCGTAGACATCGGGCCTCCCAAACGAAATTCTAAGACGGTCCATATCACACCGTGTTTTCATTAGGAACATTTTTATTGCCTGTTAGCATGTGATGTTTTTTGTTCGTTGGTCAAGTTGCATGAAGCCATCGATTGTGGCTATAATTGCTCAATAATTGTGGATTCTGTAGCATTATGTAATTAACCATTATTTCAGCCTTGGAGAGAGGATTAACTAATGTCTCTGAAAGTGCGGTCTAAGATTTGGGTCGAGAATGATGAAGGGCGCTTGGTGATTGGAACTGGTCGTCTTCGTATTCTAGATGCCATTGTTGAGCTCGGATCAATGAACAAAGCGGCAACGAAATTGAAGCAACCGTTCAGGGCTGTTTGGGGAAAGATTAAGGCTACTGAGCAGCGATGTGGGTTCAAGATCGTAGAGACAAATTCTGAAGGCTCCAAGTTGACAAGGGAGGGTATGGAGCTATTGTGGGCCTATACACGACTGAGAAACCGATGTGAAAAATATGTGGACTCGCAATTTAGTGAATTATTTGAAGAGATTGAAAAGTTAGAAAAATCCGATCCTTCCTGAATCCCGAGGATTGCATGAATCTATCTTCTGATGAAAAAAGTATGGCGCAAACTTCGATGGCAAACCAAGCTTCTGAGAAGCTTATAGTTGAAATTGATGGATTTAGATTTAGTAACGGAAACTTGTCTGCCCGTCCAATTTCTTTGGCCCGAGAACTGCCATATACCTTGTTTGTTAATGACAGGGAAGTTTTGTCCATATCTACGCTCCCAACGAATCTCAAAGAGCTTTTTGTGGGTTTTCTAGTTGCAGAGGGTGTTTTAATAACCAAGTCGGAGCTTAAAGAGCTCCATATTGACAACCCGAGTCGGATTGTTCGAATTGAAATAGACGCGCCAGTTGAAAGGCTCGAGATTGTTCAGAAGAAGGGAATGTTAACATCCGGTTGCGCTGGAGGTATGGTTTTCTCGGTTCAGTCAAGCTTAAGAAGCAATTACAGACATGGTCCGCTGACCAAGATTAATATTTCCACAATTCTAGCTCGGATGAAAGAACTTGACACGTTCATGGGTATATATAGTGTAACCAAAGGCGTTCACGCAGCCTCGGTGGCTGACCACAACTGCACCATCAAGATTCTTGAGGACCTCGGGAGACATAATGCGGTCGATAAGATCGCTGGGTGGTGTTTCCTAAACGAAGTCAAAACTACTGACAAGATTGTCCTCACCACAGGTAGAATAACTTCTGAAGTTCTCGTAAAGGCTTCTCGAAGCTCTTTTCCAATAATTGTGTCTCGTTCCAGCGCCTCATCAATGGCTGTGATGATGGCCCAACAGTCTGCAATTGACGTGGTGACATATGTCAGAGGAGGTAGATTTAATTACTTCTCAAACGGAGGAGTAGAATTAATAAACGACATAGAAGAAACGACTTGACCTCAAAAGGCTGCGCATCGTCAAAATATTTTATGGATTATGTTGTCCATCGGTAATGGAATCAACCAGGTGGTGAAAACTCATTAGCGTTTACGGCTTCTGTGAGGAATGAAACATGTTGGATCTTCTGATAGATAATCACCATTAGATAGCGCCATTGCTCTGCCTCTACATCCTCCGCACAGAGTGCTGTATCTACAATCTCCACACTTTCCACTCATGCGCGTTTCCCTGTTTCTCAAGTCATTTAAAACGGAAGAATTTCTCCATATATCCAAGAACTTTTCGTCTCTTACGTTTCCACAATTGATAGGCACAAATGGGCACGGCCAAACATCTCCGTTAGGTTTTATATAGACAAAGCCTCTTCCCGCAGAGCATCCGTGAAATAGTTTCTCCGCAAGAGATAGCCTCCACCCGCCTGTTATTCCACCGCTTTCCAACAGGTGAGGCCAGTATTGTGGACCAGCGACTGGCTCAATAATGGTTCTGGATGTTCGCTGTTTATCTTTGAGAAAATGAATCAGCCTCTCATTCTCTTTCAAATCTAGCTTTGCATCACCGATGGCTTCTCCACGCCCTACAGGCACCAATTGATACATCAGCATGATACTTGCCCCCATATCATCGGCCAGATCAACTAGTTGGGATAGCTCATCAAAATTGTAAGACATGGCTGTAACATTGATTTGGAGTAGAATGCCGGCTTTCTTAATTGCTCTAATGCCGCGCATTGCAGAATCAAATGCATTACGATTGTTACGAACAAAGTTGTGGGTTTCCTTGTTCGCAGAGTCCAGACTGATGGCAGCTCCCACCACTCCTGTCCTTTTCATCTCTAAGGCCATTCTGTCATCTATTATCATCGCGTTAGTCGCTATGACATTTTTGAATCCAACGGACTTTGAGTGGGCAAAAAGTTCAAATATATCATTCCGGATAGTCGGTTCGCCACCAGTGAAAACCAACATCCGAAATTCTTGAGCCAATGCTAATTGCTCAATGAATCTTTTTCCCTGATTTGTGTCCATTTCATCAGACGATGGGCGTCCACCAGTTGCATGGCAATGGATGCAATTCAGGTTACACGCGCTCGTAACTTCCCACGCCGGATGCGCTGGAAATCCTATGCACCCCATGCCTATGGCTCCAGCAGAAACTGGCATAGACTTGAAGCCTGAATCAAAAGACCAGTTTAGAAATTTTTTCCAACCGACAAGAGAGCCAAAAAGAAAAGCGCTTGCCGTTTGTCTGATTAGCAGACTAAAAGGCGAATAGAATGGTTTGACTTTATATTGATCCATAGTCGTTTCAACTTTTTAGAAAATGGAATCTGGTTTAACGTCAGGTTAACGCAAAGGCCATGATGTACGACAACGTAGTTCCAAGATTCACTACGATGCCCAATCCGCAAAGGATCTCCAATCTAGAAGGGTCTTTCCAATCTCCCCGAATGAAACCTCGAACACAATGGAGCGATATGAGGAATGGGAAGACATAAAAGATCAAAGCAACCCAAGGAACTCCAGCGATAATGCTCAAACCGAAAAATATGTTAGAACCAGTAGAAAATATAGTGTAAATCCAAACTCCTCTTGCTCTTCCGATTCTTGTGAGCAAATTCCATTTTTGAGCTGCCCTATCACTTTCATAGTCGGGATATTCATTAGCAAATATGACATTGAAAATGGTTCCAGCGATTGGAACTGATACGAAAAAAGAGATCAGCGGGATCTCTCCCAATGGAAGGTAGACACCCGCAGCCACAGTAAGAAAGCCATAACAAAAAAATATCCAAAACTCTCCAAATCCGCTTGATACCCATCTAAAAGGCGGTGAAGAGTAAAAAACACCCCCAATGACCCCAATAGCCCCGATCGGAATTGTCCAGGGTCCAGTTCCTAACCCAAGCCAGATTATCAGGCCTAATACGATAGCCATTCCGATCGAAAAAACTCCTGCGGCAAGCGCTTGTTTGCGGGAAATCAACTTCAGGGGAATCACTCCCGATCCTCCGGCAAATTTGCTGGATCCACGTGACCAAGATATTCGATCTTCACGGTAGTCAAAACATTCGCCTGAAAGATGGGTAGCAGACATAATCAGTATGACAGCCAAAGACCCTGTGGCCCAAAGCCACCAATCAAAAATCCCCAAATAATGGTAGGAAATAGTAGCCCCGAGCGTGTAAGGAAATACCCCCACAGTATGAAAAGCAGGGCGAAATGCAGTGATCCATACCCTTAATTTTCCTGGAGAGGCAAAGGAGTCTTTCAACTGGCATTCCTTTCTCGAAGTCCAAAATTCCCAAATAACGCCGATTGTTATGACCATATGGTCATTATTTTCGCATTTAAAGAGCGGTCCACCCGACCGCTCCATCTAAAAAGCATGAATTTCTATAGCTCAGAAAAGATTTCTCAGCTGGCTTTAGCTATTTCCTCACCTAATTTTTCAACTCTGACTGCACATACCTTGAATTCCGGTATCTTGCAAATTGGATCTAATGCGGTGTTTGTAAGTTCATTGGCATTTGCTTCCATGAAATGGAAACTCATGAAAATGGTTCCCGGCTCAACTGTATCGGTAACAAACGCTTTGGTGACCACATCCCCTCGTCGTGACACGACACGACAATCCTCAAAGTTACTGATTCCTAGTTCCTGAGCATCGTAGGGATGTATCTCGAACTGACCTTCCGGCATTTCGTTTTCAAGTGTCGGAGAATTTCTCGTCATGGTTCCAGTATGATAGTGAGGGAAGTATCTTCCAGTGGTTAGCAACAAAGGAAATTCATCGTCGGCTAGTTCCTCTGGAGGCCGATATTCAATTGCATGGAATAGACCTCGGCCACGTGTAAAACGTTCTGTATGGAGTATAGGTGTTCCCGGATGGTCATTGTTTGGGCAAGGCCACGCAATACCTTCACTTTCGATTCGCTCATACGTTATTCCACCATAGCTAGGAGTTACCTGAGCGATTTCCTTAAAGATGTCTTCTGCCGATTCGTATGACATTGGGTAGCCAAATCGCGTGGATAAGTCGCAAATGATCTGCCAGTCCAGACGAGATTCGCCCACTGGTTGAACCGATTGACGCACGCGCATGACCCTACGCTCGGTATTTGTGAATGTTCCGTCCTTCTCTGCAAATGACACGCCAGGAAAAACCACATGCGCCAGTTTGGCGGTATCGGTCAAGAATATGTCAATTACCGCAAGAAACTCAGCCTCCTGAAGAGCATGCTTCACATGTCTAGAATCAGGATCACTGCCGACTGGATTTTCTCCAAGGATAACCATTCCCTTGATTGAACCATCTTCCAATCCATGCATCATTTCCATGATCGTGTAGCCGACCTTGGATGACAAGTTCGCCTGCCAAGCGTTCTCAAACTTGTTCTTGTTATTTTCGTCTGTTACAGCCTGATAGGCAGGATAGACATTGGGCAATCCGCCCATATCACAAGCCCCTTGAACATTGTTTTGACCTCTCAAGGGATTAACTCCGGTCGAGGGTCTCCCGATCTGTCCTGTCAACATAGCCAAGTTCGCAAGGCTTTTTACATTGTCAACTCCATGGGAATGCTGTGTAATTCCCATGGCATACAATATTGTGGATTTTTCCGAAGTTGCAAACGTCTCAGCAATTCTGATTATGTCATCAACGCTTACACCAGTGATTCCAGTAACCTTTTCTGGAGGATAATCATTCAAGACTTCCTGCAGCTTCTCAAAGCCCTCCGTTCGATCTTCGATGAACTTCTTATCGTGCAGACCCCTGGTGATAATAACGTTCATGATTCCGTTGAGCAGAGCTACGTCGGAGCCTAGTTTTTGTTTTACATTTATGTCTGCAATCGAGCTAACCTGAATTCTCCTTGGATCGGCTACAATTATTTTGGCGCCTTTAGCTTTAGCCTTGAAAACTCTGCTAGCAATTAACGGATGCGCCACGGAAGTATTGGACCCAATAATAAAAATGCAGTCGGCGTCCTCGATTTCTGGTATTGAATTTGTCATAGCGCCACTTCCGAATGCGGCGGCAAGACCTGCCACCGTAGAGGAGTGTCAGAGGCGCGCACAGTGGTCTATATTGTTCGTGTTAAACCCAACTCTGCAAAATTTCTGAAAAACGTAGTTATCTTCGTTCGTGCATTTAGCTGATGTCAAAAAAGCCAGGGAGTCCCCACCATGAGTGTCCTTTATTTCTCTTAGGCGTTTAGCCGCAAAATCAAGGGCCTCATCCCAGGTAGTCTCAACGAGTTCCCCATCCTTTCTTACCATGGGTTTGGTCAATCGCTTCGGGCTTTGCACAAATTCATGCGCGTTCCATCCCTTGATACAAAGCTTACCCTGATTCATTCCATTGGTTTTAGAGGGCATGGTAGAAACCAGTTTGTCATCAAGAGTCTCCAAAAGCAATTCGCATCCACATCCACAGTAGGGGCACGTAGTCCGGACAAATTTTAGGTCCATTTAGGTCTCCCGATCTAGAGAAACAAAGAAATTAAAATTCGATTAACGAATTGCCAAACTTGGGCTTCATTTCCTTGTTCTCGTTTATATTCCAAGTCTTAAGGGTTATAGCGGGTGTTCGAAATGATTACTTACTCACTCTCAGAATCTAACATTTAAGTTTCATCCAATCAAGCCCGTTTGGTTAAGAATAATCGTTTTAACTCTCTGTGGCGTTGAATTTTTTTTGGGGGGCAACAAGGGAAAAATCCTTTGCGTGAATCCAAGAAACATCATTTCCAAAAGTCTTGCAAAACCGTCCGGTTCGTCGATTCATTCCCCTAAAAGACAAAAAAAACCAGGTCTAACTAGGACCTGGTCTACTCAGGAGGTAACGAAGCATTTTTTGATTTCGCGCTGTTGAAGTTATGCTTCATGTTATGTGTATAAATTATCAAATTTTATGAAATATGTCAAACGCAAAGTTGCTTAATGATCTGAGGGTAATGGCTGATGAAGTCTCAAGTTAATAAGTGAAGAAACAAAACTTCACGGTTCAAACCTCATTTCTTCGACGATGACTTACTGAGTTGTTTTGCGGATCTAAATATAAAAAGCCATATCAAAGCAAATAAATTCAGAAAAAAACCGCCGAGTTCAAAAACCTGAGTCAGTCCTGAATCAAGGAAACCTGCTTCTGCGAGTCTTAGAACCCGAAACAATATGACAGGAGTGTCTATAAACAAATATATAAGCCCCGGTGTGGGGGCCCATGCCTTTTCGTTCCAGAAACCGTATCCCAAAATTAGAGCCGGGATTACCATTATGGTGAAATAAAATGTTTCGAACACCACTGCTGGCTCGTAGGGACCAGGGTCAGAACCAATCATGTATAGAAAGCAAATGTAGAGAAATCCCTTTAGGTAAAACCAGAGTCCGGCGAACCAGTAAACCAAGGGAAAATCGAGATCAAATCTACGATCAGGAAACAAACTCCAACGCTCAAACAGACTGTTTCTACTCATTGGCATTTCCATTCTTGGAGTAGAGCGGGAAATTAGAGCAAATATCTAGTACCTGGTCCTTGATCTTCAGAAGCTTAGTTTCATCATCTCTGCTGATTATCGCCTGGTCGATCAAGGTGGCTACGATCTTCATCTCATCGGTTCCCATATTTCGTGTTGTTACAGCGGGAGTGCCAATGCGTATGCCAGAGGCTTTTCCAGGAGGAAGCGGATCGAATGGTATAGAGTTCTTGTTTACTGTAATCCCGGCTTTCTCAAGAATATCTTGAGCTTGAGCTCCTGTTACACCCTTCTGAGTCAGGTCAACTAGGACCAGATGATTGTCTGTTCCACCCGAAACTAGTGAAAAACCCCTGTTGAGTAATTCGCTCGCAAGTGTTTTAGAGTTTTCAACCACCTTTGATTGATATTTTTTAAAATCTTCAGAGGATGCTTCATTAAAGGCCACAGCCTTGGCAGCTATTACATGCATGAGTGGACCTCCCTGCATACCAGGAAAGATGCAGGAATCTAGAGTGGTAGCATACTGGCGCTTGCACATCACAATTCCACCTCTCGGTCCTCGCAGAGTCTTGTGAGTAGTAGTAGTTATGAAATCAGCGTAAGGAGCCGGACTTGGATGGAGGCCAGCCACCACCAAACCAGCGATATGGGCTATATCTGCCATCAGGATAGCGTCAACTTCACTGGCAATTTGGGCAAATATGTCATACTGGATGATGCGTGGATATGCGCTAGCCCCAACTATTATCATTCTCGGGTGATGTTTCTTCGCTAATTCTCTTACCTGATCATAATCAATGAGATGATCCGAACTTTTTACAGAGTATGGGATTACGTTGTATATCTTGCCGGAGAAATTCTTGGGATGTCCCATTGAGAGGTGTCCACCGTGGGCAAGATCCATGCCCATATAACAATCTCCGGGTTGCATAACCGAAAAGTAAACAGACATGTTCGCCTGAGTCCCGGAATGAGGCTGCACATTGACATGCTCTACATGAAACAAAGATTTAGCCCTTGTCCGAGCAATCTCTTCGACTACATCAACGTTGACACATCCTCCATAATAACGTTTCCCCGGATATCCTTCGGCGTACTTGTTAGTAAGTATGCTACCCTGAGCTTCCATCACGGCGCGTGAGGTAAAATTCTCTGATGCTATCAGTTCAAGCCTGTTTTCTTGTCTGGCCTGTTCCTGCTCAATTAATTGAAAGATTTCGGGGTCCTCAATTTGTAAAGGGCTCATGATCATCCTTTGACTATTCTTAGGGAAAGATAATTAAATGCTGTGAACCTTGCATGTTACTCACCGCAATGATTCAAATTCCTGAGATTTTTTATCCTATTGAGAATTCATCCATTAAATTTGCTCGTCTCAAATGGCGATTTCCTTCGAATTCGGTGTCTAGCCAGACAGAGAGTATCGACAAGGCAAGTTCACTTCCTATTACCCTACTGCCCAGGCACAGGACATTTGCATTGTTGTGGGCGCGACTCATCCTAGCGTGATATTCGTTAGCGCATAGAGCCGCCCTGATACCTTTGAAACGATTAGCCGACATGCTCATTCCAATACCGGTGCCGCATACCAGAATCCCCAAAGAGGCTTCTCCCTTAAGTATGCTGAGACAAACGTCTTGAGCGAATTTGGGGTAGTCACAAGAAGCCAAAGAATGGCAACCTAGATCTATGAGGTCAACCTGACGGCCGAGCAAATAATCTTTTAATATTATCTTTAAATCATATCCAGCATGATCACAGCCAATCGCCATTTTCATCATTGAACTAAACCTTCTTGAAGACCAAAGCCGCGTTTTGTCCCCCAAACGCAAAACTATTTGAAATAGCGCAATCAATCGGTTTTTCGACCGATTTGTGAGGAGTATAATTTAGATCACAGTCGGGATCTGGATTATCCAAATTGATAGTTGGCGGAACAATATTCGTTCTCATGGCCATGATACTAAAGATTGCCTCAACAGCCCCTGCGGCGCCAATCATGTGTCCAGTCATGGATTTGGTTGAGCTAATGGAAACTTGGCCCGCATGTTCCCCAAACAACTTCTTTATAGCCAGGCTCTCTATTTTGTCATTAAGTTCTGTAGACGTTCCGTGGGCATTAATATAAGAAACATCTTTTGGACTAACGTTGGCCTCCATCAAGGCCAACTTCATCGCGTTGTATGCGCCCTGACCTTCTGGGTCAGGCATGACGAGATGATAAGCGTCACCTGTTGCCCCGTAACCAACTATTTCGCTGTATATAGTAGCGCCTCTTGCGGCTGCTGTCTCAAGATCTTCAAGTATAAGAATACCGGCCCCTTCAGCAAGGACAAATCCGTCTCTATCTTTGTCAAAAGGTCTGGAAGCTCTTTTAGGTTCATCATTCCTGACTGATAGAGCCCTAATCGCATTAAATGCGGAAACCGAAAAAGCGCTGACTACAGCTTCCGTTCCACCTGTAATAGCAACGTCAGCATACCCGTTGGAAACAAGCCTGAATGCCTCGCCTATGGCTGAAGCGCCAGATGTGCACGCATTGACAACACCGAAATTTGGACCCTTAAATTGGTATTTCATAGACAAAAGACCCGGCGTCAAATTGACCACAACCATTGGAATTACCAATGGGGACATCCGCTTTGGGCCCTTTGTTTTTAGTGTGTCATGCCCCGTTTCAAGAGTTTCAAGACCTCCCATGCCTGAGCCTACTACGACAGCGCAGCGATACGGATCGGCAAGCGGTATTTGAAGGCCCGAGGCCATAAAAGCCTCATGCGCTGCCACCAGAGCGTATTGTTGATGTCTGTCTAATCGGCGAAACTCTTTGACAGGTATACAACCGTAAATATCGAAACCATCTTTCACCTCGCCGGCGATATGCGTGGAAAACCCGGAAGTGTCAAAATGGGTAATCCTGCCTATACCCGATCTCCCCTGGGTGATAGCGTCCCAGTTGGTCTCCACGCCGCTACCCAAGCATGTCACCATGCCCATTCCTGTCACGACAACACGACGTTTCAACGAATCCTCCAATGCATTTTACAGCGCTTTAATCAGGATTCAATTATGCTTGCTTTTGAGCTTTTATGAAATCAGCGACGTCCTGAACCGTTTGGATTTTCTCTACTTCCTCATCGCTAATTTCCATTCCAAACTCGTCTTCGAGCAGCGCAATCATGTCGTAAATATCAAGGGATTCCGCGCCCAAATCTTCAACTATCTTGGAGTCGAGTTGAATATTGTCCTTGTTCACATCCACGAGAACTTCTGCGATAAGGTCAACCACCTTTTTTTCGATTTCATCCATAGCGGACATCCTCCATAACGTCTGGCTGTATACAAAAACTTTTCATAAGTCTGGAATTACCTATGAATAGAGTAGTATTAACGAATCATGTTTGTCACATATAAAGGCCACCGTTAACCCTTATCACCTGGCCAGTAATATAGTTTGCCATTTCCGAACACAAAAAAACTACAGCGGCGCATACATCCCTAGCGTCTCCGAGTCGTCCGAGGGGAACATGCTGGACAATGGCCTCAGCCTGTTTTTCAGTCAGTAAATCACCCATTCCACCCTTAATCAATCCTGGTGAAACACAATTCACAAGAATATTTCGAGGAGCCAGTTCTCGAGCCAATGCCTTTGTAAAACCAATTATTCCCGCCTTCGATGCCGAATAATTTACTTGGCCGCCATTTCCAACTTCCCCAGCTACGCTGCAGATGTTAACTATACGACCGGATCGATTTCTTATCATGGACTTGCTTAGGTAGCGACAAGTATTAAATGTTCCTGTCAAATTCGTTGCAATTACATCGTTCCAATCGCTTATTTTCATTCGTCCCAAGAGTCCATCTCTAGCCAGTCCGGCGTTGTTGACAAGTATCTCTACTGAACCACGCTCGGATATAATCTCTGAAATGGATGTTTCAACTTCCTGCGCGCTAGCCACATCGAATTTCCTAATCATGCCCTGCCCACCACTGGAAAGTATCATTTCCAGGGTTGCTTTAGCCATGGACTCAGAACCTTTGTAATTTACGATTACAAATGCGCCGTAGTTAGCTAATGAGACGGCTATGTGCCTTCCAAGGCCGCGAGATGCGCCAGTGACTACGGCGGTTTTTCCATTGAGATTGAGATCAAAAGTGATTTGCATCAATTCAAGTCCTGGAGGGCTGTAATTTCAGACCACGAAGAAATATTCACGCAGTTGACATTTCTGTCAATTCTGCGCATCAGACCACTTAAGACCTTTCCTGGACCAATTTCAACAAAACTATGGGGTCTCTCGGCGAGCATAGTCAGAACGCTTTGATGCCACAAAACAGGTTGCACAATTTGGTTGGCCAAATGTTCGCGAAGTTCCGAAGCGTCGGCGGGAAATCTCTTTGCGGAGATATTTGCTATGATGGGAAACCTAGCCTGTTTTATTTCTACGCTAGCCAAATGTCTGAATAGTCCATCTCTGGCCGAAGCCATTAGCTCAGTGTGAAACGCCGAAGAAACCGGGAGCATAACACAGCGACAACGTTTCTCACGACTCAGAAGTTCTATGGCTTCCTTCAAATCTTGAAGGTTACCTGAAATAACAGTCTGATCTGGAGAATTGAAATTAGCAATTCTTACTATGGTCGAGTCTCTGAGGGAATCAATTATTTCTGCCAATCTTTCCTCATTGAGACCTATGACTGCGACCATTCCACAAGATCCCGCAGGTTGAGCCCTTTCCATCTCGACGGAACGAACGTTAATGCAGCGCAGAGCATCCTCGAAGCTGATTACCCCAGATGCGCAGAGGGCAGAATATTCCCCCAGCGAATGACCGGCTCCAACTAATGGGGTACAGCCTGTCATCGTGTGAAGTAGTTTCCAGAGCATCATGGAATGCACAAATATGGCCGGCTGGGTGTAAACAGTCCGATTGAGTTGCTCTCCAGCCGCCCCGGCCATTATTTCGCTCAGCTTATACCCAAGTATGGAATCGGCTTCATGCATCATTTGCCTAGCTAATTCACTGTGTTCCAGCAAATCAACAGCCATCCCAGGGAACTGGGAGCCCTGGCCAGGGAAGATTACGGCGAAGCTCTTGCCTACGAAATCAGAGGGGCCTGACATCTAAAAAGCCCTTATGACGCAGTTTGAATGACGACCCTGTTCTTATAATATCCACAAGAAGGGCAAATTCGATGGGGAGCCATCGGCTGCGAACATTCGGGGCATTTTGCTAGATTCACGGGAGTAAGTGATTTGTGAGTTCTCCTCTTGTCTCTTCTGGTTCTTGAAACCCGTTTTTTTGGAACTGGCATAATTTACCTTCTTAAAATCTTTGTTAGATATATTAGGAGGCCTATCAAGGCGTCCGAAAATTTCAGCTAATCTTGTCTTTGATCTTCAACAAATCGGCCCATCTTGGGTCAATTTCATCTTGTGCTCCACATTTACATTGTTCACTTCCCTTTAGTTGACCACATCCAGGACACAGTCCAGGGCAGTGAGTATCACACAAAGGCTTCATGGGCAGTTCTAAGATCAACTCCTGAGACAATATTTGGCCCAAGTCTATTTCTGGACCCGAAATCGGTATTTCATTATCTTCTAGTTCTGCTACCTCGTCTAGTGATGAACCAGTAACTTTCAATACAAGGTCCAATTCTGTTTCAACGTCCGTAAGGTACTCTTTTAGGCAACGTGAGCACTTCAAACGTGCGACAGCTTTAACATTACCGGATAGTAAAATTGCATCTTGATCGCGAGCCATATGAAGCATCCCCACGAGTTCGGGCCCAAAACTTATCTCGTCATCCCTCTCCGACAGGATGTCAGGATTAAAATGGCCTAGCGAGCTGTTTGGGAGCTTTAGGTCAAGACCATTTTCCGGTATGTCTTCCAATCGTATTTTCAAGGCGTTCTACAATCCGCACAAACTAGTATAAACAGACAACATATATTGAGAATTGGTCTTAAGTCAAGTAAAAACCTAAAATTTCTCAAGCCATTGACGTATGACAGGAAATATTTCTTCCGTTGAACGAAGTCCTATTAGCAGATCTATATGACCGTAATTCTCAGCAAAGCCTGAATCTTTTCCAGCTACCACAAGCTTGCGCACGAATGATTCATCCCGAGCTACGGCTGCAGGCACAACGGTGTCTAAAGTAGCCATGAAATCTTTGGAACCTGCTATGACCAACAGAGGCACATAGCATTCGCTGAGCCTGTCAAGATAATTCCCTCCTTCGCACGGACCAAATCGCCCTGTTTCCAAAAATTGTCCCATGTCGAGCCAGAGCTTGCTTGAAGAGATGAGCTGGCACCCGATTGAACTTATTTTTCTGGCAATGTGTGGGTCGATATTCAAGCGATAATACAAACCATGAACAAAATTGGGAGTTTTAGTGATTACAGGAACCAAGAGCCTTCCAAAAAACGGAAGAGGATTTATGGGAATCAATTTCAGAACGCACTTGAATTTCAGCAACCTTTTGAAAATGTGATTATTCATTTTTGAAAAATCCACTGGAGCGCCGATTGTGATGGCCGATGATATCCGTGGATCAGAGGTAGAGCTGAGGTATGCGGTTACCAACATTCCACCCATACTATGGCCTATCCATCTAATTCTTTTTGAACCGGTTTGTTGAGTAACAAAGTCTACTATTCGAGGCAAATCAAATTTCAAGTGGTCATCAAAACCCCAAGTGTGGGAAGATCTTGAACTGAACAAACCAGGGGCATCACTCATTCCCGAACCCCTCAGTTCAGGAACCCAGACGTCATAGCCCGCATCTTTGAGGTAACAAGCAAGAGACGGGGCTTCTTCCATGTCAAAAACGAATCTATTGGAACCCAAACCATGACACAGAATCACGGGAACAGGATCTTTAATTGTTTCAGGCTCATAGCGATGTATCGCTAACCTCCAGCCATCTTCCGTAACTGTTAGATATGTGGCGTCTTGGTTGGACGAAGATGAGTAATACCAAGACAAAAAATATGCAAAACAGATGATGCCTCCCACCAATAAAGTCAAAACAAAAAATAAACTTAGCATGACACTCCCAAATTGCTTGAAGCCAACAAGACTGCAAAAATGTAACTTTTGGCGGTCCGGCGGTTCACAAGATAAAGCTGTTTTTGGACGCTCACAGTTGATGACCTCGTTCAAAAGTGAGTTATGTTATTTGAATATTATAGAATAAATGTAAAACTCTTATAAGTCTTTAAATGTAAAAGAATGATATTAGATATATTTAAGTATAATTCTTGACATGGATTGCATACTCTGATAATTGCGAGCAAATCAGTGAAGTGGACGTCGGCGCGGCCACTGCGTTCCAAGGAGGGAATTCATGTCTTCCATTTTTCGAGCTGTTTCAAAATTAAGGCTCGTGGCGCGCCTGGTCGTGATAACCATTGCTTCGCTAACTGTTTTTACGAATTTCTCATTAGCGGATGATTGTAAAAGAGTTCCTAACATTCTGGTTCTTTTTGACGCATCAGGATACATGAGGGAGAAGGACCATTATCAGGCACTTTTGAAGCAGATGGGATTTTTCGAGAAGGCAATTCCGCTAACTGCCGATGGTTTTTTCAATATAGGCCTCAGACATTACGGTCTTAAAGTTGGAATGGGTTGTGAGAACACCGAGAGCATACTTGCGATACAGCCCTGGGATCCTGAAAGATTTATTAATTCATTTCCCCGCTCGGTATCTTACGGAACTAGCTCTTTAGGAGCTGGTTTGAGGGCTGCTGGTGATGAAATTGCGCCTATTCCAGGAAAGACAATGATCGTGATTGTTGGAGGGGGAATAGAATCCTGCAAGACGGACCCTATCAAAATAGCAGAGCAAATATGTTCCAATAATCCTGACTTGGAGATACACACGTTTCAAATCGGAAACTCGCAAGATGGGGCTTTTTATTTACGTGGTATCGCTCAGAAAGGCAGAGGAACTTACCATTCGTCCGCCGAAATGACATCTGCGGCCGCATGGCATTCATGGATGAAACAGTATTGGGTCCAGCCATGCCGCCCGAGCGCAGCGGCCCCTCCGGTTGCAGGATCAGTTCCCGCGACACGAAGCCCCGTTACCTTCGATTTTAACAGCTTTTCTGTCCGTTCCAGTGATCCAGTGGCTGACGCTGCTAATCTAGGAGCAATTGAAGCAGCTGTGGCAATGATGAGGCAAAATCCTTCGGTTCGACTTAATCTGCATGGTTTTGCCGACGGGAGAGGAAAGCCGGAATACAACTTGGGTATTTCTAAGAAAAGAGCGGAAGCTGTCGCACGTCATCTCTCTAAAGTTTATGGAATTCCTATCTCAAGGATGAGAATTGTTCCTCATGGCTCCTCCGGCGGTTATGCGGCGCCAGCTGAGGACAGAATGGGCAGGAGAGTAGAATTCGAGTTTGTGCAGTAAAACGGTACGTACATAAGCCAAGATCCTTTTCTTTTTCGTTACTTCTCCACATTGATCTTCACTTCCAGGTTCCAAGTCCGGGGCATGAAGCCTTTTCAGGCTATTCAGCAGGAGTAACGGACTAAGTGATTAGAGTCCGAGTGAGCAAATTAGTTGTTTTGATTTGTGAGATCAAACTCCAGGACCCTTACGGGACGTGAACTCAAAAAGAACAATTTTTGATCATTTTTAACAAACCGGACTTGAAATCTTGGTATCATTTTGTCTAAATGATACACTGATTCTTTGTATCACTAGATTTTTGCTAGGAATCCATTTACTGACCATGGATTTCATAATTAAGACAGCAGTCTTGGTAATTTTCACTATTGTTTCGGTCGAGTTGCCTTTTGCGCAATTAAATGTTTCTTCTGATGTGCAGGCTTCTCAGCTCTTTTCAACCGGAAGGTCTTTGTCGGAACGATCTCACTATCTCGAATCATTGGACCTACTAGAGGAAGCAAGAGATGTGCTCGAATCTTCCGGATTAGTTAGCATAGGATTATATGCTGATGTTTTGCACGAGATGGCAAAGACTAAGATCAAGGGGCGATTGCACCAGAACTTCCCGGCTCAATATGTAAAAACGGCTTTGGAAGACATACAGTTATGTAACCGAGTTAGAGAGAAAATGTTGGACACCCTTCCGCAGAATCTTTCGGAAGGTTATTACCTTGAGGGCTACATCCACAAAAAATTTTTTATGAGGATGGATCAGGCTCAAGCCAACTTTCTCAAAGCGTTAAAAGTCGACCCTTCTTCTGTCGCCGCGAAAAGAGAACTTAGTGAACTCATAAGTAACCAACAGCCCAAGGAAAATAAGTAATCATTATTCGGAGACTTTCTAAAAAAGGGCATCAGATGGCGCGTAAAAATCAACAAGCCGAACCCAAAGAGACTCATCCAGAGCTTGAAAAAACTGAGAAATTTGATGTAACTTTTGAAAAGCTCAAAACCATTGTAGAAAAAATGGAGACCGGTGGTCTGAGCCTGGATGAAAGCCTTTCCCTTTTCGAAGAGGGTGTAAGACTGTCAAAAACCTTATTTGAGGCTCTCAACCTTGCTGAAGGCAAAGTGGAAGAGCTTCTTTCTAATATGGAAAGGTCACCCTTTTCCAAGGGTGAATAGTGCGTCGCCTTGGATCACCGATTAGCTTCTTTTCTTGCGGAACAAAAAGCTCATATTGATGCTGCTATAGATTCTATGATTCCGTCAGAGGGAGTGGAACCGTGTGTTCTTCACCGCGCAATGAGATACAGCCTTTTTGCCGGAGGGAAAAGGATACGGCCTATCCTGGCTATCGTCGCTTGCCAGATAGTGGGCGGACAAAGAGCCTCAGCAATGGCTTTGGCTGTTGCCATTGAGTGTATCCACACTTATTCGTTGATTCACGATGATTTACCAGCAATGGACGATGACGAAATGCGTCGAGGAAAACCCACGGCTCATAAAGTCTTCGGAGAAGCTACGGCGATACTTGCTGGGGACGGCCTTCTTAACATGGCGTTTGAGGTTTTGACTTCAGATGCCATGCTTAGGACATATCGTCACGACAGATTATTAAAAGTTGCAGGGACGCTAGCAAAGGCGTCCGGATCATCCGGACTGATAGCAGGCCAGGTTGTAGACATTTTAAGTGAGGGGCAAAAGGTTGATTCCGACAGAGTCGACTACATCGTTAGGAGAAAGACTGCACGACTAATAAGCGCATCACTAGAATGTGGCGCTATAATCGGTGGTGGGAATGAGACTCAAATAGATCAACTATCCCTTTTCGGAGAAAAACTTGGAGTGGCGTTTCAGATAAGGGACGACATCTTGGATCATGAAGGGTCGTCCAAGGAACTCGGCAAAGCTGTTGGGAAAGACCAGAAAAGAGGTAAGGCCACATATCCGGCAACTATCGGCCTAGAGAAATCCAAGATACTTATGAACAGAGAAATTGAGTCAGCAATAAAAATACTCAACTACTTTGGAGATAAAGCCATAATTTTGAGGCTCATAGCATCATACATTGGACAGCGTTCGAATTAATTGGTGTGTACACAACATGAAAAAGGATACCGGTGACATTCAAGCAAACATTCTAAAAACTATTGATTCTCCTGAAGACATAAAATCACTTCCAATTGAATCTCTAAAGATCCTCGCTGAGGAGGTTCGGAATCTTATCATTCAGACTGTTTCGCTGCGAGGTGGCCATTTAGCCTCCAGTCTGGGAGTAGTGGAACTTACTCTGGCAATGTTGAAAGTCTTTTCACCTCCTTCCGACAGAGTTGTTTTTGACGTGGGTCATCAGGCGTATGCTTACAAGATTTTGACTGGACGTCGTGATTTGTTCCACACACTCAGGTCTCGGGGTGGAATATCGGGTTTTCCTAAGAGACAGGAAAGCTATTATGATTTTTTCGACACCGGTCATGCAGGGAATGCAATAAGCGTGGCAGCTGGGATGGCCCAAGCTAGGTGTTTGAGCGGTAATGACCATAAGGTCATAGCTGTAGTAGGTGATGGGTCACTCACATGTGGTGTTTCTTACGAGGGATTGAATCAAGCGGGGGTCGCGGAAAAGGATCTCATAATCATACTCAATGACAATGAGATGTCGATTTCCCACAACGTTGGGGCAATGGCCGCCTATCTAAGTAGGATAATGACTGGCCAACTTGTGACAAGATTCAGGGATGAAATCAAAAATCTTCTCAAGAACATTCCAGGGGTCATGGGAAGGTCGATGTATGGTCTTGCAAAGCAGTTTGAAGATGCCTTGAAGGGATTTATCACACCTGGTCGTTTATTCGAGGACTTAGGGTTCAATTATGTGGGGCCCATCGACGGTCATCAAATCAAGCATCTTGTCGATACGTTTACGAACATAAAGCGTTTCAAGAAACCTGTGTTGGTTCACGCTATTACATGTAAAGGTAAAGGATATTGTCAGGCAGAGGAGAATCCGTGTAAATTCCATGGCGTAGGGCCATTTGAAATTGAGACCGGGTGCACGCATGAATGTTCAGGCCCACCTACGTATACCACCGTGTTCGGCGAAACTATGGTCAAGTTGGCCAAGAAAGATGGCCGGATTGTTGCGGTCACAGCCGCAATGGAATATGGCACAGGCCTGGCTGAGTTCGGCAAAATCTTTCCTAAAAGGTTCTTCGATGTTGGAATTGCCGAACAACATGGGGTTATCTTTGCTGCCGGACTTTCCCTGGAAGGCCTGAAACCGGTTGTAGCTATCTATTCTACTTTCATCCAACGGGGTTATGATCATTTAATTCATGATGTTTGCATGCAAGAATTGCCGGTTATCTTTGCTATGGACCGGGCAGGGATCGTGGGTGAGGATGGTCCTACGCATCATGGAGTTTTTGACATGGCATTCACTAGGAGCATCCCCAATCTGGTCATTATGGCCCCCGCAAATGAGGATGAACTCTGTGACATGTTATTCACTGCGATTCAAAGTGGAAAGCCATGCGCCATACGTTATCCGAGATCTCAGGGTACCGGCGTTGCGATAAAAAATGAGCCGATGCGCATGCCATGGGGAAAGGGTCAACTGCTCAGAACGGGGCAAGATTTGGGACTGATTGCAATTGGTTCAATGGTAGATCCTGCCATAGTCGCTGCAGAAGCTCTTGCGTCGAAGGGCATCTCGGCATCTGTCGTAAATGCTCGTTTTGTTAAGCCTCTAGATAAAGAATTGATTCTGGATGTTGCATCTTCGTGTGGTAGAATTATTACTATAGAAGAGGGTGTGCTCAGTGGTGGATTCGGGAGCGCTGTATTGGAGCTTCTAGCCGAGGAAGGTCTGCAAAGGGTTAAAGTCTCACGGATGGGTATTCCGGATTCCTTTGTTGAGCATGGTTCGAGGTTCGAACTGTTAAATGATCTGGGATTGACCAGTGATGGTATTATTAGTTTTAGTAAACAGATCTGTGATGAGCCAACGTCTATAACTCGATCGGATGAATTCCTAAACATTGGACGCGTCACTCATTGACCTTTTATTGCTCAAAAGTTTTACGACAAAAAGTCCTAACATAGACCGTTTCGGGTGATGGGTTATGGCCGACCAGAAAACAGAATCAGAACCAAAAAAATCCGCCGTTTTGACATCAGATAAATTGAATGATGGTTCTGACAGTTTAGATGACGCGCGCTCTCAGCGGGTGTTCGACTCTGCCAAGCTGCTGTTACTTTTCAACGCCTCCAAAGCGTTAGCCTCAGCAACCAATCTCGATCAACTCTTGGACATAGTTATAGGAGAAGTGCAGAAGGTCATTGAATGTGATGGATCTGGGGTATTGCTCTATGACGAAGTCAGAGATGATTTTTATTGGAGATTGGTTAAAGATGAGCAAAGTTTTCTCTCATCCGCAATGGATGAAATAAGAATTCCGCGTGATAGGGGTGTGTGCGGATGGGTTTTCACTACAGGGGAACCAGCGCTTGTACATGACGCGGCAAATGATCCGAGGATATATAAGGAGGTCGAGCAGAAGTCCGGATTTCAGACCAGAAATATGGTTTGCACGCCATTACAGACACGCGAGAAAAAACTCGGAGTCTTGTATGCGTTAAACAAAACCAATGGATCGTTTACGCAAGATGACGTAGAAATTCTATCCGCTCTTGCTAGCAATGTTGCGTTAGCTCTTGAAAGCGCATCTTATTTTGAACGTTTGACCAATTCAAATTTAGAGTTGCAGCGTTTGAACCGGGCCAAAGATAAAATGTTGCATCATCTTTCGCATGAGTTGAAAACGCCTCTAGCCATAATTGAAGCATCACTAAGTATTGTTAGGCGACGATTGGAGAAAATGGGCATCGATTCTAGCAAGTTGCCTTTTGAAAGAATCGATCGAAATTTCGACCGGCTCCGAACCATCGAAAAGCAACTAGTTCATATTGTTGAGGGAAAGGATTACCCTGAAAAACTAATTATAGTTAGGTTTCTCGACCATCTCGAGGAATTTTTGGAAATTGAGCAGACTGAGAGACCGGAATTTCAGGATGCCTTGGAAAGTTTGCGCAGAAGAATTTTGACTCTCTTTCCAGCGAAACTTGAGGGAACTGATTCGACGGACCTTGCCAAACTACTTGACAGTGAACGAATTCACACCGAGAGAATGAAACAGAACAGAAATCTCGACATTCAATTCCATAATCCGGAATCGGTCCATATATTTATGCCACCGCAGATCCTTACATCAGTAGTAAGGGGGCTTGTTAGGAATGCCGTTGAAAATACGCCAGATCATGGACGAATAGAGGTAAGGGTGGAAAATCGTTGCGACGAGTTGACCATAATAGTTAAGGATTACGGTATCGGAATTCCGGAGGATGAGCAGCCCAACATTTTTGAGGGGTTTTATCCCATAAAGGAAACGGACCTTTACAGCTCCGGTAGGCCTTATGGTTTTAATGCTGGTGGCACGGGAACAGACTTGCTCAAGATAAAGATCTTGTCTGAGCGACTTGGCTTCAAGATAGATTTCAAGAGTTCAAGATGTTCGTGCATTCCAACTTTAAGAGATGTTTGTCCTGGTGACATAACTAAATGCTCTTGCTGTGATTCCGTCAGGGATTGTCTTAACAATGGCGGTTCAGAATTCACTATTCACATCCCATCCCATCTCGTTCAACAAAGTGGATCTGGTTTGACGCTTAAAACTTAGGCGATCACATCCCCCATCCGGCAGTGACCTCAACCACGCTTCCTGTAATGTAACTGGATTCTTCTGAAAGCAGAAAAGCTATTACTGAAGCAATTTCGCAGGGTTGAGCGATTCGACCAAGACTTGTTTCGTCGATGAACATTTCCCTGATCTTGGAATTCATCATTGTGCGAATAGTCGGAGTGTCCGTCAAACCAGGCATAACCACATTTAAACGGACGTTCTTACGACCAAACTCTCGAGCTAATGATTTAGTAAGCCCTACAATAGCTGATTTGGCTGAGACATAGGCAGATTCCCCCTTACATCCGACTTTTCCATAAATCGAGGAAACATTCACAATTGAACCATGACCACGTTCAATCATGCCTTTTGAGCATGCCATTATCAAGTTTACGGCGCCAAGAAAATGAACCTCCCAGACGGCTCGGAAATCATCGACGGTGAGCTTTAGAAAACCCCCTGGCCGGTCAAATCCAGCGTTGTTTACCAAAAAATCGATTGCTCCGAATTTGTCTTCACAAGCTGAGACCAAACTTGTCACGGCGCTGGGGGCTGCAACATCTCCGATCAAAGTTACACATTGGCCACCATGATCTTCAATTTGTTGAGCAACTTCTTTTACAGATTCGGGATTTCGGTCCAATAGTCCTACGGATGCTCCCTCAATGGCCAATTTCAACGCTGTAGCCTGGCCTATACCCTGTCCTGCGCCTGTAACAATAGCGACTTTCCCTTCGAAACCATAGATCCGTTTCAAACCGTCACCTGATTTCATCATTTATTAGGCCTCACCAAAAAAATTTTGACGTAATTCGTTGAATAGATTACCTGAGATACATTTCATATGTTAGCATAAAACGACTGGAGTTTTGAAACGAACATTGAGATTTATGATTTGAAATGCGCAGTTCTAAACCATGAAGTTAATTCCATGAGGTGTGATTTAAGTGAAAACAGAGTAATGAAAAAGAGAAGGTAGAGTAAGTCAGTTCAATTACTTTCAATACTCAGGAAGATCTAAAGAATCGTAGGCCAAGGATAGATGGCATGGCAAAACAACAGGTTTTCAGTTTGCTTCTTTTTTGACTGATTCTGGACAAACAGGTATAGAAAAGCAAGGCTGGCTATTGTTATAAGTAAACAGACATCGTGTTCCAATTATTTGATTCGCGAATTTTCTCCTGTTGTTGAATATTTCATGTCACGAACAGGGTCTAACGTTGCTTACACAAGGGAAAAAAGCCAGGGAGGTGGCTCATGATAAAGGTTCTCAGATCTCTTGGTTTCTCATCGGTATTGGTTGGTTCGGTTCTATTTCTTAGCAGTGTCGGATACTCTCAAGGTATTAGTTTTCCAGGCGGATCAGTCACTTGGGGAAATTACAGTGGAGCTGTAACATATCCGGGCGGCAGTGTAAATTGGGGAAGCTACCGGGGTGGCCTAAATGTTCCGGGAGGAGTTGACGCAAATCGGACGAGACAGGGCGGGGGTAACGTAAACGTCAGCATCCCTGGTTTTGGCTTTAACACAAACATCCGTTGGTGAAAGAATTCGCTAAATGGTAGGGGAGTGAATTCCCCTACCAAATATCTGTCTTGCGAGTTAAATCCCCCATCTAAAGGTTCGCGCGCCATAAATCGCGCTGGTTCCTAAGTCTTCTTCAATTCTAAGCAATTGATTATATTTTGCTATTCTGTCGGTTCTCGAAGCCGAGCCGGTCTTTATCTGGCCGGTTCCAAGAGCAACAACCAGATCCGCAATAGTGGTGTCCTCGGTTTCTCCGCTTCGGTGTGACACTATTGAGGTATATCCAAAGGAAGACGCCAAATTAACAGCGTCCATGGTTTCGGTCAGAGTGCCTATCTGATTGAGTTTGATCAGGATGGAATTCGCAACTCCGAGATCAATGCCTTTTTGTAGGAGATCAATGTTTGTTACAAACAGGTCATCGCCCACTATTTGTATTTTGGACGCAAGTCGTTCAGTCAATAGTTTCCAACCGTCCCAGTCATTCTCATCCATTCCATCTTCTAAAGACACAATTGGATATCTTTCAACCAAATCTGCGTAAAAATCGACAATCTCCTCTGAATTTTTCATTGCGCCTTCTCCTGACATGTCATAGACGCCATTTTTGTAGAATGAGCTAGCGGCTGCATCCAAAGCGATAAACACGTCCCCCCCAGGAGTGTATCCGGCTTCACCTATAGCTTGAACGATTACCTTGAGAGCTTCCTCGTTCGAATTCAGATTGGGGGCAAAGCCACCTTCATCGCCGACAGCTGTATTGAGACCTTTACCTTTCAGGACTTTCTTAAGAGTATGAAAAATTTCAGCCCCCATTCTGAGCGCCTCTGAAAAACATGTGGCTCCGACTGGCATTATCATGAATTCTTGTATATCGACATTGTTATCGGCGTGCGCGCCACCATTGAGTATGTTCATCATAGGAATGGGAAGCCTACGCGCCCCCAAGCCGCCGAGGTATTTGTAAAGTGGGAGTCCTAATTCCATAGAGCAGGCTTTAGCAGCTGCGAGACTTACTCCCAGGATAGCATTGGCTCCCAAGTTATGTTTGTTGTGGGTCCCATCAAGGTCAATCATCATTTTGTCCAGGCTAGCCTGATCAAGTGCATCCATCCCGAGAATAGCAGGTCTAATTTCATTCATTACATTTTCAACAGCTTTTTGAACACCTTTGCCAAGATAGCGTGATTCGTCGCCATCTCTCAATTCCACTGCTTCATTTTCTCCAGTCGATGCTCCGGAAGGCACTGCCGCAGTTCCTATAGCGCCATCTTCAAGCATCAGATCAACTTCAATTGTCGGGTTGCCCCGAGAATCCAAAATCTCTCGAGCCTTTACCTCTAGAATGTCAAAACGCATTTGAGTACCTCCTGTTGATTCCTATACTTATTGAGAAATCCCTAAATACAAAAGTATGTTTTATGGATCGAATTATCCTATGGAAAATGTGACTGGCCAAATTTCCTTCAACCAACTGTCATAAGGTGCAACCTAATTCACGCCATCACGATTACACCTTACAACAAAAAACAACTTTTCTGCACAAGTTTAAGCAATTTTCGGTGAAAGTGATAAACGTCCCATCGCCAATCCAGACCACAGTGGATTGGTGGTCAGAAATATAGGATCTTGAACTAGAACGTGTCGTTAATTTATTAGTATATGATATTTTGGCCAAATTGGGGTATGAACTATATAGATAGGTTCAATCGATCAGGGCTCGCGAAAAATTCAGGAGGATTAGGTGCCTAATTCTAAGATTCTTGTGGTTGGTGGGGCGGGGTATGTCGGGTCACATTTTTGTTTATATGCGCAAGATATGGGGCTAGATGTATGTGTTTTTGACAACCTTTCAAAGGGTCATAAGGCTGCCTTGAGATGTTCGGAATTTGTCAAAGGTGACTTAAATGATTTTCAAACCGTTTCCCGACATCTTTCTTCATGCAGTTATGATGCGATTTTTCATTTCGCCGCTGATGCGTTAGTAGGAGAATCAGTGGCAAATCCCTCAAAATATTACAAAAACAACATAATTGCTGCTTACAATCTGCTGGAAGCAATGCGAATGACCCGTCATGATCGAATCATTTTTTCATCGAGTTGCGCTGTGTATGGCTATCCTGAGGCGATACCAATTAAGGAGACTCATCCGAAAAACCCGGTTTCTCCTTATGGCCGAACCAAACTAGCTATGGAATGGATGCTCGAGGACTTTCACAAGGCTTATGGGATAAAATCTGCTAGTCTTAGATATTTTAATGCGGCTGGATGTGAGCCTTCTCGAGGTCTTGGAGAGGATCATTCGCCAGAAAGTCACCTGATACCTAATGTTGTAAAGGCAGCTCTAGGGCTAGCAAAAGAGCTGGTGATATTTGGAAATGACTATCCTACACCGGATGGAACCTGTATTAGAGATTATATTCATGTAACCGATCTGGCTGTGGCCCATGTTGCTGCCATGAATAAACTTGAAAGTATTGACTTCATCCAGCTCAACCTTGGAACAGGCACTGGTTTATCGAACCGCGAGATTGTTGAGACCGTCAGCAATGTTTCAGGGGTCAAATTGATCCCCATATATTCTGCAAGGAGAGAGGGCGATCCTTCAGAACTTGTTGCGGAGTCATCCAAAGCTCGAGAGATATTGGATTGGAAACCATCGAGATCTGGCATTGAGTCAATTGTCAAAGAAGTGATTCAGTGGTTTTCAGAAAACCCGAAAGGCTATTCCAAGTAATTAGTAACCAAAAAGCAATAAGGAAAATCGAAAAATGGCCACTATTCTAGTAACTGGTAGCGCTGGCTTCATTGGATTCTTCGTTTCGCTCGAATTGCTCAAAATGGGCCACAGAGTTATAGGAATTGATAATTTTAATTCTTATTACTTACCTCGCCTGAAAAAGAGGAGAGAGGAAATTCTTAAAGGGTACTCAAATTACTTTTCTACTATTGGAGAGTTGTCAGACCGAGAATTTGTTGACTCAGTCTATGACATTAACAAGCCTGATCTGGTTTTACACCTTGCGGCTCAAGCAGGTGTTAGATATTCTTTAAAGAATCCATATTCTTATCAGAAATCTAATCTTGAGGCCTTTGTAAATGTCATTGAGAAGGCTAAAGTCATGGGGCTGAAAAGATTCGTCTATGCCTCAAGTTCCAGTGTCTACGGTGGTAACACGAAGATGCCATATTCGGAGGACGATCCTGTTAACACACCGATAAGTCTATATGCGGCTACCAAACGGTCAAATGAATTGATGGCTTTTACATATACTCATCTATGGAAACTTCAGACTATAGGACTGAGATTTTTCACTGTTTACGGTCCCTGGGGTAGACCTGACATGGCTTACTGGTCCTTCCTCGACAATATGCGTCATGAGGAGCCCATCAAAGTTTTTAATTACGGGAAGAACATGCGTGATTTCACATATATCGATGATATAGTCTCAGGTGTGATTAGCGCACTGTTTTCGGAGAACCTAGATCCTTACGAAATCATTAACTTAGGGAACAACAAGCCGACTCAACTCATGGAGTTTATAGGGAACCTGGAAGATCTATCAGGCATGAAAGCGATAACTCAAATGGTGGAAGCACAACCCGGGGATGTAGTGGCTACTTTTGCGGACATAACCAAGGCTCAGGAGAAACTGAATTTTCAACCTAGTACCGATTTGAAAGAAGGGCTTAAGAATTTTGTGATATGGTTTAATGAACAAAAAGGTTTGGTTGATGAGGTTCGAGAATTCAGAAAGAACTCTGGCCAGCTGTCCATGGGCTGAAAACTGTCGGAGTTTGTCTGTCTTTTTTCTGTCATAAACTTTGTGACACGGTCACGAACCGTTGAGAGGGCATGAAATTGGAGAAACTTTTCTATCCTTCGTCCGTAGCAATTTTTGGAATTTCGACACATCCAGCCAACCTCGGCAGAGAAATAGCCAGGAATCTTTTTGAGTTTGGTTACACTGGGGTCATTCATTTGGTAGGAAAAGAAGGCGGTGTACTTTTTGGAAGACGAATTCATGGTTCAGTTGAAGAGATAGATGAGCCAATCGATCTGGCAATCATCCTCACTCCCGCAAGAACAGTGCCAGAAGTGCTCGAACAATGCGGCCAACAAGGAATCAAGAGAGCTGTAATAGAAAGTGGTGGATTTGGAGAGTTTGGAGAGGAAGGCAAGGTTTTGGGGCAATCTCTGAAGCTTATTGCCCATAGGTATGGAATGAGATTCATTGGTCCTAATTGCATCGGTATCATGAATGCTTCAAACGGACTTACTACGCCGTTTACGAGGCTTCAAAATGTTTTTAGGCCGGGACGCTTAGGAATCATTGCACAAAGTGGCGGTGTAGCTTTGTCCTTTCTTAACATGTTTGATAGCGAACAACTAGGATTTAGCAAATTTTCTTCTATCGGGAACAAGATTGATGTCGATGAAAATGATTTGCTCGAGTTCTATATCAGAGATCCAGAAACCTCAGTCATATGTATGTATCTTGAATCAGTCAGAGATGGGAGAAGGTTAATCGAAATTGGACGCAATTCTCCGAAGCCTATACTTTGCCACAAGGCCAACCTGAGTCCCATGTCGAAAATGATAGCTGCATCACACACAGATGCGTTGGTGAATGACGATTATGTTGTGGATGCTGCCTTTGAGCAGTCTGGCATCATGAGGTTCAGGGACAGCAGATCTTATGTCGATTTTGCCAAGATTCTCCAATTGCCTCGAATGGAAGGGCGGAATTTAGGTATTGTTTCAAGATCTGGCGGACACGCTGTGGTGGCTTCGGACGCAGCCTTCAAGTACAAGTTCAATCTACCACCATTCAACGAAGAATTTCTTGAAATGATTCGGCAACGCTTGAGGGCCAAGGTTATAAGGTTGTCCAATCCTTTGGATCTTGGCGACTTATTCGATTTTGATGTCTATGTGCAAATAATTGAACACACGCTGAAACAGCCGGAAATAGACGGAATTCTAATGATTCAGACTTATTTTGCCTCGGTAGAGGGAAAGTCTTCTCGCATGTTGTTCAATTCTGCAGCTAGTTTGTCGAGGAAATATAACAAACCTGTAGTACTGTGTGTGTACACGGAGCAGCACGAAATATCCAGTCTGTTCAAGGAATTTGATTTTCCACTTTTTTTAGATCCAGAGAGGGCTTTGTCTGCCCTGGATGCCTCCATTGATTATAACAGGCGTAAGGAATTCAATTTTGCCGATAAACCGTTATACAATCCCAAGCCATATCCGCAGACTGACGCCATTGGAGAAATCATCAACCAGTGCATTAGTGATAACAGCAACCCGACTCTCTTCAATTGCCTGGAGATTTTGAAATATTTGGGAATTCCCATCCCAGGGTTTGAGCTGGTTAAAGAAGCGGCAAATATTAAAAATGTCTACTCAAAGTTAGAAAAGCCATTGGCTCTCAAGGTTGTAGCTTCCGAAATTTCCCACAAGACCGAATCTGGCGGGGTGATTCTTAATATTTCAAGTCCAGACGCTCTCGTTGAAACTTTTATTGAACTTGACACCAAGTTCAAAAAGGACTCAGGGATTGGTCTCAAGGGTTTTCTTGTTCAAGAGATGGCAAAGACATACGATTCCACTGTGGAATTAATTGTTGGGGCTAAAAGAGATTCTCAGTTTGGTCCAGTTGTCATTCTAGGGCATGGTGGAATATTCGCAGAGATAATTGGAAAAACAACGGCGAGGTTGCCTCCATTACCTCTGGAAGAGATCGATAGCATGATTGATTCCTTGCCTGGTTCGGAGATATTGACCGGAGCTCGAAACCGTCCTGCTGTTAACAGAGAATCCATCAGAGACGTGATAGGCAGAATTGCCTGGCTAATGGAAAACTTTGAGGCCATAGACCAAATTGATTTGAATCCGGTTTGGGTTTCAGCTAAAGGGTCCCTAGCCGTTGACGCCAGGATTTTTTTGAGACACTAGTCTCTGGACAATATAAGCGAAAGCGAGGATTCTGGGATGCCTCACAGGATAGAACTACGACTAAAATCTCATCTTACCGACCCGAACGGTAAGAGGCTTTTGATTAGAATTTATAATGACTTAGGAATAAAGCTCAACGACATACGAGTATGTGAAAGCTTCATAGTTGACAAACCGATGACGCTTGAACAACTGCAATCGATTTCTAAGGATGTTTTCCAGGATCCTGTAATTCAGGACGTTTCAATAGATGATCCGATAATCATGCCATTTGATTGGCTCATTGAGGTTGGGTTCAAACCAGGTGTGACCGACAACATAGCGAGAACTGCCAGAGAAGCCATTCAAAGAACGGCGGGGGTGGTTTTTCTCCCTGGAGAAGGTGTCTACACCCGAAAGCTGTATTTCCTGACTGGGAAAATAACGCGTGAAGTAGCTGAAGGTATCGCTCGGGATCTTTTGGCAAACGAGCTCATTCAGTCCTGGACCGTATACGGCCCGGGGGAAGATCGTTCAAAGGTATCTGTGCCGAGGGTTCAATCCCTTTCCAAGCTCGATGTCAAAAAGTTGGACCTCGAAGTATCTGATCACGAACTTGTTAGGATCAGCAAAGAAGGCATTTTGGCGTTATCTCTGGAGGAGATGAAAGTTATACAGAGCTTTTTCAGAAACGAAAAATTCGTAGCTTTGCGTCAAGGGCTTAATTTGACAAAAAAAATTACTGATTGTGAACTTGAGGTCCTTGCCCAGACTTGGTCAGAACACTGCAAACATAAAATATTTAACGCTGTAATTGATTACACGGACGATCAAGGCTCGTCGGTTATTGACAGCTTGTTTAAGACTTTCATTCAGAGGTCCACGGCCGAGATCAGAACCAGGCGAGGGAAGGACGATTACTGTTTGTCGGTTTTCAAAGATAACGCTGGTGTGATCAAATTCGATGATGATTGGAACCTTGTTGTCAAAGTAGAAACGCACAACTCTCCTTCCGCCCTTGATCCCTATGGCGGGGCTCTGACTGGGATTGTGGGCGTTAACAGGGATCCATTCGGAACGGGGTTGGGCTCAAAACTTATATTTAATACAGATGTTTTTTGTTTTGCCCCGCCAGATTTCAAAGGCACGATACCTCCTCGATTGCTTCATCCCAAAAGGGTTTTTGAGGGCGTAAGAGAAGGCGTGGAACATGGAGGCAACAAAAGCGGCATACCCACTGTGAACGGAGCTGTGGTTTTTGATGAACGTTTTTTGGGCAAACCTCTTGTCTTCTGCGGAACAGCCGGATTTATGCCTCGGGAAATAAATGGAAAACCAGCGCATGTTAAGAAAGCCAATCCCGGTGACCGAATTATCATGGTAGGCGGAAGAATAGGTAAAGATGGCATCCATGGCGCCACGTTTTCGTCAGAAGAACTGCATGAGGGGTCGCCAGTAAGCGCTGTACAGATAGGTGACCCCATAACTCAAAAAAGAATGACAGACTTTCTCTTAATGGCGCGTGATACCGGACTTTATAGCTCTATAACTGATAATGGGGCAGGAGGATTATCTTCCTCAGTTGGTGAAATGGCCACAGAAGCTGGTGGAGCCAGACTCTCACTGGACAGGGCCCCACTGAAGTATCAGGGACTTCAACCCTGGGAAATACTTTTGTCCGAGGCGCAGGAGAGAATGACGGTAGCTGTTCCCAAGGATCGAGTTCAAACATTTCTGGCGCTTGCCCAAAAAATGGATGTTGAAGCGACTGACTTGGGAGAGTTCACAGATGACGGACTTTTCACTGTTCTATGGGGTGATCAAGCAGTCGCTTTGCTGCCTTTAGATTTTCTCCACAACGGATTGCCAAAAATGCGCTTAAAAGCTGCTTGGGAGAAACCAAAGTTTCCGGAACCTGACTTTGAATGTCCTGATGACCTGACACCAACTCTTTTAGGGCTGTTATCTCGATGGAACGTGTGTTCAAAGGAGAGTCTGGTACGTCAGTATGATCATGAAGTTCAAGGGGGATCAGTCATTAAGCCGCTGGTTGGGGTAACTAATGATGGGCCGGGGGATGCGGCAGTTATAAGGCCGGCTTTAGATCGTTTTAAGGGAGTTGCGGTGGGATGCGGAATAGCTCCTCGCTATTCGGATCTAGATACTTATCACATGATGTCGTGCGTAATAGATGAGTCAGTGCGAAACATAATTTGTGCAGGAGCTGATCCTGATCATATGGCAGGACTGGACAATTTTTGTTGGTGCGATCCGGTTGAATCTGCCAAAACCCCGGATGGTAGGTACAAGCTGGCTCAACTAGTAAGGGCAAATCAAGCGCTTTATGACATGTGTTTAACTTACGGTATACCTTGTATATCTGGCAAAGATAGCATGAAAAATGATTACTCTATCGGTGAGACGAAAATTTCCATTCCGCCGACAGTCTTGTTCACCGCAGTTGGCATTGTGCCGGATGCGAGGCGGTGTGTCACTCCTGATTTTAAAAGGGCAGGTGATCTAATATACGTAATTGGTCTAACAAAAAATGAACTGGGAGCTTCGGAATATTTGTCGATGATGGGATTTATAGGCAACAATGTCCCTAAAGTTTCAAACCCATCAGAATCAATTCAGTTGTATAGGATTATACATCAGACAATCAATGATGGTTTGATCGCCTCAATACATGATTTGTCAGACGGAGGGCTGGCTGTTGCTCTTGCCGAGAGCTGTTTTTCAGGAGGTTTTGGAGCAGAAGTGTCTCTCGAAAGTTTGAAGGTGGAGAATATCGGTCGTGATGACGAGGCCTTATTTTCAGAGAGCCCATGCAGGTTCCTGGTGTCAATCGAGTCTTACAACCGAGACAGATTTGAAAACCTTTTCAATACTTTTGATTTGTCCAGAATTGGTCCGGTTTCAGCTGATGGAGTCCTAATTATTCGGGGGATACGGAATAAGGTTGTTGTTAACGCCAGAATATCAGAACTCAAACAGGCTTGGCAGAAACCGTTGGGAGTTTGAGGCAGACGATTGTATGGGAGAAAACACTATTACAACAGGAATCAAATTCAATGAGCAGGAGCATGTCTAGACCTCAAACCGTATTGAGTTTTGTTAAATTGGGCAAGCGAAACAAATAAAAACCAATCATGTTAAACGCATTTGTAAATCAATGAGCCAAATAGGTTGATATTAGGTGGTCTAGAACCATGTGAACATCCTCAACTGGACCGTACTCCCCCTTTTCTGATTTGACATGAATCACATGAGAAGCTATTTTTTTCATTTCCCCGCCGTCAAAACCAACAATGGCTACTGGTATTCCAGCGTTTTCCCTTGCATATTTTAACGCATTCACTACGTTCGGGGAATTTCCACTGGCCGATATGCCTACAACGAGATCATTGGGACTCATGATATTCTGGAGCTGTCTAACGAAAATGTTCTCATAGCCAAAGTCATTGCCTATGCAAGTGAGATAGGCTACGTTTGATGCAAGGCTGATCGATCGAAATGGGATCTTTCCCTGCGGTGATGCGCAAACCCCTAGATCATTGGCAAAATGGTTGGCTGTTGCAGCGCTTCCACCGTTACCCATAAAAAAAATGGTGGATCTTCGATCACGAGCTTTGGCAAACTCGTCAATGACTGTTCCAACAGAATCTAAATCCATGTTATCCAGAATGGCTTGCAGACGTTTCAAATAAGTTCTGGCATAAACTGATCCCGAGTTTGGCATGTTATAAAATCCTCACCGAAAAGATAAAGTGCTAACAGTAGACCTCTAATGGTTTTGACAATTCATTGTTACGGTCATGCTTACTTCAGTATTCTAGGAAAAAGGTGATACCAATGTCCACCCTTAATAAGGAATTTGTTGCTGCTGTGCGAGAAAAAGTCAATGCATGTGGATATTTCAGACTTTTAGGCATGCAACTGATAAACTTTGAAATTGGCTCGAGCGTAATAAAGTTGGAGGCTGGTGAAAAACATCTGCAGCCATTTGGAGTTGTTCACGGAGGAGTGTTAGCCTCCATAATCGACGCGGCAGCTTTCTGGGCCGTTTTTCCAGAAGTTGATCAAGGTAAGGGGATGACAACAGTAGATTTAAAAATCAATTACCTAGCTCCCCTGCGTGAAGGGAAAATAGTCGCAAGAGGCAAGATCATTAAAATGGGAAAAACAATCGGATTAGGCGAAGGCACTGTATATGACCAATTCGGCAAAATCTTGGCTCACGGAGTATCGACTCTGATGGTGTTACCAAATCAAAATCAGTTAGATGACGGTCAGCTACCTGAAAAATTCATCGATTGAAACTTTCAGGGTAATTGTTTGATTCTTTGAAATATCCGATGGTCTACCTTCTAGGCGAATTTTTGATTAATTGCCACGTTTGACTAGAACTAAATTGATGGGGCCAATAAACACAAAATTCTGGCAGTCAAACGCGGCCTGGCATGTAGAAAAATGGCGTCGTCGATTAGCAATTCGCGGCCTCAACCAAAAAACAACCGGTTTTTTGTTGCGGCGCTATGTTGTCTTGATTCTGAGTTTGAACCGCTGTATTTTTCCGGTTGCCGTTTTAGGCAAGTCTTGAACGAAACGAATGCCCCAAGGACGTTTAAATTTCGGTAACTTGTCAGAAAGAAATTCCATCAAGATCTTTTCAAGCTCCTCCTGAGGCTTCTTGTCCCATCCTTCATTTAGCACCGCGTAAGCGAAAGGTTTCACGAGACCCTCTACTTCGTGACCTACCACAGCGCATTCGTGAATGGATTCGTGTTCCATCAACTTGTGCTCGATTTCCATAGGAGATACCCATAGGCCTCCAGCCTTCAGCATGTCGTCACCTCGTCCTTCGTAAACGAAGTACCCATCTCTGAGACTATACATGTCTCCGGTCCTGAACCAACCGTCCGACATTATTCTGGAAGCGTTTTCCTCAGGTTTGTTCCAATATCCCTTGGTCAAGCTTTCTCCGCGAATAATTAAATGCCCCGTGTCCCCAGGCAATGCTGGTTTGCCATCATCATCAACAATCATAGCCTCGTATCCTGGA
Source organism: uncultured Desulfomonile sp. (assembly GCA_937930835.1). Lineage (GTDB taxonomy): Bacteria > Desulfobacterota > Desulfomonilia > Desulfomonilales > Desulfomonilaceae > CAITZA01. The sequence continues at coordinate 66,989 of CALGLN010000130.1, forward strand.
ACTAGTTTGCCAGAGCTTCCAGGAAGAGCTTCTCCAGGCCGATTGGAAATAAATATGTGTAACGCCTCAGTCGAACCAATACCGTCAAGGATCTCCAGCCCAGTTTTCTCACGCCATTTGTTCCATACCTCGGGTGGCAAGGCTTCTCCAGCCGATACGCAATATCTTATGCTGTCGAACTTTGCGCCATTCATCTTTTTTAATACTGAATTGTACTGGGTAGGAACCCCGAAAAATAGGCTCGGCTTAAAAGTTAATATTGTTTCCATAACGCTTTCGGGTGTAGGCGGTGTGGACAGGAGCACCGTTGAAGCGCCGAATCTAAAAGGAAAAGAAATGCTGTTTCCCAATCCGTAGGCAAAAAACATCTTGCTGACCGAAAAACATATATCTTTAGCGCTAATTTGGAGGATATTCCTGGCATATGAGTCAGCCGTATGAAGCATTGCTATCTGCTTGTGCTGTGTCCCTTTGGGCTTGCCAGTGCTGCCCGAACTATACAGCCAGAATGCAATTTCGTCAGGTTTCTTCGGAAACTGTCTCGGCTGCGAAGATGCTGTTTGAAGCATGTGATCAAAATCCTGGTCAAGAAAAATCTTCTTGATAACACCAGAAGCGGGTTCGACTTTGGAGGCTAGGGACCCTGAGGTTGTAACCAACAAACGAGCCCCACTATCATTGAGGAGGTAGTAATAATCGTCCTCAGTCAACATTGTATTTACTGGAACAGGGCAGGCTCCATGCCTCATGCTGCCAAGGAAGGAATACACGAATTCAGGTGTATCAGGAGCCACGATCAATACCCTATCTCCTGCCTCAATCCCTAACTCCTTCAAAACATTAGCAAAACGATTGATGTTGGTATTCAGTTCGCCGTATGTTATGCGACGATCTCCACAGTAAATGGCGATCTTGTCTGAACTGTCGAATGGTTTGGAGCCAAGAAGTTCCGTTACTAGATCAAACTCTCTGCCATCTTTCAACACTGACATGTATATCCACTCCTGTTCTGAAGTATTTGGTTGTTGCTCAGTATTCACTGGACTGCTATCCACATTCATCGACGGTAAGATTTCGCCGCTCTTTTTTGAACTAATGATGAGCCTGAACACAAAACCTGTTGTGCTTGCGTTTGACGGGGCTCACATACCGGTGTTGTAACGCTATTATAGCGTATTTATTGCTCATGCAATGTTCATGCCGTGTCTGTCTTAGGTGATGAACAAGAGTTGAGTCTGCTTGTTAAAGTTTTGTTGGCAGATGAATAAGGTGATCCACTAGAAACTCGTGGGAGGTCTTGGAAAATAGGTTTCCAATTGTGGAAAAGGATGGAAACAATCAGTCAGAATGATTTATCAATCATCAATGGGTAATCTGATAATGAAAGTGGCGCCCTGATTTTCTCTAGTTTTGAAAACCAGGCTTCCTCCGTGAGCTTCTATTATGCGTTTGGCGTTGCTCAAACCCAAACCGCTACCGTAGCTTTTGCTAGTTGTGAAGGGAACGAATAGTTTATCTTCTTGATCGGATGGTATGCCTGGGCCGCTGTCTCTTACTCCGAATTCTAAAAATCGTCTTGATTTGCTTGTAGCGATTTTGGTCCAAATTCTTATAAGGCCATCTTTAGGTGAAGCCTCAATAGCATTTAGTAACAGGTTTATTATTGCCTGTTGAATTCTGGCGGAATCTATTTCCACGAGATTCTGGTCGTCCGAGTATTTTTCTGACACCTTGAGGTTCTTCTCTGCAAATTTGGGCTCTAGTAAGACCATGCATTCTCTGGTGATATTGGACAGATTGCCAGGAGCCCTCTTCAAAGCTAGGAAACGAGCTGAGTCGAGCAGTTGCCTTAAAATCTCTTCTAGTCTGGATACTTCCTGGACGCAAATTTGAAGCCTACGGCCATCATATCCGGTCAGGTCGAGTTTTCTTTGTAGTATCTGGAGATTCATTTTTATGGATGACAATGGATTTCTGATTTCGTGAGATAGCGATGCTGATAGTCTTCCAAGGTATGCAAGACGTTCGTGTTCTCTAATCTTGGCCTCCATTGAAACCCTTTCACTGATGTCTCTGCAAATTCCAATCAACACCGGCCCGTGTCCGAGGTCAAAAAGCCTGGCTCTTACCTCCCTTATTGCATTTGGATTGGAATCGCCCGCAAGCCTGTATTGGACCGGGCCGTGACCTGTGCCACCATGAAGTATCTCAAGATAGGATTCCATAAGTCCTTTCAACGACTGTGGGTCGACAAACTCGGCAAAATGTCTTCCAATAGCCTTTTTCTGATTAATTCGGTGCATCAAGCAAAAAGCTCGATTTGCGAAAACAATTTTTTCATTCTGAATAATAAAGAAGCCGTCGTTAATTTCCTCCACAAGGGTCTTGTACAATTTTTGACTCTCAGCTAACTCTGCTGTTCTTAGGCTTATTGCATGCTCAAGGTTCTTGGCATAATTTGAAATCGACAATTCATGCATGTGCTGATAGTGGTCGGAGAAACGATGTATCGTGTAAGATAAGCAACTGTTTATGGCTTCGGAGGAATCGGCAAGCAAATCCCGCCGGTTCTGTTCTCTGAGCATGCTTATGACAATTGAACGGAACAGTTCAAAGGCCTTCTGTACGTCAGACAGTGGAAATCCTTTCCTGAGTCTTTTCTTGGTTATATAATCAATGAAAGTTTTGATCTTTTTCAAGTCACCACAAGATATAAATTCTAAATTAGCCCGAAAAGCTCTTGAGACGGTTCCCACAAGCTCTTTCTTTTCGCTGGATCGGTAGAACGGTGACAGATCCGATAGCCGAAGAACCCATTGATTCTTGATTATCTTGGAGTGTTTTTTTAGCCAGTCAGCGAAAGTTTGCGGACCTCCGCCCAAAAAGTATGGTTGAACTTCTTGTTGACAAATTGAAGGCACGCTCTAGACTCCCCTTTCCTGAATTATTACGAAATTAGATACTTACTACCAGCTTTTGATTCCAAGGAGATTCTTGGCAAAAACTTTGATAGTAGTCCGCCGATTGTAGACTTATCTTATAGTATTATCAAAAAATGCCGTAATGATTTCAATTGCGTTAGTCTCAAGTTGCTTGTAGCGCAAACGTTTCAATAATCTTGGACATCAAGAATATGGTTGAAATAACCTTAAAGATAGCGAGTTGACCTAAAAATTAAAATTTGGTATACAAACGTGATAACATTGATGAGCCCTGCTGAGGGATTCATTTAACAAACATCGCCGGCAAATCGGTGAGGGCGACCTGGAGTTATTTAACCCGTCAGGTCCGGAAGGAAGCAGCGGACGTAATCTCGGGGGTCGGCCCTCTCCAGTTTGCCGGGATGTATCTACATGGCTCTCTGAGATCTCTTCACACAAATGCCTCCCTACCTTGTTCTCGCAAGAAAATATAGGCCGACCACATTCAGCGATGTTGTGGGGCAGGAACATGTAATTCAAACACTCAGGAATTCCGTTATAAGCGGAAGGGTCGGGCACGCCTTTTTGTTCTGCGGTGTTCGAGGTGTAGGCAAGACAACTGTAGCACGCATTCTTGCAAAATCTCTCAATTGTACCGGACGTACACAAGATGAGCCTGATCCTTGTAACCAATGCGAGTCTTGTAGAGAGATTACGGGAGGTTACAGTGTAGATGTTATGGAGATAGACGGGGCTTCGAATACGTCTGTCGAAAATATTCGCGAGATAAATGAAAATATAAAGTATCCACCGGTCGGATCAAACTACAAAATAATCATCATTGATGAAGTGCATATGATTTCGATCAATGCATTCAACGCATTATTGAAGACATTGGAAGAGCCCCCGCCTCACGCCAAGTTCATATTTGCTACGACAGAATCTCACAAGGTTCCTGCAACTATCAATTCGAGATGTCAGCGATTTAATTTTAGGACCATATCTACAGCCGACATATCAGGAGGGCTGGCAAAAATACTGGACCAGGAGAAAATCCAGGCTGATTCAGAATCCATTTATGCAATTGCCAGGGAAGCTAAAGGATCTTTTAGGGACGCATTAAGTCTTCTGGACCAGGTGATAGCATTTAGCGATGGGACAGTGACAATCGGTCAGGTTTCATCAATTCTTGGGATTGATGGAAGGGACAGTTTGGCTCGACTAATTCAGATGGTAATATCCAACGATAGTTCGGGTGTTCTAGGCTTGTTAAACGAATTATTTATAAAGGGTTATGATCCTGACCAATTTGTAATCGATTTAATTCAATTTTTGCGAAATCTTACAGTTGTGGCAACCGTAGGCAAGGATGAACTTGATCCAAGTTTGGTGGATGTGAGTCAATCTGAGTTTGAAGATCTAAGAAGGCTATCGGAGGAGGCTTCATCGCTTCAACTTCAAAACCTGTTTTCATTACTGCTCAAAACGGAGAGTGACATCAAAAAGTCAGTCAATCCGTGGGTGGCTCTTGAAATGCTGATGCTTAGGATGGCTAATTCTTCTAAATTAGTTGACCTGCAACTTCTAATTGACAAACTGAATAAGCTTGAGAAGAGCTTAAGTTGCGGTAAGCATGAAAAAACAACAAGTTTCAATTTTTCAAAGATTACAGGTTCTTCAGAAAGACCAGAAAGCAAATTTCAGTTCAAACCAAGAAGTTCGGATTGCGACATTCCAATTCAAGATCCTACAACTCCTGGAAAGATCGCTTCAAAGAAACAGGGCGTAGAGAATGAGCGCGTAATCGCTGAGCCCACAAGAGACTCAGTTGATGTATGGATGGACTTGAAATCCCAATTAAGGGGAAATGGTTACGAGGGAATCCTGTCCTTGATGGAGCATGGGGAGCTTGTATCCCACGGTCCCAAAATGGTCGAGATAGGTTTTACCAAGGCTGTATACAAGGAGGGTTTTGAAACCAGCCTGAACAGTAAGCCTGAATTAAAAAGAATTTTCGATGACTATTTTGGAGCAGCCCAACTAAAAACTCTAGTTCTGTCTCAACCAACTTCCTTAAAAGATCAAAAACCCTATGATCAGGTCATTGATGGTCAAACCGATTTGCATCGAGCGCTGAAAGCTGAAGCCATGGACAACCCAATAGTAAGAGCAGTTCTCAGGGAATTTGAAAACAGTTCCGTAGAAGACGTAAGAGTAATAGTTCCAAAATGAGCATAAGTTTCCTGCTCTGCTCTAGATCTATTTCTATTTTTGAAAATTCACAGATTGACTGCTTGACAGGAGGAGTGTCAAGTCTTAGTTTGAAAAAACAATGGTTGCAAGTGTTCAGAACAAAAATTTTAACCTTCAAAAAACTTGAATAGGAGATACACATGTCAGGATGTAGGAGCTGTTCAGGATGTGCTCCTGAACCACGTTATACCCCTAACAAAAAGCCGGAGAAACTGTCTCCTATGGAAACTTCCGGAAATCCTCGTTATCCAAGAGTTTTTGTTGGATCCCAAGCCATTTATTCCGACGCAAATGTTCAGATGATCGTTGAAGTACTTGCTGATGAATGTGATGAATCAACTGATAAGTTCCTGGTCGAACCTCGGACTATTCTTAAAGGAAGCTCCGAAGCATCGTCATATGAGAAAGGCATGCTGATTTTACAGCCGGTAGGAGAGTGTTGCTGGAAGCTTCAGGCCCTACTGTAAAAGGCAAACGATTTTTCGCAAGTTCAGCAAATCCAGGATGGTTAATCCATGAAAACCTTTTCACTCGAAGAAATATCTAGATGTGACGGCAAGGATGGTAGACCATCATTGGTTGTCGTAGATGGCAAAGTATATGATGTGTCATCGAGCAAGAGATGGGTTGGTGGGCAGCATATGAGGCGCCATCAAGCGGGGGGAGATCTTGGGGCAGAGATTAAGGCCGCTCCACATGGCCCGGAAGTATTAGAAAGAGTAGAACTACTCGGACATCTCGTAATGACGTTCAACCAAAAGAGCCCCGGATTAAAAGGGTCTATCGAAACATTTTTGGAAAGACATCCTTTTTATAGGCGGCATCCTCATCCAGCTATGGTGCATTTTCCTCTAGGACTACTCCTGATCACCCCTGTTTTTGAAATCGCAGCTATATTAACGGGTTCCGTATATACAGAATGGGCCGCCTATTTGACTCTTGCTTTTGGTTCCCTATCAATATTGGGGGCTATTGTTACTGGCTATATGACCTGGTGGTTGAACTACGACGCCAAGGAATCCAAGGTTATCAAAACCAAGAGAATTAGTGCTTGGACTGCCTTTTTACTTGCAGTGTTAGCTTGTTTTCTCAGATCGTTCGTAATTGTAGATCCGCTTAGGTTATCTGACACGGTAGTAACTATGTACCTCATTAATGTGTTGTCTGTTGCGGCATTGATCGGTTACACGGGTTTTCTGGGTGGAAAGCTAACGTTTCCGTATGAATGACGAGTCGGATTTATAAAAAGAGCTTAAATGTCACTTGTTAATGCTCAGCGTTCAGCTGGTTTTCAATACTGGCTGCATAAGATAAAGCTTTTTCTCGGATTATCGCGAACTTCCCATGCCTTACTGGATGTGGCTACACCAGCTATGGCAGCCCTGATCTATCTCGGACATTTCCCAAACAGTTACATAATCGTCGTAGGGCTCATAACAGCGTTCGCAGGATATACAGCAGTTTATGCCCTCAACGACATCGTTGATATTGGGATTGACAGGCAGAGGCTCTCCTTAGTCGACAAGCCACAGGCTATTTTCGATGTTGACGAGGTGTTTGTTCAACATCCTCTGGCTCAAGGTTTGATCTCACCTGCCCACGGCATGCTTTGGTTTGGATTTTGGGCGCTAATAGCATTGATCGGAGCGTGGTTACTCAATACATATTGCGCAATACTTTTCGTCATTTCGGCCTGTTTGGAACTGATTTATTGCAAATTGCTAAAGATTACGCATTTCAAAATAATACCATCTGCGTTGGTGAAGGCCAGTGGCGGTGTTGCAGGTGTTTTGGCGGTGGATCCGGAGCCTTCTATGGGATTTATAGTTGTTCTGATACTTTGGTTAGCGGCTTGGGAAGTAGGAGGTCAGAACATTCCGAATGACATTGTGGACATGGAAAATGATAGCAAAGTAGACGCTCGTACAACACTCACGGTTAGAGGTCTTGATGAATCGGTATTTTTTCTTGTCACGGCTAGCGGTATGGCAGCATTTGGAGGGATTGTCATATACTTCCTGGCTGGTGAAGGTTTGAGATGGCTGTACATTTTTGGAGCAACTTTTTTTGGTTATTATCTAATTGTGAAACCCGCGAAAGCTGTTTATGACAATCCAACCAAACAAACAGCCGGAAGCCTATTTAATAGAGCCAGTTATATGCCACTGATGTTTTTATTATTAGCTGCTGTTTCATGCGCGTAAGTTAATCAAATTCCTATTTTACCAGGATAAAAAAAGACTCCAAATTTGTGGGCATCAATAGGAAGTCACGAAATTCGTCAAGGAGTTGGCTATAAAAAACCCAGAATTTCAAGAAATGTTGATGAATTGGCCAGAACGAATCTGGATTTACAGTCCAATAAGGGAACTGTTCCAGAGGAGGGAGATTAAGAAATGGCTCGAATTGGCAAGACCGACCAAGACCGATCTGGCGCTTGAAATCGGATGCGGATTGGGACGCGGCGCTCGCCTGATAGTTGACAAAATGGGATTTAAGAATGTTGTCGCATTCGATCTCGAGGAAATTCTTGTACGCCGTGCCAGATTTCTAACACCGAAGAGACTGAACAACGAAATTGATTTCTATGTGGGAGATGCTCAAGATATTCCTTTTCCGGACGGAAGTTTTGACGCGGTAATCAATTTTGGAATAATTCATCACGTCTTGGACTGGCGCAAATGTGTCAGAGAAATTTCCAGGATGCTTAGACCCGATGGTTTTTTTTATTTTGAAGAAATATATCCTCCTCTTTATGCAAACTTTCTACTGAAGGCTTTATTGAGGCATCCACGTCACGACCGTTTTGAAGAAGAAGAGTTTATTTCCGAATTGGCTCAAAATTCCTTACAGCTTGTTAGTGGCTTTAAAACTGGTTCAAAATTTGGCATCGTAGCAGCAGCCAGAAAAGTTTGAATTGTCTAAAAAGATCCGTAAACGTCATGAAAAGCCAGCATGAATTTTTCATCCACGTTAAAAAAAGTTAGAATCTTAAAAGTATTTTGATAAAATAAAAAGGGCAAGATTTGACTACCATGATCATGTTTTGAGGGCAATGGTTTGGATTACTTCGGGTTTATAATTGGCGCAGCTATTCTTACCTACACATTTTTCTTTTGGCTAAGTCGCCTAAGAGAAATTCAAGATAATAAAAAATGGGTTCCAACTCTTGATCCGGATGCTCAAGTAAGTCTACCGGAAAAGCTTCCGCTAATATCAGTATTAGTCCCAGCCCACAACGAAGAGAAAATTATTGAGTTCTGTATTCAATCGATCCTGGACCAGGATTATGAAAACTTTGAGCTTATTTGTATTGATGATCGTTCGACAGACCAGACGGCCGTATTAGTAAAAAAATTGTTCGAAGGTAGGCACAACTGTAGGCTCCTTTCGATCAAGAAAAGACAGGAGGGATGGACTGGCAAGTGTCATGCCTTGAACGTGGGCTCTAAGGCGGCCAAAGGTGAATGGTTGGCTTTTATTGATGCCGATAGCAGCCTTCATCCCAGAGCATTGACTCAATGTTTGAATGAAGCCTTGAAGCGCAGGATCAACCTTATCACTTTGACACCTAAGTTCATACTCGGGACTTTTTGGGAAAAGGCTTTACAACCCACATTAGCTTCTATGGCCGCAATCTTATTTCCTTTGTCTCAGGTAAATGACCCTGAGAGTCCTGTTGCAACTGCAAACGGCATGTTCTTCATGATCAGCAAGATGGCGTATGACCGAATAGGAGGGCACGAAAATGTAAAGGGTTTGGCAGTTGAGGATATCGGAATCGGAAAAAGGATCAAGGCAGCACGTTTGGGAATTTTATTTGCTAATGGTCAGAATATTCTTTTTACCAGAATGTATAGCAACTGTGCAGATGTTATGAAAGGATGGACTCGAATTCTTAGCGCGGCCATGAATTATAGGCTTTCCACTGTAATTAAATACCTTCCTATGCACATCCTTGTAAGCCTACCTTGCTTTGTCGCGGCGTTGTTCCTTTATGTTAATCCTGCTGTTCAAATAATCCCGAATTCCTGGTTTTTTCTGCCTATCGCATGTCTTTTGGCGATGACCATAGGTCCATTCAAATTTTTTGATCAACTCGGGCTTCCACGACGCTACTCCATTTATATAGTTTTCGGAAATCTAACACTAATATTGGTTCATCTGATCATTTTAAAAAAAATTCTATGTAAAGACGCGCTTCAATGGAGAGGTGAAACCTACTGCACAACTAGATACCAGCCCAAATGCCTTGATCCGTCCTCCACGGAGCAGTGAAACTACTCGCCGACCTTTTTTGTCCAGATCGTGTGCACAACAACCATATTCTGTTTCAGCAATATTGTAGGCAGCTAATTCTTGGCGCCCGATTGACTTGGGCAAGAAATTGGGAATCATAACCTCTTCAAATGATTGAGGATCGTGTCTAAAAACATTTCATTTTCTCTCTTAGTAAAAAGGCTTGATGACGCTGAATGAACAAAATTTAGTCGGTTGCGAAATATGTAGACTACCAACAGAGTTTTTGTCTTGGATAGCATCTTGTAGGGCACACCAATTACCTCTTCCACAGTCAAGTCTCCTACTGTGGTGAGGGCTGAGTCACTGGTGAGTTTTCCACCCTCAGTCTTAGGCCAGATAACCCCAAGCCAAGTTACAGCAGCGGAAAATTCATGTTGACCTGTGATTAAAGATATGATCCTGCGCCTAATCCTATAGGGAAAAATTCGAGCAGTGTCGATCATCCTCTTAATGTTGTTAGCAAGCTTTAGGTCTACTTGTTTACGGAAATGGTGTATGCGCTTAATTGCTATTGATTTGACAAACCTTTGAATATCAATTCGTTCTTCAGGCCTAGACTCAAAGAAAATTAGAGAACTACTGTTCCCGTGGTCGACATTTTGGAATCTTCCTCTCATATTGACTGAGACCGATGTTGTCAACAGACCGGGTTCCTCATTTCTCGCACTGTTCCATTCGTCGATAGCTAAATTTGTAGAAGCAACAAGGGCATCAATTAGAGAAATACCTTTACTTCTGAGTTTTTTCAGCAAATCAGATGATGCTTGCTCTGAAAAAATTGTTTTTGAATGGTTCTGTCCCTGACTGGTCTTTCCTCCAATGCCAATTGGGAATTTTGGTTTAAAAAAAAGATTTCTTGCTGTTTGCCTGATTTCTCTAATATGGTCTGAGAGAACCAGTTTTTTCTGGTTCACCGGCTTCTTTTGAGATCCCGAGAGCGAAACAGATAGTGTTGCAGAATCTAATTTTTTGCCATGTGTGATTTCGTAATAACGGAACAGAGTCTCCTGCCCGACGTCAGAAGCCAAAGCGGCGTCTCCTGCAGCATGATGAATGATCCAACCAAAAAGGAAGCGTTCTTGAGACACTTGTATGCAATGAAATTCGGATGACACTTCGACAAGCAAGTCCCAGTAGCGCTCAAGTCTCGGGGTCAAGACAGAAAGTACTCTTTCCATCGCAGAGTCAGAAGAAACAGACTCAGACAGATCATGAAAAAAAACAGGAAGACTATCGACCCCACTAAATTTCCACTCAAGGTAATGGAGTCGTCGGTGTTTGATATCTTCGATGACACTTGTCAACTGTGGGAACTTTGAAGCAGCAGTCCTAGCCGAGTCGAATAATTTCTCAACCTTTAAAGGACCTTTTACATCGATCAGACAGATAAGAATGTTTTTTGTGAAGCCTAGAGTCGATAGCGCCAACATTTCCGACGATGCGCCAAGCCTACTACGTTTTACCGACAATCAAGCGCCTCCTCGACTAAAAACAGAATTCCATCGTCTTTTTCATCTTGATTGAGCAATAGATTTCTCAAAGTGTATGTTAAATCCTTTAGAAATAACTTCAAATGTAAAGTCTGACAGGTCAAAAAGTTCCAGTTTATCACAAGGAGCCCAGCAGGCCTCAGAAGCATCAGACCCTGCATTCAGAATCCCGCCTTTAGCCTCGCAAAGATAGTCAGCTAGAATGTAATGATATTTTACAGATCCGGCATCATCGTGAATTATACGTTCCAGGATTTCCACCAAGCAATATGGCTGGACGATCAGACCGGTTTCTTCGTAGGCTTCCCGGATGACTGCGTCTAGCAGGGATTCACCAAGATTGACAAGGCCCCCTGGTATGCTCCATTGCCCCTTTGAAGGTTCCTTGGCTCTCCGAATCAACGCTATTTCTGATCCACTGACTATGAGAGCCCCCACTCCAAAAAGAGGGGTATTGAAGTATTCACGATCAAAATTAATTAAATCTTTTTCCATTAGAAAATCTTAAAGTTTCAGGCCTCATCTGGGTCGAGAGAAACAACAGATACCCAATGAAAGTTTCGAAACACAAAAACTATCACGAAAAAGGCAAAAAGTCTTGTAATGTGACCTTCTTCCCTGAGGTGTCATTTTTTGACAGGGTTTGACGAAAAGGGTTTTCGTCGAGCTCCAAATCAACGGGATTATTTGTGCCATCGGTTAGTTTCATTTCGACCCCCGCCGCGTTTTCTTCAACCCGATTTTCACCCATGGACACCAGAGGAACTTGGTATCCCTTATCATCGGATCCACTTTCAGATTGTTGATTATCTGAGGGTTCAGGCTTCGTCCCGCCGATTTCATTATCCTGACCGACCTCTGAGTGTTTTACGAAGTCATTTTCATCGGTGTTTTGTTGCTGTTCGTCGAGTTTCCCAATAAATTGCTGGGGAGTAGACGATGAATCAGCATGATCACCCTGACTATGGGAAGTACTTGAATCTGACCCTTCCTCGGCATTGGCTGGCTTTTTACGAGTTCTCCTCCTCCTACGCTGTTGCTTGGTAACCTTTTCTATTTTTTCTTCCACGACGATTTCTTTATCAATAGTCTCCGTGATTTCAGTCGCATGAGAGAATTCGAATTCTATTTCAGAAATTAAAGAAGGAGCTTCGATCGTGGCAAAATCGGATTCCTGTTCCTTGAGGGCTTCTACAACAATTTCATTGTCTACGATGGCGTGTTTGGAAGAAATGGTAACCCGTGCGCCAAACTGAGATTCGAGCTCAACAATTTTTGATCTCATGTTGTTGAGGAGGTAATCAGAAACTTTCGGAGGCGCAGTAGCTCTAACTTGCACTACATCGCCTTTAGCCAACGCAGATTTAATCCTCCTAAACACTGCCAAAGCAGTTGTTTCAATAGATCTAACGCGTCCTCTGCCTTCGCACAGAGGACACTCATGATATTCGCCCTCTCCCAATGAAGATTTGATCCGTTGGCGGGAAAGTTCAAGGACTCCGAGACTCGAAATTTTTAGCACCTTGGTTTTAGCTCGATCAGTTTTCAGTGCGTTTTTTAGTTGCTTTTCAACATCTTGGAGATGTTTTTTTGAACTCATGTCTATAAAATCAATGACTATTATTCCGCCAAGGTCTCTAAGTCTCAACTGTCGCGCTATTTCAAGGGCAGCCTCCATGTTGACGCAGTATGCTGTGTCCTCAATTCCCTTTTCTTTTGTAGCGCTTCCTGAATTGACGTCGATGGTAACCATGGCCTCGGTTGGCTCAATTAGTATGTAACCCCCCGATTTGAGTTTTATTCTTCGCTGGTAGACCAATTCAATTTGTTCTTCGAGTTGGTACTTATTGAATAAAGGTCTTTTTTCCTGATAAAGTTTTACAATCCCTTCATATTTGGGCATGACCTGACGAAAGAACTCTCTTGCTCTTTTATAAACCTCTTTGTCATCGACCAAAATTTCATTGATGTCGGGTTCAAAATGTTCCCTGATTGATCGGACAACCAGATCTCGTTCTTTGTATAGAAGGGCTGGGGCGGAGAAGTTGACAACATTCTTTTCAATAGTATTCCAAAGCTTGAGCAAGTAGTTGAGATCTCGTGATAGTTCGGTTTTTGTCCTGCCCATGCCAGCTGTTCGTATAATGAATCCCATGTTCTCTGGCGGTGTAAGTTGCTTGAGGATATCTTTCAGTTTTTTTCGCTCGGTTTCATCCTCAATTTTTCTTGATACACCGCATAGGTCTGTGCCAGGCATGAGAACTAGATAACGGCCGGCTAAAGATATGTTGGTTGTAAGTCCAGCGCCCTTGCTGTGCCGTTCTTCTTTTATTACTTGTACGATCACATGATCGTCTTTCTTGAAGACATCTTGTATTCGAGGTTTTTTTCTGGAAGATTCAAATGATTCAGGAAAATAAGATGAATGAATGTCATTGATCGAGAGGAATCCATTTCGGGAATTGCCATAATCGACAAAAACGGCTTGAAGAGAGGGTTCAATCCTGCTAATCGCCCCTTTATAAATATTCCCTAAAGTAGCCTCTCTCGTATTTACCTGAACATCGAGGGCGTCGAGAATCCCATCGACAACAACAGCCACGCGACACTCTTCCACGTGACTGGAGTTTATAAGCATTTTTTTTACCATTAAAATTCTTTTTCTTTTTCTGTTGTAATAGTTTTAAAAATCAACTGAATTCCTAGGATTCTTCAGTTTTTTGTGACGCACTGCCTGTTGTCACTTTTTTGACATTCTATAAGGTATTTAATCGCTTTCCACAATTCATTTTTTCCCGCTCCAGTCATTGAAGAAAAACCAACAACCGGGACATCTTCTTTTAAGTTAGTCCTAATTTCTCTTGTTCTGGCCATTAACTGAGATTTGTTAATTTTGTCGATTTTTGAAAACGCAACTATGAAAAGGATTTCATGTGCTTGCAGGAACTCAACCAGGGTCTTGTCAAATTCTGTTAATGTTCTCCGAGCATCAATTATCACCACAACACCGGCGAGTTGTTTACGTGTCTTTAAATAACCTTCGACCATTGGCCCCCATTTTTTCCTGATTTCCAGCGGGACTGCGGCGTAACCATAACCTGGAAGATCGACAAACATCAAAGTTATATTTATGAGGAAAAAGTTGATCTTGCGAGTCAAACCAGGGGTTTTCGAAGTGCGAACCAAGTTTTTTCTTCCTAGCAGACTGTTAATCATTGAGGACTTACCGACATTGGAACGTCCGGCAAAGGCAATCTCAGGTATCTCAGTCTTAGGGTATTCCTCAGGTCTTTCAGCCGAACATATAAAATCCGCGCTATTTACTTTCATTATGGTCTAATCTTCCAACCACAAAAATTCGCATTTCAACGATAGCAATTGATTCACTTGCGCAGAACTTTTTCAAAACAAAGCTTGACCAAATTTCTCAAGCGGCTGAACGTCGGTAAGAGCAATTCGTATAACCAGATGCGGTTGAATCAACTTAATTCTCAACAAATGTTCCTATCTCAATTGGCGGAGGCGCATGGGAATCGAACCCACCCAGAACGGTATTAGCGCCCTGCTTACGGTTTTGAAGACCGCGGAGCCCACCAGAGCTCTACCGCCTCCCCTGAGACGATCGATCCATTTGATCAATTTTCATTTTACACTTTTGTGATCATGAGTGGAAGCCGGAATTCCCCAAAAAATGATTCTACGGTAGTTTTTTTCGGTCAGAGCGGCTACAATTGCTTCTCATAAAAGACTTCTTGACATTTAATGATTGATGCACGCGAAGTAATGCTCTGAAAATAATATTCTTGATGGGAATTTCTGATGGGTGAAATCATTCTTGGGCATTATCATGCAAATGTTATAGGACAGTGGCTTAAATTTGAGGTTTCTGAGATCGGGGTAACATCTGTTTCTTTTGTATTGACTCCACAAGCGGAAGTTCGAAATCCCAATTGCGAAATTGCAAAAACGTTGACCGCGGAGTTGGATGAATATTTCCGAGGAAGTTTAAAAAAATTTAGTGTTCCTTTAGATTTCTCAGAACACAACCAATTTTTCGTCAAGGTTTGGAATGCTTTATTAACAATACCGTATGGTGAGACACGTTCCTATGGCGAACTTGCCTGTAAAATAGGTCATCCAGGCGCGGCACGGGCAGTTGGAATGGCAAATTCCAAAAATCCAATAGCGTTGGTTGTGCCTTGTCACAGAGTAATAAAAAAGGACAAATCCATAGGTGGTTACTCATGCGGAGTATCTTTGAAAAGGCTCCTACTTAAACACGAAGGCGTCATGTTGAAAGCTTAATCAAAAGGACTCTAAACTTTTGGGAGCGAAACGCCTTTCATTCAGTCCAGGACATAAATGTTTCAGATTGAAACCGAAATAAAGTTTGTTTTAGTAGAAGAGAAACCAGAGCATGAGATTAAGGCCGTATTAAAAGAAACTCTGGCGGATGTGGCGGAGATTTCTAAAAACGTAGCATCTGTTCTCTGTGATACGTATTACGATACAAGAGACAGGCAGCTAAGTAGGCAAAGATGGGGGCTTCGCATCCGGAAAGATGGCTTAAATGCATTAGTCGCACTGAAAGGACCAGCCATAGTTTCAAGTACTGGAGCCCTAGTGAGACCCGAGTTTGAAGGGCCGTTGGAGCCAGAATCCCTACAAGTATTTTCGCAAAAGCTTCGTTCACTGGGAATTGAAATATCATTGGCGATCTCTGATTCATTAGAAACAGGAGATGTCCTTGTCTCCGAAGGCCTTTGCGTAATCCAAAAACGAAAGACTGAGCGGTTGTCTTACTGGCTATGGGACAAAACTAGCGGCATTCTTGTGGGAGAGTTGGTCATTGACAAGGTAATCTATGAGGTTGGAGGAAATTATGTGATTCACAACGAAATCGAAATAGAATGTAAAAACGAACATATGGGTAAAGAATTCAACAACATACTTAATGTCCTAAGTGAAAGGCTGCCGCATGGTTTTTGTCGATGGACGATTGATAAGTTAGCCTTGGGATTCATTTTGGAAGAACTTGCCACAGAGGGTTTGTTGAAAGGGATGTTGGATTCAGGAGGCAAATTGTCGGAAAACGCTTATAATATCATAAAAATGCGACCTTAGAATGAAATAATGATCCGGAGACACGAACACGCAATCTAAAAATTGACGCCAATCTTGACGCACATTGTGGAAATGAATAAGAGGAGCCATGGTTGGCTCCTCTTCTAAGATTTTAATCAATGAGAATTTCCTGAAGACTCGCGATACTTCTTGGTAAGATTACGGATATCATTCTCAGTGAATTCAACACCGTACTCTTCCATTAATTCATGTTCGACCTTAAGAAGTTCTTCGAGTCTAATGTCAGCTCCAAATACTCCAACCATTTTGTGTTTCTTGTCACGAACCGGACCAGATACCGTGATACACAACGCGCCGGTTATTCTGGAGGTGAAAGGGCCCTGAACATGCAATTTCCCGTCTTTCACAGGTTTGATGAACCATGCTCTATCACTAAAATCCTCGTTGTCTTTAAACTCTACGTATTTTGACTTGTCTGTAATGTCAGTAATATTGGTGGTGATTTTCCTTCCTTCCATATTGACGATATAACAATATTGAATAAATGGATAAGTCTGAAGGAAACCATGCATCGCTGATTCCATAGTCGCTACGTTGTCGGAGAGCATCTGGCTGGAATTCAAGAACTGTTCGACAATCTTGTAGGCCATCTCGCGTGCTATGAGTTTCATTCTATCCCAATCGGAAATAAATAGTTCCGGTAGATGTTTCTTGACCAGAGCCATCATTTCTTTGTCGGACATGGATGTAACTCGCCCGCTGTCGTATTGACTCATTACGATATCATAGATTCTAGATATAGCTGGATGATTCTTATCAATCCTCTCGTCTTTGGCTATGTCAAGTTTTGTGTTAATCCAGTGAGCAATCCCGGCCAAACCAGATTTATCGGTAATGTTGACAACTGGAGGACGTCCTAGCAGCAATGTTGTATCAAATATGTTGTATATTTCTTCGTTCTTGAGTACTCCATCAGCATGAACTCCGGCGCTGGTGGCATTGAAGGCGTTTCCAACGAATGGATAATTTTCGGGGATCTTGTGTCCCAGCTCTCGTTCAAAGTAATCAGCCATTTCTGTTATAGCCCTTGTGTCCATACCATCTGAATGTCCTCTCAATGAAATGTATTCGATCATCAGGGCTTCCAATGGAGTGTTCCCGGTGCGTTCCCCTATGCCTAACAAAGTGCCATTGACGGCTGTGCAACCGTAGAGCCACGCAGAAACTGCATTCACAAGTCCCTTGTGAAAGTCATTGTGTCCATGCCATTCCAGGAGATCTTCGGGCACATTGGCGTCATCAATCATCGCTCTAATAAGCTTTGGAACGCTTCTGGGAACTGCTGAACCTGGATAATTGACAGCGAATCCCATCGTGTCACACAACCGAATCTTAATATCGACCCCTGCTTCCTCTCGTATTTCCATTATTTTTTGAGCTAGGGGGACGCAAAAGCCATAAATGTCAGCCCTGGTGATATCCTCAAAATGACATCTAGGAATGATCCCTTTTTCCAGGGTAGCCCTAACCATGTCAAGGTACTTTTCCATGGCCTTTTTTCTATCAAGTCCCATTTTTAAGAAAATGTGGTAATCGGATACAGAGGTCAAAATGCCGGTTTCAGTGAGTCCCAATGCTCTTACGGCAGACAGGTCTTTCTTCTGGGCTCTGATCCATCCGGTAATTTGAGGATACTGATAACCTTTGGCTTTGCAGACTTCTACCGCCTCTTTGTCTTTTTTCGTGTAAAGAAAAAACTCGGACTGCCGAATGATTCCTCTGGGCCCTGAGAGCTTGTGCAAGAAATCAAAAAGCTTAGAAATTTGATCAACCGAAAAAGGTGGTCGAGCCTGCTGGCCGTCTCGAAAAGTTGTGTCGGTCATCAGGAAGTTGCGGGCAGGCATTATTGGAAGAATAGCAAAGTCAAAATCAACCTTGGGCACTTCGGTATAAGGGAAAATATTCCTCAGAAGATTAGGTTTGTCGACTTCACGTAATGTTCTGCCTTTACTAAATTTGTTGAATTCGTGATAGAGAACACCTCTTTTCGGGTCCCAAGTAGCCATTCTGGATCTCCTTACAAATCTTGATCTGGTAGAATTGAAATGTTGTTCTCATGTTCTGACGTACAATTCCCTGCAATCTGTTACACGAACAGCTCAACATGGACTCGAATGTCATGATCGCTTATTTGTTCTTTATTATTTTTAGACCCAACTCTCTAAGTTGAGCATTAGTGACTGCACCGGGAGCTCCTGTCAAAGGGCAAACAGCTTTTTGAGTTTTCGGGAACGCTATGACATCCCGTATGCTTTCTGAACCAGTTAATATTGCCGCCATTCTATCAATTCCGAACGCAATACCACCATGAGGCGGGGCTCCATATTTCAAACCTTCCAGTAAAAAACCAAATTTTTCTTCAGCCTGAACATCATCAATACCAAGCGCGGAAAAGACCTCTTTTTGAATGTCGGATCTATAAATTCTCATGCTTCCCCCACCGATCTCAGAGCCATTCAAGACCAGATCGTAAGCTCGAGCCCTAACCTTACCTGGATCGGTCCTTAGCATACCCAGATCTGACATGATCGGTGATGTGAACGGATGGTGCATGGCTTTAAATCTTTTCTCATCCTCATCATATTCAAACATTGGGAATTCAGTAATCCACACGAACTTAAACACATTCTGTGGAATCTCTTCTAATTTTTCCGCTAGAAAGTTTCTGAGATTTCCCAGGACATCGTTTACGATCTTGCAAGAGTCTGCTGCAAAAAGTAATACATCCCCTACGGTCGCGCCAGCCCGATCCACAATTTTAGTTTTTTCCTCATCAGAAAGAAATTTTGCAATAGGCGATTGCCAATCCAATCCTTCTTTGATTCTGGCGTAGGCAACGCCCTTGCCCCCGTAGATCGAGGCAAAATCTCTCAGATCATCTAGATCTTTACGCGACAGCCGATCTCCCTGAGGAACTCTGAGGGTCTTGACTATGCCCCCGGCGTCGATGGGTTTTCTGAAGACAGCAAACTGCGAATCTGAAAGGGTATCTGTAATTTCGATTAGTTCCAGGCCGAATCGTAGATCTGGCTTGTCCAGACCAAAGCGACTCATCGCTTCATGATAGGGTAATCGGTCGAAGGGGATGGCAAGTCTGGTTCCCAAAAGTCTTTCAAATATAAGCGCCATCATCCTCTCGATAATACTGAAAAGCCTCTCTTCTTCCATGAATGATGTTTCAATATCTAATTGAGTGAATTCAGGTTGTCTGTCTGCCCTCAAATCTTCATCTCTGAAACATCTCACTATCTGATAGTAACGCTCAAAACCAGCAACCATGAGCAACTGTTTAAAAATCTGAGGTGACTGTGGTAGAGCATAAAAATGTCCTGTTGATATCCTGCTGGGGACTAGATAATCTCGGGCCCCTTCTGGTGTGCTTGTGGTGAGAAATGGGGTTTCAATATCATGAAATTCTTCAGAATTAAGATACTCACGTATTGCGTTAACTAGTTTATTTCTGAAAAGCAGGTTCTGACGAGGTCCGACCATTCTCCTCAGATCAAGATACCTATACTTGTACCTAATTGCATCGTTGGGAGGAGAAGGATCGTCTAATGGGAATGGAGGGGCTTCAGAGCTGTTTAGTATTTTTAGCTCTCTTACAAAGACCTCTATCAGTCCTGTATCCAAATCCAGATTTTCACTGTCGGCTGGTCTTCTGAAAATTTTTCCTGTAACAGCTATCACCCACTCTGATCTCAAAATGTGGGCCTTTTCATGGACGATCTCGTTAAATTCTGGATTGAAAACGACCTGAATCAGACCTTTTCGATCTCTTAAATCAACGAAAATTACCCCGCCATGGTCCCTGCGTCTTAGAATCCACCCCATCAATACTACTTCACTACCGATATCTTTTATCGAGAGCTCAGTTGAAAGGTGAGTTCTCTCCCATCCACCCATAGAGTCTAGTTTCAATCCCCGTCTCCTCGAAGAAATATTATGATGTCATTTAAAGAAACTTGAGACTGATCTTTTGTTACCATATCCCTGATGGTCACAGCACCGCGAGCTAACTCTTCGGATCCCATCATTATGGTTTTTTGAGCGCCTGCTCTATCAGCTTGTTTCATGTGAGATTTTAAACTGGATAATGTATTTTTGGTTTCGACGCTGAAGCCAGCGTCTCTAAGCTGTTTGACCAACTTATGACAGGTTTGCCTCGTTTCATCCCCCAATGGCGCAACGTATAGATCAATGCTACGAGAGAACTTTTCATCGCTGTCTCGAAGGCTCATGATAAGCCTTTCCAAGCCTATGGCAAAGCCAATTCCCGAAATGTCAGGACCTCCGAGCTCAGATATCAGGCTATCATAACGACCGCCACCACCAACAGCCTTTGAATGTCCAAGTTCCAGGTCGATGATTTCAAAAGCTGTTCGAGTATAATAATCCAAGCCTCTAACCATCTTAGGTTGGAGCCTGTAGTTAATGTCTAGAATGTCAAGGCCTTTTCTGACATCAGAAAAATGATCCTGGCAGGACTTGTCCAAATAGTCCGTTATGACTGGAGCTGACTCCATTACTTCATTGCATGTTGGAGACTTGCAATCCAAGCAGCGCAGGGGGTTGGTTTCCATTCGTCTCTGGCAGTCCTGACATAGATTATTGTAATGGCGCTTCAGGAAGTTTCTCAACTCGTCACGATAAATGGATCGGCAGTTTTTGCAGCCCACAGAATTTATTTCAACCACCAAATCTATGGCCCCAATGGATTCTAATATCGAACAGGCGCATGATATCGTTTCTGAATCAGTGAAAGGATCGTCATCGCCCAAGACTTCAGCGTTTAACTGAAAAAACTGCCTGAAACGACCCTTAGAAGGTCGTTCTCTCCTGAACATTGGGCCTATTGTAAAAAATCTTAGTATGGGTTCTTTTCTAAGTAGAGAGTGCTCTATTACGGATCTGAGGATCCCTGCAGTTGCCTCAGGTCGAAGGCTTAACGACTCACCTCCGATGTCCTGAAATGTATACATTTCCTTTTCTACGATGTCCGTAACCTGCCCTATGCCCCTGACAAACAGATCAGTCTTTTCCATGATCGGGGTTATAATTTCCCTAAACCCGTATTTTCTCAGACATGATCTTGCCGATTCAGTAATAAAAGACCATTTCAGGGCATCATCAGGTAAAATGTCGTGAAATCCCTTGACCAGAGTTATCATGGTAGCGGTCCTCTAAACCCGCATATTTTCATATTAAGCAAACTCCTAACTATACAGCTAAATTCGAAACGTGGTCAAGTCATCTTTTTCAAACTTGCGAGGGTATCAACGCGTTTTCAGCGAAATTGCTCCGAAAATATGGGCCTTACGAGCCTGTGGGAACTTTCTCTTCACAGACACAGGCGCCATTCCGAGATGATCTGTATGCCTGAACCTGAAACCAGGGATGATTCAATTTCAACTAGTAATGTGAAGGCTTTTAGAATTTTTATATTATCTATGATGAAAGGGATTAGGATGTATGAAGTTTTTCGGAGATCATGAATTTGTAGGTATTGATGGGGCGCTCTCAAGCATGACCTGCCTTCATAGTTTCGAGCCCTTATCAGCTGAAACGACCTAGTCACGCATATTGTTGACGCAAAAGTGGCTCCATTTCTTTACGTTGAGCAACGTCTGAAATTATTGGGTAGAAATTTTCTAACGCAGGCAAAATCAAACCGCATGCAGTAACCAAGATGGCCAGCTCCATGTTGGATGAAAGTTCAACAAGGTTGTTTGTTCCAGACTTCACTCCGGCTGAGTCACGAATATTTGTGCAAACCGGTAGGCGTCTGATGACTCCTTCAGATTTTTATAAAGCGCCGAGTAAGATTGATAAAGTTTGAAGGCTAAGACTATGGTTCTATGTTGAGGTCATTGAGTAGATTCAATAAGCTGAGATCAGACAGCAGCCCCATTCAGCTCTTCGATTGGGCCACAACATTTCTTTTCGAGGTTTGTTGTCCAAAATAAATATCTCTTTTTCGATTTTCGCGCCTATCTGCCTAATAAAACTTCTAAAATCGTTGATAGTGAGGCGATGGATATCTGGTGTGTTGTACCAGGGATGCGGATGGGTAGATGAAACGGGAGTCTTGCCTGTGAGAGCATACTCCAGCATAATCTTCCAGTGGCCAAAGTTTGGGAATGTTATTATTGATTTTGAACCTACTCTTAACATTTCCTTAACCAACGCCTCGGGGTTCATCAACTGCTGGAGTGTGCGACTTAGCACAACATATTCGTAACTAAGATCAGGAAAACCTTCTAATCCCTGGTCAAGGTCCAAGGCCATCACCCTAATCCCTCGCTCGATGCAACGTATCACTTTCTCCTGGTCTAGTTCGACTCCGCATACCTCAACATCTTTCTCATCTCGAAGTCTTGAAAGTAGCGTTCCTGTGCCACATCCCAAGTCCAGTACCCTAGTGCCTGGGGTTATCAGTTCTATTATGATGTTGAAGCCCGCTTCAAACTCGTGAAAAGGCGTTCTGATCTCAACCATCTCTTTGCACACCGTTAAGAAAGCCTCTGATGATTCTAGTCAGCTTTGGCATAGCTGCGGAAATCAAGAAGGAATCATGACCAAATGGCATATCCACTTCAACGAACGAAACATCCTTCTTAGAAGCCTGTAATGCCCTGACTATAGCTAGAGACATTGATGTTGGATAAAGCCAGTCAGAAGTGAAGGATAGAACTAAAAGTTTGCTCTTGACCGATTTAAACGCGGTCACTAAATCTCCATATTGACCTTCCAAATCAAAATGATCAATTGCCTTAGTGATGGTGATATATGAATCTTCGTCGAATCGTTCCATGAATTTGGCGCCCTGGTGCTGGAGGTATGATTCCACTTCAAACTCTCCTCCACTGGAATCATTTTCTCCCAAGCTGTATCTGATACCGTCCATATCGGTCAACGTCAGCTTCCGGCCGAACTTGTGCTCCATAATTTCTTCAGACAAGTAGGTTATGTGACCAATCATTCTGGCTACAGCCAGGCCTCTCCCCATCCTGACCAATTCTGAATTGACCTCTGGAGCGCCACATGCGCTAATAGGATCCGAATAGATTGCATTACGACCTACCCAGTTAAATGCGATTCCTTGTGGGGAAAGCCGCGCAGTCGCAGCTATCACCACTGCAGAACGAACTCTATTTGGAAAACGCGTAGCCCAATCCAGGGCCTGCATGCCTCCCATGGATCCACCTACAACACTATGAAGTTTATCGATACCGAGACGATCTATCAGCATGGATTGAACATTTACCATGTCCCCAATAGTAATTCTGGGAAAAGATCGCCCATAGGGTTTACCAGCTAAGGGGTTGATGCTTGGTGGACCAGTGGTGCCCTTGCAGCCACCCAGACAGTTAGAGCAAATAACGAAATATTTCTCGGTGTCAATTCCCTTGCCAGGGCCGATCATTTCGTCCCACCAACCAACTCGTCCGTTTTGATTTATCCCTGCAGCATGTGCGTCGCCAGACAAGGCATGAAGTACGAGAACCACATTGTCTCTGGATTCTGACAGCTTGCCGTAGGTTTCATAAGCAACCCTGAGAGGGCCTAAATTAATCCCGGACTCTAGCTCTATGCCGTCGAAATCCTCGAATAATGTGCGGGTAATTGAATTTTTCGAAACGAGGCTAGCGTCTTTCATTTTTTTACCGGATCAAAAAGTTCTTCTCGATGGAAATCATAAAGTTATAAATGTGGATTACCACAAACTCACGGTAGTTTCATAATACTTTATTTACCGCTAAAATTGAACGATACAGGCAATAAGGCTGTTCGCTTTGAAAAAAACAATCTTTATGAGAAAGAGGGTAATACCAGTTCGGAGGCGCAGAATTTTTCTAGCGCTTCATCTAAGGAGAGTTTTCGACCTGAAAAAGCAATTTCCCTGAGAAAAGTTCCCGCTTCACGTTTAATGAACCAGTCCTCACCGAATTTTGCTTCAAGGCTTTTTTGTAGGATGTGTGCCCCAGACCATCCCATTACGTAATCTAGAGAATAAAAATCGGTTTCCATATCAATCAGGTAACCCTCTGGTTCATGTTCAAAACCAGTAGCCTTTTCTAGAAAATGACAATAAAAACTTGAATCCTTGAGGTCCTGTTTTTCGAAATATTCTTTTTCGGCTAGGAATTTACCAATATATCGTCTGATCAAACAAAGCCTTTTGGTGTTAGCTAATTTCGACAGCGTCTCAGCCTTGTCTTTATTCATTCGAACGATCTTGGTCAACCAAATGGGATTCTCAGCCAATCCCATGAAGAGGAATGCAAAGCTTTCATCAAGAGAAGATGATCGGTAGAGCCTTCTATATTCAATCGGCAGACTGGGATCGACACTACTAAGAAAAGCAGCATGCCCAACCTCATGAAGCAATGTTTCGAGATCAAGTAATCCTCCGACTGGCTGCATTATGATGTGAATTTCATGTGGAATATCCACGGCCACACACAGCGCATCGTTATTTTTCAATGGTGAGTTCTCGATTTCGAAAAATAGGTTGGGATTTTCAAACAAATCCAATCCTAAGCCCTCTAGGGTTTGACTTACTGCTCTAAGGATTAGTTCTGGATGAAAAAGATCATCGAAATCATCGATTCTTAGCAAACGCAAGGCATGATAGCGATTGATATTCTTGAAAGGTCTTCCCATTGAATTTTCAACCCACGCGCTCATTGCACTGCCGTAATTGTCTTGAGTGGTATCAAGAAAAATCACGGTCTTATTATGCCAGTAGTCGAATGAAACTTGCTTCTTGTCTTCACAATAATGCGCGTAACTATCGTACCCAAACCTTTCCTTAACCGTCCTGACTGTTAATTCAGTAATACCCAATAATATAGGGTTGATTATTTTCTTTAGAAAAATTGTGCTATCTACACGCATCAACTCCCGTTTTTCAAAATTATCCTGCTTTTGGAGCCAGGGAATTATGTCCAAAGCGGGAATTTTTTCCTGATCAATATTCATCCTTCCGTGTTCCATGTAGAATTTGAGCATGTCACCCAAGGAAGCGGTTCTTTGTTCTATTGTCAGGTCAATGCATCCAAAAAGAGCTCTAGATGAGCGATTTCTAATATCCTCATTGGACGCTTCCTCTCGTAGTTTCTTGAGATAGTCAATTGTCCTATTCTTGAGGAGGGAAGGTCGTGACTCGAGTATGTCGCCTACTCCAAGAGCAGACGGAAAACCCTGAGCCTGATTTACTGCCAGGCGCGCCAAATCTCTATGAGCGGCATCTAACTGCTCAACGATCTTACCGAGAGACAAATCACTCACTGACTTTGTACCTTAGTCTTCTATAAATGAGTTGGAAATCACTTAAACGTGTGACGGAGATATTAATCAAGCCATTCCTAGAGCATGAACATCACAGCAAATTTCTTGGTTTTTCCGAACGCCCGAATTAATTCAACGTCTGTCACCCAGCAATTGTTTCATAATTGTGGGCATTAACGGGGAAATTTCTAACTTGAAGCCCATTTGGTTCTTGAATTATATGAGTTGCGTTGACCACTCCTACGGTTGGACCTGTTCTGAGATGGGCCTTTGGTCTTTTTGTTCATCAGGCATTCCCACGAGCAGTACCCATAAGATGAATAAGTCATGGTCTGAACGACCGTATATTCTCGTCCGCATGTTTTGCATCTTTGCACAACAATTCCTCCTTACAATTGTCCATTCATATTTTTGATTGAATGGGGTTGTTTAAAATTATTTTTCAAAAAAGTAAATGTCTATTTTTGAACTCACCGATTTTGACTGACTTAAACTAGCTCCTGAGACTGCGAATATCCACCTTAGCTGTCCGACTGGTTAATTGATTCTGTTGGCCCCCAATAGCTGCGAAAGGCAGCTAATCGCCCAATCAAAATCACCAAAATCCCCCAGAAACCCCAAAGTACTGATCAATGACAAACATTACCGGGTTACTCAAGGTCAGATGAAAAATCTAATGTGGATTCGTCCTAACTACCAGCGTAACTCAGATCCATGAGTTGCATCATCATTTGGACTTCAATAAATGCTTTGAGGCGATGCCACTCGAGCAATTAATCGTGAAACAATCTAGATATCCTATCCTACGCTGTTTGACATTCACACCGCGCTAAAGTTCGTTCAAATTTTAAGAAATAATTGAGGGTCGCACCGTGTATGCCAGGCCTACCAGCCTAATTTTCAAAGCTAGTGACTCAAAACGTGACCGTAAAGAATGCTTTTGCTGAGGCAAAATTGGCTATGCAGGTCGAAATTAAGGGTCGATATCTCACCGAAACATGATAATCTGATTATCATTAGAAAACATTCTTGTCAAACAGTCAATAAAATGCTCAAAAAAAATTGCCACAGCATTTTATTTAAGGTATACATATTGGTTTGAAAGATAGCTTGTCAATACCTATTCAGTTTCAGGGACTGAATTAGTTTTGCGGAAGCTTGTTTACAGGCTGAAGTTTTCAGTCAGTGGCATCCTGGCTATTTAGTGTTAGCCTGGTTGCTTGCTACTAGCGCTTTTTTCATTCACCATGCGTATTGTGTAATCCTATTGGCCCCGTGGTTTTTAGATGTTAGCTTAGCGCGCAAAAGGTAATGAAAAAAGTTTTCAAGTTTGATTTATGGAGTCTCTGTTATGCCCAAATTAAAATCGTGTCGAGGAGCGGCTAAGCGATTTACCGTTCTCAAGAGTGGCAAAATTAAAAGAAAAAAGGCTTATCACAGCCATATACTAACGTCCAAGACGCGCAAACAGAAGCGAAATCTGAGACAGGGCGCTCTAATCAACAAGAACGACGCAGCCCAGATCAGAAGACTTCTTCCTTATGGATAGACTCTAGATGTTAATAACTTGATCCTGGATATACGAGCGCGTTTGTGTGAAGATATGTGCGCCATCCTGGATCTTTTTTCGAATTGCGTATTTCTTAGGAGTGACTGATGCCCAGAGTAAGGTGCGCGCCCGCAAGTAGGGCCAGACGAAGAAAAATTATGAAGATGGCCAAGGGTTACGTTGGGGGACGAAGTAGAACCCTTAAGCAGGCCAAAGAGACTGTTGAACGAGCTCTTTGCTATGCATATAGAGATAGAAGAAACCGTAAGCGAGATTTCAGAAGACTTTGGATAACACGAATCAACGCTGCTGGCAGGGCTAACGGCATTCATTACAACCGTCTGATGGAGGGCCTGCGGAAGGCCGAAATCGCTTTGGATCGCAAGATTCTGGCTGAGCTTGCCATAAGTGATCCAGGAGCATTCAAAGACATAGCGAGTCGAGCCATGTCTGCTCTTTCTGCATAACACCTTTCACGTGACAGAATCAGTGGCGCGTATAGAAATGGATTACCGTGACTATAGCGGCATTTATAGTGGCACCAAGGAGCGGTCTTACAAGACCGCTTTTTTGATTTGTCAGCGTGGGCACAAACGTCGTTAGCTTAACATGATTCAGAGTTACTCGAGGCTTAAATGATTGAAAAATTAAACTCCTTACGAGAATCGACTTTAGATACTTTGATGAGCTTAACCGATTTAAAGGCTCTAAATGATCTGCGGATCCGTGTTTTAGGTCGAAAGGGTGAATTGACGGGGTTACTTAGAAGCCTGAAAGATTTTAGTCCGGAAGAGAGATCTCGAATTGGAAAACTCGCCAATGAGATCAAAGAGTATCTTGAGAAAAGACTTGATGATCGTGAACAGCAATTTGTTGAGGACAAAGAACAGCAAGAGCTGGAAAAAGACATAATTGATGTGACGCTTCCTGGACGTCGAGTTGAGTTGGGCCAACTTCATGTTCTCAATCAGGTCACGAATGAACTGATCGAAGTTTTCACTGGCCTTGGTTTTCAACTTGCCGAAGGGCCGGAAGTGGAATTGGACTACTACAATTTTGAGGCGCTAAACATCCCACGGGACCACCCCGCCAGGGACATGCAGGACACTTTCTATTTTTCCGACAACGTGGTTTTGAGAACTCATACCTCCCCAGTCCAAATTCGAACTATGGAAAAAACTAGACCACCTGTCAGGGTAATATGTCCTGGAAAGGTTTACAGGAGAGATGCTGACATAACCCATTCGCCGATGTTCATGCAGATAGAGGGGCTATGGGTCGATGAGAATGTATCACTAGCGGATCTGAAAGGGGTTCTAACCGCCTTTGTTCAGGAGTATTTCGGTCCTAGTATAGGGCTGAGATTCAGGCCGAGTTTTTTCCCATTCACTGAGCCGTCAGCTGAGGTCGACATACAATGTGTCATTTGCAAGGGAGCAGGATGCAGAACGTGCTCTTTTACAGGCTGGCTTGAAATTCTGGGTTCAGGCATGGTTGACCCTGCTTTGTATGGTTTCGTTGACTATGACCAAGAAGTCTACTCCGGTTTCGCGTTTGGTATGGGCATTGAACGTATAGCCATGCTTAAATATGGAATTCCGGACATCAGGTCATTCTACGAAAATGACCTTCGATTTCTCATGCAGTTCTAGTAAATAAAGGTTTGGTCTCTAGAATGTCGAGAAATCAGTCTAGCTTGGATTTTTTAAGGTTTCAGTCACGTGAGTCTGAATCTTTTGGAATCTAACAATTCTTTAGAATGATGAGGGGTGATCAAGTATGCTCGTCAGCTTAAACTGGCTGAAGGAGTTTGTGGAAACAGACAAGACCGCCTTCGAGATTGCTGAGCATTTGACAATGGGTGGAATCGAAGTAGAGTCCGTCAATCATGTTGGCGGTGGTCTTAACGGCGTTTTCACAGCCAAAATTTTAGAAAAATCGCCACATCCCGCTGTAGATAAACTCTGTATCGTTAAGGTAGTTTTGTCTGACCGTACCGAAGAAGTAGTATGTGGGGCTCCAAACGTTCAGGTTGGTGATATAACGGCATTTGCCGCAGTTGGGGCAGAGCTACCCTGTGGTATCACAGTAAGTGTGAGACAGATCAAGGGAATTGAATCGAAGGGAATGCTTTGCTCGGAAAAAGAGCTGGGTTTAGGAGAGGATGCTAGCGGAATTCTAATTCTTGAACCAGGAACTCCAGTGGGTTTGCCACTAACTGCTACGCTCAATTATATTGATGACTTTATCCTGGAAACGTCAGTAACTCCAAATCGCGGTGATTGTCTATCAATCTTGGGAGTAGCAAGAGAACTGGCGGCTTTGATCAATGCTCGATGCAAGAAACCTCAATTCGAAATTATTGAATCTGAGGACGCGATAGATACTAAACTTGAAATCGAATTGTGGGATCCTCAACTGTGTCCGAGGTATGTGGCCAGAATGGTCAAGGGAGTAAGAATTGCTCCTTCTCCTTTCGAGTTACGGCTAAAACTTTTTAGACATGGTGTAAGACCTATTTCGAATGTCGTGGATGTTACCAACCTGGTGCTGCTGGAGTGCGGCCAACCCCTACATGCATTCGATCACCACCGGCTGGAAGGGGGCAAAATAGTAGTTCGCCGATGCACAGATGGAGAGACTTTTTTCACATTGGACGGAATTGAGAGAAATCTTCCCAAAAACAGTCTCATGATATGCGACGCTAAGCGTTCGGTAGCTTTAGCAGGTATCATGGGAGGCCAAAATTCCGAAATTGAGAACTTCACGAAAGATGTAGTTATTGAAAGCGCCTGTTTTGAAAGATTCGGCATAAGAAGAACAGCCAAGTCACTTGGGATGTCAACTGAAGCGTCATTTAGGTTTGAGAGAGGCACTGACCCCGAAGGGGCCCTATGGGCTGCAAATAGGGCATCGTTCTTGATGCAGAGAATTGCCGGTGGAGAAGTCCTACGGGGGGTTGTAGATGCATACCCAAACCCGATTATCCGTCCGCGAGTGACAGTCAGGAACAGAAGGGTTTCGAGTTTAGTAGGGGTTGACTTTAGAAAGGAAGAAATAATCCATTATCTGGAACGCTTGGATATAAAATGTGAGTCCTGCGGCGAATCAGAAGAATCACTCATCTGCCAGAGCCCATCATGGCGATGGGATCTAGAGAGGGAAGTGGATATGGCCGAGGAGGTTGCGCGGATTCATGGTTTTCAACGCATCCCGGTGTCCATGCCTGTAGGCCGAGTGAAGTCCGATCAGTCCAGGACATTAAACAATAGAGTGAGGCTCGCTGCTAAATTCATGACAGCTTCGGGTTTTACAGAGATTGTCTCAATGTCTTTTATTCCAGAGAACGCCTGTATAGACTTGGGGCTCTTAACGGAACATGACAGCCAACTTAAGTTGATCAATCCACTTACCGAAGATTATTCTGTTATGAGAAGGTCATTATTGCCCGGCCTGATGAGCGCGTTAAAGCGTAACTTGAATTTTAAAATAGAATCAATTCGGCTATTTGAAATAGGGAAAGTTTTTGTGCCTGTTGATGGAAGCGAGTTGCCAAGAGAGGATTTAGTCCTTTCCGGAATAGCTGTAGGCCCTCGATATTCCAATAACTGGCACTACAATAGAGGAGAAATAAACACATACGGTAAAGTTGAAACTAGACCTGAAACCGATTTCTACGATGTGAAAGGCGCGATTGAAAATTGTTTGGAGGGGTTGGGATGCGAGGATGTCAAATTTATAAGATCAGACAAGGCTTTTCTTCATCCAGGTAAGTCAGCTAATTTGCTGGCAAATGGCTTGGTTCAGGGATTTGTTGGAGAACTAAATCCCAAAAAGACTAGAGAATTTGGTTTAACTTGTAAAATTCAGGTTTTTGAAATTCTGCTCGAGCCATTCTTGCTTGAATACCGCAAGAAAATAGCTTTTAGACCGTTGCCACGCTATCCCTTCGTAGAGCGTGACTTATCGGTTGTAGTTGAAACAAATTGTTCAGGAGATGACATTAAGCACTTGATTTCACGTTTGGGGCATGGTATTATAAATTCCGTGATCCTATTTGATTTGTATCGAGGTGAATCGATTCCTGAAGGTTATCAAAGCATGGCCTTCCGGATAAGGTACCAGTCTGAGGATCGAACTCTTACAGACGCTGAAGTCCAAGAGGTTCATTCTCAAGTGATTGAGTCGCTG
>CALGLN010000131.1 GCA_937930835.1 uncultured Desulfomonile sp.
GCGCCTCCAACCCCTTCTGGAGAACCATCGACAGGGCCTCCTGCGAAAACAAACGGGCTTTGGTACGTGAAAATGTTGTCCAGCCGGATTGGTATGTTAATAAAGGCTCCGACCGTCTGATATGACCCGTATAACTGATCTCGCCCCAACTCAGCCCTTAGAGTAAGCGCTCCGTTTAAAGTAGTCAGATCCGCTCCGCCTTTGAAACCCCAAAGAGTTTGATTGATGTCATAATTGTACGCGTTTATTCGTGCTCTAAAATCAAGTGTCCTGGCAAAGATCGCATGGGAATACCCTAGTTCAAAATCCATGTTCGGTGGCCCATTTATTATTTCACCGTCCGAACCATGATTTCCTCGTGACAGATTCCCATAATAATTATAGCTGAAATCTACTACATCAAAATTTGGAAGCATCATAGCCGCTTCAGCGCCGGCTCCGGCTGACGAATACCAATCGCTTAGTATTCGGGTGGAATCGAAAAATACGTTACCCCCAAGCATGAGATTCTTGTTAACGAGCTTACGGTAGCCTCCACCTGCTGAAAGATCAATCCTGTGATGCGCTCCGGTAAAGGGAAGCTTCCAGTAATCCTGAAATTCCACGTGAACTTGACCAAAAGCAGTTGATGAAGGACTCAAACCAACAGGAGCGAAAAAATCTCCCGTTAATCTCCCCCAACTCAAATCCTTTCCAAATGAATACAGGTATCCCAACCGGAGCTTGGGTATTTGAGGCAGGATGTCCTGGAAAAGGCCATAACTTAACGGGATAGTCTGTATGTCTGATGAACCAGATTCTGGAGAGCCCAAGGGAAAAGAAAGAGGTCGGGAGGGATTCAAATCTAGTCCACTAAGTGATGAAATATTATTCAGGGAACCGGTGTTATTGAAGGTCCACGCTTCAGATATATTTGAATGAGAAAATGTGGAAATGTATATTGAGAGAACAACGATCATAAATATATGGCTAAAAGCCTTGGCGATGGTTTTATCTGTAACTAGCATTTTTTCGCTCTTCGGTAACATGGTGCTTATATATCATAAAATCAAATAATTGTATTTATTTTTTAATGTGATTTAAAGTTTTATAACATAACAAAGAGTTATTTATATAATTTAGCTGGAGCATATAATGTGCGGAAGATTTGTTCTCATGAGTATGGCGATGAGGGTGGCTGAGGAGTTTGAAATAGGTGAGGCATTTGACATCACTGCGAGATACAATATAGCGCCTTCCCAAGAGATCATTGGTGTGGTCAATAGGGGGGCGGAATCGTTGCGTGGGGTGGATAGCTTCAAATGGGGCCTAGTCCCGTCTTGGGCCAAAGATCCCTCCATTGGGGCTAGGCTTATCAATGCTCGATCGGAAACAATTGCTCAGAAGCCGGCATTCAAGAGATCGTTCAAGAGCAGAAGGATATTGATACCGGCCAACGGGTTTTATGAGTGGAACAAGGCAACCAAGCCAAAAAGGCCTTATTTCATCGGGTTGGAGGGTGACGCCTTGTTTGCCATGGCGGGAATTTGGGATGAATGGGAGGGACAGAGATCGCAGAAAATAAAGAGTTGTTCGATTATTACTACGAATTCCAATGATCTGGTTGAGAGGATTCACGATCGGATGCCTGTAATAGTTCGAAGGAATGATTATGAAGCATGGCTTCAGAGCAAACCGTTGTCAGATTCTTTGGCGTCAGAGATTTTTAGACCATTTCCAGCGAATTTAATGCGGATGAGACCTGTAAGCGCCAAGGTTAACAAGTCTGACTATGACGCTCCTGATTGCATTTATCAGACGCAGCATTCGTTCTTTGAGGATCATCTTCCATAATTGTCCGGGAATCAGAAGGAGGTAATCAAGACCAATCAAAGGATCAGTCGTTGGATGTGGCGCTGACCAGTCTGGTTGTGAATTCGTTGATGACGAAATTAAGATGTGTTCTCATGGCGGCTTCGGCCTTATCCGGGTCTCGATCGCGAATCGCTTCATATACGCTGCGATGGTGTTGAAGAATTAATTTTTGATCGTGCCTGTCCAGGAAAACTTTTTCTCGAGCCAGCCTTATAGCCCTTGTGATGACCTGGAACACGCTGTCTATAAGATGGGCGAAAATTACATTGTGTGTGGCTGAAGCCACTTCCATGTGAAATTTTACATCCACCTCGAATCTGATTTCATTGGCCTTGAAATCATTTTCCATTTCCAGAAGATATTCAAGCATCCTGTCGGCTTCCTGATCAGTCCTGGTTTGAGCTGCTTTTCGCGCTGCCCAGACTTCCATTAACGCGCGCACTTCAGTCAGGTCAATAATGCTGTTCTTATCTTCATCGAGAAAGATTTCTATCGGCTTCCTGATTGACTGTTCGGCGATATTTCTTACTGTAGTTCCGCCACCCTTTACTGATTCAAGCATACCCTGAATTTCAAGGATCTGAATCGCCTCTCTGACTGACGGTCTGCTTACCCCCATCATTTCGGCCAGGTCGGGCTGTGATGGAAGTTTCTCTCCTACTCGGAAGATACCTTGAGAGATAGCTTTTTTGAGTTGAGATGCGACCTTTTCGGAGAGTCTCTCAGACTTGATCTTTTTGAATACTGATTGATCGAGGGAATCTGTGGGTATTCTGTCATCCATAGTATGAGACTACAGTCATAGAGTAACGGTGTCAAGCTTTACATATGTAAAGTTGTCATACAAGTTGATTTTTATCTTGACATATTATTTGACATTGTTATTTTATCGGCAGCATTTATCTTCCCCCTGAGGGCCCCCAAATATGACAAATTCCGTTGCCGCCAAGCTTAAGGAATCTTTGGGAAAGAGCAAGGTCCTTGCGTCTGAGGCGGAACTGTTCTGTTACTCTTACGATGCCACGCCATTAGTCAGTTTTAGACCTGAAGCGGTTGTTAAGGCGGAGAATGAGGAAGACATCCAGCGGACACTTGAATTAGCTGCTTCTGAGGGTATTCCTGTAACAGCCCGTGGTTCGGGAACAGGATTGAGCGGAGGATCAGTTGCTGTGGATGGGGGGATAGTTCTGTTAACCACTGGAATGAACAGGATCCTCGAGGTTGACGCTGATGACTTATCGATTACGGTAGAGCCCGGAGTAGTTACTTCAACCATCCACAACACCGTGGAAGCTTTGGGGCTTTTTTATCCCCCGGATCCAGGAAGCATGAAGGTTTCTACGATTGGGGGAAATGTTGCGGAGAACGCCGGTGGGTTGCGTGGATTGAAGTACGGGATCACCGGCGATTATGTCCTCAGTTTGGACACCTATCTGATTGATGGTTCCAAGGTTCGTTATGGCACCAAGTGTGTTAAGGACGTGGCCGGTTATAATATAACCAAGTTTTTGGTGGGCACTGAGGGAACCATCGGTATTTTTTCGAGGATAGTCCTTAGGCTCGTGCCCAAACCCAAGGCCAAGAAAACGTTTCTTGCGCTTTATGACAACATAATTGACGCCTGCCGCACCGTATCAGCGATCATTTCCACAAAGGTAATCCCTTCCACTCTTGAACTGATGGACAGGGTCACCATCAACTGTGTGGAAGACTATTCCGGAATTGGTCTTCCCAGAGATGTTGACGCTTTGCTCCTGATTGAGACGGATGGACACCCTGCCGTAGTTGAGGAAGAGGGGGCGATAATAGATTCTGCTTGCAAGAACAACAGGGCCAGGACACTCAGAATGGCTCAAAGCCCACAGGAGGCGGACGAGCTTTTTACTGCTCGTCGAATGGCTCTCTCAGCCCTTGCCCGAGCCAAACCCACGACGATTCTTGAGGACATAACCGTCCCGAGGCCGGCGATCCCGGAAATGATGGCCTGCATCACAGAGGTGTCCGCGAAATTTAATATAAAGATTGGGACCTTTGGGCATGCCGGCGACGGAAACATGCATCCGACGTGTTTGACTGACGAGCGAGACCCTGATGAAATTCGCAGGGTTCATGAAGCTTATGAGGTTATATTCGACAAAGCGATTTCGCTTGGGGGGACCATTTCCGGTGAGCATGGGACAGGTTACGCCAAGAGTAAATACCTTCCTGCCATGGTCGGCCCAAAAGCAATTGAAGTTATGAAAAGGATCAAGGCAGCATTTGATCCGGAAAATCGCCTAAATCCCGGGAAAATTTTTCCGAGGGAGGCTAGATGAGATCATGGCTTCAGGAATAGACCCTGAAAAAATTTCAAGATCTTTTGCCGCCCTGGACATACACGATTATGGCGATGTTCTCCAATGCATGCGTTGTGGACTTTGTCTGCCGTCTTGTCCGACGTATAGGACTGATGGCGTGGAGACGGAAACGCCTCGAGGTCGAGTTGCAATGATCAAGGGGGTTATAGACGGGCGCCTTGAAGCGAATGAAGAATTTATTGAGCACATCTATGACTGCCTGGACTGCAGAAACTGTCAGACCGTGTGTCCAGCAGGCGTAAAAGCCGGTGAATTGGTTCTTGAGGCCAGAAACCGTATAGAGGAGAACAGGCCTCAGCCCGTTATCAAGAAATTTATGCTTAATTACGCCATTCTAAGTCAAAAGAGGCTGGCCAAATTCATGCCTCCCTTAAGGATCTACCAAAGAGCCGGCCTTCAATCAGTTGTTCGCAGGTTTGACATATTAAAGCTCATTTCCGAGGACCTTAGGCTGATGGAGGCGCTTCTTCCGCCCCTACCCTCCAGGCCCCTATCAGATCAAATACCTGAAGAGATACCTGCTCGAGGTAGAGAAAAAGGTCGGGTGGGCTTTTTTCTGGGATGCGCTATGAACCTTATTTTTGGGGATGTGAGTAGGGCGTCAATTGATAACATTACCAGGGCAGGCTACCGGGTCATCATCCCTAAAGAAGTTCAATGCTGCGGAACGCCTAACATCGCTGAGGGTGAACGCAAAGTCTACCGGGAGATGGCGCGAAACACCATGAGACTGTTCCAGGATAGGAGTGTCGATGCAATTGTTACAGACTGCGCGGCATGTGGAGCAGAGCTTAAGACATACCGTGAGATCTTTCGAAAAGATCCGGTGATTTCAAATATTGCCGAGGAATTTTCATCGAAGGTCAGAGACATATCTGAATTTTTGGATAGCGCTATTGATTCATCGGTTAAATTCGGTTCAAGGCCGTTAAAGGTTTCCTTCCATGACCCATGCCATTTACGCCATGCGCAGAAGTTGATCATACCTCAGAGAAATTTGCTTAGGAGGATACCTGGACTTGACTACCGGGAATTACCTGATGAAGGACAATGCTGCGGCTCAGCCGGGATTTATAATATTACTCATCGACAGCGTTCCATGAAGATCTTAGAGGCGAAGATTGAATCGATAGACAGGACGAGGGCTGAATTGGTTATCAGTTCGAATCCTGGGTGCTTGATGCAATTGATGTATGGCAAGCGCCAACACCAGAAATCCTGGAATGTGTGTCACATTTCGGAATTTGTCAATGAGTCATTGAAATTAGGGGAAAACGTCTAATAACTTCTGTTGCAAGACGGGACAAAAATGCTCTTTCATCTGCTCTGCTTTAGCTTTGACAAGCTGACCATACTCTTTGTTGATAAAGGGTGTTCTGTGTTCCAAGTTTGCAAGGAATTGTCCTGCTTGTTATTTGACCTTCATCACGGACAAAACGATTTTCCTCCTCAATACGTGACCAAAAGTTGGGATCGAGGAATAGATTTGATTCGAAACCGGGGTTGTAGCGACAATCGTATTGTTCACGTAACGGGCGCCGTTTAATCACGACAAGTCTCCTTGATACCAGAGATTCTAATTTTTTTGGCTACGTTCCTACAGTTTAACGTTTTCAGGATGTGATTGTCCTGGATCAGTCATTTATCTGTTCAGGTGGATAGACATTTTAACATGAGAGGATGTTTATCTTTGTTCGCCACAAGTCAGCCAACGTCCGTAAACACAAAACATTTAGGAGGTTTATTGATGAAGAGGATTGGATTGGCACTTTTTGCGGTAGTGATTGCGTTGTCTTTTTGTTTTGTTACCACTAACAGCTTTGCTCAGGAAAAGAAGCCTGACAAGAAGACAGAGAAGTTTGGCGAAGATCCTCGCGCAAAGGAATGGAAGGGCAAGAAGTGGGCAACTTCTGACAAGAAATTTACCTGGAGGATGAGTGATCCTTGGGGCGGCCTAATTTTCCATGACATTCTGATTCACTTCGCTGACAGTGTGAGGGCGGTTAGTGGTGGTCGATTGGACATCAAGGTATTTCCGACAGGCGCAATTGTTCCTGCCATGGAAATATTCGACGCAGTCTCTAAAGGCACGCTGGATGGCGGTCATTCATGGCCGGGCTACTGGAAAGGACGCAATGAGGCGTTTGTGGCGTTCGCTTCAGTTCCATTCGGGTTGGATTTTGAGGGTTATAACATTTGGTATTACGAGCGAGGCGGGGACAAAATCCTTAACGACCTTTACGGCCGTTACAACATGGTGGCGTTCTTCTGCGGTAATGTTGGCCAGGAACTCGGAATCCATTCGAACAAAAAAGCTCAGAAAATGGAAGACTTCAAGGGTATGAAGGTTCGAACAGTGGGTTGGTATCAGGACATATTGACAGCGCTTGGCGCCAACGTGACTCCGCTTCCAGGGCCTGAAATTTATCTTGCTCTGGAGAGAGGAGTTATTGACGGATGCGAATTTTCAAGCCCTGCGGTTAACTATCCCCAAGGATTCCATGACATTACCAAATACATTATTATGCCCGGCGTCCATCAGCCATCGTGCCAGTTCGATCTTTTCATTAACAAGCAGAAATGGGATGAATTACCGGATGACCTAAAGGCTATAGTAAATATATGCGCAAAAGAGACCCAGCTTTGGGCGAACGCATGGCAGGAAAACCTCAACATAAAGGCCATTGAGGAAATGGGTAAGAAAGTTGAGTATGTCATGATGGACGACGCGACAATTATTGAATTTGCAAAACAATCCAAGAAATATCTAGACGATTTGGCGACAAAGAACCCGGATGTCAAGAAGGTGTTGGATTCTCAGGAGCTTTTCAAGAAGGAATTTGAGCCTTGGAGAAAGCTCAGGGGTGGTATTGCTCCGTGGTCGCATGAAACCTTTATTCAAGGAAATCTAAAGCAGTAGTTTAGATGAAGTAATGGTTCCGGGAGCTTTTCGTGAAGGTTCTCGGAGCCAAAATCCATTTGCATGCTGGAGGGGAATCCAACATGAAGCGATTTGTTCGCGCCGTAGATTCGTTTAATGAGTATTTTGGTAGAGCTGTGGCCTTGCTGATGCTTCCCCTGGTTTTTGTTGTAGTTTACGAAGTCATAGCGAGGAAGGTGTTCAGGGCTCCCACAATATGGGCCTTCGAAATGACCGTTTACCTTTATGGCGCCCATTTCATGCTAGGCGCCGCTTATACATACTTGCACAATCGGCATGTCAAGATTGACATACTTTCGAGCAAGCTTCCTGACAAGGTTCAGACAGTTCTGTCGATACTGACGTTTTTATTCATATTCGTTCCTTTCGTGGGGGCATTAACTTATGCCTCAATAAAATACGCCGCTCATTCATGGAGTGTGTGGGAACATAGCTGGAGCGCCTGGAAACCGCCTTTGTTTTTGTATAAGTCAGTGATGCCGGTGGCTCTGATACTTCTTTTTATTCAAGGCCTTTCAAAATTTATTCGGGATATATATTTGCTGAAAGGGGAAGAGATATGAGCCCTGAACATGTGGCGATCGGGATGTTCGGGACTTTGTTTGTGGTCCTTTTCCTGGGGCATCCGCTGGCATTTTCCTTGGGGGCTGTGGCGGTATTGTTTGGTTTGCTTGGCTGGGGCGGTTCACCGGAAGTTGTGTTTGCGATGTTTGCAAACAAGACGTATGGTGTCATGGATGAGTATGTGCTTGTCGCCGTGCCTCTTTTTATATTTATGGCTCAGATGCTTGACACATCGGGTGTCGCTGAAAAGCTTTTCCACACGATGCATGTGCTATTGGGCCCGATTAGGGGTGGTTTGGGCATAGCGGTAATTTTCGTGTGCACTGTTTTTGCGGCGTCCACTGGAGTGGTTGGGGCCACTGAGGTAGCAATCGGATTGCTCGCTGCGCCAGCCCTGCTAAAAAGGGGCTATGACATACCTATGACGGCGGGATGTATTTGCGCCGGAGGGACTCTCGGAATTCTCATACCTCCCAGCATCATGCTGGTTGTTTATGGTGGTCTGACAAACCTTTCGGTTGGGAAGCTGTTTGCTGCGGCCATGGTCCCCGGTTTACTCCTGTCATTTTTGTACATGCTTTACGTTGGCATACGATGCGGCATCAACCCTCAACTCGGTCCCCCGCTTCCCTTGGAAGAACGCACATACAGTGTCAAACAAAAATTCGTCATGGCAGTCACCTCGCTGTTTCCACCTGTTTTCTTAATTGCCATGGTTTTGGGCAGTATAGTGGCAGGTGTGGCCACTACTACGGAGGCTGCAGGCCTTGGGGCCTTTGGCGCCATGATTTTGGCGTTAGGTTATAGGCGTTTTACCTGGGGAGCGATAAACGACGCGGCTCAAGCCACCCTAAAGATAACATGCATGGTCATGATATTATTTTTGGGTGGAAACGCCTTCCAATCGATCTTTATGGGGTTGGGTGGTGGCGACGCGGTGTCGGATCTATTGCTTGGCATGAAAGTGAGCCCGTATGCCATTCTTTTCATTATGATGGGAATCGTGTTTTTCCTGGGCATGTTCATTGACTGGCTTGGCATTCTGTTGATAGTGGTGCCGGTGTTCGCTCCGGTTGTTGAAGAGATTGGATTTAACCCGCTATGGTTTGGAACATTGATATGTGTGAACCTTCAGATGGCGTTCCTGACACCGCCATTTGGTTATTCCCTATTTTATTTAAGGGGAATAGCTCCAGCGGAAATGACGATGGGCCTTATCTACAAAGGTGTTGTTCCATTCATTTGCCTGCAGTGGTTGGGTTTGATTCTGTGCATAGTCTTCCCCGATCTGATTCTTTGGCTACCCAGGGCGTTTTTTGGTGAATAAAAAACACAATGATGAACTATAATGGAAAGAGAATCTAGCTGGGGTTTCGGCGCTTGGTTTTGGAGACATGGAAACACTTAAAGAGCTTGAATTACTGAACTGAACGAAAGTTTCTCAGCATTGACACAGGGGTTGCAGTGGCCGAATCGGTTCAAATATTCCTGGCTTTTGGTTTTATGGTCGCAATGTATTTTGTTTCGCGCTCACTTATCGCTCGAAAGCTGCAAAAAGTGTCTGAGTCGATCATAAAGGAGTTGGAAGCTCAAGAGGCGTTCGATCCTTTTTCAGCAGCGCCTCTACCTTACTCAAAACCAAACCTAATAAGGCTTGGAACGCGAGACTATCATTACCAGGCCCTGGAATACATGATAAATGAGGACGTTATCGGTAAGACGTCCACCGGTAAGTACTTTTTGAAAATCGGCAAGAAACGATCAGTAAGTTTTTGAGCCATTTTGGTCAGTTATCTTCGAAATATTGGTAATGATTTTATTAGGTATCAAACTATGTTAAACAAGAAGGCGCGCTTGCCGAGGAGGCAGGCCGCCTTTTTAATTTAAGAACCAGGTTTATAATTTAGTTCAACGGCGCCAAAATGTAATGCCGACACAAAAATATTTGGGGTGAACAATGAGGGTTCAATTATTCGCCACATGCCTGGTCGACACATTTTATCCTGAGACAGGCGAGGCTGTTCTAAGATTGTTAAGACATTTTGGCGTTGAAGTAGCTTATCCGAGGGAACAGACATGCTGCGGCAAACCCGCCAACAGCGGTGGGCACGCCAAGCAGGCTCGCAAGGCTGCCGAACATTTTATTTCAGTATTTAGAGGTCCTGATCCTGTGGTGATTCCTTCTGGTTCCTGCGCATCCATGGTGAAAAATCACTATCCCGGGATGTTTCATGACAACATTCGTCTTTTCGAAGCCTCGAAAGAATTAGCTTCAAGGACTTTTGAGCTCTCGCAGTTCCTCGTGAACGTTCTCAAGGCTCATGAAAGGGGATTTGTGGGAAATGGTAAAATCACCTACCATGCCTCATGTCAATTGACTCGTGAGCTTGCGGTTCGTCAGGAGCCGCTGACGTTAATTAATTCAATTGAGGGCGTCGAATTCTGTCCTATGCCATCCGCTGATAGATGCTGTGGATTCGGAGGGGTTTTCATGGGCAAATTGCCAGAGATTTCCATGGCGCTTGCGGATGAGAAGCTTGACACGATTCTGGAATCTGGAGCCGACACTGTGACCGGATGCGACCACGGCTGTCTCATGAATATTTCTGACGCCGTGAAGCGCAGAGGGGCTGACATTAAGGTGAAGCACCTGGCCGTAGTTTTGGCGGAGGGTTTGAGATGAACCCGGAGATTCCTCAGGCGGTTTGTTTCAGATCCAATTCGGTCGGCGCATTGCAAAACGTCTCTCTTAGATCCGCGATGCGTCACATTACTTCAACCTTTGGCAAGAAAAGGCTAGACGCAATCGGCGATAATCCCTTTGAGCAGTGGAGAGACAAGGCGTCCGAGATCAAAATGGAGGTTTTGAATAACCTCCAAGATTATGTAAGCATGTTTTCGAGAAACGCCACGGCAGCCGGAGCTGTCGTTCACCATGCAAAAGACGCTCACATGGCATGTGACATAGTGGCTTGCCTGCTCAGGGACCATGGCGCTCAAAAAGTTGTCAAATCCAAGTCGATGATCTCAGAAGAGATACACTTGAATGCGTTCCTTGAAAGAAGGAACGTCCAGGTAACAGAGACCGATCTAGGTGAATATATCATTCAGATCGCCGGCGAGACACCGTCACATATAATTGTGCCTGCCATTCACAAGAGCCGTCAACAAGTGGGACAGCTTTTTTGCGAAAAGCTTGGTTGTGAATATACGGATAATCCGGCCAGCCTCACAAGAACAGCCAAGACTTTGCTGCGCAAGGAATTTCTGACTGCTCAGGCGGCTATAAGTGGAGCCAATTTCGCAATTGCGGAGTCTGGGAGTATATGCCTGTTCACTAATGAAGGAAACGGCAGGATGGTGACAACTCTACCGCCCTTGCACATCGTAATCACCTCAATAGACAAGATGCTGCCAAAATTAGCCGATTTACCCGTTTTTATGAGGCTTCTCCCGAGATCTGCCACAGGACAAATACTGACAAGCTATTTTTCTCTAATAACCGGAACAAGGAAGGAATCAGAATTTACGGGGTCGCAACATCTTCATATTGTTTTGTTGGACAATGGTAGATCAGAGATTGCCAGGGGAGAGTTCAAGGAAATGCTTAAATGCATCCGGTGCGGCGCCTGCATGAATGTATGTCCCGTGTACGGCATTATAGGCGGGCATGCATATGATTCCACTTATCCGGGGCCTATGGGAGTCATATTAAGTTCATTACTCAATGGGCTTAGCCAAGCTCATCCGCTCCTAGACGCCTCCACTCTTTGTGGCGCATGCGCTGAGGTGTGTCCCGTGAAGATTCCCCTAGCCAAAATCATTAGTCGTCTTCGTGAATTAAAAGTCGACAGGGGCCTGGCGTCAGAATCGGAAATGATTGGAATGTTGAGTTTTGGGATTGCGACGAAGTATCCGAAACTTTTCGAATTCGGTCAGTCGGTGGCCAACCGCGCATGGCCATTGGCCAGATTGATTGACAAACAGACTATTGACAGGCTTCCAAGACCAGTTTCCAGGTCCTTCAAACGGAGGTTGGCGTGACAAACGATGCCATCATAAAGCTTTTCATGGAAAACGCAGCCAAGGTGGCTGCTGACCCCGTGAGAGTCTCAAGCACAAGAGAGATGAACGCTGTTTTAAATAAAATAGTGGCAAAAGCGGGTGGTGTATTTGTCAGGAAAAAAACCGACATCGAGAAATCAATACGCATACCTAAGGATCGTATTGTTTCTGATTACTTTGAGGCGGCCTTCACTGTCGAACAGGTTGACGGGGCAATTGCAGAAACAGGTAGCGTAATTTGCAGCAGTTTTAACGGTAGAGCTGTTCAGTCCAGCCTTTTGCCTTCACATCACGTGGCTATAGTAAAATCTGATACAATATATGAGACGATAGATGAATATTTTGCCAGTCTGTCGGAGTCTCCTCCCACCAATATTACGTTTATAACGGGTCCGAGCAGGACTGCTGATATCGAGTTGACTCTGACTACGGGCGTGCATGGACCGGAGCAAGTTTCCATAATAGTTGTATGACGTCGGGGAACAATGAAATTATTAATCATAAACAGTGGCAGCTCATCAGTGAAGTACAATCTGTTTGAAATGGAAAACGAACAGGTTGTAATGACTGGGAAGATCGACAGGATAGGACTTGATGATTCTTTTCATTCCTTTGAGATTGAGGGATCAGGGTCTCAGAGACTGGACGTGACCATTACCGACCATGGCTCTGCTTTGGACGAATTGTTTCGTGTTTTGGTTGAATTCGGTCCTGCAAACAGTCTCGAAGAAATAAAGATCATAGGGCATCGAGTTGCGCACGGGGGCAAATTTAAAGATCCAGTGGTAATAACACCGGAGGTGATTTCTGAAATAAAGAGGATGACCCCATTTTTTCCACTGCATCATCCGGCAATGGCCGTGGAGATTGAAGAATGTATCGTCCGTCTGCCAGATGCGCTTCATGTGGCCGTTTTTGACATGAGTTTCCATAAAACCATCCCTGATGTGGCCGCCATCTACGGCTTACCGTATAAGTATTTTGCAGAACAGGGATACAGGCGAACGGGTTATCATGGACATTCTCATGAATATGTCTCCATAGAGGCTGCACGATATTTTAACAGTGATTTGTCTGATTTGAAACTCATATCATGTCACTTGGGCAATGGTTGTTCAATCACAGCCATTGATCGTGGGCGGTCGGTAGACACTACACTTGGGATGAGCGCTGTTAGTGGTTTGATTATGGGCACACGCTCGGGAGATGTTGATCCCGGATTGCTAGTAGTGATCATGGACCAGGAATCTATGAGTCCGGATGACTTGAACAATCTTTTATTCAAAGAATCGGGACTACTTGGAATCAGTGGCATTTCCAGAGACATGAGAGAGATAACTCAATGCGCCGACCTAGGAGAGACCAGGGCGCAATTGGCTATTGACGCCTTCTGTTACCAGGTGAAGAGGTCGATTGGATCCATGTTGATGATTCTTGGAGGCTGTGACGCTTTGATCTTCACAGGTGGTATTGGAGAAAATAGCGAACTGGTTAGAAAAAAAGCGTTATCAAATTGTGAAAATTTGGGATTTTCAATTGATGACAAGCTCAATGAGAATTGTTTCGAAGACGCTAACGCCAAAGTCGCTGATATATCCGCAAAAG
This sequence comes from uncultured Desulfomonile sp., assembly GCA_937930835.1. GTDB lineage: Bacteria > Desulfobacterota > Desulfomonilia > Desulfomonilales > Desulfomonilaceae > CAITZA01. The sequence continues at coordinate 13,387 of CALGLN010000131.1, forward strand.
GCTGCAGGGTTAAGACACTTGTGATAAGAACTTTTGAGGAATTGATGATGGCCAGGCAATGCCTTGAGGTCGCGACCAGAGAAGGCATAATGTTTAAATAAATTTTAGGCGCCAGCGCCATTTGCTTTTTTTAATAACAATCGCTGCACACAAAGACCCATATTTTTAAAAGGAATTAGACCTCATGGAAAGAATCGGGGTTGTGCATGGACGTTTCCAGATTCTGCACAACGATCACATGAAATATATTCTGGCGGGAAAGAACAGATGTGAACATCTCGTGATTGGCATAACCAACCCTGATCCTTCGCTGACCAGTTCTGATGCAACAAATCTCGAAAGAAGCCTGGATTCATCCAATCCGTTGTCATACCTGGAGCGATACTGGCTTGTTAAGGCTGCGCTCATTGAGGAGGGAATGGATTATACGCAATTCAGTGTCATTCCTTTTCCTATAAATTTTCCCAAATTGTATAGATACTATGTCCCGGTCGAGGCGATGTTCTATCTTACGATTTATGACGATTGGGGTAGACGCAAGTTACAGCTTCTTTCCGAAAACGGGCTGAGGACGGAGATTTTGTGGGACAGGCCTGCTGATCAAAAAGGTCTGACTGGTTCGCGCATTCGGAATTTGATTGCGGACGGGGGGAAATGGGAAAGTTTTGTGCCTTCGAGCGTGGCTGAACTGATCAAGAAATGGAACATCGCCAGTCGTCTAAAAAAATTAAGGTAGTCTCACTTAGGGTTTCAGGTTCTGATTCTTGCGTAAACATCGCCCTGAGCTTTGTCTGACAGCCCCGTTGACAGCAAGACCATCAATTCCTGGGAATCCATCCATCTGACGGATTGAAGTTTTGGGGTCTCCCCGACGGTGTAATTGAACTCATATCCACCTAAATTAATAAGATTATCTATGCATTTTCTAGTAGCGCCCAGGAATTCCAGGTGATACTCGAGAGATATCGCCGCTATGGGTTGGCTCAAGCCTTTGAGAATTTCAACTTCATATCCTTCAGTATCGATTTTACAAAAAGCAGGGACTCCGTATTTCGCTATCAGATTATCCAATGTTGTTAACGTGACTTTTTCTTTTGAAGACCATTCGAAGCGGGCAAAACGACCACTGCGTTTTACTGCGGCTATCCATTCGGATGACATGGACGAGAGTTGGTTCCTGACATCGCTTTTGCGTATGTAAGTAACTGATTCATAGGACCCGAGAGCGACCGGTTCTATGATCACCGCCCCGTTCGATCCAAACTTCTTCTTGAGTATTTTGACGCATTCAGACTGCGGCTCAATTGCTACAATTCTTGCCCCCAGATCCAGAAAGAGTTCTGTTTTCCAGCCATAATTAGCTCCGACGTCAAAGACCAAATCTCCTGGTTTGGCGAAATTTTTCATAAACTCGATGGCTGAGTTTTTGTTCTTTTGACGTTTTAGCCACTTTGCGACGAGCCTGGGCTTTGAATACATCCAAAGAAACCAGTTCAGGTAGAAATTGTTCATTATGGAAATCCAGGCATTAGTCGGGATTAGTCTCTTCGGACAAGTTGGTAATCTATTCCCCTTTAATGAATGCTTCCGTGAGATCATGGGCGATTTCATCAGTGAACTGAACGGGCGGGCGTTTCATGAAAAGCGCTGATGGCCCCACCAGAGGTCCCGAAATTTCCCTGTCAAGCGCAAGTTTCATGCATCGAATGGCGTCGATAACTACGCCGGCCGAATTGGGGGAGTCTTCAACGGACAAACGGAGCTCCAGATCCATTGGTACATCACCAAATAATCGTCCTTCCATTCTGATGAAACATACCTTGTTATCCTTTTGCCATGGCACGTAATCACTCGGACCAACATGAACGTCTTTTTCCGGCAATGGGTCCGCTAAAACTGATTGGACAGCTTCGGTCTTTGATTTCTTCTTCGAGACGAGTCTCGAGCGGTTTAACATGTTCAGGAAATCGGTGTTTCCTCCCGTGTTTAGCTGGTAAGTCCTATCAAGTTTTACTCCCCTTTTCCTGAAGAGATCGACAAGCGCTCTGTGGACTATAGTAGCGCCCAGTTGAGATTTAACGTCGTCACCAATGATTGGGAGTTTTTTCTCTTCGAATCTTTTGGCCCAAGCAGGATCTGAAGCGATGAAAACGGGTATGCAATTTATGAAACCAATTCCCGCCTCCAGAGCGCATTCGGCGTAGAACCCCGTAGCTTTTTCCGATCCGACCGGTAAATAGTTCAGGATCATTTCAGCGCCTGATTGCTTTAGTTCTCTCACGACATCGCTCATGTCGGGTTCCAAGTGATCAGACACTACGAAAGCCGCTTGCTCGTCGAAATCGACCATGTGCTCTGAAACCCCGTCAAGAACACGGCCCATCTTTACAGTGAAGGAGGATTCGGGCAGATAATCGCAAAAAACTTTGGCGCAGTTCGGCGGCTTAAATATCGCCTGGTTGAAAGGACGTCCGACTTTTCGACGGTCAATGTCAAAAGCTGACACTATTTCAATGTCGGAGACGGAATAGGTTCCAATCGTTGGACGGTTGAGACCACACTTATCGGGCAGACACGCTCCGGAATAATAGTAAATACCTTGAGCTAGAGAGCATGCGCAATTTCCGACACCAACAATCGCTATTCTGATTTTGCTCATAATTTTTGACACCTACTGGATGAATTTCTACTAAGGGTTTGGCGCATGCAAATTCCTGCGCTATGTCAATTCACTATTTTTCTGGCTCTAAATTGATTCTGCCTTCAAAGTCAAAATAATTTGGTATGTTTATATTTTTGGGTTCTCTGGATACTGTATCACAACTATAACATTATTATAATGCGGTGGTTGGCGCTAATCCAAATATAGTTTGATTACTATGTAATTTTAGCTTTTAAACAATCAAAAACGAATGGCGTCAGCCATTGTAAGTATCAATTGAATTCGCCGTGAATGCCGTTATGGAGGTCCAGGATGAACACAGGCGCTGATGAAAGCTGGAAAACAAAACCATCTGACAGGTTTATTCTAAAATGGGTAAAACTGAACCTGTCAGCCCGAATCACCCCAAAAATTGCCGACAGGAACTTCATACGACCCTGGATGATAACAGTTATTTCCATGCTATTGGGGATTTGGGCTGGAATTGTTTATGCGCGAGGTTGTGGTTTTACGGCCGGACTTATAGCCCTGTTATCCCAGACTCTTGATGGAGTTGACGGACAACTCGCCAGGCTGACATCTCGCCAATCCAGTAGTGGAGCTTTCCTGGATTCGGTTCTGGATAGATATGCTGATGGGGCTATGGTGATCGGTTTAATCATATACAACGTAAAGATGAACTCGGAAATCGGCTCAGGCGCTGTGCTGATTATTGGCGCCCTGGCCTTAATTGGTAGTGGGCTCATAAGTTATACCAGCGCAAGAGCGGAAAGCCTCAAGCTTGACCTGGGACAACCCACCCTGGCCAGCAAGGGAACAAGAACGATCGTGACCATCGTGTGCGCTCTTTTGAGTCCCATATCGAGCCTGATTCCATTTGTCGGGCTTGTTTACCTCGCGCTGCACACCAACATCGTTGTAATCTGGCGGATTGCCAAGGCTGCAGATTGAACGTAAATAATCGGACTAGTAATAGCTGACGGCCCATCCATAGAATTGGACGCCATGAGAGCTTTCACATTCGGCCTTAAGCCTAAGAACGGCATTCTCATGGGTTTGGATTCCATCTGCGCCATAGAAATCTATTCCTTCCTGCAGAGAAGCTCTTTTTTGAACAACTCCGCAATCAATCCAGGATGGCGGTTCGAGGGTGGAAACATATAACCGGACTGACTCGTGCATGTTCTTGATTAACAATGAGGCGCAAATGTTTTTGGCGTACGGATTCATTGTTTTAGGCAGGCTTACCAGACGCATGCCCTTTGCTCTTGATGAGTATTGTAACTCTATAGCGCTGATTCCGGTGGCCGGCTGTCCGCTAGCGTAGAGGGCGGCGACAAACTGAATTTGCCTGAGTTCATTATCCCAGGCGCCGGTTTGCGACCATTCATTAATGTTCAGGCTGGCTATCTGGACGGATGACATCCAGTTTTGCGCTTCCTCCAGTGATCGTCTGAAGGCTGAAAAAATGTAATTGTCGTTTACGGCTTCCCACACACCTTCGGCATTCCTGAATTTCCATTGGTCTGATTCAAGCGTAACTACTTTGATCCAAGCGTCATTTTGATAAACGCTCCAACTTTTTGCCCCATCAAACGAAACAGCGTAATAAATGCTGCAGCCTTCCGGCTTGTTTTCGGTTATGTGAACCGACTCGATTTCACCCCAATCAGTGGTATCCCCAACAATTTCAGGTCGCGTGTACACAAACATAACATCCAGTGGGCAAATCGGCTCGGGAGCTGCTATTAATTCGATCTCCTCCACACATAGATACTGTGGATGCCCACAATTTTGTGTCACCTGAAACCGGTAATAACGAAAAGGCTGGGAATTGACGAACGTGAAATATCCTGGAGACTCTTGAGGTATCCAGGTATTTGCGGTCTGGACTGAGTTAGAAGCGCCATGCAGGGTTATCCAGTTTGCATTGTCATTTGAAGCGTCCAGCGACCATAGGCCGGGGACAGCATTCGAATCCGTTTCAAAAGTTCTCCAGCGGTACTTGTTTATAATTTTTTTGTCAGGGCCAAAATCGTAAGTTACCCAACCGGTTGTGTTGTTGACAGCGGTTAACCACCTTCGGTTAGCCCCAAAATCGTCATTGAATACTTTGAAAGCCTCGTAGGTAGCAGTTTCAGAGCTAAAATAGACATTATCCGAATTGATCTGAGGTGGAACGGCGTCCGTGACGGAAAGATTTCTCCGCCCATCTCCATCAACCAAGGATGAAATTTTGACGCC
>CALGLN010000132.1 GCA_937930835.1 uncultured Desulfomonile sp.
GTGGAAGGTCTTGTCAGATGTCCTTTGGTTGGACCACCTGCGCTCAGCAGGCGTTCCATTTCTAATGATGAAATGACGTTCGGAAGCTTTCCATATCCATATTCGGGAATTTGTGTGGCGTCAAAGAGTTCATAGCCGGTTGAAACTATTACAGCCGCCACATTCAACTCAACTTCTGAATCTTTTTGTTCATAGTCTACAGCTTTGGCTTGACAGACCTTCGCGCATACACCGCACTTTCCGCCCTGCAAAACTTTACAGTTGTCCGGATCTATGGTGTAAACGGATGGGATTCCCTGAGCGTAGTCTTTGTAAATGGCTTTTCTATCGTCAAGGCCAAAATTAAATTCATTGGGAACCTTTGTTGGACATTTTTCAGCGCAGGCTCCGCAAGCCGTGCAACGGGATGGATCCACATATCTTGCTTTTTTTAGAACCTTTGCCTTGAAGTTTCCGATCTCTCCTGAGAATTCCTTTAGTTCACTGTATGCCAGCACATTAACTTTTGGATGTCGACCGACATCCAATAATTTAGGCGAGAGAATTCATATTGTGCAGTCATTAGTGGGGAATGTCTTATCTAGCTGGGCCATTTTTCCGCCAATGCTAGGGTTTTTCTCCAGGAGGTGGACCTGTATACCCATATCCCCAAGATCTAAAGCGGCCTGCATCCCGGCTATTCCTCCACCTATGATCAACACCTCTTTTGAAGCCATTACAACACCACCCTTATAGTTCGGTTATTGTCAACAATTGATCGTTATGATTGAGTCATTTCATCACGGAAATCGCATAAAGTTGTTTTCGTAAAAATCTCAAGCCATTATTTGTTCGGATAACAGGGTATTTATGTCTTTTATAACTAAATCGTTTTCCATGTCTCTCAGAGCACAACTCAAATGCGCTCGACACTTGGGACATGCCGTGATGAGAGTTTTTGCTCCCACTGAAACGGCTTCTTCGAGCCTGCTTTTCTGAATGGCTTTTGAACAGGCTGAACAATTCATCCATGCGCTTGTCCCACAGCAAATACCACTTTCCCTGTTATGTGGCATCTCGGACAGTTTTAGTCCCGGTATGCTATTCAAGAGTTGCCTTGGAGCATCGAATATTCCAGCTTGTCTTCCAAGGCGACAAGGGTCATGGTAAGTAAAAACACCCTCAGTTCTCGAGAATGTAATTTTTCCAGCTGAAGCCTCATTAGCCAGAAGCTCATAAAAATGAACTATTTCAAAACCAAGTTCACCGATAACTTCTGGGTAATACTTCTTGAAAGTCATAAAGCCTTCCGGGCAACTAAATACTACTCTTTTGCAGCCTAATTTTCTGATAAGGTCCACATTTTTTTGAGCGAGTTTTGCAAAATTCGCTCTGTCTCCATTCCAGAGTAAATCATGGCCGCAACAACGCTCATCATCATGAACCACTGGTTCAATGCCGATGGCGTTCATCAGTTTAAGGACTCCTTTTGGGGAATCCATCATGTCAAGACCCCAATCATCGTGGAACTCGACATCGAAAAATGGAGCGCATCCAACGAAAAAGTAAGTGTCCCCGGTTTCCGAAATTTTACCAACTTCCCTAGCCCAGTCTGTCTTACTTTGTTTGACATCCATCGACTGGAGCCGCATGACCGTCTGGAAGAGCCCGCGATGAGCTGGAACACCGCCCTTTCCTTGACGAACGGCCTCTTCTCTGACTAGGCGCACAAATTCTGGATAATCTATGTTAGAAGGACATCTTTCTGAACACTGGCCGCACGAAAGGCATGACCAGATATTAATGTCTTCCAGCGGGTTCTCAACCTCATCGAGGAGGGCTTTTTCAACCATCAAACGAGGTGAGAAATCGGGTGTCGTTCTAGATACAGGACAACTACCGGTGCATATACCACAGTCAAGACAGTAGTAAGCGTGAGTGTGATCTATTATCTCTGGTATGTTCATGCCGCCGTCTCCGTCTTGACAATATTGTTCTTGCCCAGTTTCTTAATGTCCTCAGTGAAAGTTCTTACCGTTTCAGCAAAGCGAGAACCTTCTGAGGCGGAAATCCATTCTTTACGGAGCCGCTGGTCTTCTATACCTAACAGTTTCATCATCTTGCGAGTTTTGTCCAAAACTTTCAGAGCTTTTTCATTACCTTCCAGGTAATGACATTCGCCAATGTGTCAACCGGTGACCAAGACGCCATCAGCCCCTTTTTCAAAAGCCTTAAGTATATATGATGGAACGAGCATCCCCGAGCACATCAACCTGATAAGTCTTATGCTCGGTGGGTATTGCATCCTTCCCACTCCCGCAAGGTCGGCTCCCGCATATGAACACCAGTTACAAGCAAAGGCTATGATTTTTGGAACAAATTCTTCTGACATGTTAACTCCGATTTTCTCCCGATACTCTCAATCTCACGGAAGATTAACTTCATGGACCAATTTAAATGTCTCATGACATTTGTGAAGAGGGCCGAATGCTACGCTCAGGCAATGGCCTCATCAATCATGTCGGTAATCTGATAATCCTTGAAATGCCTGATTGCCGCAGCTCCTGTTGGGCATGCTACAGCACAGGCTCCACAACCCTTGCACAGCGCAGGATTGATCTGCGATTTGAAAACACCAGCGCTAACCTCAACTAACTCTGGAGCGTGGAAGGGGCAAACATCCACACATCGGCCACAGCCCCTACACAGGAACGCATCCACCACGGAAACCATTCCAGGAGCTTCGACGAAGCCTCGGGCCAAACTCTGAGCTGCGTGAGCTCCGGCTGCGACCGCTTGGGCTACTGTTTCGTCCAGAGGTTTGGGATAGTGCGCCAGGCCTGCCAGGTAAACTCCATCAGTCGCAAAGTCCACCGGCCTGAGTTTCATATGAGCTTCAAGGAAATAACCATCCTCGTTTGTGGATATCTTATAGAGTCTTGATAACTCCTTATTATATTCGTCAGGGATAATGGCTGCTGCAAGCACAACATTATCCGCTGAAACTGTCATTTCTCCGCCAAGGACTTTGTCTTTGAAACGCACATTTATCTTCGAAGATACCTCAACAGAAGGCGGGTTTTCCGCATCGAATCGGGCAAAAATGACACCCAATCTTCGTGCTTTTTCGTAATAAGGCTCATTGAGCCCAAAGGTTCGAATGTCTCGATACAAGACAAAGACTCTGGCAGAAGGATTAGCCTCTTTAATGGCTATGGAATCCATGATACTGTGATTACAGCACACCTTGGAACACCAAGGTCTTTCGTCGCATCTCGATCCGACACATTGAATGAACACTGTCGTGTTGGCATTCAAGGCATCTGGTTCCTTTGCGTCGAGAGCTTTTGCAAACTCGAGCTGTGTTTTTATTCTGGGGTCTGAGCCGTAACCATAAACATCCGGTTTCCATTCATGGGCGCCAGTGGCAATTATTGTCACGCCATGGTCTATAACCAGGCTTTCTTTTTCAGGCTGAGATATTTTTGTCTTGAAAGCTCCGATAAAGCCGGAGACATCTTCTATTTTGGCCTTGAAATAGACGTTGATACGTTTCTCATTCTCTATTTTTTCCAACAGCCTTTCCAAATATGGCCTTATCTTCTCACCTTTGAGCGTGTGGAATAATCTCCAGGCATTGCCACCAAGCTTGTCAGTTGATTCTAACAGATGGACATCAAAACCCTGATCCGCCAAGTTAAGAGCCGCTGTCATGCCTGCTACGCCACCACCTATGACCAGTCCCGAGGGAACCATAGGTAGCTGCTGATCCTGAACCTGTTCTAATTTGGAAGTCCGGGCTATGGCCATGCGGATCAAATCGACGGCTTTCATTGTAGCGAGTTCTTTTTCTGACATGTGAACCCACGAACAATGTTCACGAATATTAGCCATTTCTACAAGATATTTATTGAGGCCTGCTTCTCTAGCTGTTTCCTGGAAAAGTGGCAGGTGGGTTCTTGGAGTGCAAGAAGCGACAATAATTCTGTTAAGATTGTGATCCTTGATAATCTGTTTGATTTGTACCTGAGTATCCTGGGAGCATGTGAAAAGATTTTCCCCGGCGTAAGCGACACCTGGAAGGTCTTTAATAATATCTACTACACCCGGCACATCAACTGTTTGAGCTATATTTATACCGCAACGGCATACAAAAACCCCAATTCTAGGCGATTCTCCTGTGATATCACGCTCTGGAGGAAGCTCCTTTTTTATTGTCAAGGTATTTCTCTGATCGACAAGCATGCTCATTGCAGCGCCAGCTGCCGCAGATGCTTCCATAACGGTCTGCGGTATGTCCTTGGGGGCCTGAAAGGCTCCTGCGACAAAAATCCCGGGCTTGGATGTCTGGACCGGGTCGAAAGTAGTGGTTGTGCAGAAATTTTGATCATCCAGGCTAATGTCCAAAATTCTGGATGTTTCGATCGCCGATTCAGTAGGCTTTATACCCACTGCTAAAACGACCAGATCGAAAAGTTCGGTCTGAAGTTTGTTGTTTTCATCAACATATGTAATCTCAAGATCTCTAGTTATCGGATCTTCCACTATTCTGCTAATCATAGAGCGTACGAAGCGGACTCCTCCTTCATTCTTCGCCTTTTCATAATACTTGTCGAAGTCCTTACCATATGCCCTGATATCCATGTAAAAAATGGTAGGCTCAATGGAGGAGTCGTGTTCCCTGGCAATTACAGCCTCCTTAATTGAGGCCATGCAGCAAACGGAACTGCAGTGTGGCATACCTTTCCTTCTGTCACGTGAAGCCACACATTGAATCCATGCGACTTTCTTAGGATGCTTTCCATCTGAGGGTCTGGTGACCACTCCTCCAAACGGCCCCGAAGCGCTCAGGATACGTTCCATCTCAAGGTTTGTCACGACATTCGGCATCCGTCCATGTCCGAATTCAGAAACATGGGCAGTATTAAAAAGTTCGTATCCCGGAGCCATGACTACAGCGCCGACGTTTATTTCTTCAATAATATCCTGTTGTTCGTAATCAATCGCTCCGGCCGGACAGACCTTTGCGCATACACCACATTTCTTACCATTAAAAACACGGCAATTTGTCGTGTCTATAGTGTAGACCGAGGGTATTCCTTGAGCATAATCTTTGTAGATGGCCTTCCTGAGATCATGTCCAAAATTATATTCATTGGGAACCTTTGTAGGACATTTCTGAGCGCATGCGCCGCAGGAAGTACATTTTTCGGCATCCACATAACGAGCTTTCCTGCGAACCTTGACAGTAAAATTACCGGATTCTCCTTCTATGCCTTCTATTTTACTGTAGGCGAGGATTTCAATATTGGGGTTTTGCGCAAGAGTCTGCAATTTTGGGGAAAAGATACAGGCAGAACAATCATTAGTAGGAAAGGTCTTATCTAATTGAGCCATGACTCCGCCGATACATGGCTTTTCATCTATCAGGTAAACCCTAAAGCCAGATTCGGCCAAGTCCAAAGAGGCTTGTACTCCTCCTATACCCCCTCCAACCGTCATAACTGCGCCAATTTTGTTATTTGTCACGGCAATCTCCGGAAAGCTTTCCCTGTTCCCCGGTTGTGAACATTTTTGATCGATAGGTCAAAAGCTATTGACTCACAACCCTGGACCAAACGGAATCGGTTTACATCAAACCTTTGGAAGACAACATCGCTTTGGGTGAAACGATATGTTTATCAAACCAAGAGGCGGCCCTGGAATCGTTGAGGGCTAATCCTATTACTTCACTCAAATAAAGAACTGGAATGTGATAAACGCGGCCAGCCGCCTTTGAAATATCAACCTGACGTGTATCAAGGTTAGCCTGGCACATCGGGCACATGGTTACGAGAGCGTCAGCGCCCACCTGTTTTGCCATGTCTAAAAGTTTCCTGGATAGTTTAACGACAAGATCCGTACGAGTCACTGCTAAAGAACCACCGCAACAATCGGTCTTGTAAGGCCAATTAAGGACTTCAGCGCCTAGAATCTCGAGGACATCGTCCATCTCTCTGGGATTTTCGGGATCCTCGGGCTCAACCACTTCCACTGGTCTTACAGCCAGGCATCCATAATAAGGAACAACTTTGAGGCCTTCGAGTGATTTAATTTTCCGATCTTTGAGTTGTTGCATCACTTCTTTTAGATGAAACATTTCAATGCCGGACATCACTTTTATCGTACCCTTGAAGGGAAACTGACGCGCTAACTCCGGTTCTTTGAATATTCTTTGGGATGCCGCTTTCATCCTCACGTGGCATCCAGCGCACGGAGCGACAACATCCTTACCCATGCGTTCGGCCTTGAGTAAATCTCCTGCTGGAAGGGCAGCTTCCAGATAGTGATCTACCATGTGAGCAGAAGAAGCCCCACAACAGGTCCAGTCAGGTATTTCTCTGAGAACTACCCCTAATTTCTCTGAGACACTGCGAAAAGAATCATCAAGCTCCTGCGCGGAGCCTTTAAGGCTGCAACCGGGATAATAACTAAATTCCATTTCGGACCTCTTGGTTTGCTAATGATGATCTTCGGGAAACTACCTAGCCCCTCAAGTAAAGTTCAATCCAAAACAGGTTCGCAAAGCTAATTTACGGCATCTGCTATGCAGCCAACAACCTCTGTGGGTTGTCACCCCGAAGCTACAGGACTATTGGATTGATTTCAGCTAATTTGAGGAATTCCGGCCTAAGGACACGCGTATCGAAAAGTATTCCTCCCATTAGCCGGCGCTATCATAAGTGAAACAATCTTAAACTTGCTTGATTGCAGTGTCAAGATAAGTTTGCCTCCAGAAAACACTACGCTTAATGGTCCTGTAGCCCTATCTATACCATTGGCGTAATCCAATTTCTTTTCAACTAAGGCTGATACGCCAAATGACGCCAGAATTTCCTTGACAGATAAATTTGGCGCATTTAGAAAATGGCATCACAGCGTTCTAAAAATGATACTGGCAAGAATATAACGGTTCTGTTGTTGTCATCGATCTTTTTAACTGGCATAACAGACATGACTCATGGATTGATTCAGAGGGTAAATATTCCATGGCTTCGATAATAGATCTAATATGGACAAATTGCGAAGACCTTTTCAAAGGGATCGATGTTGAGTCCATGTTTGAGTGTCAGAAAAAATTGCTGGTAGGGCCCGGGAAAGTGGATTATCCTTTCACGGTTCTTATAAATTCGGAAAAAATAACATTGGGAGTCAACTTAGAACGCAATATAATGTCAGGGTCGTATTCGCAACTATTGATAAGTGATATGGCAGGCCCTAAAGACGCCCTACTTTTCGATTGGGGTTATGTGGAGGAACCTTCTGAGTGAAAGCTTTTGAAATAGATAAATTAGCCAGAGAACAAGGCGGCGAGTATGTGCTAGGAATGAAAGACCTGCACACTCATGCATGCTACATGGTTTATGGTGTCCTCAAACCAGGCGAAACAGACAGGCTTGTAAAACCTGGAGAAGGCCACGAAGAAATCTTAGTCCCTGTTACGGGACCCGTTCAGGTTACAGCGGAAAAAGGCAATTATGTCATCGAACAGGGTAATGCCGTCCACATAAAGGAAGATGAATCATTTTTTATCTCGAACAAAACTAATCAAACCGTCATCTATGTGCTGGCAGGAGGTCACTGTAGAGAACATCATCATTGATTCCTGAACATTTTCGATTTATACTTGTCGCATTACCTACCTATTGCCTGAGTGGTGGAATTGGTAGACACAAGGGACTTAAAATCCCTTGAGCCTTGTGCTCGTGACGGTTCGAGTCCGTCCTCAGG
>CALGLN010000133.1 GCA_937930835.1 uncultured Desulfomonile sp.
CCATTCACATGATGATTCACATGACCATGCTCATGATCACAGTCATTCTCATGATGATCACGGGCACGGTGGACATGGGCATCGTCACGACTAAATTGTCGGGCTTGCTGTCTTGATTGCTCTTTTGGGTTCAGGAGGAAATTATGGAAGCCAGAACTTTTGAAATGGAATTTGCAAAATTTATCCAGCGTTTTCACGTTGAAATTCGTGATCTTTTTATGGAAGACACCTTACACAAACGAGAAATCCTGTCGCATTACCAGCTCGCTGAGGAAATGCTCCGAGAGCTAGCTGATACTGTCCTTTCAGAATTCACCGTGAATATTGACAAGAGAACGTCTGTGGAAACAATAGCGGATAGGTATGTGAAGCTTGGGATACGCTGCTGCGAAGATGGCCTGAGCTATTCGGAAATGGTTCGCGTGTTCATATTGCTCAAGAGGCATGTGTGGCTTTTTTTCCAGGATTCGAATTTTGCAGGTCAGCCTTTTGATGTGCGGTCCATCGTTGCCTTGAATAACAGGACCACGCTATTTTTTGACAGGGCAATTTATTATTTTCTCGTCGGCTTTGAGCAGACACAGTCTGAAAATCCCACCGAGCTGGAGTCTCTTTACAACGCATTCCTCGATAGAATAAGACAGGACCTTAAAAAACCGCCTCTTGATTAATGAATAAAATAAAAACTTATTAGTGTGAAACAAGAAAACGCCCCTGAGAAATATCAAGGGCGTTTCCGGTTCTTACCCCAATGAGCTAAGAGGCTTCGGGTCGGGATTTCTACTGCACAACCTGAACGGTGTATCCGAATTTATCTCCGTTTTCTTGCCTGAATTCAATCTTGACCTTTTCGCCTACGGCCGGCCTTCTAAATGGTATGAACTTTGTCTTGAGCCCCACTCGAATGTTTACAACTTCGGCGGAGTCAGCATCGTCGGTAACTCTTAGGGACAGACTCTTCGGAGAGGAAGCTACTACTTCTCCCTGGATTGTTTTTGAACTTCTTTCCTCTTTGGGAACAGCTTCGCTGATCTCCTCTTTTTTCGGAGGAGCGGGTTTTTCCACCGGGCTAGTCTTTGCTATTACCTTTTTTTCTCCAGTCGCAGTCTTTCCAACAGGTTTTTTGGGAGGCGCGCTAGGGGCCGCAGTTCTATCTGTTCCTGTAGAAGCCGATGGCCCTGTGGATACTCCATCTGAAGCAGATTCCGAAGGTTTTGTCTGAGGACCACCCGGACGTGACGCCGCCGGTTTTCTACGGGAGGGAGGGGGAGCAGTTGTTGTACTGGAACCCGACGGCGTCCACGATGGATCAGACACATGAGCCGGAGGCCGTGTCGATACAATGGGTTTGGGTGGAACACATGAATCTATCGGACTTGGCTCCTCACCAACTGACCTGCAAACAGAACCACTTGGGGGAGCTGGTGGATAGCATTGAGCTGAAGCTGGCATTGGTGACAGGCTGACTACCTTTGTAGCCTTCATGTATCCATCTTCGAGAATGAAATCTACCGCAACATTCTCACCTAAACACGGGCGCCTGTTCGGAACAAACTTTGTGCGCCAGCCTACATTAACTTCAGCGCATTGGCCGTTGGACTTGACGGTCATGGATCGCCAGCCATTTTCAACTACGGTTCCCTTGAAAGTACAGATTCTGTAGGCTTGAACCGGCTGGGCCATACATGTTATCAAAAGCGCAGCCACTACTAGGGCAACACAGCCATAAACGGAACATTTCCCGGACATGGGAGACCTCCTCACTGGGGGGGTAAGGAATTTGCTCTGGTCTTTAACAGCTCCCGGCACAACCGGGTCATAGAGCTTCCTATGTATTAAAGTGTTTCGAAACATAATAGGTTACACTCAAAATGTCAAGTAAAAATAGAGTTCATATTTCTATTAATCCGTTAATATTACATTTTAATAAAATTATTAATTCAAAATAGGTTATTGACAATAAATTGATCATCGATATCATAGTGAATTAATTCATTCTGGAGGTATTTGATGGGAATATGCCGTGACACAGGCGGCATGGAAATCGATATGGTCAAGGAGATGGCAGAGGGGCTTGGGAATACCGGGGCCGCTCTTGAGCAGTTGATCCAGAAGGCCAATGAGGCGCGCTCCGAGATAGTTCAACTCATGGGTGATGATCTGGAAGGTTATTCGGGTGAATACGAGGCTGACCATATTGAAATGATAAATGATTGTATTAAGAAATACAATTCCATTGTAAACCGGGCTCAGAACGCTCTTGACTGGCTGCTCATACAGAGGGAGGCCTGTGGTTTCAGAACGCACAAGAATGTGAATTCGTTTTATCCAATTCCGCCGAAAATCGGGTTAATTCGGAAATGATTTTGATGAATAATTCTGTGGTGTGCCTGCCAAGATTTTTTCTGATTATGGTTGCGGTCGCAACATTGGGTATTGCTGTGGCCTCATTTTCGGGAGCTGCGAGTAGCCATGAGGTGTGGATAGTTTATTTTGGGTCTCATGACTGTCCGGTCTGCGAGCATGTGAAGCCTTTATTGGATAGTTTGGTTAGGGAGTATGACATCAAGATCAAAGCTTATGACATCGCGCGTGCTGAGGACTACGAGATTTTTTCCCAGATTGAGTCGGTTCATTCTGATGGAAAATTTTCAGTGCCTCTTGTGATAATCGGGGAGACCATACTTGTTGGAGAGAATCAAATAAATAATAATTTGAGGAAATTGACTGAAAAATACCGTCGAGGATCGGGGGCCGCCCTCCCCTACCTTGGCGTTGCGCATTCTGAAAAGAAGGACGTTGGAGCACAGGATTCCGAGTGTGTTGAGTGCAGAGACAAGGGCAGACCGCCATCGGTTCAGAGTGAATTGCGTAAGCTCAAGATAATGATTGATCGATTAATGGAATAGACTGAGGGGTTTCCCACAGATTCTGTAATATTTGTTGGCAATAATGGTCGACAAGAGTTATCATGAAAATTCTTGTTTTGGGGGAATAAAAAATTTTGTTAACGTAATATCCTGTTAGGACGGGACATTTTGAATCATGATCAGAAAAATTTGGGGCGAGGCTATTGACTATATTTGGATATATGAATAATCTTGTTCCATAAACAAGGCCGATCTCATTAGGAGAAGAAAATGTTTACAATCGACGAAGAATCCACGAAGTTTCTCAGGGAGAAGCTGGTTGACAATCAGTTTCTCAGGGTGTTTTTTGGCGGCTATGGTTGAGGCGGTCCCAGCATGGGATTGGCTCTGGACGAGCTAAAAGAAGGCGATGAGAAGTATGTTATCAATGAGTTACCTTTAGTTGTAGACCCGTTTGCGATGAAGATCATCAAGGAGTCGGGCGGTCTTGCAATTAAGTCCAGCATATTCGGTCCGATGGCGGAACTGGCTAATACGAGTTCCGACGGCTGCGGCAGTGGTTGCAGTTGCGGATAACGAGGGTCAGCGATGCCGATTTTTGAATTTGTTTGCGACAAATGCGGCAAGGAATTCGAAAGGCTTGTGTTTTCATCTGACAAAGGGAATTTGGAATGTCCTGATTGCGGATGTAGCGATGTAACCAAGATTCTTTCAGTTTTTTCCAGTTCGGCTATTGAGAAAGGCTTGGGGTCATCGTGTGGACATAGCGGAGGCGCAGGCCATTCGTGAGGATAGTTCATGCAGTGTGGTAACACTGTTTCAAAAAAAGAGGCCGTCGATTCGGCCTCTTTTTTATTGAAAGGCTAGTCCCACTTCCGTACATCCTCGATGATCTTGAATCCCTCTTTCAAGGTATCCGGCTGAATTTGCCTTACTAATCCTTTGAGTTTTATGACTTCCTTGATGGAATTTTCTATTGATGTTTTGAGACTTGAGGACAGGTCCTGTTTCATTTCCACTTCGAGAGTCATCACATCCTGGTCATTGACTCTTTCCACGAGAAGGCGCCCTTTGGCTATTTCCGCAAAGCTGTCCAAGACTCGCTGCACTTGTGAAGGATGCACGAACATACCTTTGACTTTGGTCACTTGATCAGCTCTTCCCATAATTCGTGTCAATCTGAGTGACTTTCTTCCACAGGGGCATTCATCATAGGCCAGGCTGGAAAGGTCACCCGTCCCAAACCTCACCAAGGGGTAAATCTTATTATTACATGTGACTACTACTTCACCAACGGCGCCATCAGGCAAAACTTTACCTGTTTCAGGGTCGACGATTTCGACGATCACATCGTGGTGGATATGCATGCCGTTTAGCTGCGAGCATTCGTAGGATACGCATCCAACGTCAGCGGTTCCGTACGCTTGTCTACCGATGATTCCGTACTCATCGAAGAATTTTTTCCGCAGGGATTCGGGGAGCATTTC
>CALGLN010000134.1 GCA_937930835.1 uncultured Desulfomonile sp.
ATATTTCCTTGTTTGCGCGAAGCTTCTCCCCTGAGGCTTGTTCAACATTGAGGATCTTACCTCTTATTGGCAAAATTGCTTGGAATCTTCTATCCCTAGCCTGCTTTGATGAACCTCCAGCGCTGTCACCTTCGACGATAAAAAGTTCCGTTCCGTCTCGTGAGGTCGAAGAGCAATCGGCGAGTTTTCCGGGCAGGGTCAATCTGCGGGTTGCGGCTTTTCGATTCACTTCATCTCGAGCGGCCCTTGAAGCGGCTCTAGCCTGGGCAGCGAGCACAACACGATTTGTTATCGCAGAGGCCTGAGATGGATTTTGACCTAGCCAGGTTTCAAAGGCTGTCTTAACTAATGGTTCGACCTGAGAAGCGGTAGGGCTGTTCAGTCTTTCTTTCGTTTGTCCCTGAAATTCAAGATTCCCGTGCAAATATAAGGATAGAATTGCAATCAATCCTTCTTTCACATCATCACCAGTGACTCCTTTTATTCCTTTGGGCAGTCCGTTACGTTTTTCCATATACTGCCGGATAGTCTTGGTCAGGGCATTTCGAAAAGCGTTTTCGTGCGTTCCACCTGCGGGAGTAGGAATTGAATTAACGAATGACAATATCTGGCAATCCGTGTTGGAGGTCCATGTGAAAACAGCCTCCAGTTTTATGTCATTTTCGTGTTTGAAATAGAAAGGTTGACAGACCAGTCTTTCTTTGTCATCAACAAGCTTTTCGAGGTAATCTACAATGCCTTGAGGATAGTAAAAAATCTCTGAGGTATTCTCATTTCGATCGGAAAATTTAATCTTCAAGCCTGCCACA
The DNA here is from genome assembly GCA_937930835.1 of uncultured Desulfomonile sp. Classification (GTDB taxonomy): domain Bacteria; phylum Desulfobacterota; class Desulfomonilia; order Desulfomonilales; family Desulfomonilaceae; genus CAITZA01. Next base: position 810 of record CALGLN010000134.1, read on the forward strand.
AGAAACGACTTTATTTCTAGACGAGTCCTAATACTCTCCTTCGAGAAATCAGTTGACGAAAATATTTGTGTATCAGGCAGAAATGTGACCCTAGTGCCTGTTCCTCTTGCTGATGAAATTTGGGTAAGATTGCTGGTTGGTTTACCTCTGGAATATGTTTGAGAGTATTTGAAGCCGTTTCTCTTTACTTCCACCAGCATATGAAAACTCAGAGCGTTAACTACTGACGCCCCTACACCGTGGAGGCCGCCAGCTACCTTATAGGCGTCATCATCAAATTTTCCACCTGCGTGTAAATTGCAGAAAATTGTTTCCACAGAATTCCTGCCGGTTGCTGGATGGATTTCTACCGGGATTCCTCTGCCAGAATCCTGAATTGTAATGGCTCCATTTGACTCCAGAATTACCTCGATTGAATTACAGTGTCCGTTCAAGGCTTCGTCAACACTATTATCAAGGATTTCCCACACCAATTGATGGAGTCCTTCAGTTCCAGTGCCTCCTATATACATCCCGGGACGTTTCCTGACTGCTTCAAGCCCTTTGAGCACCTGTATGTCTTTTACCGTGTAAGAATCTGTCATCTAACTATTTTCAACTTCCTAATTACATTCAATGTCACAGATGGAATTTGAGACCCTCTTCCCACGAGTTCCACGATTGGCAATGAGGTTTTTCCCTACAAGTATTTCAGTTTGACTCCCCAAGGAGTCTATAACCCTTAGTGACTGACCCTCGCAAATAATTTCCATATCAACGACTGAGCTTTTTTGTCCTTTTTTGATAAGGATCACTCCTTGTGAAACTCCTGACATTACTGGAACGTGATCTATTTTTGAGAACAATAGTCTTCCATCGTCAGTCCCAATTGCCAGGATATCGCCTGAAATGGACTTAACCGCCACAACATGATCTGATTCCTGAAGATTCGTAATCTTGCGACCAATTTTTTTAGTAGTCTCTCTCAACGATTCCAGTTCAAACCTAAACCCTTTACCTAGCCGTGTCACTAGAATGCCGTAAGTTGGCGTCGAAACGCCGGTCTCATGGGACAAGTGGCGTTCTGAAGTGTTTTCGAAAAGATCCGGTTGGTCACTTGATTCTTCGGCGTTATCATCAGGATTTTGAGACAATGAGGAGTCTAAGACACAGGCTTGTTTCACTGGGTCTGGAGCTATTAGACCGACAATTAATTCTCCATCGTACAAGTTAACCAGAGAGCTTACAGGATCTCCAAAACCCGATGTCGCAGGGACATCAGCTGCCTTGATCACATAGACTTTTCCGTAATTTGAAAACAACGCTAGATTCTTCGAAGTATTTACTCTCACAACATGAAAAAGACTGTCCCCATCTCTGAATTTGAGTGATGAAACGTCATCTACCTCGATTTTCATCCTACGAATCCATCCCTGTTTGGATAATATGACTGTTACATCATCCTGTTCCTCGAATTCTTCTGGATTGTATTCCAATGACAAAGCTTTATTTTCATGAATAAGTGTGGATCGTCTTTCATCACCAAATTTATCAATTATATCGGCAAGTTCTTTGTCAACGAGGTTCCACAGCCGCTTGGGGCTATCCAAGTTTTTCCTGATATCTGAGGCTTCTTTTCTCTTGGCCTGAAGTTCGTCAATTACTTTCCCAATCTCCATACCTACTAGCCGGTAGAGACGCAATTCCAGGATGGCCTCAACTTGATCATCGTCAATCTTAAAATAATCCTTAAGTCCCGAGGCTGCCTCTACTCTACTTCGTGCTGACCTAATGATTTCCAGAGCCTTGTCCAGATCATCAAAAAGCCTTTCAAACCCTTCTAGAGCATGAATCCTTTTGAGAAGAGCCGCCAATTTGTGCTCAAGTCTCTGGACTGTTTTCTCAAACCTGAAATCGAGGAAATACCTGATAATCTTGTCCAGAGACAATCTATCTGGAGTTCCTGTGGGCTTTATCGCTATAAAATTGATTGGAAAGTTTATTTGGAGGTCGGTGTGCTTGTATAGAAAAGCCATTATTGAATCTGGCTTTGCGTCAGCTCCTCGTAGCTCCAATACCACGCGGACATCTTGGGCGCTTTCGTCACGAACATCGTAAACGTTTCTAATGCGTTTGTCTCTGATCAGATTAGCTATTCTCTCGATTAGTCGAGATTTGTTTACTGAGTAGGGAATGGAAGTGATGACGAGGCTAGTTTTGCCCCTGGATGCCGTTTCAGTGATAAATGAAGCTCTAACCCTGACAGTTCCATGTCCAGTCTCGTAAATATTTTTGAACCCATCCCCATCAACGATGACTTGCGCGCCGGTTGGAAAGTCAGGGCCCTTTATGAATTTTAACATGCCCACAGTATCAAGCTCTGGATTTTTTATTGTCTCTCGGCATGCTTGAAGGACCTCCCTTAAGTTGTGAGGTGGAAAAGAGCAACTCATTCCTACTGCAATGCCTGAAGATCCGTTCAGTAACAGGTTTGGGACCAGAGCAGGCAAGACGTCAGGCTCTTCACCCATACCATCATAAGTGGGTCTGAAGGCCGTTGTTCCTTGGTCAATTTCCCTGAGCAGCAGATTAGCGAATGAACTAAGTCTTGTTTCCGTATAACGCATAGCCGCAGGCGCATCCCCGTCAATGGATCCGAAATTTCCTGAACCATCCACGAGTGGGTATCGTAGGCTAAAATCCTGAGCCATTCTCACTAGAGAATCATAGGCCGCTTGATCACCGTGAGGGTGATATTTACCTATGACCTCTCCCACTACAGCGGCTGCTTTACGCATTTTTGCCGTGTCATCTAATCTCATACGATTCATCGCATGGAGAATACGCCGATGAACAGGTTTTAACCCGTCTCGAACATCAGGTAGCGCTCTAGCGACAATAGTGGACAGAGCATAAGCCAGGTACCGCTTTTCAACCTCTTCTTTCAAAGAGGTTTCCCTGATTGCAGGTTCTTTGATCACCCCCAAAGGTTCTGAGTTAGGCATGCGCACTTTCCATAATTCTTATTGTCTCTCAAACTAAATCAATAAGCAGTGGCGATAGGATCATAGCCGAACTGTTTTTTAATTTCTGCGTTGAAAGCTTCAGAAGGGTCACACCCTACGGGTCCTAAACTGATAATTGTTTCTGACCTGTTGGGAATGGTTATTGATAGCTTCACGGGAACCTTTCCCCTAAACCTGTCGAGAATATTCTTAAGAGTCTTGATATTACCTGAGTCTGTTCCCAGAGTTGAGATCCTTACGGTCACGGCCTTACTAAAATGTCTGGGAGTGTCTTTTAGCAGATGTACTTCCTGTGCTAGAAGTCTTGGAGTGTCAGGCTCTCCTTCCCTTAATCCGGCTAGTATAAGTGGCTCACCGCAATTCAAAAGATCTCGCGTCAGCGCATAAAGATCGGAAAACACGGTGACCTCAACAACACCCTCAAGATCTTCAAATGAGACGAAGGCCATCCGGTCACCTTTTTTAGTACTTATTTCCTTGATTGATTTCACCATGCCTGGGAGTTTGACCAAGGCTGATTGCGGCACAGAATTCAGTTGCCCCGTGCTTGAATTGGTGAACTCTTTGATGATTGATTCAAAATTCATCAGCGGATGACCAGTGACGTAGAATCCGATAAGATCTTTCTCAAATGACAGTTTCAGAAGGTCATCCCATTCTGGAAGTAACTCTATTGGAGGATCGGTCAGGTCACTTGATTCCCCTACATCACATTCTGTTGAAAACAGATTGAACTGACCTGTATTCTTTTCTCTCTGAAAGCTAGCCGCCTGATCTAATACAGAATCAAGGCATTCTAACATCGAACGCCGGTTTGGACCCATGCCGTCAAAGGCTCCACATTTGATCAAACTTTCAATAACCTTCTTGTTTACCTTTCGTAGATCAACTCTTCGGGCAAAGTCATACATGCTGCAGAAAACTCCGCCTTCTCTTCGAGATTCCAAGATGGAATTTACGGCATTTTCTCCCACATTTTTTACGGCGCCCAAACCAAAAACTATCTTCCCGTTAGACACGTGAAAGCTTTCAAAAGAATCATTCACATGAGGGGGTAATATTTCCAGCCCCATGTTGCGGCATTCCGAAATGTAGGTTGTAATCTTGTCTGGATTTCCAGTTTCACAGGTCAGCTGAGCAGCCATGAACTCAGATGGATAGTGCGCCTTGAGGTATGCGGTTTGGTAAGTTATCATGGCATAAGCCGCAGAGTGCGATTTGTTGAAACCATATCCTGCGAACTTTTCCATCAGTTCAAAGATGTGTGTGGCTTTTTCCGGATCTATCTTGTTTTTGGCTGCTCCTTTTTCAAACCTACTCTTCTGTTCGGCCATCTCGGAAGCTTTTTTCTTTCCCATCGCTCGTCTGAGCAGATCAGCCTCTCCTAATGAGTAATCAGCAAGCTCCTTTGCGATACTCATGACCTGTTCCTGATATACAATGACCCCGTAAGTCTCTTTGAGGATGGGTTCGAGTTGTTCCAGGGGATATTCTATGGGAGTTTTTCCGTGCTTTCGGTTGATGAAATCATCGACCATTCCTGATTCCAGCGGACCAGGCCTATATAAAGCTAAAATAGCGATCAGGTCTTCAAAGACGGATGGCTTGAATTTGGTCAACACCTCTCTCATGCCTGAAGATTCAAGTTGAAAAATCGCTAAAGTGTCCCCCCGAGAGAGCATTTCAAATGTTTTTGGGTCAGCAAAGGCAATGGAATTGATGTCGAAATCCTTTTCCTGGCTTTCCCTGATAAGCCTAACAGCCCGATCAAGAACGGTGAGTGTTTTAAGTCCCAGGAAATCAAATTTTACCAAACCGATCTTTTCAACCCACGTCATGTCGAACTGAGTCAATGTTTCGTCATTCTGCCCTTTGTACAAAGGCAAGCTTTCAACTAGAGGCTTATCTGAGATCACAACTCCAGCAGCGTGTGTTGAGGCGTGCCTAGTTATGCCTTCCAGTGATTTAGCCGTCATAATGAGATCATTGACTTCTGCCGATTTGTCCATCATCTCTTTAAGGCGCGGTTCATCCTTGATGGCCTTCTCGAGTGTCATTTTAAGAGCATCAGGTATCAATTTCGCTATCTGGTCGGCCTCTGCATAAGGAAAACCGAGAACACGTGCGACATCTCTGACAACCGCTTTGGCTTGCATACGTCCGAAGGTTATGATTTGAGCGACATTATCTTTGCCATACTTGTTTGAAACGTATTCGATTACCCTATCTCTTCCTTGAGTACAAAAGTCGACATCAATATCAGGCATGCTCTTACGTTCAGGATTCAGGAACCTCTCAAACAGGAGATTGTATTGTATTGGATCGATGTCTGTTATACCTAGGGAGTAGGCGGCCAGAGAGCCGGCGGCTGATCCTCGTCCTGGTCCAACCGGGATTTCATTGCCCTTCGCATAGCTGATGAAGTCAGCAACTATAAGGAAATATCCAGAAAATCCCATGTCTTGGATAAGCTTGATTTCCGTTTCGAGACGTTTTCTGTAGATGTCGAGTTTACTCTCGGTGATTTGTCCAGATCTTAGAAGCTTACCTATCCGTTGTTCAAAACCGGATCTCGTATCTCTCTCAAATCTCTCCCGCAGGGTTTCCCCGGTTCCAAGATCAAATCTCGGCATATGGATTTGTCCGAATTCCAACAGCAAACCACAGCGCTCAGCAATCGAAAGAGTATTTTTGATCGCCTCTGGATAGTTACGAAAGTCGTAAGCCATTATTTCAGGAGACTTTACATAGAACTGTTCGGAGCTAAATGACATTCGATTAATGTCTTCGAGCTTTTTGCCGGTTTGTATGCATAAAAGGATTTCGTGGGCTCTGTGATCACGCTGATCAAGATAATGGCAGTCATTAGTGGCAACAATTCCAACATCCAGTTTGGAAGAAAATTCAATTAACTTTTCATTGACTTTGCGCTGTTCTTCTATTCCATTTTCCTGAATTTCCAAAAAGTATCTGCCTGAATCGAAAACCTCTTTGTGCCAAGCGGCGGTCTCAAAAGCAGCTTGATCCTCACCCCGTACGATTTTATCAGCGACTTCCCCCTTCAAGCATGCGCTAAGGCAAATCAGTCCCTCATTGTATTTTTCAAGCGACTCTCGATCAACCCGAGGCTTATAGTAAAACCCTTCCTGAAATCCCAGTGTTACCAGTTTACAAAGATTCTTGTACCCCTTGAGATTCTCACACAACAGGATCAGATGATTAGCTCGAGAATCACCGTTACGAGCCCCTTTTTCATGACGTGATCCAGGAGCCACGTAAACTTCGCAACCAACTATAGGCTTCAATCCACTGGACTGAACGCTCGAATAAAATTCCATGGCGCCAAACAAAACCCCGTGGTCAGTAACAGCCACAGCCGGCATTTTGAATTCTTTGACTTTGGCTATTAAGTCCGGAATCTTGATTGCTCCGTCGAGCAAAGAATACTGAGAATGAAGATGAAGATGAACAAATTCGGCAGAACCCATTCCAGCTCCTAATGGATTTTATTTTTTCTTATAGCTTGGTTTTCAAGCGGACAACCATACCACTGACACATTGGTCATTCAATGAGTTTTATATCAGAAGAACTGACCTAAATTTGAACATTGCAAAAACATTATGCAACTCAGCCAATTACTCGCACAGTTTTGTTAAATAAAAGTTAATTTAAACAGAATGATATTGACTTTTATTAATCCAATATATTAGAATACGGACATTGTCGGTCTATAAACATGATTGGTTTATTAAAGTAATATACTGAAAATATCTCACTTTTTAGAATACATTATCTATAGACCTGTGAAAAGCTTTTCAAATCCTTCTGAGTCAAGCTGGAATGAAAAGCGATTTATTACAGATTGTTGACATCGAAAGTGTTTCTTATGGCATCAGCGGCCGAAAATAGTTTGTTCAAGTTTCTACTGACTATGACAACCGGTCTTTTGCGAGACCTAGGCGGCGCGCTGATAATGACAGCTATAGCGTTGAAAATGTTCTTTTTCCCTCCTTACAGGGTGAAAGAGTTCTTGAGACATTTGGATTTTATAGGAACACAATCCATGTTTTTGATTGTGACTACGGGGGCTTTTACTGGAATGGTGACAGCGCTTCAGGGTTACAACGCCATGCATAGATATGGAGCAGAGTCTTTAGTAGGAGCAACGGTAGCTCTGAGTCTAGCCAGAGAACTTGGTCCTGTGCTGAGCGCATTGATGGTGACAGGCCGTGTTGGTTCGTCAATGACAGCCGAATTGGGGAGCATGCGTAACACGCAGCAGATTGACGCTTTGTCGAGCATGGCTGTTGATCCAATACACTATCTCGTTTCCCCACGAATAGCGGCGTCGATAATCGCCTTACCCTTTCTTGCCAGCATTTATAGTTTCTCAGGAATGTTAGGCGCTTACGTAGTTTCCGTAAAATTCCTCGACATAGACCAGGGAGCATTCATGTCTGGGATAAGGAATTATGTGGACATGACCGATGTAACGCATGGTCTGACCAAGGCGCTGGTGTTTGGGTTAATCATATCGGTGGTAGCCTGCTACAAGGGTTTCTATGCCACGGGAGGATCTAGGGGTGTTGGAATAGCTACCACAAAGGCCGTGGTGATATCGTCAATTCTAATTCTTGTTAGCGACTACATAATGACTTCATTAATGTTTAAATGAAATCAAGATAATTTAATGCGGAAACATGATTAAAGTAGACAACATATTCAAGCGTTTTAACCATCAACAGGTTCTCAACGGAGTCAACTTTGGTGTTGAAGCCGGTTCGGTTACGAGTCTGATGGGAAGGTCCGGGGCTGGTAAATCGGTGCTACTTAGAATCATGATAGGCTTAGAAAAACCTGACTCTGGAGGCATCTGGATTGACGGAAAGAATTTGGTAGGCCTCAATTCCAGAAAACTCAATAAGATAAGAATTCGTTTCGGCATTCTATTTCAGGAAGGGGCTCTTTTTGACTCATTGAACGTTATGGACAATGTCGCGTTTCCTCTGCGCGAGAGAACGAGAATGTCGAACAGAGAAATAGTGGAGAAGGTAGAGTCTCGTTTGGAGCAGGTGGGTTTGTTTAAACATCGCGAAAAATTTCCATCAGAATTATCAGGGGGGATGCGTAAGAGGGCAGGATTAGCCCGAGCTTTGGTCAGCGATCCGGACATTGTTTTTTTTGATGAACCTACCAGTGGCTTAGACCCTATAACCAAGTCGTCAATATACAGACTGATAGAAAAGACGCATGCCCTCAGAGAAATCACTTATGTCATAATTAGCCATGATATCCGAGGTGTTATGGAGATTTCAGACAAGATCATGGTCTTAAATGACGGACAAATTGTCGCCAAAGGAAAACCTCAAG
>CALGLN010000135.1 GCA_937930835.1 uncultured Desulfomonile sp.
GTTGTTGCCTGTAAGTGCTTTCCACTTTTATTTGTTTGAGGGGATTAAGGTAATAACAGCAGTAATTAAATTTTTCTTTTTTTGGTGAAAGGTCAGTTCGTGTTTAAACATGTCTTTTCAAGTGCTTTGATTTGTGAGGAATTCATCCCACATCGTCAAGAATGCGCCTTACTGAGTTGAGCATTTCATTCATATTGTAAGGCTTTCTTATAAAACTTCTTGAGCTACTCAGCGATTTCTGAGTGGCTATTTCGTTTTCCGAGTATCCACTGGCTATGATTACTTTAGCAGCTGGATTAATTCTTAGAATCTCTTTGAAACACTGGCTTCCATCCATTACGGGCATTATCAAGTCGAGAATAACCAGGGAAATATTTTGAAAATCTCTGACATAAATACCTAAAGCTTCCAAACCGTTGCATGCCGTTATCACCTCATAGCCAAAACTGCTTAGCAGCTCCTGACACAACTCTCTTACGGCATCGTCATCTTCCACCAGCAATATGGTTTCCGTGCCGCCAAGTACTTCTGTTTCATCGTTTTTGGCTGTCGGCTCAATCCCGGATTGTATTGCAGGAAAATAAATTTTAAAGGTGGTTCCAAGACCAAGTTTGCTTAAACAGACTATCTCGCCCCCATGTTGTTTTACAATCCCGTAAACGGTAGCCAGCCCGAGACCGGTTCCCTTGCCCACTTCTTTAGTCGTAAAAAAAGGTTCAAACACTCGTGAAAGAGTTGTGGCAGACATGCCAACCCCAGTATCCGAGATTGTGAGTAAAACGTAATCTCCGGGTTCCATTTCGCAAATGGCCTCAGGAGACCAACCAAACGAATGAAAATTTGATGTTTCTATAGTTAGTGATCCCCCGTCTGGCATAGCGTCACGAGCATTTACAGCAATATTCATCAACACTTGACAGATCTGACTTTCCGCTGCGTTAATTAAATTAAGATCATCCGAGAGTTTTAGATCAATTCTAATGGTTTTTGGAATAGTTCGGGATAGCAGTTGACGCACTTGCTCTATCTCGAGATTTAAGTCGGTAGGAGCGTATTTTATTTCAACCTTTTGACTTAGAGTGAGCAATCCCTTTACAAGATCAGCTCCACGGTTGGCGGCATGGTATATTTTCTCAATGTTATTATAAATCGGCTCAATAGCATCTTTTCTCTGAAGCATAAATTCCGAATAACCTAAAATCGTTTGAAGCAGGTTATTGAAATCATGAGCAATACCACCCGCAAGTGTTCCAACAGCCTCCATCTTCTGCGCTTGAATTAGTTGGGCGCGCAATGAGTTGGATTCTGTGACGTTTATTAAAAAACGGAGCGTGGAACGCTGTCCTTTATAAATAATTTCGCTTCCCCAGGCTTCTAGATCAAGCAGTGAGCCACATTTCCTGATACCTCTGACGGTATAATGAGAGTCTACGGGAACTCCCCTGGCTCGGTTTTCGTTCCTTTCCCTAATGAGACGCCTGTCTTCTTCGACATATAAGGTATCTACTGGAAGCCCTTCAATATCTTTAGCGGAATCATATCCGAACAATCTCAGGAAAGCGGGATTCACATACGAATATTTACCCTGAGTGGCAATTCTAATCGCTATGGGCGAAGACTCAATCAATAGACGTAAACGCTCTTCAGCCTCCCTCAAGTCATGTTCTGACCTCTTGCGCTCAGTAATATCAAGAGCGGAATAGACCACCCCTTTTGACAAATCACCAGGAACAATTGCCGACGAGCTGAGAATGATGTCAATCACCGAACCGTCTTTGCACTTCCAACGAGTTTCGATTGATCCGCTACCTTTCTCTTTAATTAAGCCATACTTGATTGACCCAACTCTCAGAAATTCTTCATCCGTCTCATAAAGTAATCTGGCGCTCCGACCTAACAATTCTGAACCAGAATAGCCGGTCATCTGCGTCATCGTGTCATTTATCCATTCAAAAACCCTGTTTGTCACCATTCCTATGGCTATCGGAGCGGATTGAAGGACAGTACTTAGGGTTGCTTCGCTCTGATACAATGCCTCTTCAGCTACTAGGCGATCAATACCCTTCCAAACCGAATCCATAAGTAATGAAAGCTGTAACAAGTCAATCTGGTTGTAATCAGATTCCTTGTTTGCGACTCCTACTACAGCAACGATCTCGCCCTTACTGAAAACTGGGATTGTCATATACTTGTGAAGTTTTGCATGACCCTCTGGATAACCTTTTTTCAAGGGATGCTCAGCTTGGAAATCGTTCATTATTAATGGTTGCCGCTGCCTAACAGGCTCACCCCATATTCCCGTGTTCTGTAGTTCGTAGACGGTCTGAGGATCAGCAATTGAACATTCGTCAAGAACGTTTTTTGACCAGGTATTAAGTGTGAACTGTTTAGTTATCTCGCTATAATGAAAAATGTAACCGATTTTGCTGTGGGTTATGTCAACAGCTTCATTGAGGGCAAAATTGCGAAAGTCCTGTATGGAGTCCGGTTTATACTGGAGGATTTCAACGATTTTTTTGAGTCTTGCCTCATTAAGTCGCATGGTATCTTCAGCTTTTTTCAGCTCAGTGATGTCCTCTGCGGTTAACAAATTTTGGCTAGATTCGAGTTTGACATTCCTGAAATGAATAATCATTTCAGTTCCATCCTTACAAATTACCGGAAACACTTTTGGGGCAGTCTCTCCGGGCATACGACGCTTGAAATCAGTTAGCCAAGAATTAATAGCTTCATGCCTCAGCGTCGGATTGGGGTACGCTTTTCTAAACCATGTCCTGCCGTTAGGAACATCATTCAAATCGTACCCAAACATCTCTGTAAATTTCGGATTTGCGTAAGAAAACAGGCCGTCCTCTTCGATCATCAGTATTCCAAAAGGAGAATTGTTAGCCAGCCGCTGGAATTTGAGTCTTTCACTGGTTGCCACCTCTTCCATCGTGGCCGTTTGAATCACATGGGCAGTAGTATTAGCAATGCTCTCAAGCAAGAAATTGTCGTCGCCGCATAATGGGCTCTTGCTGAACAAAGCTAAAACACCTATCGGAACTCCTGATCCAGAAACAATGCGGTACCCTCCAAACGAAACCAGACCGAGATTTTGCGCCCATTGGTGGTTGTGAATTCGCTCATCCGAACATACGTCATTGGTCAATAATCGTGGTTCTGCTCCGGAAGCAATTCGTCCAATCTTGTAACAATCGAAGGGAACTCGACTATGATGTTGTCCGTCTAAATGGGTGTATCGGCCGGAACTGGCCATTAGATGGAGACAATTGTTGCGCGCATGACAAACATGCGGCCCATGTTTGATCTTGGCATGGACACACCCCGATTCGCATTTGTCCCCGGATTTGATTAACCATATACGGCAAAAATCCGCTTCGAAGATCTGAATGACGGATTCGGTAATCAACTCTAGTTTTTCACGTAATGTCGCCGGCTTCAGAAGATCATCTTTCAAGGAATTAGCGAGTTGCGAGCGTCTCTTTGCCATTCCCGCACGTGCGAGTATAGCTTTCATCTGACTTATTTCGTCACGAAGTTCGCGGATCAAATTAGTCGCTGATACTTGATCCGTACCGAGATTGTCCATGACTTTATCCCTCTGATGATCCTGTAAAAACCAGGAAAAGTATTTTCCTGGAATCTCTGAATCTCCCCTCCTCCTATGTGCCGGCGAAATGCATGCAGTCCCAATTCAAGCGTTTTTGCAAATTGCGATTGACACTAACAAATATCACTTAGACACTTTGACCTGGTAAAGTCAATCAAAGTCAACTTGTTGACTTATTTATCTATATTTGGCCGTTCACGAAAACACGTTCTATGCAAATTTCGGACATGGCTACGAATGGGATCGTATTTCCTTGCGCCCCGGAAGTGTATTTGAGAATGAGATTGGTCACCGACTGGATGATAAAATTTCTGTGATAGGAAAGTAGACGTTAAAGTAAGTTCCTCTGTCAGTAGAACTCTCACAGGTAATGTGCCCACCTAGATTGTCTACAATGCCCTTGACGACTGATAGTCCTAGCCCCGTGCCTCTGCTCGAGCCTTTTTGCTTTGTCGAGAAAAATGGATCAAATATTTTTGAAATAGTGGATTCGTCCATACCTCTGCCAGTATCTGACACGGTCATCAAAACATAGGCTCCATGCCTCAGCTCAGCTTGACCACTGTCGTAGTCATCATCAACCAGAACGACCCGTGTAGAAATTTTGAGATCGCCCCCGGTAGGCATAGCCTCAACAGCATTTGAAACCAAATTCATTATTATCTCATCAACTTGAGAGGGATCAGCATATGTAATCGCGGCTTCCTTGCATAAGTCGGCATAAAGATTAACATTCGATGGAATAGAGTGTGACATGAGTGTAAGGATTTCGGTGATCTGATCATTCAGATCCAGGTTGACAGGAAATGTCGCTGCCTGCTGAGAAAACGTCAATAGCTTCTTGACCAGATCCGCCCCACCTTTACCAGCTTTTATTATCGTCTGAAGGCGCTTGTAACTGGGATCATCCTCCTGTTTTTCACGTAACAAAAGTTCAGAAAAACCTAAAATGCTCTGGAGCATATTGTTTATGTCGTGAGCAATTCCTCCAACCAGAGTTCCAAGGGCTTCCATCTTTTGCGCCTGAGACAATTGCGCCTGAAACTTTTCTTTTTCTGCTTGAGTCTTTCTATGGTTTTCGATCTCAAGCCTCAGCTCTTCGCGCAAAGTGTTTAGTCTAGTTTGCATGATGTCACCGATGCGTAGCAATCGATCACTCTGCACTATGAGTCTCTCGTACTCATCCAATAGATTTTTGTAATGCTCTACCCAATCTTCACTTTTATCGGCTCGATCAAGGACAATCTTGGCCTCTGCGACTATACTCTTCTCGCGCTCGAAAAGGCCTTTTTCTGACAATGTTGAGCGGCCTCTACCGATTAACATTTCAACTCTCCAAAAAATTACGCTCCAAGTGAGGCATTATTCAATCCAATGGTTTCAAAAGAAATGTCAATGAAGGAACATCCTCTTTAAATTCTTCACCTGCTTCCATAGCAGATTCGTTTTCACGATTGTACCACCAGTTCACACTTATTTCCTGGCCCGCGCTGTTGGCATTTTCAAGCATTCCGAAGAAGTTCATCAGTGCCTTCGAACTACTACTATTGAAATATGACAGTTCAATGTCTACCTGCACGGGACTTCCGATATCAGACGACAAATATGATTCAACCTTGGACCATATCGGTTCAAAGAATTTGGCCGGATTTTCAGGATAAGACTCTCCTTTTATGACAATTCTGTTTTTCGCTGTATCAATTTGAATGAAAGGCGTAGACTTTGTAGGTTCTATTCTAAGTTCTTCCATTAATAAACCTCATATAACCGCTTTTATGGTGAAAAACACAAACTCGTCATCTACTGGCGAAAATTCGAATTCTATAGGCATAGTGGCTTTACGAGCTATGTCTATGAAACCCAACCCAGTTCCTTTGCCCTCTCTGAGAGGAGACGTCTTGCGTCTATCCTGATAAAGTTTCTTGAGCTCCACCTTGCTCATGCTGGAGAGTGTTTTCAACTGATTGGAGATAATTTCCATGTTTGTTCGTTCGGTCTTGTTACCACAAAGCACATAGAAATGATTGTCCTCTTTGCCAAGGATCAATACTCCTATTCGAACTTCTCCCTCCAACTTATTTTCGAGAATTATTCTGTCGGCGGAGTAGTTCACAATATTCTGCATCTGTTCCACGAACACAGAAAATACTTTTTGAGATGTATTAAGATCAGTATCTTCAAGTTCCATCTTCTGTCGTAACGTGCCGCCAATTCCCTCAATCAGACTTTGAGAAACTGGCCCACAAAAGCAGAAAATGATGCCTTTTTGATTCAAATCTTCGTAGAAATCATGGACGTCAAATTTCATCAATTTTGCACTCCAATGTTTATACAAAGCTAAAGTGAGATTGCAAAAACAGTCACGTCATCACGTTGGTTTTCATCGCCCATGTGAGTTTCAAATTCTTTCAAAAGCCCCCTGCGCTTATGTTCAGGACTGCTACCGTAATTATTGACAATCGCTCTTTTAAACCGTCTTTTTCCAAATGGCAAACCCTTAGAAAAACCGATTTGGTCGATCAGGCCATCAGTAGTCAAATACAAATCTGTAATTTCAGGTAGATGCAACTCACGATTGGTAAAACGATAGTTGGGGTTGGAAGATTTATAGCCTAAGCTATGATTGTTACCCTTGATTTCGACAGCATCTAGGTCATCACAACACACATAGAGTGAAACATGAGCTCCGGAATAGATCACTTTGCGCTTTACCCTGTCAACATAACAGACCCCAATGTCCATTCCATCATCATAGAGTTTTCCGCGGGATCGGTGTCTTAAGCCATCTCTCATGAGTATGTTGACTCGCTCTAACAATGCCCCGGGATCTCTAAAACCTATTTCGTGCTCGGCACGTTTGAGAGAAGTAACCGCCATCATTGTCATTATGGCCCCTGGAACTCCATGACCTGTGCAATCTACAACTGCAAAGGCAAACTCCTCTTTGTCTCCCACTAACCAGTAGATGTCGCCACCAAGCACATCGCGTGGGTTCCAAATCACAAAGTAACTGGAAAGAATTGAATCGAGCTGCTGCGTCGGAGGAAGAATTGCAGACTGAATGCTACCCGCGTAATCGATACTGTCAAGTATCTTGGAATTGGCCTCCTTGAGTTCCTCATGACTTTTTTCAAGCGCTGATTCGATTAATCGTTTTTCCTTTAGGGACTCAATCATCGAGTTAAAAGCGGACGAGAAATCACCAAGAAAATCCACCTTTTGATTAAAATCGCCCTTTGCCACTTGCTGAGTCTGCCAGGTCAAATGTTTTAGATTAGCATGTAGTTGTTTGAAAGGAGAAATGAAGTAATTTCTTGCCGGCGGTTCTACCTCTAGGCGCCCGTCTGAAAGCGCTTCTAGAAACTTTTGAGCCTCTGAGTAGCTCTTTATGAGCTTGACCGCCTCCTCCACCAATAGAGCCAGATCTTCATCTTCAAGGTCAGATGGCAGTTTTTCCATTAGGTCTGAAACACGGCCATAAGCCAATTCTTTTAATGATTCTGCAATTAAGCCTAGCTTCGATTTATTCATGTTCCGGTTGAAATGATCAGAAGTGTTTAAGCTTTGCAGTGAAACGGCACGTCCTGTCGCCCGTAGCCCAACAATCTACCTCCTTCACCTCAAACTCCTTACCGGTATAAGTTTTGAGAATACCGGAAATGAATCCCTCATCATAGTCACAGACGGTTTCTTCCACCAACGGAAGTCCAGAACAATCGAGGTCTTCCGACACGGTCATGACAAAGTCCATGTTGTCCAAATCAGCCTTCTCAATCCTTAGCACCCCCACGTTGAGATTCTTGAGAGTGTCCTGAAGTTGCGCCACAAAACCTGAAAAATCAGCATCCAAGTTCATGAGGTTCTTGCAAAACTCCGAACCCGCAAGCTTTCCCGCCTCGTATAATATTTCATTGGCCGCCTTAACCCCATATCTCGTTATGAGAACATCCCGTAAAGTATATTGCATCAGCCTATAGACAGACACCGACGTCGTAGGCCCCAAGTTAGGACGGCCTTGCTCTATGTCACCCAAATCTTTCCATTCAAATTTGTAACCGGAACGCTCTTCCTTGAACATTAAAGGGCCTCCTCGCCAAAAGTTATTTTCTTGTATTCCTTTTTAAAATAGCAGCTTAGATCTTAGAGCACAATTGAATTAATAAACCTTGACACAACTTCGTATAAACTGTAGCTATTGTCTTGCCGCCAAATTTTTCGATATGTTATCATTCTAAGGGCCTGTAATTGGGAGATATTCCAGAATCTGTTTCAGATGAATTTGAACGAACAAGTTTTGGCTAGTTCTTTCTTAAGTGTCTTACAATATTAATAAGATATTGTGATTTTTGTGTCTTAAATCCGCTTGAAAAATTTCACCGCCTTTGTAACACAGTCGGAATTGATTAAGGTTTATGGAAATAAAGGAAAGGAATAGCAGTTTTTTGTTTAGTTAAACCCCGAGGGTCAAAATTGCTGTTTCGGTAAGAAGATATAGCATTAATTCCAAATTCGGGAGCATTTAATTGAAGTTGAACGGCTGACTCACCGATACATAGGAATCAGCCTTTATTCATAACACATTATTCAGGTGGTATTTGTGCAAACACTGAGATCATTGCATGAGGAATTTTATGGTTTCCTGATAAGACATCAGTTGATGGAAGGAACGCTTGTTCTTTTAATTGGCATAATAGCATCCATGTTCGTGCGTCGTATCTCAACGAAAATCCTAAACTTTTTCCTTGACCGATACCATCTTACATACGAGAAAGGCCTTATTAGTCTAATAACCAGACCTATCTGGATTTCCGTTGTACTCATCTCTATTGACCAAGCCATCCCTTTCTTTGTCATCATCAAATCTCAAACCAGAGATCTCTCCAGAAACATAGTAGAGTCGATCCTAATAATCATGTGGGCAGTGGCTTTGTCAAAAATTCTCCGGATTGTTAGCCGCAAGAATTTCACCGTCCATTCCGGCAAACATGAGGCAATACAGTTTTTAAGTAATCTTGGAATAGCGTTAGTAGTTGGAAATGCCTGCTTTGCCCTGTTGACAGTATGGAACGTTGATATAACACCATTGCTAGCATCGGCCGGAATCGCTGGCGTGGCGCTCGCTCTAGCTGCCAAGGACACCTTGGCCAATTTCTTTGGGGGAATTAGTTTGTTCCTCGATCACCCTTTTAAGAAAGGAGACTTTGTCGTTCTGGGGAGTGGTGAAAGAGGCGTTGTTACTGAAGTAGGTCTTCGGAGCACCAGAATCATAACTAGGGATGATGTTTTGATCAGTATTCCCAATTCAATGATCGCTAATTCTAAGATTATCAATGAAAGCGCCCCTGAGTCTCACCAGAGAGTTAGAATAAAGATTGGAGTGGCCTATGGTTCAGATTTGGATAAAGTGGAAGATGCCCTTTTGACTATTGCCAGAAGTGAGAAAATGGTTCTCGACAAGCCCGAACCAAGAGTACGTTTCAGGGCTTTCGGAGATTCTGCCTTGGAATACGAATTATTGTGCTGGGTTAGCAATGCCCGGGAAAGAGGACTAATGAACCATAGGCTTAATAAGGCTATTTACAATTTGTTTAATTCCGAAGGAATCATTTTCCCATTCCCTCAACGTGAGGTCCATATTAAAAAATCACTGACAGATTGAGCTATTAACTATAAATATTTAAACATTTCATATGCCTGAGGCATAAATACTCCCTAACCTGCGGATTCAAAAACTCTAGCCGATCTTCAAAAGTTCGGACGGCATGGAGAACTGAGACTGCTGCAAAACATTCGAGTGATCGGTTTTCAAGATTTCAGGGCCATCGGGGCCATTGTTTTTGCCCAAAAATGATCCTGAGGTCAGATTCCGTTGACTATCCTCATTGCTATTTAAATTTAAGAGGGCTTTAATGTAGTCACGCAAACAGGATTTATACTAGTTTTGATCATTATATTAAATGTTTAAATTCACTTTTACTGAATTATTTAAAATTATTTTAATATCTTTTATAAAAAAATATTGACAACAGTCTAAAAGGACATTATTTACGCCGGCAGAGAAAAAGACAACCTTCTCAATCCTAATTGTCGACCATCATTTGATGGTCTTTTTTTTGGGGGATCCCAAAGGGTCGCCAAACCTCAGACAAAAAAGTGTCAAACTCAGGACGAGATTACCCTGCTACGCTGTGAACATGAGCGAAAAATGGTTTTCACGACTTGATTTAACGCAGTTTTTGTTGAACGGGGGCTGAAAGATTGCAAAAGCCTTAGATGGAATCCTTCTTTTGGCTAAGTTTCTCAATTGTCTCGAATAACACTTGAGTGTTGATGGGCTTAGGAATGTACCCGTCCATTCCGGCCTCGACGCATCGATCGCTGTCACCTGCCATAGCTGCCGCTGTCAGTGCCACAATCGGGACCCGTGGACTTCCACAACAGGCCTCTCTTGCGCGGATGGAAATTGTAGCCTCTAAACCATCCATCTCGGGCATTTGAACGTCCATCAGAATGAGATCGAACTGTTCTCTCCCGGATATGTCGACAGCCTCTACACCGTTTTGAGCTAGGGTCACGCGGTGGCCCATTTTTTGGAGCAAAGCCCTCGCCATCTTCTGGTTGATGGGATTGTCTTCAGCCAAAAGGATGTTGAGGCGTCTTGCCCCTTCTCTAATCGAATGTCGTGTCAGCAAGGAAGGCCGAGCATGAACATCAGTGGCTTTTTGTAAGGCGGCGCAAATAGTATCTAATAGCAGCTTTTGATTGATCGGCTTGAGCAAATAAGCTGAAATACCTAGCTCCAGGCATCTGGCTGCATGACCACGCTGACCGGCGGAAGTGAGCATTATCATTATCGGATTAAGCAAACACGGGTCTTCTCTGATCTTTTCGACTAACTGAAATCCGTCCATACCTGGCATCATGTTGTCAATCAGAGCTAAAGAAAAAGGGGTTCCTGAAGCCTGAGCCCGCTTCATGGCTTGCAGCGCAGTTTCGCCTTTAGACAAAACCATAGGCTTCATTCCCCAAGATTTGAGTGTTTCTTCCAGAATTCGACAGTTGGTCAAATTGTCATCGACAACGAGAACGTTGAGGTCTTTTACCAAAGATGTTTCCGGGGGAATTAGTTTTGGCGCTGGTTCTGTCGCCTGAGCTAGACAAACAGTAAAATGGAAAACACTTCCAACGCCAACTTCACTTTCCACCCACATTTGCCCTTTCATCATCTCAACTAATCGGGCGGACACGGTCAGACCTAGCCCAGTGCCTCCATATTCTCTGGTAGTGGAGCCGTCAGCCTGTTCGAAAGCGTTGAAGATTCTTGCCTGATTTTCGGGAGATATTCCTATGCCAGTGTCAGTTATTGAAAAATGAACACATACTTCCTTGTCTTTTTCCATTTCCAATTCAGCATTAACAGAGATCTCGCCTTTCGCAGTAAACTTGATGGCATTGCCAACTAAATTCACTAGCACCTGACGAAGTCTTCCCGGATCACCGATTACATCGTCTGGAATATCCGAGGCCACTCGGTACACCAACTCAAGTCCTTTGTTTTCAGCTCCTATCGCCATGGTTGTCAATGTGTCTGCAACACAGTCCCGCAAGCTAAATGAGATCGCCGCAAGCTCCAGTTTACCGGCTTCTATTTTGGAAAAATCCAATATGTCATTGATTAACCCAAGGAGAGAATCAGCAGATATCATGACCGATTGAAGGAAATCCCTTTGCTCATCAGTCAGTTGTGTGTTCAAAGCAAGTTCGGTCATACCGATTATGCCGTTCATTGGAGTCCTGATCTCATGACTCATGTTTGCAAGGAATTCACTCTTGGCGAAATTGGCCTGCTCGGCAAGCTTTCGGGCTTCGATTAGCTCACTAATATCTATGAAAGATTCTATTCCACCGACAATTCTGCCATCCTCATCCCTTTCTACTGAAGCGTTTTCCAGGACAGTCAACAGCCGTCCGCTTTTTGTTCGGATGGAGCGCTGATGTCGAATAACACGATTACTGGCTCCTGGCTGAAAAAGCCTGAAAGGCGCATCATTCAATTCCTCATATAAAAGGTAGGATGGCTTACCGATGATTTCCTCTCTCAAAAATCCTGTTATCAGACAAAACTCCTCATTGGCGCCAATAATTGTACCGGCGGAGTCAAGAGTTAATACTGCCGTAGCCGCTGTCGATAGCAGCCGTCTCTGTTCCTGGTTTGCAAAATCCAACTCCCGATTGATCAACCTGAGTTTTTCTTCAACTTGAAGCTGACGTCTTTCACGTTCCTGCAAGGATTCAGCCATTTGGTCAAAAGCCTCAGCAACTCGCTGAATTTCTAGACTTCCCTGAATCAAACCATTTCGCGCGTTTAAGTCTCCAGCGGCTAAACGCCTCGCAGTATCGACCAAAGCGTTGACACCTTTCATGATCAGCACAGATCCAAAGAGCCTGCCGGCTGCCAGGGATAAGACCAAAACGAGACTCAAAGTTAAAAGATTTCGGATTAAAGCTTGATCGGCCTTGCCGAAAACTGCTTCCGTGTCCAATCCGACTCGGACGAATAATTCCTCTGGAAGCCCATTGATAGGAGCGAAAGCGTATAGCCGATACCTATTGTCAAGCGCCAAAGCCTGAATGGTTCCCTCACCAGTGGCGAGAATTTCGGCAACCTTGTCCATATCAGGAATAATCTTTCCAATCCACATCTTAGGGACTGGGTGCCGGACTATGATTGTACCGTTGCGATCAATGATGGCTAGAGTCGCATCAGCAGGAAGATCGATCTTAGACGCCAAGGCGCTCAGCCAACTCAAGTCCAGGGTTATGTAAACAACAGCCACAAGGTTACCTCTGTCATCCAAAACAGGGTACGCCAAAGGCAAAAATGGATTTCCTGTCAGTTGATCGGTTTGGTATCCGCCGATAACGAGTTGCCGAGTATTTACAATCTTGTTGAACCAATCAGATGAAGAACAACTAGTTTCTCCCAGGGAAGTCAGGGCGCCATATTTTAACTCTCCGTTGTTGTTAAAAATAGCTAGATTGGTGTAGATCGGATTCTGTTTCAATAGACTTCGTAGGAATTCTGATACCTCTTTGGCCCCATTCTCTCGTATGACGGGCAGATTGGCAATGACCGACATTAGTTGTTCTGCACTCAGGATAATGTGTTCCTGATTTATGGCAACCTGGCGGGCTAATCTGAGAGCTGAATCTCGAGCCACTGCCCCTGCCTCTTGTCTACGCTCGATCCCCGAATACAGAATTAGGGCAAGAGTCGGAACTATGGCAATTAGAAGAATGGCCAGCAATCTAAAGCTAAGGCTATTGAAGAAGAAATACATCATGGTTCCTCAAAGGGTGATCAAACACTCAGAACCAGGCTCAGATGCAAAATGAAATTGGGGATCAGTTAAGCCTTTTCTGAGCTAACAATGAACGGCACGGGAATGATAGATTTTCCGGAAGTTCATCATGTCGTTAGGGCTTCCAAAAGCCCCCTGAATGACTCCAGGGATCTCTATTAATAACCATAACTTTTCTTCAAATCTCTTTCCATCTCATTGGTTTGTTCGTCTCAGCAAAACGCAGGGCGGAGCCTTTCCAAAATCTTCTAACACATTCCATGACTAAAATCAGCCCCCCCAATCAGACTCCACTCATTCTCTCCAACTCTTCTCCTTTTGTAGTTTAGATAGTTGGGGACTATTCCTCTGAAAACTTGGCTCGTGCTAGTCTGTTTGGCAGACTGAGACTTCAGCGTCAAAATAAAAATGGATATCTTTCTCATGACTTTGACTGGGCAAGAATTTAAGATTGTTATTTTAACATCTATGAAGAAAAGCTAATTTTATACATCATGTCAAAAGACATGGAGTCAATGTCTCGGTCAAAATACGTCCCTTATTAAATACTTGATATAGCTTATGCCTATATGTATTATGGAAACACCCTATGCGCCAGCTTCCGGCAGGCTTTTTCACCAATCTAAAAGTTTAAATCCGTTAGAAAACGTTTGAGGTTGGATAGGTTTTTGGCAGCATGGCTTTGGCAGGGTGATTATATCAACAAATCATTTCTGGATAGAGGGAGGATCAGATGGTCGTTGTACGGAACGTTAGGGTTTTAGGGCTCTTAGTATTAGCATGTGCTGTTTTTTGTGTGTCGGCCCATGCTGGCGAGCTTGACCGTTTCCAGGGGATGGAAGGAACTCTGGACATAGCCGGTGGCACAGCTCACATTCCTGTTATGAAAGAAGCTGCTCAAAAGATAATGACATTCAATCCACGAATAAAAATTACCATAGCGGCTGGAGGAAGCGGAGTAGGAGTTCAGAAGGTCGGTGAAGGAATGGTGGGCATTGGAAACACCGGCAGAGCTTTGTCCCAGGCAGAAATAGAAAAGTTTGGACTCAAATCATTTCCATTCGCCATAGATGGGGTGGCTGTTGCAGTTAATCCGGAAAATCCAATTTCCGAACTGACTTCGAGCCAGGTTCAGGACATTTTTTCAGGAAAAATTAAAAACTGGAAGGATTTGGGCGGTAAAGACGCTATTATAAACCTCTACACCCGTGATGAAGCCAGTGGAACACGTGAGGTTTTTTGGGACATTCTTCTCAAAAAAGGTCAAGTAGACAAATCGGCCAATGTTGTTGCCTCCAACGGCGCAATGAAGCTAGCCCTTTCCAAGGATCCAAATGGAATAGGTTATGTGGGCATAGGTCATGTTGACAAGACAATAAAAGCAGTAAAACTCGAAGGAACCATTCCATCTCAACAGAATGCGGCTGAGGGATCGTATAAGGTTACAAGAAAACTTTACATGAATACCAAGGGGGAACCTGAAGGCTTGACCAAAGCGTTCGTAGAATATGTCAAAGGGCCTGATGGCGCTGTTTTTATAGAAAAGAGCGGATATATTCCCTTGAAATAATTGGACCGGATTTATAGAGAATGTTAGGTCTTCCTGAAGGCTTGTTTTTTAAAATTTTTTTGTTTCTTACTCTGAGGTCAAGAAGTGAACTCTGCGGGTTCAATGAGATGGTTCTTTTATGAGACTGTCAAAATGGCTCTACTGCTTTGCGCCCTTTTTTCCTCGTTCCTAGTCTTGACCATTCTTGGTTTTCTTTCTTATTTCATGGCCCCCATAATTGTTAATGGAGAGTTCAGGGAGTTATTGGCGACAATTTGGAATCCGGCATCTGACTCCTTTGGAATTGTCCCAATGATAATCGGAAGCTTGTGTGTCAGTTTTACAGCGGTAATACTCGCCTATCCGCTTGCCGCGGGACTAAGTTATTATTGCAACGGTATCGGGCCTCAGTTTTTGGGCAATAAACTCATAAAGTTAATTGAATTTATGGTATGTATTCCAACGGTTGTGTATGCTTTCATCTCCGCAATATTGCTGGCGCCGATGCTTAGGTCCATTTTTCAACACGGGTCAGGATTTTCCTGGTTGGCGGCCTCACTTACTTTAACAATATTAGTCTTACCGACAATTTTTCTAATGATCAATACGAGCATGAAGGAGGCCAACCATAAGTTTAGAGTATTAGCTTTGTCTTTGGGGATGACGCAGGCGCAGGCGCTTGCCTGGGTAATAACTCCACAGGCTAGAACAGGTTTTAAGGTCGGTTTGATACTTGGGTCGGCGAGAGCCGTGGGAGACACCATTATTTCACTCATGCTGGCGGGTAATGCAGCCCAGTTTCCCGATTCCATGCTCGACTCAGTCCGAACATTGACAGCTCACATAGCGCTTGTTGTAGCTACCGATTCAAAAAGCCTCGCTTACCAGTCAATATTTTTTTGTGGCCTCCTATTGTGTGGTATTTCCGCAATCTCAAACCTAGGATTGCGAATGGTTAGCAAATAGCTTGAGGCAGGCCTAGATTGAAAATGCTAAGGAATATCGCTGAATCATCTTTATCCATTTGGGCATGGTTATCAACAGCATGTGTGGTGGCAGTCCTGGCGATCTATTCTTCTTTTCTGTTTGTCCGGAGTTATTCAAGCCTCAAAATAAGTCTGTTTTTTGGAAATGCGGACCCATGGCTGGCTTTTCTTGGGAAGGTTCCCGTTTGGGATGGCATTTGGCCTGCTGTGGTCGGGACAGTCTTGCTGGTAATTATGTCGGGAATCATGGCAATTCCTGTTGGAATAATGGCCGGAATATACCTATCTGAATATTCGTCCGGTTTATTTTGTGAAATAGCGGATTCGGCTATAGATCTTCTGGCGTCGATTCCATCAATTGTCATGGGGCTTTTTGGATTCACCCTTATATTGTTTTTGAAGAAGACAGCTTTTCCAAACGCTAATGTCGGCCTTCTACCTGCAGCGTTTTGTTTGGCTATTCTGAGTCTACCGTATATGGTAAAAACTACTAAGCTGGCTTTAGGTAATATCGATTCCGATAGAAGACTTACAGGTCTAACACTTGGTTTCAACAAGCTTCAGAATATCATTCATGTATTATTACCAGTGTCCAGCCGAGAAATATTGAATGGTATAATTCTTACGATTGGCCGATCTGCTGAAGACACTGCGGTAATCCTGCTTACAGGGGTTGTCGCAAACGCTGGAATACCGACCAGAATGAACGACAAGTTTGAGGCCATACCTTTTTTCATATATTTTACTGCATCCGAGCACAAAACTGTTGAAGAATTGGACA
>CALGLN010000136.1 GCA_937930835.1 uncultured Desulfomonile sp.
TTCATTTCTTCGACGCCATGAAATGGTTTATGGTCATTGTGGGTTTCCCGAGGACTTTTCCACTGAGCGCCCTGAATGCAAGTGACTTATATCCCGCAGACTGAGCGGCTCTCAAAAAAGTATCGTATTCAGTTAAATATTGGCAGGAATAACCGTGAGTGGCATCCATGCATGTGACGATATTCTGACCTAACTTTGGATAAACAAGTTCGGGATCTACGGTGTGAGCCTCAATAACAACCATCCCGTGTTTCTTGGTCAAATCTCTCCATCCTTCGAAGAATTCCACCAGATTACATTCGAATTCACGTGGCCTTATGATCGAGCCATCAGTAGAAACATACACAGTCTTTGACACTGGTTCGAAGTTCGTCAGCCGATCTTGATTCTCCGGAAGCTTGTAACGACGATTGTGGATGACGGATTTACTGACATGCAAGGCATTTTGGGGGTCTACAGCGACGTTGTTTAATGTCATGGCAAGAGCTGTTGGATTGCCAATGTCGCCCAGAACAACCCTCCAGTTTGGTATTCGGGCTCTATTTAACGCCTCCGTCGTCGCCCTTCGCGCAACCTCAGTGTATTCCGCTCCCACTAGCATTAGAGGATAAGACTCCAACATTCGCCCGCGAATGGTCTTTTTCTGGATCGCCTTGAACAGCTCCACCAATAGCGTTCCATCTCCAGATCCCATGTCAACAATGCTCAAAGGCTGCGAATGAATCGGCTCTCTGTCAAATATCGGAAGAACAATGTCCAAAAAAGGCTGTCGGCATGTTTTCTCAAACACCATTCCGCTGAACTTGATGTCCAGTTCCCTGTCAAGATGTTTTTCCACAATCGATGAGCAGACGAAAATCGAATCGCGGTCCTTGCCGAACAGTAGGGTAGGGACTTTTCGAAATGTCGGAAGATAAATTACAGGATACAAATATTGAGACGCCCACTCCGATGCAAGAATGCCAGCTTGAGTTAGTGTCAATCCTGAAGGATGAGACTTGGCCCATCCGTTAGTTTCAAAAATGTTCGCGATGTAACTTGGTGGAAAACCGTGCGGAGCAATGTCGTCGAAGGAGAGAAAAAGTTTATTTTCCTGAAAGGCCCGACCAAAAACACCGGCTAGGTACAATTCTGTCATCACCACCGCTGTGATCTCACCATAGACATGGTTGATCACTCGGTTTACAATGACAGAAGGTCGCAGATCTGCAGGAATGGCTGGGGCAACGAACTTGGGAGCCTTTTTGCCGGCTTGACCGTTAAAGGCTTGGTGGTAATGTTCAGCCAGCGCAGAAAGAGCCGGAATCTGGTCATAATAGTCAAGGTAGTCCAGCCAAGCAATTCCATCTTTCGTGAGGCAGACATGCCTCTGGCCGGAATTAACATCTACCGAAACCATGGCAAATCCCTGGTGGCACAAAAGCCGCAGGGCTACATTGAGGAATCCTTCTCTACATCCAAAATCTTCACATAGACTCCGAACATCTAATGGCTTATCAGAGTTGCTCAATGTGTCGAATAACCCATGCGCCCTAAGAGCAGCAACTGTTGAGCCAATGGCGATTCCATCAATGTGTTGGAATATGGTCTTGCCTACAGCGAGCTTGAGATCTGCAGATGCGTTGAATTCGACAGACAAAGGTTCTAGCCCTCTAGGAAGGGTCTGAGCCTCTTACTCCTCGAAGGATGCCTGAGCTTTTTGAGAGCTTTTGCTTCAATCTGCCTGATTCTCTCCCTGGTGACATCAAAATCCTGACCGACTTCTTCCAGGGTATGATCCGCTCTTTCTCCTATACCGAATCTCATCCGCAGGACCTTTTCTTCCCTTGGAGTCAATGTCGCCAATACCTTTCTCGTCTGCTCGGTAAGGCTCATTCCCACGACCGCGTCAGATGGCGAGAGGATCTTCTTGTCTTCAATGAAGTCGCCCAAATGCGAATCTTCTTCCTCTCCAATAGGTGTTTCAAGGCTGATAGGCTCTTTGGCGATTTTCAGCACTTTTCTTACCTTTTCAAGGGGGAACTCCATCTTCTCCGCGATTTCTTCGGGAGTCGGTTCTCGGCCGTATTCCTGAACGAGATATCTGGAAGTTCTAATAAGCTTGTTAATGGTCTCAATCATGTGAACCGGGATGCGGATTGTCCTGGCCTGATCCGCTATAGCTCTGGTAATGGCCTGACGGATCCACCATGTCGCATAAGTGCTGAATTTGTAGCCCCTCTGATACTCAAACTTGTCCACGGCCTTCATAAGGCCAATGTTGCCTTCCTGAATGAGGTCGAGAAATTGCAACCCACGATTCGTGTATTTCTTCGCAATGCTTACAACAAGCCTCAGGTTTGCCTGAACCAGTTCACTCTTGGCGTTCTTCGCAAGACGTTCTCCTTCCTTACAAGAGGCTAATGCCTCCCTCAGATTCCGTTCGTCCATGCCCGCTTCAAGCTGAAGCTTGTTGATTTTCCTCAGGCCCGTCTCTAATTTGTGGTCAAGCTCCAGAATTTTCTGAGGACTCAGATTGGTGCATTTCTTGAGGCTTTTCTTGTCATCTAGCTGGGTCTTCAAGAGCGCCAAATGCTCTCTTGCCTTATCAAGTGGCATTTTTAATTCATATTCAACGGACTTGAGTTCTTCTCTGGCAGCGCCAAGCTTTCTGACGAGGAATTTTAGCTTGCCGGCGATATGATCGATCATATTGCTGTTCAGATTGATGTTCCTCAGACATTGAACCACTTCCGCCTTGCTGCACTCAAGCTCCCCTTCTAATTGTCCTATTTCCTCCTCCAAACAACCAGGAGGCAAATTCCTTCTTTTTTGCACAAGCGCCTGATACTTGGCTTCTCGATCTTTCAATTCCTGAATTAACGCCAGAATTCTTTCAACAACGGCTGAGTCATCTCCATCAGGCATCTCCTCGTCTTCAAAACCACGAATGACCTCCTTGACTCGGATAGTCCCTCTCCGAAGTTTATCGCCGAGAGTCAAGACCTCCTTGATGGTGACAGGACACCCGATAATGACCGTAAAAACCTGTTGCTCGCCAAGCTCTATTCGTTTGGCGATCTCAACTTCACCTTCTCGAGTCAGAAGGGATACGCCACCCATCTCGTGAAGATACATCTTCACCGGGTCATTGCCCCGAACAAGCGTGTCAGCTTCCGCTTTGATTTCGTCCTCTTCGTCATCGTCATCATGCTTATCAATTTCTATGTCTCTAGCCTTGACGTCAGGGACTGCATTCTTCTTTGTAAAATCTACCAATTCGCAGTTGAACTCAGTAACTATCTTGAGAAGAAGTTCGTCAATCTGAGATTCATCCATTATATGTCCCGGTAAATGCTTGTGAATCTCGTCGTACGTCAACACCTTTTTGGTTTTGGCGAGATCGAAGAGTTCTTTGAATTCCGGTTTAGGTTTGGAATCTGGCATATAGGGCTAACTCCTTTCGCCGGATTTTGAGGCAATCCAGAAACAAGCAAATCTTGGAGCTTTGAGAAAACCGGCGTTTCGTAATGTCATAAGGACGCCGAAAATTTAACTGTCTTCGGCTTCTAGCATAAGTTCAGGACTATTTCTTAGTCCTAAACCGCTGCTGAGAGTTCCATGCGTTATAAAAATAAAAAGGCAGGCTTATTGATCAGAGATTCAAACGCCTGGCTAATGACAACAGTTCTTGAGCCAACTGCCCGTATTCCTCCTGGGACGGGTCACATTTCTTCATTTTATCGACAATTTCCGTTTTTCTTCTCTGAAGCTTCTTCTGTCTGATGGCGTCGAGGGACTGATCCATAACTAAGTAGCCATCAACCTCCGGTCGCAAGTCATCCTCTTCAGGCCGAGGTTGTAGCCACGAAGCCACCAGGGACGCGAATTCATTATCCTCCAGAGACTGAACGAAATTCTGGTAATCAAATTGTCCATGAGTCTTATTAAAATCCACTATCATGGCCCCAAGTTGACTAAGCTTCGGATGTTCTATGTCCTTGAGAATTCCAGCCTCCAGAACCCTTCCAATAAAACCTTCTCTCATGAGCATGCCGCGAATTACATTTCGTTCATGCGCAGGAAATTCAAAAAGAGATAGGGTCTGCTTGGTTTTTGACGGATCAGGTCTGGAAGTCGTTGAGTTTTGGCTGGCCTCCAGGAGTTTTCGTAGTCTGTCTTCCTTTACCTTTATTCGGTGAGACATCCTTTCAATAAGATAATCGCGCTCTGTAGAGTCCGCAATTCTCTTCAGAAGATCAATACATTCTTCAACACCCTGATTCCGACCCTTCAGGGTCTGAAAGTCATATTGATGATTTAGGCTCTCCAGGAAAAAGTCTATCATCGAATGCGCATTGTCAATAGTTCGCCTGAACTCATCTAGCCCAACACGCCTGATGGCCTCATCAGGATCCTTGTCATCAGTAAGAACAACACAATCAGCGTCAATCCCTTCACTGACGAAAAGCGGAATAGACCTCTTTAGGGCTCGAATTCCAGCCTCATCTCCATCGAATATGATGGTAATCTTTTCAGCAAACCTCTTGACCAGCCTTATCTGTGGGCTCCCTAAAGCTGTCCCTAAAGGCGCTACAGTGTTTTCCAATCCATGAATGCGTAATGCTATTTGATCGAAATAACCCTCGACCAATATTACCCTTCCTGTCTGTTTAATCGAATCCCGGGCGCTGTCTAATCCGTATAATGTGTATTTCTTTTTGAATAATGAGGACTCAGGTGAGTTAAGATACTTTGGATCACCTTCCCCAAAGATTCTGCCTCCGAAGGCTATGAGACGAGAATTTAGGTCATGAATTGGAATCATGATTCTCGACCTGAAATAATCGTAATAGCCTCCATTGGAGCGTTGCTTCAACAGCCCCGCGCTGATAGCTTCCGTTAACCCGACGCCCAGATTAGAAAGTTTTGACTGCAAGGAATCCCACGAATCGAAGGCAAAACCTAGCCCGATCTGCTCAATCCAACGATCGGACAGTCCTCTGCCTAAGAGGTAGTCCCTCGCGGGTTGATGATTGGAAAGATTCTTTCTGAAAATGTCATGCGCTACCTCTAAAGCCTTGTAAATCTTGTCCTTCATGGAGTCCGAAGGGCCACGCCGATTCTCCAGAACAAGCTGAATCCCATAACGATCCGCAAGAATCTTCACGGCCTCCACAAAACTCACGTTCTCCATCTTCATTACGAAATTGAACACACTTCCACCAGTAGCGCATCCAAAGCAATGGAATATGTTCTTCGATGGTGACACATAGAAGGAGGGGTCCTTATCCCCGTGAAAGGGGCAAATGCCGCGATAATCCTTTCCCGCCCTTTTCAAATCAACATAGTTGGAAATGACCTGAACTATGTCAGCGGCAGAAGCAACCTCTGAGATTTTAGATTCGGGAATTCGCATTTGCTCACTCTGGCAATAAATCAATAATAGTGACCCCGGCGCCACCCTCCTCAGAAGCGCCAGAATGGAAAGCTTTTACATACGATTGTTTTGAGAGATAGTCAGCAACAGCCTTTTTTAAGCGCCCAGTCCCTTTTCCGTGAATCACCCGGATAGTGGAAAGACCGCTTAGCATAGCGTTATCAATAGCTTTCTCAATTATCGGAAGGGCCTCATCGGCGCGCAAACCTATGACGTTCACCTCCCACGATGGGGTGGCAGAAGGCATTTCTACCCCAATAAGACTTTTTTTTGAAGTGTTTTTTTCAAGGGTTCCCTTTCGGATTAAATCAACATCTTCAGGATCAGCCCGAAACAACATTTTCCCCACTTCAATTTCAAGCTTACCTCGTTCCGGAGCCATTTTGACTTTTCCTTCACGTCCCAATGAGTTGATTCTTACGTAATCCCCGGCTTCGAATGAACTGCGTCTGACCTGGAACGGCGTCTGGAATTTATCCGAAATGTCCTGTTTGATATAATAAACAGCGTCCTTAACTTCCCTGGCCGACTTGATTGCCCCTGTTTTCAAGGATTTCTGTAGCTCTGATAAACTCTTTTCAGCGTTTCTAACCGTTTCTCTTGCCTCTCTTAAATAGTTTTCAGTTATTTGATTGCGTGTGGCGTTCAATTCACTAATCTGAGCGTCAAGTTCGGCTTTTTTGATTTCAAGTTCAGCTTTCAGGTTTTGAGCTTCATCAAGTTTGTTTTTCAATTCGGCAAGCAGCCTGGAGCTTCCTCCGGCGGATTTGTCCGCGTATGTCTTGGCCGTGTCAAGCACTTGTTGCGGTAGTCCAATACGCTCGGCCGTGGCTATGGCGTGACTTTCCCCAGGAAGATCATACAACAGACGATATGTGGGTTTGAGCGTCTGAGGGTGAAATTCAGCGCTGACATTCTTTAGCTCGGGCTTAGCTAAAGCATATGATTTTAGCTGAGTCAGGTGAGTGGTTACAACCACTCTGGCGTCAAGCCTTATCAACTCGTCGATAATCGCCATGGCAAGCGCAGATCCTTCTTCCGGGTCAGTCGCTCCCCCAAGCTCATCGAGCAGAACGAGGGCCCCTTCTTCAACCGAATCAAAAATATCCTTGATGCGGGTCATATGACCCGAAAATGATGACATACGGCTACGTATGTCCTGATCATCACCTATGTCAGCCATGATCCGGGAGAAGGGGTTGAGTTTCGATCCCTCCTTGGCAGGCGCCAGCATTCCACAACGAACCATCAGAGGAAACAGGCCGGCTATTTTAAGCGCGACGGTCTTGCCACCCATGTTGGCGCCACTGATTACCGTCGCCTTTGTCTCAACATCCTGAATAATATCCATAGGGACAGTATTCTCTGGGGAAATCGCAAGCAACAGCGGGTGCCTGGCCTGAACAAGCCTGAAGCCCTCCCTGACCAATTCCGGGCGAACTGATTTCGTCGCGATCGCGTATAAGGCTCGCGCCTGATACGAATCAAGATGGACCAATATAGAGAAGTTTTCTCTCAGGAACTCAATGTTCTCCCGAATTTCCTGAGTTAGACGCTGGTATATCTTTCTTATTTCATCTCGGTATTCATCAGCCAAACTAGCGACCCGGTTGTTGAGATCAATCACGTCAAGCGGCTCAACATAAACCGAAGCTCCGCTGCGTGAGGTGTCGTGCACGATTCCATGCAGCAAACTCTTGAACTCTGGCCTCAATAGAATCACGTATCTATCGTTGCGCAGCGTCACATAATCTTCCTGGACAACTCTGGAGAGGTCTCGGTCGCGCACAATATTGTCAAGCCGCTTGATGATCCTGTTTCGCAATGATCGAGATTCGTCGGTAATTTTTACAAGCTCAGGACTCGCGTTAGGCTTGACGCCTCCGTTCTCATCAAAAACCCTGTCTATAGACTTCTTGATTGAGGCCAGATCAAATAGAGCCGACCCCAGGGATTTCAACCGAATGAACCTATCCTCCAGGCGATTTAGCCGCTTTTTTACCCTGTCGCTATTGTCCGCAAAATCCCTGATCGCAAGAAGCTCCTCAACATCAAGTACGGTTGTGGGAGAATCAAGACTCGTAAACAGGCCCTCAAAGCTGATTAGAGCCCCCAGGCCAAGCGGTTCATAAATCTTGCAAAACTCAACGAACTCAACGACCAGATCGAGGTTTCTTTCTATCTGCTCTATGTCCATCTCAGGATATGTGTCTAGAATATTACTCTTACCCGGAGCTGTTTGAGCGTGACGCGCCAATTCCTCCAACACTGAATGTAGCTCTAGGGCCTGGTAGCTAGCCTCAATAACATCCGGATTAAAATCACTGCTGAAGTTTTTCTCGTCTAAACGATACAATTTGATCACTCTTGACAAAAAAATAGGATTACACGCCTGCAGCTCTTAAGAAATCACGTATACGCAACAATTTTATAAGTGGGTATTAAGAATGCTCAAACGGCGCAGACACGATGTCGATTTAGTCTCGAGCTAGAGCCGCACCGGGATTTTCTCACTTGCAAGATACTGCTTTAGCTCTCTGATGGAGATCTCCCTGTAATGAAATATTGAGGCTGCCAGGACCGCGTCAGCGTTTGCCAAAGTAATGGCGTCACGCACATGCTCCGCAGTTCCAGCGCCCCCTGACGCAATAACAGGTATGCCGACCGAATCCGTAACTGCCCTTGTCATGGGAATATCGTAACCATCCTTGGTCCCATCAGCATCCATACTGGTCAACAGAATCTCTCCGGCGCCCAATCTTTCGGCCTTTTGAGCCCACTCAAGGCAATCTATTCCCGTCATCGTGCGACCACCATGAATCGATATCTCGAAACCTGAAGGTGTCTTGCCAGTCTTCTTGGCGTCTATCGCCACTACAATGCATTGAGAACCGAACATGTATGACGATTCCTTGATTATATCCGGGTTATTCACTGCCGCGGTATTAAGTGAGACCTTGTCAGCTCCGGCGTTCAAGAGATTCCGGATATCAGAGGCGCTCCTAACTCCGCCTCCAACCGTGAGCGGCATGAAAACCTGCTCGGCTGTTCTTGCGACTACATCCAGGATGATGTTTCGCTTGTCACTTGAAGCCGTAATATCCAGGAAAACCAGCTCATCCGCCCCTTCTTCATCATAAAATTTGGCGTTATCAACTGGATCACCGGCGTCCTGAAGGTTAACGAAGTTCACCCCCTTGACCACTCGGCCATTGTTCACATCAAGGCATGGTATTATACGTTTAGCCAGCATCTCGGCCCTCGGCAATTCTGATCGCTTCAACTGGGTCTATTGCGCCCTCGTACAGAGCCCTGCCTATGATTATACCTGCCACACCATGTACAGAAAGTTCCGTGGCTCGCCTGACATCTTCTATTGTGGTTACCCCTCCCGAAAGTATAACAGGGGTATCTACAGCCTTGGCGAATTCTCCAGTGGCCTCGAAATTAGGACCCTTCATCATACCATCACGTTCAATGTCCGTGTAAATAAAAGAAGCCGGCTTAAGCTGATCAAATCTCCGGGCTAACTCTACAGCTCCCACAGACGTGCTCTGTGTCCAACCCTCTACCGAAACCATCCCGGCCACCGCGTCTATTCCAATAGCCACTTTTCCAGGAAAATCCCGTAAAAATCCCTCAGCCAACTCCGGAAACTTTGCAGCGACGGTCCCCACGATTACAAAACTAACGCCACTGGATAAGTAGCGTTGTATTGTCTCAGCATTCCTGATTCCGCCACCGAGTTGAACAGGAACCCCTACAGAGGACACTATTCTCTCGATTGTAGGAAGATTAACCGGCGATCCGTCCACTGATCCATCAAGGTCAACGACATGAATACGGGATGCCCCAGTCTGTTCCCAAATCTTCGCCTGTGCGACAGGATCGTCATTGAAGATAGTTGACGAATCCATTTTCCCCTGTCTTAAGCGAACGCATTTACCGTCTTTGAGGTCAATAGCAGGAATTATAATCATTGTGGTTTTATTATCTGAGAGAGGTGTAATAAAAAAGCCCCCTGTCGGGGGCTTTCTAGATAGTATTAACTGACTTTCGATTATTCGACAGGCAGATAGTATACGAATGGTGGCCAAGGCACGATGAACTTCCACATAGGCACCGCCACTGGAATGGGGGGCGGAGTGCAGCTCGGGGGAGCGCATACTGGCATCTGTGGAGCAGGATACTGCATCTTGACTTGGATTGAAGTTGTCAGCTTCTGCGGCTTAGCCGGAGCTTTTACCACTTTCGGCATAGGTGGGGGCGGACAACCCTGCACACCACAAGCGGGAGCTGAAGCCGGCATTACCATTGGCTCGGGGGCTGGAACTGCGCCCGCAAGCGTCCCGGCCCATACCATACCCGCCGCGGCTACGGCGACTACGATGAAACCGAGAATTGCTAACTTTTTAACCATACCCTTAATCCTCCTTTCCAAACTCATTATATCGAGGAACTCTAATTCTTCTTAGCCTCTTTTAGGCAAAAATTACTTCTTCACCTTTGTCGGCATGGGGGGAGGCGGCGCCATAGGAATAGGACCGCATACCGGTTTTTGCTTGATGTAATTGGCTTTCACGTACACGCAGCGTGGGACCTTGTGGGTCTTGCAGCATGGATCGGCGACTGTGTCGAAATGCTCGTTCTTGATGTCGGTAACCGGCACTAGCCATTCATAACGACCAGGAGCCCATGCGATCGGATAAGCCTGTGGGTTTGAGAAAAATGCCAATGGTGTGCGTGGCCATGCAACACCGGCTAGGTAAGGAGCCACTACTCTAACCTTCCTCAATTGAGCAGGTATCGGAGTGATCACCTCAGTAACCTGAGAATACTTTGTGGCCGCAGGTCCACAAACAGGTGGTAGACCTGGAGGCGGCGGCATATAAGCTGCTCCTCCACCGGCTGGACCACCGGCATGAGATAGCATTACGCTAGCGCCGCACAAGGCTAGAACCAAAAGGCTCAGAAGAAACAAACGTTTAACCATACCCTCAATCCTCCTTTCAACAGTTCCCCTCGAACACCGTTCGAGAGACCCGTAAAAACATTCCCGGATAAAAATCCGATTATATTCCGGAATGTATTTTTGGTATCAAACTAACTAGTAAATGTCAAGCTATTTTTTAGCTTGTCCTTAGCCTACTAGCTGTGTTTTTCGGCCGCATAATTTTTGGCGTTTATCCCGAAAAAATTACGAAGCTTCAAAACGTGGTTCGTAACAACATTCATTCAAAGGTTTATTGACGTTACCGATTTTTATCAGAGTATGTGTAGTTAGTCAAGGTTTTTTTCCTGAATCGTTATTAACCCTTAATCAAACATCTTTTTTCATTCTGAAAAAAATTTTTTCCTCTATTCCTTTTATACCATTCCATAGCCGCCATCGACGCACAGGATCTGCCCAGTAATGTAATCAGAATCCTCTGAGGCCAGAAATACAAACGCCGGACTAATATCATCGGCTGATCCAAAGCGTTTTAAAAGTATTCTGTTCATGTAAATTTCTTTGAGCTTTTCGTCAGTCCTTATCTTTTCGGTCATGTCAGTTTCCACTATTCCCAAGGAAATGACGTTTGCGCAAACATTGTAACGCGCCAATTCACGAGCAACGCTCTTGGTCAGGCTCAAAATTCCACCCTTGGCCGCAGAATAATTAACCTGCCCAATGGTGCCCACAAGGCCTGCGACGGAACTGACATTGATAACTTTACCGTATTTCTGTTCCGCAAAATGCGGGAAACAAGCCTGAATGCATAGGAACGGGGCCTTGAGATGCGCGTTAACGACTGCGTCCCACTGATCTTCGGTCATCTTGGACAACATTGCCGGCCTGGTGAAGCCTGCGTTATTCACCAGAATGTCCACTCTTCCAAATGTTTCTTTGGCCATCGCCACCATGTTTTCAACTTCAGCCTTGTTGGCGACATCGGCTTTCACCGCAACCGCTTTGCGGCCCATGGCCTTGATCTTTTCAACCGCCTCAAGCGCAGGCCCCTCACTGGAAGAATAGTTGATCAATACATCTGCGCCCTCCTTGGCGTACGCCAAAGCCACATTTCTACCTACTCCCCTGCTACTACCAGTAACAATTGCCGCTCTTCCCTCAAGTTTCATATCGCCTCCACCGTCGAAATGATTTGGAAACAGGACGTCTGGTCAACCTAAAAAAGGCGCCATGCCGCTAGTTTGGATGTGTGTCCCTACAATATCAGAGCGTCAGGCAAAAAAAAAGCCCCGATGGGGACTCGGGGCGTGAAAGGAGGTATGGATATGGGTTATCGTGTTGGTTGCAAACCAAAGTCGCTAATGTCGCCATTTGTGGCGCTCCCAGCAATTGTCCGATCTCTGGTCTAACTGTTTCGAATAACCCCTCTGCTTCCTTGTGACACGTCCATGCATGAAAGGTTCCATTATGCAAAAAAAATTGAAAAAATATTGTATTTCAAGCTAAAAAAGTAAAAAGACGCCTTAAAACAAATCTTAAGGTAATTAGTATAATATCTTACCTAAGGTTATGGCGTATAAACTACCACAATCAAAGTTGAAACCTTAGAACTTAAATTTCTTAGGTGATGCTGAATACCTGAATTGAAATGAACATGTTCTCCTTTTTTAATTACATGGATGTCATCGCCGACCTTTACCTCAACCTTGCCCTCGATCGCAAACATGAATTCCTCACCTTCATGCTTGTAAGCCACCATCTCGTGTTCCTTCTTTGGGTCCAGAGTCACAAGATAAGCCCAAAGATGCTTGTCCTCCGCGTCGGGTGTCAGGCTCTTGTATGAGTAAGCCTTGGTTCTTTTTAGGTGGCTCTTCCTACGGGCTTCTTTTTTCTCGTCAGCAAGAAGTTCGGATGAGTCCACGGCCATTGCGCGTGACAATTGTATTAAAGCGCCTACTGCAGGGGAAATCTTTCCTGCTTCCACTTCTTTCAGAAATTCAATATCATAACCCGTTTTTTCAGCAAGCTTGTCTATGTCTAGCTTGAGCTTTTCCCTCATTTCACGAATTTTTTCACCAACACTCTGACTCTTTTGGGCTTTTCTTGCCATGAGGATCTCCTGCGGTATCTTGATTAGACAAAATGTGTCTGTGCGTGGAAATGCCAGCGAGAGCCAAAAGCTCCCCTAATACGAGTCTGGTCTTTTTCCGCCTTTTGTCTTGGTGAGTTCTCTAGCGATAACTATTCTTTGAACCTGATTGGTTCCTTCGAATATTTGAGCGACCTTCGCAAAACGCATATACATTTCAACAGGATAGGATTTCATGTATCCATAGCCGCCAAGTATCTGCACTGCTTCTGTTGTTACCTTCATCGCTGTGTCGGTGGCAAACCTCTTGCCCATTGCCGCTTCCATAACGCTGGGCTCTCCAGCGTCCATTAGAGCTGCGGCCCGATAAACCAGCAGCCTGGAAGCCTCTATTTCGGTTGCAAGATCGGCTACTAGGAATTGCATACCCTGAAAGCTGATAATAGGCTTGCCAAATTGTTGACGCTTTTGAGCATAATTCAGGGCATAGTCTAACGCCTGTTGAGCCAGGCCGCAAGCGCAGGCGCCAATGCTGACTCTTCCGCCGTTAAGCGCGCTCAAGGCCATATTCAAACCTTTTCCTTCTTCACCAATTCGATTTTCTTCGGGGATCAGGCAGTCCTGAAAGTGTAATTCGGTGGTAGGGGATGCGTTCATGCCCATTTTAGGTTCATGTGGCCCAAAGCTGAATCCAGGGGTGTCTTTCTCAATGATGAACGCGCTGATTCCTTTTTGTTTCTGACTTTCATCCGTTCGTAGCATCACTGCGTAAAAATCGGCGACTCCTCCGCTTGTTACATAGAGTTTGGTTCCATTAACAAGATATCCGCCGTCTACTTTAACCGCGGTAGCGTTCAGATTAGCAGCGTCAGAACCGGCGTCAGCCTCAGTTAGCGAGTAAGCGCCAAGCTTCTTGCCCATAGCCATCGGCTTAGCCCACCTCTCGCGCTGTTCCTCGTTTCCATAGGTGTAAACAAGATTTGCAACCATGTTGTGGACACTGACATAAACTGCGGTGGCAAAACAGCCCTTGGCTAGCTCTTCGAATATTACAGCTGCGGTTAGTCGTCCGACTCCGGTTCCACCATATTCTTCAGGGACATAAAGACCGGTGAAGTCCAGTTTGCCCATCTTGTCAAAAGTCGCCCTCGAAAAGGTGGCGGATTCCTCCCATTCCCGAGAGTTTGGCCCAAGTTCCTTGTTGGAGAAGTCCCGCGCTGCTTTTCGGATCAGTCTCTGTTCATCGTTGAGTTTAAAATCCATGATTCTCTCCCGAATAAGGGTTCATGAAGAAAAATGAAAAGGCTGGAAAGCAAACAACCCGCTTGCCGGCTTGAATTGATCTTTGTCACAAAATTATCTGAAAAAGCCGATAAACTATAATGGAGATTGATGTTATAATCCGACGCGACTAACACCAATATTGTAAACTGGACCTCATTATTAATATTAGTGAACCGACAGAGTAGTCAATCAAAAAACTCAATGAATTGGCTAGGACTTCAAGGAGTAAAAATTGTCTGAATTCTTCAAGGCCTTAAAAGAACTAGGTAAAGTGTTTGGGATCGAAGAATCCTATGTAAACAATTGGGGAAAAACTTCTTTTACAAGGCCGGAAGTTCTGCGCGAAATATTGTCGCTCAAAGGAGTGAGCCTTTCTCAAGACAGAATGTGTTTGGATAAACAGATACATGTAATCAATATAGGCGACATGCCTGAATGTATAAGTTTTCTTGTGGACGCCAACTGCTTGGATCATGATCGATCCGTCATCCAGGGAAAGGTGTCCATGGATGAAGTAAAGAGAAAAATCCGGGGATTGTCATTTCCCCTGGAACATCCAGATGTTTGTGTGCGCATCGATGATGATACGAGCCTTACATCCATATCCTTCAAGACTCCGGAGTTTCCGGAAATAGGTCTCTACAGGTTTAAGGTAATCGTCGAAATAGATTCCCAAACGATCAAATTTGAATTAGCGATCCTTGTTTGTCCTGCTTGCGCCTATATGCCGGAACCCGTAGCCGAAGGAGCTCGAGTCGCCGGTGTCGGAGTGGCGCTATACGGTCTCAGATCTGCCGATAATTGGGGAGTTGGCGATTTTACTGACCTGAAAAATTTCAGCGCATGGGCGAGATCCGAACTGGGAGCCCACATAGTCGGCATAAATCCCTTGCACGCAATTTTCAACAAGAGTCCTTTCAATAGCAGCCCTTATCTGCCATCCAGCCGCCTATACAGGAATCATATATATCTAGATGTCACGAAAGTTTATGGCTACGACAATTGTGACAAGGCCCGCAGATTCGTCAGGTCGACCGAAACTCAAGCCCTCATCACAAGGCTCAGGCGGGAAGAACATGTTAATTACGAAGAGGTGTCAAGGCTAAAACTGAGGGTTCTCAGGATGGTATTTGAAGCCCTGGTTGCTGACAACAGCCAGGAATATCATAAAAGTCCCGAATGGCTTGATTTTGAAAGATATGTTGCGGCTGAAGGGGTTTTCCTGCAGAGGTTCGCCACGTTTTGCGCCTTGCGTGATTGGCTTGGAACGCAGGATCACAAGTTCTATTCCTGGCGAGAATGGCCTGCGGGATATCAGCAGCCGGACTCCGATGAAGTTAAACATTTTATTGACACGTATTCGGATGAGATTTCGTTCTGGATGTTCATTCAGTGGCAGATTAATAACCAGCTCACTGAGGTTCAGAATCATGCTTTGAGTATCGGGATGCTGATAGGCCTGTATCATGATCAGGCCCTGGCGGTGGACTCCAATGGGGCTGATTTCTGGGCGTGGAGGGAATATTTCACGGAAGGATTCTCAGTCGGAGCGCCGCCGGACTCATTCGCCCCCGAAGGCCAGGATTGGGGGTTCGCTCCTCCAGACTCACATCGAATCAAACAAGCCCTCTACACACCATTCAGAAAAATACTCCGGTCTAATCTTAAATACGGCGGAGCCCTCAGGATAGATCACGTGATGCAGTTGCACCACCTGTTCTGGATCCCACGGGGCGCTAAAGCATCAGACGGAGTATACGTCAAGGATCATGAAGCTGATCTGCTCAATGTGCTAGCTCTGGAAAGTGTCCTGAATAAAAATGTTATTATCGGAGAAGATCTCGGGACTGTTCCACATAACTTCCGGGAAAGATTGATAGATCGCGGGTTATTATCTTACAGGCTGTTCTATTTCGAAAGAGATTCCGCTGGAAATCTTCTTCCCTATAGCGCATATCCCTCGAAAGCCCTGGTTTCAGTCTCTACTCATGATCTGCCAACACTAGCGGGATTCTGGGCCGGACAGGATATTGAAAAACGAATTGAAATCGGCCGTATAAAACCGGAGGAAGAAGAGGAATTCAGGCAGGAGCGTACCAATCACAGAGCCAAGATGATTGAAAGGCTGGTTAACGAAAGAGTCCTGCCAGATCACACCGCTCATCAGGCATGGATAAGCGATTTCCCAACCGATGATCTTCACTCGGCCGTGATGAGCTTTGTCTTCAAAACTCCTTGCGCTATTGCGATGATCAGTCAGGAAGATATTTTTCTCGATGCAAGGCAGCAAAATCTGCCGGGAACCACATGGGAGAATCCCAACTGGGTAACTAAAAATCTTTTTTCTATTGAGGAACTACGCGAGAATCCAGCAGCCGTGAATATGGCAGCCAAATTTAAGAGACTCCTGATTGAAAGCGGTCGTTTGATTTGATTTGCGATTTCGGCCCTTCATCTTTTGACTTTTCTTCCGGAATTGACAACGCTTTTGACTCCTAGGACACCCTTCGTCTCACGCCAAACCGCAGTAATAAGAGCGAGATCCGCCCGCCAACGGTCGATCTTGCGGATCGCTTCGGCTTCCCATGGAAGCCATGTAGACTTCTTCCTGATTCGTATGGAAGCCTCTAGCTCTACAGGAACCGGCGGCTCAGGAGCCTGACCGTCTTCGTTGTCGTCAAATTCATCCGCCTCACCACAATATGCCAAATAATCGTTTATTATCTTGATCTGACGTCTGTTGAGCTTGCCACGAAGTGCGCTTAGACGCTCATCTAAAAACTCGTCCAGGCACTTGGCCACTGAGAGGTTTTTTTCCTTGCAACTGATCAATTCATTCAGAAAACGATAGTTTTCCCTGAATTCACCCGGAATGCATGACAGGTCTATATCTTGGGCGGATTTGTCCACTCTCATAGTTGCTCCCTAAACATACACAAAAATAAACAAAATTCAGAAACGATTCAGAATAGGCCAACAGGAGGTTGGCTTAGGTAGGACGGCTATCACGAGGATTTTATTTTGTCAAGCTATGGTTCAAATATTTATTTCATCTTCTCATTATCATTGTGGTTACTAAATGATTCATGAGTTGGTTGGCTATCTCGATAAAGTTCCTTATGTTTTTTAATGACTTCTGGGTCAATCTGAATGTTGTCTTTATGTTTTTCTTTGAATCTCTCCAAATTTTTACGCTCTTGGTATGAAAATACTGTCGTCTCGATCCATCCGACTACGCGCTCTCCATAAGGAAGCTCTCTCACAAATGCCACCCCGCTCATGACGGTTGTTTGATTGACTCTCTGCCCATGTATGAAACATCCGATTAATATTCCTAATCCGGCTAGGAAACAGAAATAGATGACAATTAATATTTTCCTGAGCATCTTTGCCTCTTATTCAAGAATTAAAAATAAATTATTCCGATGCAGGACACTAACCACAGGCTTACGCATATGAGCAGCGGTGGGTCTGTCAGTAGTAAGACGGTTGGAGATCCGCCATCTTCCTTGTGATAGATGAGGAACATGTATCTGAATATGCCATAGGTTACAAAAGGTATTGTGTACATCATTTTTTCAGATTCCTGCCCTCCGGACAAATGGCCTTTGACCGAGTACAAGCAGTAAAATATGAATGTGGCAGTGGTTACTACCTGCAGGAGCTGATCGAGTAGCGTAACTGAGTAATTGTCGAGCACGGGACGGTGACATGATGCGTCATCGGACAGGATTACAACCTCATGTCTTCTTTTTCCCAGGGCCAAAAATATGGAGATGGAGAATGTGCACAATACCAGCCAACTGGACATTCCCACCATCAATACGGATGTTCCGGCCATCACTCTCAGGAGGAATCCTGCGGATATGACCATAACATCTATGATAACCAAATCCTTTAACTTCCATGAATATAGTATATGGAGGACGATATATAGCCCTAGAGCGGTCATGCCCATGGCAGGAGCGTGAGCCATTATTCCGGCTACAAACATCAGCACGATTAGTATTGCCGCTACGCTAAGGGCGAAAAAGGGTTTAACGGCGCCGCTGGCCAGAGGCCTGTATTTCTTGAGCGGATGGATTCTGTCCTGATCCATGTCCATGAAATCATTGATAATATATACTGCGGAAGAACCAAAGCAAAACGCAAGTAACATCCATAGCGTGGGAATAACGTCTTCCCAGACGAAAAGGCGTCCGCTAAATACCAAGGGCATAAAAACAAAACCGTTTTTAACCCATTGTGTAGGGCGCGCAAGTTTTAGCAGCATTAAAAAATCGTTCATTAATTGATGCCCTCAAAAACTTTCTCGGAAAAGGAAGGCCGAAAAACAGGTCACTTGACCACAAAGGCAGATATCATAGATGATCTTTTCTGTAAATCTACTTGGAGTTTAAAATAAATCATCGCTAACTCTCCGCCTCTCGATGAAAAAAATTTATAATTGGTCGAGAATCTGGAATACTGACCTGATTGTTTGGAAAATTATTTTTAGGATGGGGCTATTGCTTTCTGATGGTAAATTACGTTCAATCAATTTAAACAAAAAGTTTTCTGTTCGGAATCACGTATTATTATAGGAATGAATGTGGAGAAAAGGCTAGCTTGTCAAAGGCAGATTTCAGGCCTCACGGTCACATAAAATCATAATTCGAAACAATTCAATAATGATAAAATGTTAAATCAAGGAGTAAACCATGGGCGATATCGAGTTGTCGAAATCTCTATCTCAAACTGGGGACACAAAAATTGTTATGCTGGTGTTGGACGGATTAGGAGGGCTTCCCAGAGAAGCTGGCGGTTTGACGGAACTGGAAACCGCCTTTACGCCCAACATGGACAAGCTGGCTATTGAGGGATCTTTAGGACTTATAAACACTGTAGGCATGGGAATAACCCCTGGCAGTGGCCCCGGTCATCTCGGGCTGTTCGGATACGATCCCTTGAAATACATCATAGGCCGTGGCGTTCTGGAAGCTGTCGGCATTGGCTTGGAGTTGACAGCATTGGATGTGGCTGCGCGTGGTAATTTCTGTACGGTGGATCAATCAGGCATAATTACTGATCGGAGAGCTGGCAGAATTCCTACGGAAGAATGCGCACGTATGGTAAGCCTCATTGAAGATATTACTGTAGAGGGCGTGGAAATAATTGTAAAGCCTGTTCGGGATTACAGGTTTGTATTGTTACTACGCGGGCCTGGACTTTCTCCGGCGCTAAACGAAACCGATCCTCAAAAGACCGGCCTAAAACCATTGCGCTTGAGGCCGCAGGACGGTTCGGCGGAGGCAAGGACTACGGCTGATATAGTCAACAAATGGGTAGACAAGGTATCCGAGAGAATCAAGAATGAGAGTCCCGCCAACATGGTCACACTTCGAGGCTGGTCGACGGAGCCTGGACTGGCAGGATTTTCTGATGTGTTTGGCCTAAAAGCGGTGGCTCTGGCTGTTTATCCTATGTACAAAGGTCTTGCGAGTCTTGTAGGTATGACATTGATTCAAGGCCTTTCCACGATCGATGATCAGCTTGAAGCCCTGCGAAAAAATTGGGATTCCTTTGATTTCTTCTTTGTTCATTACAAATATACTGATTCCAGGGGGGAAGACGGCGATTTTGACGCGAAAGTTGGTGAGATAGAAAAGGTGGATAAGGTCATCCCGGAAATTATGAGACTTAATCCTGATGTTCTCGTCATCACGGGAGATCATTCAACTCCGGCTATTCTCAAGTCGCATAGCTGGCATCCTATTCCTCTTTTGTTGTGGGCGCCTGGAAAGACGAGATCCAACCTCAACGTCACAGGTTTTGGAGAAACTCAATGCCTCAATGGGGCTCTGGGTCAATTTAACGCATCAAGCCTGATGAGACTTGTTACCGCCTGCGCCATGCGTCAAACGAAATATGGGGCCTAGGCCGA
The DNA here is from genome assembly GCA_937930835.1 of uncultured Desulfomonile sp. Taxonomy (GTDB): domain Bacteria; phylum Desulfobacterota; class Desulfomonilia; order Desulfomonilales; family Desulfomonilaceae; genus CAITZA01. The sequence continues at coordinate 19,667 of CALGLN010000136.1, forward strand.
AAAAAAATATGTGAGACACTCAGGGCTCTTGAAGCATGTCGAAATCAGATGTTCATCCGGCGCATGTTTTCCAGTCCTGGCAAGTTTGGCCAGGCTCTTACGAAAACCCTCCGGCTGATGGAATTTATCCATTGGCCCCTGGGTCCATTCCCCGTTTTGACAAATTGACCCCTATCACGTCCATGGGTTCATGTTTTGCTCGTGAAATCAAAAACGTGTTGCTAGCCCAAGGGTATAATTATATTAACGAAGAACCCGAGCATCCCGCTTCAAAACATGCGGGAGCCGCATGGGAAAGACTGTATAACACCTTTTCCATGCGCCAGATTTTTGAATACACATTTGATCATTTCAACCCTAAAACTCGATGGTGGAGAGCGCCAATTTCCAGAAAGATCCAGGATCCATATCGTCGGATCATCGTCTACGATTCTCTGGAAGAAGCGCACGCCAATTTTGCGCGCCACATCCAATGCTCCAGACTCGCTCTGACAAAAGCAAAACTAATAATCATTACACTAGGATTGACCGAGATTTGGGAAAGTAAAACAGATGGCTCGGTAATCTGTTTGCCCTCAGGTCCTTATGTCAACGAAGGTGGCGACATGAGCGATTATCAATTCCGCGTGTCGCGCTTTGATGAAAACCTCCAGAATCTGGAACGGATCTATGAACTTCTGTCTGAAAACAACCCCGAGGCATATCTTGTCGTGACTGTATCTCCAGTTCATTTATGGGCAACCTTCCGCGATGACCTTGATGTTATAAGCGCTAGCTGCAATTCGAAATCTACCCTCAGAGCCGTTGCAGATGAGTTTGTTTCACGACATGACAACGTTTTTTATTTTCCGGCTTACGAGATGGCGACTATTTACAGGCCAATCATGAGTCAGTCCATATTTACTGAAGGGCGTGAAAACTTTCATGTGAATCAGGATGTGGTGAACTTCATCATGGAACAATTCTTCAGAGGGGCAAACGAAGGCTCTAAATGAGCCGTAAGTTCTTGCAAGGAACAATCCGGAGGCTATGGAAAACAAAAAAAAGGATTATTGTATGATGTAAGCCATGTTTCGGAGATTTCTAAATGCTCGATTGCTTCATTCTAAGGACCAACATCATTGCCATAAATGAGTCGGTTCGAAAGGCAGTAAACGTCATACTCCCGATAGCACGGGACACCCTCAAAAGAGACGGGTCGCATTTTCCTACGGCAGTATTGCATACCATGAATGGGGCAATACCTGTGCTGATGACTTTTCAGGATATTGCGCAGAGAAAGAAACAGGTGGAACATGTCAAGAGCATGGCGCTCGAGGAAAACGCTTATGCCGTCAGCGCGATAACCTGCGCCAAGGTAGTTGACTGTCGGTCAAGCCTTACCGAAGAAGCGCTCGTAATAGCTACCACAATACGAGGATCAATCCCATATGTAGTGACCCAGAGCTTTACTAGGGACGTTAACGGTAATGTAGCGTATTTCCGCGACCCTGTAGAAGGCGATGAAGCTTTCATGATAGGGCAGATGATGATTTTTCCGGATTGGGACTCCAACAATTAACTTGAGTCAGCGCCTCCAATCAAATAAAAAAAGTAAGACCAATCCAGGCAAGAAATTCATACCGTGAGAGTTGTAATGACAAAAATCCTCTTCATCAATGCCAGCCCGCTAGCCAAGAAAGGAACTACATACATTCTGCAGAAAGCCTTTCTTGAAGGAGCGCGAAAAGCCGGAGCCGAAATCGAAGAAGTCTTCCTGGCCAAAAGTGACATCAAGCCCTGTAGAGGATGCTTTAATTGCTGGATCAAGACTCCTGGGCAGTGTGTGATCAAGGATGATCAAGCCGAACTCCTGCAAAAATGTTTGTGGTCGGATATTCTCGTGCTCGGGACTCCACTATACGTCGATGGAATGACCGCACAGTGCAAGACTTTTGTGGACAGGCTTATCCCACTGGCTTTACCGGATTTTGTAGTTGAAGAAGATCATTGTCGGCATCCGTCCAGGATGGAACGGAAATGGAAATTTTTGTTGCTGAGCAACTGTGGGTTTTACGAAATGGACAACTTCGATGCCCTGGTCTTTCATTGCAAGAGGATGTGTCAAAACTTTCATGCCGATTACATCGGTCACATTCTCAGACCTCATGGACCAATCATGCATTATTCTGATATGCTGGTCACAGAAATAAATAAAATCATAGACGCCGTAACAATGGCGGGTGAAGAGGTAGCAAACACCGGATCTCTCTCGGAGTCTTCCATTCAGGCCGTTAGCGCCCCTATCATTCCCAGGACTGCTTATATAGAGGGTGTCAACGTTTATTGGAAGCAGGAACTCGCCAAGATTAACAAGCAAGTATAAATTGGCCGGATTAACCGTATTCGTTCATTAAATCGGAGCTGGGAAAAATTAGCCGTCGTGTTACAGGACTTTTTAACATGGCTTGAAGAGCCGCGCACACTGGATTGGGACATCGCCCACCATGAAGTCTTTGATTCCATTAAGGCAAAGACCGAACCAATAAACCCCGAACTAAATATTGAAACCAAAGGTCTTATTCGCTCTGCAGGCATCAAGAGGCTATATTCGCATCAGGCGCAAGCAATAAGACTAGCGTTGTCCGGTAAAAATGTCGTTCTCTCCACGAGCACGGCCAGTGGCAAAACCTTGTGCTATCAAATACCGGTCTTGGACAGACTTGTTACAAACCCGAAGTCCCATGCGCTGTTCCTTTTTCCCCTCAAAGCCCTTGAGCGTGATCAGTGCGAAGCTTTCAGATCATTAGTGGCTGATTCCGGTATAGACATAGCTGTTTACGACGGTGACACGCCTGATACTGAACGCCGAAAAATCAGAGCCAATCCTCCGCGTGTCATAGTCACAAATCCCGATATGCTTCACTTGGGTTTTCTGGCTTTTCATGATTCATGGAAGAGCTTTTTTGGTAATTTGGCCTATGTAGCCTTGGATGAGGCTCATAGCTACAAAGGCATCTTCGGCAGCCACATTAACCAGTTGATGCAGCGGCTGAAACGAGTTTGCGCTTACCATGGAGCATCCCCACAATTCATCGCCTGTTCAGCCACGATTGCAAATCCCGGGGAGTTTGTAAGCTCTTTAATCGGTGAAGAAGTATCAGTCGTTTGCGAATCCGGAGCGCCTTGCTCACAACGCCACTTCGTTTTCCTGAATCCTTACTTGAGCCCGTACACAATAGCCTCAAGGCTTTTCGTCAAGTCCATAAATCTCGGCCTAAAAACCATTGTGTTTACTCGCGCAAGGAAGATTACCGAATTAATAACCCTCTGGGTAATGTCGGACGCTCCGCAATTGAGGAAACGAGTTAGTTCCTACCGGGCCGGATTCTTGCCTGAAGAACGTCGTGAAATAGAAAAGAAGCTATTTGGTGGAGCTCTCGATGGGGTCATCTCCACATCAGCCCTGGAACTCGGAATAGATGTAGGCGGATTGGACGTATGTATTCTGGTTGGCTACCCTGGAACCATAGTCAATACGTGGCAGCGTGGAGGTAGGGTAGGGCGAGGAGGCCAATCCAGCGCTATCGTTATGATAGCTGGGGCCGACGCTCTGGACCAATACTTCCTCAAAAACCCAAGTGATTTCTTCCAGAGAGGCTTCGAAGAAGCTGTCCTTGACCCCTTCAACGTGGAAGTTCTTAAAAGGCACTTGCCATGCGCCGCGGCTGAACTTCCGCTCAGACGATCAGAAGATTGGCTCGCCTCTGAATCGGCGACTCAGGCTTTGAAATCTCTTATTGACTCAGGCGAGTTATATGAATCGGCCAACGGAACCATAACGAGTTTAAGATCCAGGCCTCATAGAGGTGTGGACTTGCGATCAATTGGCAATTCCTTCGCAATATTCTCAAAGGACGGCAAGAAGCTTATAGGGGTTTCAGGTGGAAACAGAGCCTACCATGAAGTGCACCTAGGAGCGATTTATCTGCACAGATCAGCGCAGTATGCCGTAACAAAATTTGATCCTGAAAAAAGGAACGTATTTGTCGAACAGGTTAACTACAGTTATTACACCAAAACACTCTCGGAAAAGACCACCACCATTTTGGGCGCTCCGATAAGATCTCGTGATTTTGACGGTTTTACTGTCAGGGAAGCACGGCTGAAAGTTATTGAAAGCATTCACGGCTATGAGAAAAGACGAACATCCGGCCAGGAACTGATTGCGACCGAACCACTGGATTTGCAGCCAGAACCTTTTGAAACCGTTGGAATTTGGATAGAAATATCAGATGATATAAAACAGAAGGTCGAAAAATCATCACTGCATTTCATGGGTGGAATTCACGCATTGGAACATGCGGCAATTTCAATGTTTCCGCTATTTGCTCTGTGTGATCGAAATGACATCGGTGGTATCAGCACGCCAAAGCACGAACAGGTGTGCAAATCCGCCGTATTCATTTATGACGGTTATCCAGGTGGAGTCGGATTGGCCCACAAGGCGTTCGACGTCATCAAGGACCTCCTGGAGAAAACAAGGGACCTCGTAAGTAACTGTGAATGCGAAATTGGTTGCCCGTCCTGCATTCACTCACCCAAATGCGGCTCGGGAAACAAACCGCTGGATAAAGCCGCCTGCCTCATGATTCTGGATGAACTGCTAAATCCTCAAACTAGCCAACTCAATACGCAAACAGGTAAGCCTCAAAAGAAAATGGAGACCGATGCGGCTGCTTCAAAATCACGGGTGGATCAAATTGTAATCGTAAAAAACAACAACAGAAACGGCGATGAAATGAAAATAACGCCAAAACAATTGGGAAAAGTAGTAATTTTCGACCTGGAAACCCAGATGCTGGCTGATGAAGTAGGTGGATGGAGCAACATATCCAAAATGATGCTTTCTTTGGCAGTGACATATTCGGATCAGGATGGTTATCAGACCTTTACGGAAAAAAATGTGGACGCCTTGATCAATAACCTCATTACCGCTGATATGGTCGTAGGCTTTAATCACGTTTCTTTTGATTATGTTGTCCTGTCGGCGTACACATCACAAAATCTCAAATCACTCAATAACCTTGACATTCTGTTGGAAGCCAAAACCAGGATCGGTTTCAGGTTAAGTTTGAATCACCTTGCAGAGCACACGCTGGGTATAAAGAAATCCGGCTCAGGGCTGGATGCGGCGCGCTGGTTCAAACAGGGTAAAATGGATCTCATAGAAAAGTACTGTCGTGATGATGTCAGGATAACCAAAGAGCTTTACGAATACGGCCGGGATCGTGGGCACGTGCTTTATTCAAACAAAGGAGCGTTAACCAGAATCAATGTTGATTGGCCCTAGATTGAGCGTCATCTGTCTATAGACTCACGGTTCAAATTGCCGTAGACCCGATTAGGTAATTTAAAAGACGTCCTAATATTTCAAGATCTTAATTTCCTTTTTTTCTATTTTTGTTTCAAATGCTTTAACATGATGACTTTCGGGTCAAAATTGTATTACAACTGGTTCAGCGAAAGTCCTGATTCAGAGCGCTTTCAACCGCAATTCCTCAAAAACGCTCAGCAGCAGTGAACCGAATGCTCGAATTCTTCAGAACATCAAGGAATTACATTGCCGCATTCCTCATTTTACAGGCGCTTTGTTTCGTTTTTTTTTACCGTGAATACAAAAATGAAGTTAACGGCATTGCTGATACCCGCACCGCAAACCTGACCAATCAATATAATGCCATGCTAAAAACCTACAGCATGGTGGCAAACACGATATTTTCAGAGGTTGTGGACAAGCCTGATGTCCTTGTGGCTGTTAGCCAGGCGCAGCAGTCGGACGAACTTGACCAGGCGGTATACCGTGGGAAGCTTTTCGCGATGCTCAATGACTGCTTCCAGCGTTTGGTAGACAAGGACTTTCGACAATTTCATTTCCATTTTCCCGATGGAACCAGCTTTCTCAGATTCAACAAACCTTCAAAATTTGGGGATAGTCTCTTCGATTTGAGACCGTCTTTGAGAATCGTCAATATCAAAGGCAAGCCTATCGAGGGTTTTGAAGAGGGTAGGGCGCACAACGGCTTCAGGTACATCTTTCCTCTAAGTTACGAAGGAAAGCGCATTGGAAGCGTGGAATTAAGTGTATCTTTTAATGCCTTCAAAGAAACCATGGAGAGGCTTTACGCCCCGGATGAATACGCTTTTATGATAAAGCGTTCGAGTGTGGAAAATACCGTCTTCGAGGACGAGGCGAAGTTTTACAGGCCCAGCGATCTGAACCCTCTTTACCTATATGAAACTGTGGAGGGCGATAGCCTGTTCGGAAAGGGCGCGTCTAAAATAGGCAGCGGTATTAAGACAGCAATCAACCACCAGATTGCCAAAAAGTATTCGTCATTTCTGGATAAAGAGGAAGCCTTCAGTGTGGGTGTCTCCCTGGGTTCCTCAAATTACATCATAACTTTTCTGCCTATTAAAAATATAGGCGGTTCGATAGTCGCGTATATATTTTCGTATGTTGAAGATTCAAGCTTCAGCAGTCTATTTGACGATTTCATTGAAAAGCTCATAGGTTTCAGCCTTGTTATAGCCGCCTGCCTATTTGTGCTGTTCCTTAACGAACGATCAAGGCGCACGGAAAGGTATCGTAAACAACAAATTGAGAATCAGAATCGTCAACTCAGAAGTATTACCGATAACATGGGCGAGGCTTTGTTCGTTTTGAACCACCACGGTCAGGTAAAGTTTGTTAATCCCGCTGGTGAAAAGCTTTTGAACTTACCCTCTTACAATATATTGGGTTCGAAGATTCAGAATCTTATTCTGGTCAAAGGATCACAACGCAATGATTTTTACAGCCCCTTCATTCTAGTTCATGAGCCCGGAGAACTGCCGGCCACAGTCTCTGGCGAGATTGAAGTCAAAGTCACGGGCAACGATTCTTTGAACTATGTCGCATATATTTCTTCTGCAATCGTCGCAGAGGGGGATGTTCCCGGAACGGTAACGCTGTTGCAGGATGTTTCCGATCGAAAAGCCGCTGAAGAGGCTCTCAGAAGTAATGAGGTCCGTCTACGCCTGATAGTGGATAATGCGCTTGACGGAATAATTACAGTTGATTCTACGGGTATCATAGAGTCTTTCAACCCTGCGGCGGAATCCATGTTCGGTTATGAAGCCAGCCAGATCATCAGCCAAAGTCTGGAAAATCTTTTCCCACATTCTAAAGCAGGGCGACAGTCTTCCTTCGCAAAACATGTCCTCTCTTACGATAGTCCTACACCTCTGAGGCTTGAACGTGAATTATTCGGACTGAAAAAGGATGGCTCAATCTTTTCGGCCGAGATTTCAGTCAGTGAGATGCGTGTAGACGATGAACGAAAATTTGTGGTTATTATTAGGGATATCAGCGTAAGAAAACGTGCGGAAGCCGAGTTAATTCAGGCCAGAGAAAAAGCTGAAGCTGCCGCTCGGGCCAAAAGTGAATTCCTTGCCAACATGAGCCACGAAATCCGAACGCCGCTGAATGGCGTCATCGGTATGACACAACTAGCTCTGGAAACCGATCTTGATCCGGAACAAAAAGAATACCTGGAAACCGTAAAATCGTCTTCGGAAGTATTGCTAAAACTAATTAACGATATACTCGATTTTTCAAAGATAGAAGCCGGACGCCTTGAAATTGAATCGGTGGATTTCAATGTAAGGGACGCTATTGGAGGTGTTTCGCGGGGTATGGCCGTCCAGGCGGCTGAGAAGGGCCTGGAGTTGGTTTTCGATGTGGCGCATGACGTTCCGGTAAGTCTTCGTGGAGACCCGGTGAGGCTTGTCCAGGTATTGAATAACCTGGTGAGCAATTCCGTCAAGTTCACCCAAAAGGGGGAAATACTGGTTTCGGTAGAACTTCTAGACAGGAACGATGATGAAGTTACTCTGCATTTCAATGTCGCAGACACAGGAATAGGTATCCCCAAGGAAAAGATCGAAAAGATTTTTGTTCCCTTTGAACAGGCTGACACGTCTACAACCAGACGTTACGGAGGCACGGGCTTGGGCCTGTCAATCTCAAGTCGTCTGGTCGAACTAATGGGCGGGGTTATTTGGGCTAACAGTAAAGCAGGAGTTGGAAGCGATTTCCATTTCACCGTGACGTTAAAGCATGCCCAAGGAGCTTCCCCGGAAATCGAACCGATAGATGTCTCGTCATTAAGTGGGAAAAGTATATTAATAGTGGATGACAACGCCACCAATAGAAAAATCCTCAATGCTCAGCTCACACGCCTGGACCTGAATACAGATGTTGCAGCCAGTGGACCCGAAGCCCTTGAAAAACTTAATGACGCCAAACAACAGGGTAACCCCTTTGATTTAGCTATCCTGGATGGCATGATGCCGGAAATGGACGGCTTCGAATTGGCCAACCGGATAAAGAACTCATCACAATTATCAGGCACAGCGCTGGCAATGCTTACCTCCGCAGGACAAATGGGGGATTTAACAAAATGTAAGGATCTCGGCATCGAGATTTATCTTACCAAGCCGGTTCAGGAACCTGACTTGCTTCAAGCTCTGGCGCGAGCGCTTTCTGCAACCAAGGAAAAGACCAGGAAAGCCAAACAGTTACCCTCAAGGCCTGAAACGCTCGACGGCGCAAAAATACTTCTTGCCGAGGACAATGTCGTAAATGCCATGCTGGCCAGAAAAATACTGGAAAAAGCCGGACACTCCGTTTGTTGGGCGCAGAATGGAAAAATAGCCCTTGAAATGCTAGCCCAAGATCACTTTGACGTCGTATTCATGGATGTGTCTATGCCCGAAATGGATGGCCTGGAATCAACCAGGCGCATCAGGGACATGGAAAACGAATTCGGAGGGCATGTCCCCATCATCGCCATGACAGCCCATGCCCTGAAAGATGATAAAGAAAAATGCCTCAAGGCCGGCATGGACGGTTATGTTTCAAAACCTATAAACATTGCCGAATTGTTTAAGGTGTTGAATTCTTTCCTGAAAAAGACAGCATGATTGGTTAGGCGTCTTACAGGCGTATGTTTACACTTTCTGATTTCTATTGAAAGAATCCGCCAGGCGTCTTCATATATAAAATTCCGTATTTATTTTTTATTTGCGTGTCCAACTCCTCGGCCGAATTCAAGTTTAACGGTAACCTCAAATTTCCACCCAACTTGAGAAGCGCCCTGTTCTGGCCTTTTACCCTCAGTTCCTCCAATACCGCATACAGATGCTCCAGATTCAACACTTCAATGTCATCAACCTGCAAGACACGTTTCAAGAAAGAAGAAGTCTCTGTTAAGCCATATTCAGGAAAAATCTCTGATATTATGACAATTTTTTCCAACGGTTTCGTAGGAAACTCATTCTGATATTTGTGCTGGAAAGACTCTCCGGATTTGCCCATGTTGTCGATACAATTAGTTGTCAATTCCACAAAACCAACCCCACCAAATATGAAATAATTTGCGGTTGTAAAAATCTTGGGGACGAGCTTTGGAAGACCCGAAGTTACAGCTCCTTTTATTTCAATTGTCTTATGATCTCGGATAACCTTCAAACTCAATGGCTCTCCTACTCGTTTTCTGTTGAGAATTTCCGAAAAATAAACACGCTGCCCCAAAGGTTCGAAATAAATGTCTCCGTAATTGTCAATCGCATGGCCGTCAATTTCCGTGAGGATGTCGTCCTGTCGCAAACCGAACTTATATGGTCCCCCTTCTGGAATTACGTAATCTATCAGAATGCCCCCCTGATCCACATTCAGGCCAAAATATTCCTTGATGCGAGGAAACATGAACTGAATCATATATCTCCAATGAGGTATCATCTTTTCATTATTCAGCGTAGGAATGAGATGTTTAACCAGGTTGATCGGTATGAAGTAATTTATTCTATCCCCAAGTTTCATACCTTGAAATGATATCCCAACGACCTTCCCGTCCTTGATCACAGGACCACCTGAATTACCCTGATTCTGTTGCAGAGAAGCCTGTACCATAAGCCACAACTCTTGTGAGTACGCATACCTGCTAACTTCAATTCGACTAATCTCACCCGCCTCAGATTTACTTATCCTCTCTCCTCCAAGGGGATATCCCCACCCGAGAACCTTATCTCCAACCCTGAGACTGTCGCTGTCTCCCAACTCAAGTGGCTCGACGGGACCGTTTTTCTCTTCGTAAGATTTAAATTCCGCGGGATCCATCTGAAGCACTGCAAAATCCGCGGAGTTACATATACCGACCAACTTGGCTTCATAGCGTCTCTTTTCCCTGCCATTGGAAACCTGGACACTCTCTGCCATTGAAACAGTATGAGCGTTTGTGAGGATTAGTCCCTTGCGATTCGGGAAATTCCTATCATCCTTAAAAAAGAAACCGCTGCCTTTGACTTGAGCAAAATCCGGTGATTTCCAAGGCTTATGATAGTAGGGCGATTTCTTTACGGCGAACACACGCAGCACCTTCGCCTCTATTGAGTGATTGCCTGATTCGTCTGCATGGCAAAGGTTGGCGCAGAAACCTGCAACAAAAATAATGAGTGACAAGAATATGCCGGACCTGAATGCTTCCCGAAAAAACTTCATTGGCGCATCCTCAGCTAAAAGGATAATACTGTAATATTAGCATAAAGTCCGGTTGGTATAAATCTGTTAAGGACGGGTGAAATTGCTGAGGACGGAATGGTTCGCTTGCGGATCCTACATTTTGTTTGAGGCCCAGCGATAAATTTTCTCTGCAGCCTTGAAATGGTGAGATGTGTTTAGCACTACAACCAGGTGCTCTTTGTCGTCATCCTTGAAAAGCGCAACGATGCATTTACCCGCCATATTCGTGAAACCTGTTTTTGCGCCTGCCACCGGTAGATTCTTGTCCAAAAGCCTGTCGTTAGAAAAGATCGGATAGTCTTTGGATTTTTCATTCAGGGTTCGCATGGTGTATTTTTTTGTACTGGATATCTTTGCTATCAATGGATATTTGAACGCATGGTCGGCGATCAAAGCTACATCTTGAGCGGTCGCCACATTGGGTTTGCGTGCTGGTAACTCTCTGGCGCCTTTTCTGCCCAGAATGAATTTGTGGTCAAGCCCGCTAGGGGTGAAGATTTTGACGCTAGAAGCTCCTAAAAGCTTGGCCTTGCGGTTCATGGCATCAAGAAAAGCTGCTCGGCCCCCATGAGGATATGCCCGAGCCAACGCCTCAGCGCAATCATTCCCAGATTCAATCAACATCCCATGCAACAAATCGTTTACAGAAAAAATGTCCCCGGACCGAACCCCAACAGTATGCTTTTCAACCTCCCGAATGTCATGAGGAACCACAACCCTGGAATTCAGATCCATTTCATCGACAACTATCATGGCCGTCAGCAACTTGGTTATTGAGGCTATTGGGAGAGGTAAAGCGACATTTTCAGCCAGGATCACCTTGTTGGAAGATCGGTCAACGCAGTAAAGCGCTTTAGCCTTAACCTTCGGGTTGTTAGCCGATACCTTGGATACAATTGGAGACCACTTTGGCTTGACTATTTTCGGAACCTTCGCAGCCTCAGGTTTATTGTTGAGCGACGCAGGCCTGAACTCAGGATTTACACTCCGCTTCAAACCGCTTAGTTCTACTATCTCAGGAATTTTGGGTTGAGCGTTTTTGGCCATCTCAGATTTCTGCCGAGCCTTGTTCGACTCAATCTGAGCTAACTGCTCCGGAGTTAGTTTAAACTTATACGGCTTGTTGTTTGACTGCGAATAATGATTATAAGAAGAGGAACTGGATGGACCGGCTACTTCTCTGGCGTAGTTTATTGAACGCGCTTGATCGAAGGCGATGGCCTGGGAACTCATGGCTACTGTCAGGACTATCGATGCCATCATAACGTTAATTTTAGCGCATCCCAACAGTGATTCTCCTACGATAGTAGTCTGATCTTTTTGAGCAGGATCATCAGCTCATATTGTTGATTCTAATTAGCCTATTCCGATAAGTCAAGAAAAACGACTTTAAACCCATCAACTAAGTGATTGAACGTACAATTAATCTACTTCATGGAACCGTTCATTGTCATGTGACATGTTCCCTGAACACACTCAGGCGATGGATAGAAGTCTTTTTCGATCATGGCGTAAGCGCTATGGTTATGTATTGATTCGAAGTTTTCAGCTTCTATTCTGTACCAGGGAAAGTTGTTCTTCTCTCTCAATCGCGACAAGGCCGATCTCACCACATCTTCCACGAACATGGGGTTATCAAAGGCTTTTTCAGTGACATACTTCTCATCCGGGCGTTTTAATAATGAATATATTTCAGAACTTACGGAGGATTCTACTATTTCGATTATTTCTTCAATCCAGAAGAACTTTTTGAAACGCAATTGCACGCGAACAAGGCCACGCTGATTATGCGCTCCATAAGCGGATATTTCCTTTGAACAAGGACAAACTGTTGTTACGGGAACTTCAACGCCGACTATCAGATCAAATCTCTCTGCTAGTGATCCTCGCATAAAACAAGTGTAGGACATCAAACCCGGTGTGGCCGTTACCGGCGCAGCTTTCTCAACAAAGTAGGGAAACTCGACATTCATATGAGCGCTTCTAGCATGAAGCCTGGACTTGATGCGTTCGAGAACCTCCTGAAATTTTTGCATCGATATTTCTCCACGATATTCGTTGAGAACCTCGATGAAACGACTCATATGGGTGCCCTTAAAATCATGAGGTAAATTGACAAATAGATCAAAAAGCCCCACTGTATGCTGTAAACTCTTTGCGCGATCTCGAACACTTATGGGATATCTCAGACCTTTTACACCGACTTTATCTATTGGTATATTGCGTTCATCCGGAAGGCTCTGGATATCTGGTATTGAACTTATTTCCACCTCAAACCGCTCCTGGTAATGTTTCATGATGACAGCTCATTGATCGCTTGTTCAGTCTCGAATGAATGAAGCCCTGGAGGTATCCGATTCCCAAACTGATATACTATATAACATATTAGCATACTGAGGCGTCATCTCTTGCAGTTGGTTAAAAATATACGCTGCAATGTTTTCTGCCGAGGGTTCAATTTTGTCAAAAGGAACTATATCATTCAAATACTTGTGGTCCAACATTTCCATGATCTGGTTGGCTGCTTTTTTGAGGTCCCCGAAGTCAATAACCATACCGCCTGAACCCGGGGCGTCAGAGCGCGCAACCACATGAACCCTGTAATTGTGCCCATGCAAATGTTCACATTTGCCTTTGTAATCCCTGAGACGATGCGCCGCAGAAAACCCTGTGATAATTTCAATTTCATACATGATGAATTCCTTGGATTTGAGTAATGAAAATATTAATAAACAACATTAAAAAATAGATTAAACCTATCGAATGTGTCAATGAAAATATAGAAATAGATTGACAACGCTCTATGCTCGGTCTATACCATTGTCCAACTCCCCGGAGGACCTTTCTGACCCCTAGGTTCCTTTCGGGAAACCGTTTTTAGGAGTTTTTTATGACGGCTTTCCGACATGGAATCATAATCATGTTAGCACAATTTTGTTTTTTTTCCTTATTCATCCCTGGAAAAACCATGGGACAGAGTTTGGATTATCGGCCAGCCGTTAACTCGATATCGTCGAAAAGCGGCGCTGGCTTTGCTCACGAGCTTAAAGAAGTGGCCTCTGATTCTTCCGGAAGAGCTCGCATGGGCCTCACCCCTGTGCCATACAAACCCGAACCGGCTGCTGCAAAAGATGAAAACGCTCCTCAGGTCAAGTCGTTATATCCTGACGTCCGGGACCTCATAAAGAAAGTCAATCGCTCCGTTGTTTCAATCAGAATGCTCGACGCAGGATCATCGTGGTCTTTTGGTAACCTAGGTTTGAGTTCCGACGCCAACGCCAAGGCAACGGGCTATGGATCAGGGTTCATCATTTCTTCCACAGGCCACATCATTACCAACGAACATGTGCTGCGAAACGGAAGCCAGATAGAGGTTGAAGTTCTATCAGGCGCAAAGTATCCTGCCCGACTCTTGTTCAAGGACAACAAGAACGATATCGCCCTGATCAAGATAGACGCGAACGGCCTTGAACCTGTAAAGATGGGGAATTCAGATAACGTTGATTTAGGTGAGTGGGTTGTTGGCATAGGAAACCCGTATGGTATAGGTCAATCGATAATGATTGGCATCGTAAGCGCGCAAAAACGTATGATTCCTGGCTCGGGCTATCCTCCACTTATTCAGATCGACGCCGCAATGAATCTTGGAAATTCCGGTGGGCCGCTTTTCAACATGAACGGAGAAGTAATAGGTATTAACACGATATTGTTGTGGAAAAGCCAGGGGATAGGCTTTGCCACCCCTATAAATACTGCGCGGGATTTCCTCGAACGAAAGAATTATCCTCCATTGAAAGCCGCCTCAGCAGGCAACACAGGACCTTTGGGGCCGGAACCGGATCAGCCTAGGTCAATTTCCGAAGCCTTTAACCCGTTTGATCCACCATGGAAATCAAGAAGATAGGACGCGGCAAAAATTAACAAAATGGTAGCATCAGGATGAAAGAAAAAAAAGAATCAGCCAAGACATCCAAATTAAAAGAAAAATTGATGATGGACAAGCCCCGTGTCTGGGACATGATCTCCGATGAAGACAAAATAGCTGTCAAACAATACGCCGAAAAATATAAGTCATTCCTTAGTTCATCGAGGACTGAAAGAAAATGCGTCGATTATTTCCTTCAAATCGCCTCAAAGAAAGGTTTCGTGGATATTTCCAGGGCGACAAAAAAGTCCAGAAAAGTTTTCTTCAATTCACGGGGTAAACTGTTCGCCATGGCTGTGATAGGTTCTGAACCACTTACTGACGGTGTCAGAATAGTCACATCGCATATTGACAGTCCCAGGCTGGATCTAAAACCAAACCCACTCTATGAAGACTTGGGACTCGCCCTTCTCAAGACACACTATTACGGGGGCATTAAAAAATATCAGTGGGTCGCCCGTTCCCTGGCCATGATAGGAACTGTGGTCCGCCAGGATGGCTCTGTCATTGAAATAGAAATCGGCGTCAAACCCGATGACCCTGTCGTCACAATTCCTGATCTGCTTCCACATCTTTCCAGAAAACAGATGGAACAAAAGGCGTCCGAATTCATTCCCGCTGAAAATCTCAATGTGATTATCGCGGGGGAACCATTTGGTGACAAAGACACCACTGATCGCGTGAAACTTGCGGTCCTGGATCTTCTAAACAAACAATATGGAATAACTGAGGAAGACCTCGTCAGCGCGGAAATTGAAATTGTTCCTGCTGAACCGGTAAGAGACGCCGGTCTGGACAGGTCAATGGTCGCGGGATACGGTCAGGATGATCGTGTGTGCGCTTATACAAGCGTAACTGCGCTTCTCGAGACACAAAATCCTAAATATACCGCCATTGCGATTTCTTATGACAAGGAAGAAATCGGCTCTGAGGGAAATACCAGCGCAAAATCATTCGCTCTGGAATCGTTCCTCTTCGACTTGATGGACGTTACGGGCCTGGAGCCATCACAAAGAAATCTCAGGAAAATATTTTCCACAGGAAAGGCCCTGTCAGGAGATGTGACTGCCGCTGTAGATCCTACCTATTCGGACATGTATGAAAAACGTAACAATTCAAAGCTCGGTCACGGTATCGGCATCACAAAATACACCGGCAGTGGTGGGAAATATATGGGGTCTGACGCCAACGCGGAATATGCTTCATGGGTCAGAAGACTGTTCAATCACAATAAGGTGATCTGGCAAACAGCCGGTTTAGGAAAAGTTGATGAAGGCGGAGGAGGAACAGTCGCGAAATATTTGGCTAATGCAGGCATAGATATTATCGACTGTGGTCCCCCAATACTTGGGATGCATTCACCATTTGAAGTTTGCGCCAAGGACGACATCTGGATGTGCTTCAAGGCATATAAAACATTCCTAGGTAGCGATTAAGCCGCCAGTGGCCATCCAGGCTCTACCGGATTTGGACAGATATGACAGACGCTGTTCAGATTCCTTCGAATCGCCTGAGAATGCCTCATATGGCTTTTGGGAGCATCCCGACTTTCGGAGGAGTTGACCAATTAAACAGGATTCATGATGAACGGGTTGCCCAAGCCAGGATTTTAGTCGGATCGTTTTTTTTGAAGGCTCTAACGTAAATATTTGTTAGGGCCTTTTTTGAACGCGCCGCGCCGGGTTTTTTATTTCTGGACCTGATTTTAGGCGGCGCATCTGACATCGTGATCAATCAGGGATTGATCAGTTTAACATTGGACCCAAACTTATCAATTTGTTGGCAATAATTCGTAGAACAGTCTTAATAGTTGACATTATGGCGTCCTTACCATAGTTTTTCAAATACATCGTCTCGGAGAAAAAAATAGCCAAGTGGACTTGTCCCCTGAAACAATTCTGAGTTTCCTTTGTCTTACGATAGCAAGTTTAGCGTTGATCACGAGTTCGAAGTCGGACGTTGATGATGACGAAGAGCTTGTGACCAGGTGTAATCGTGGGGATTCGGAGGCGTTTAATCAGCTCGTACTGAAGTATCAAAAAAAGGTATTTAATGTCGCTTACCGCTTCGTAGGTGATCAGGAAGAAGCCAATGATCTGGCTCAGGAAATTTTTGCAGCAGCCTATCAGAACCTCAAGAAATTTAGGGGTGACTCAAAATTTTCAACATGGCTTTTTCAAATTGCTACCAATCGAGGCAAGAACCGATTCAAATACCTTAAAAGAAGAGGATTTTTTGTAAACAAATCTTCACATAATAACGATGATGATACTGAAGGTTATCAGCGAGTAGTTCCGGATCATACGACTAACCCTGAAAATATTCTCTCAAGCAGACAGATACAGAAGGTTGTTCAGGATGCTATAGAAGAGCTTGAACCGGACCACAAAGAAATAGTTATCCTGAGAGATATTGAAGGCTTCTCTTACGAAGAAATAGCCCGGATGCTTGATCTGCCTGAGGGAACCACCAAATCGCGTCTCCACAGGGCGAGGATGGTTATAAAAGAAAAATTGAAGAAGGTCTTATCATGATGGACTGTGAAAATGTTAGCTTATTATTCGGAAAGATATTTGACGGAGACACCGATGAGTCTCAGCGTAAAGCGCTGGAAGACCACCTAAAGGCGTGTCAAGCGTGTAACGAAGAATATAAGTGGTATAAGCTGACTATGCAGGCCTTGACCAACCTCCAGCCTGTCGCTCCGCCTCATGACTTCCTCGAACAACTCAACGCAAGAATAAATCCAAA
The DNA here is from genome assembly GCA_937930835.1 of uncultured Desulfomonile sp. Lineage (GTDB taxonomy): Bacteria > Desulfobacterota > Desulfomonilia > Desulfomonilales > Desulfomonilaceae > CAITZA01. Next base: position 36,946 of record CALGLN010000136.1, read on the forward strand.
TAAAAAATTAAAATCCAAATCAAAATTAAATCAAATAAAATCACTCATAAGAAACTTTTTTGATTCCATGCCACAGGTGCCAGTGCCGGTTGGTGTCGTTTCATTGGCTCTCATTGCAGTCGTAGCGTTCATGGCCTACAACAATGTCCCTGTAGAATCAGGTCTTGCGGTCGCCCCTGCGGTTGTGTCCAAGACAGTCGCGTCCGCTGTTGATAACAACGCTTCAGTAAACAAAGTATCTCAAGGTCAGGTTCAACCCGCGTCTGTAGGCCCAAGGCTACCTATGCTAGCCTCAAATGCTCCGGCCGCCACAAGTGTTAGCACTATGCCTGCCTGGAAATTCCCGACAATCGCTGACGAAATTGGTGGAGACAACCTCACTGTGGAAAGCCCGCATATAGACCTGGCCCTGGAATCTCTCCGAAATGTTCTGCCTAATTTGCAAGGCGCCATAATTGATGAAAGAATTCGCAACGGTTTTGGCGAAGTCATGGTGGGAGTTGTCATTCCTAGTAACAAGTACGCCGATCTGGCTTCTGCCCTGATAAATTTTGGGTCTGTCGAAGCCGGCTCCCTGCAAATAGAAGGAAAGGCATTAGTCCCTTCCAGAACGGATTCCGACAAATTACGCCTCTACATACGATTCACAAAATCCTCCCAATAAATCACCGATTAAATCGTACCGTTAACCTGAAAGGACGCAACTGAATTGAAGCTGGGGATCATAGGTTTGCCAGGTAGCGGCAAGACCGTGGTGTTTAAGGCCTTGACCGGTGGAGTTGAAGCGCTGGAACGTAAGGGTCGAAATGACCCGGGAATAGGTGTTGTAAAGGTCTCAGATCCCAGGCTGGATTTTCTCGCCGATTACCACAAACCAAAAAAAGTTACACCAGTTCATGTCGAATACCTCGATATTTCAGGCTTAAGTGGAGATTCTAAGCCTGGTCAGTCACTTGGTGACAAGATTCTTGTTCATATCAGGCCTGTTGAGGCTCTAGTTGTGACGCTGAGATTCTTCGACTCTCCCGTCATGGAAGCCCCCGACCCGGTTAAGGATTACGCCAAAATAGAGGATGAAATGATTCTCTCAGACCTGGTGACGGTAGAGAAAAGGCTCGAGAGAATATCCAAGGAAATTCAAAGAGGAAAAAAAGAACTTACCGAAGAACGAGACCTTCTGGAACAAGCCAAGAAATTACTGGACAACGGCCAACCTCTTCGATTGGACTGCTCAATTACGCAGTCCGATAAAATGCGGGGATTCGCGTTCTTGACGGCAAAACCCGAACTGGTATTAATCAACGCCGGTGAGTCTAAAACAAGAGAAGAAATCGAAGACGTCGCATCAAACTTGTCAGAAACACTCGCGTCGTCTCCAAACGTTATCGTGGATTGGCTTTATGCCGACACTGAAGCCGAGATCGCACGGCTCTCCCCCGAAGAAGCTGCGGAATTCCTGTCAGAGATGTCTCTTGAGGAAGGCGCAAAGGATCGCATTATCAAGAAATCATTCGATCTTCTCAATCTGATCGTTTTTCTGACCGCAGGTGAACCGGAAGTTCGCGCATGGCCGTTAATTAAAGGAAAAACTGCCCTCAAAGCCGCAGGTGTAATTCATTCCGACATTGAAAGAGGTTTCATTCGCGCTGAGGTGGTCGCTTTCGATGATTTCAAGAGTCACGGATCAATGTCCGCAGCCTCAAAGGCTGGTAAGGTCCGTCTGGAAGGAAAGGATTACGTCATTCAGGACGGAGATATCGTCTTGTTTAGGTTTAATGTCTGAAAATCTAGCCGAAATTACTTCCATCTATTGTCAAATTGTGCAGAATAAGTAGCAGATGCTTTTTGGGGCCGTCTTCTATATTTATACGAAAACGGTGAATAACCAGCTTTAACATTTAGGAGCCTTCTACTAATGGACACCACGGTAAAAAGTCTTGGAGAAGCTAAGATCGCCTCGCCTGTTCACGCGACAGAATGGGTAGTGGATAAGGAAAGAGTGCTTTACAGCCTCTCAGTAGCCGATCTCGAGAAAGAGATGTGCTCGGGAGAAAAGCCCTTGTCATTCGTGAAGGCCGGTCCGAGAAAAAATATATACTTCGACACTAGTAAACTCAAATGCGCAATTGTGACCTGCGGAGGCCTATGTCCAGGACTTAACAACGTCATCAGATCAATCGTCCTGACATTGTACCACGCCTACGGTGTAAAGAACATCCTTGGAATCAGGTATGGGCTGCAGGGCTTCATCCCAAAATACGGCCATTCCGTAATGGAACTTAGACCGGATGTGGTTTCCGAAATAAATGAACTCGGAGGAACCATACTTTCCTCTTCAAGGGGGCCTCAGGACATACCTGAAATAGTGGACGCTCTTGAAAGAATGAACATCGGAATTTTGTTCCTGATCGGTGGTGATGGAAGTTTTAGAGCGGGGGCCAAGATTTCCGAAGAGATCGAGCAACGACAGGACAAGATTGCGGTAATTGGTATTCCAAAAACAATTGACAATGATATCTTATACCTAACTAGGTCGTTCGGGTTCAACACTGCTGTTAGTATGGCCGCTGAGGTTATCGGTTGCGCTCATGTTGAGGCCAACGGAGCTCCAAACGGTATTGGATTGGTCAAATTAATGGGTAGGGAGTCAGGCTTCATAGCCACAAACGCCGCATTAGACAAGAGATATGCGAATTTTGTTCTAATACCTGAAGCGGATTTCGATATGGAAGGGCCGCAAGGCTTCCTGGCGGTTCTGGAAAAACGGCTGTTAGACAGACAGCACGCGGTAATAGTGGTCGCAGAGGGCGCTGGACAAAAATATTGTGGTATTGAGGGAGTTGACGCATCGGGAAACAAACGGCTGGGTGATATAGGTATTTATCTGAAAGATCGTATCAGTAGCTATTTCAAGGAAAAGAACGTTGAGATAAATCTCAAGTACATCGATCCGAGTTATATAATTCGTTCCGTCCCTGCCACATCCGATGATTCTGTTTTTTGCGGATTCCTGGGACAAAATGCGGTACACGTAGGCATGGCGGGCAAAACAAGCGTCATGGTCGGTATTTGGAACGAACAGTTCGTATGTGTTCCTTTCGATCTGGTGACCAGAGGACGCAAAAAGGTAGACCTAAATGGAGAACTATGGAGCAGTGTAAGGGAAGCAACAGGTCAACCACTATTCAGAAACGTTGAGGCGACAACTGCTTAAACCGTATCGGATTCTTTAATCGTTTTTTAGATTAATAAAATAATTCATGGTTAAATCGAGCCTAATTCTTACATGTTGTCATTTTGGCTTCAGTTTGGTAAACTAAACATAGGGAATGTTGGGGAGAGGGTATGTAGCCCTTTAAATAAAGATTGTCGGGACGCCGCGAGAACATTTTTTGCCGTTCGGTGTCTCAGACCTAGAGGGTATACTTTCTTATTAGATATCAGGAGGTATGAAATGTTTAGGAAGTCGGTTTTTGCGATGGCGGCGCTGGCCTTAACGGCTGCTATTATTCTTCCAGCCACCGCGGACGCATTTTTCGTAGCGACAGCTAAAAACTTCCGTGGAGCCTTGTATCAGGGAGTTGGCCCAACTCCTGGTCACGCTTCTGAAATGGCTATTGTAAAGTGCTCACAGGATTCGTTTGCTCCGAGAAGTTGCCGTGTGGTAACGGTCCGCATGGAATGTCCACCACCGGTGTGCGCTCCGAAAAAAACATACAAAAAAACAAGTTATAAGACTTACCAGCCTGCTCCTTATTCCGTGGGAAGACCAATGCAGTAGGCATGGAAGTTGACTAAGATTTTGTGACGCCCGAGCGCATTGCTCGGGCGTCAAAATCAGTGCTCGCCCAATGCCAAAATCAATAAAATGGCTCCTAATCGCGGCAATAGCCGTGCTCGCCTTATATGGGCTCTTTCGATTTGTTTCAGATCACCTAAATTACTCAGATGGACAAAAAGCTGCCCAAACGGCTCATCCTTTTGTCCAGGGCGCTGCAGACGTAGCCGGTGAAAAGCTTAAACAAACCCTAAAAGATACTCCAGACGCCACCCTCGAACAAGACTCTGAACTTTTGTCAAGAAAACTCTACCCCATCGTCAAGGGCGCTGTTAAGGGACAATTGGATGCCATACTCAACGATCCGAATCGTTCAGAGTTACCCGAAAAAATGTCCCAGACCGGTAAAGAAATAGCCAAAGACGTTATTAAACCATTTTCCGAAGGTGTTGTTCAGGGGTCTCAAAAGATTCTGGAAGACGTTGACAAAGGTATTGGAGAATTCAGGAAGTTGCACGAAAAAAATAAGGACATTTTCGACACGGTGCAATCTGGAGTTCAAGCTATTATTCAGGAATTGAACAGGAAGTCACAGCCATTACCCAACGATCAACAGCACCAGGCTCAACCCCCGGAACAACAATAACACCCTCAAAAAATTTAGATATGCGCTAAGCTCAAAAAAAACAGGGCTAAATTACACGGCCTCGTCGCTCAGGCTTTACACGGGATTGACTTTAGTTTAGGATGCGAAAACTCAACGGGTGTTCAATTTTGATAGCGATGAGCTGGTCACAATCCCACTTATGTGGACCTGAAAAATTGGTCCACTCAGTAGGCAAAAAAATCTCATGAAATTTCCATACAATTTGCCTGATAAAATCTTCCTGGACGAAATAGGCGCACAAATTCGTCCTAATCCAAGAAATCGTCATGGACTTTTTTCGAAAATAATATGGGCGGTGTATATCGCATTACTCATGACCAATTTGGGACCTGTTAGTCCCTGCTACGCTGATGAATCCGGTATTCCTAAGGTCGGCTTTCTGGTTTCAAAGACAAAGCAGACAATTGAAGAAAAATCACTGATCATGGGATTCCAAACTTTCTTTAGGGAAAAATCCGTTGACCCGTCCCAATATCTTATTGTTCAGCAATACGACGATTCGGAAGATTCTCTATTAAGTTCACTGGCTAATCTTCTGAAGGAGCCCAATGTCAAGATTTTGGTGGCGCCATCGGACCTCGATGATTCCAAAGATGTCCTGACAGCTGCAACTGTTTCCGAGGTGTTGACTTTTGTCACCAACCCTTGTGTCAGATTCGTTTCAGGAGAGATTTGCAGACCCAACATTTTCAGAGTTGCCCCGAATACTTATCTGTCATCACAGCCTTTAGCCAGATGGGCCCTTCTCAACATAGGCCGAAAAGTATTCATTACAGGAGATGATTCCGAGCCTGGTAACGAATTAAGTGACTTTTTTGCTTTGGGGCTGGAAAAAATCGGTGGCTCTTTCGGAGATCGGATCATGGTTCCTTTGGATTCCAATGATTTTGATTCGGTTTTTCAGAAACTGGAGGAGTCCAAGGCGGATTTCATATTTGCCGCATTTTCGGAAAAAACTGCTCCTAAATTTATTAAAGCCTATACGGAAAAGAACATAGCCGAGAAGTACCCTCTGGTAGGTGTCGGATCTCTTACCGCCTATCCTGAGCCAATTAAAGAATTAGGAAAATCCGGTCTAGGTATCAGAACATTATGCTCGATAAAAGATCCGATTGCCTTCGGTAAATCAATTGATTGGAAAGAGGCTGGAAATCCTGATCTGGCTATGGCCGCTCAGGGTTATTATATCGCTGGAATTTTTTACTCCTGTTTGCAGGAAAAGGCCTTTGAAGGCTCCTCGCTTCAGAAAACTTACGAATTTGTTTCTAAACTGACCGTAGAGGGTCCTCAAGGAAAAATTCAATTTGACGCAAACCGCGAGGCGATTTTAGAAATGGAAGTTTGTCACTGGGAACATGACTCGAATGGAAGTCTAATCAGAGTCCTGGATGAGAAATTCGATAAATGTCATTCGCTCGATTTTGGGTGTGGAGGGGTTGGTTTTCCCGACAGACCGGAGTTGGCTCAACCCGAGACCGGGCAGACCCTTTGGGAAGAACATAATCAATAAGTATAATAAAAATCTGTTGTTAACATTCAAACTTAGTTCACAATTTAGCGATTGACAAATATATTGGTTTTCTGATAGGATCACGTCAAGTATTCTTTTTGTTGAGGGAAATTTAGTTTCTCCAGGGGGTGAAGGGAGACCTTGAGAAACTTGTATGGAAGGAGTAGTGTATGAAAATGAGACTACTGGTAAGCGTTTTGGTGGTCGGCCTATTGGTCGTGGCCATCTCTGCGCCGACTTTCGCTGGAGGGCCTATTTGCAAGCCACCAATGTGTGCGCCGCCTCCTATGTGCGGCCCGCAACCAATGTGTGGACCACCGCCATGCCCGCCACCGTCATGCGAGCCTGGCCCCCTAAAAAAAATCTTCTCTGGAGCTTTTAACATCGTGACTGGTGTCATCGGTCTTCCTTTCAAGATCGTTGACAAAATGATAGACTGCTTTGATTGTGGTCCAGCTTCATGTGGTCCCAAGATGACGTGCGGTCCTGCGGCCTTGGTGCCCCCAGTAGTTTGCGCCCCGATCATCAAGTGCGCGCCTCCTGCATGTGCGCCACCCATATGTGGGCCTCCTGCATGCGGACCTATGCCAACAGCGCCTTATGGAGTGGGCTATCGCCCGCCAGTAAAATCCATGGGATATGGCCACGGCGCGCCGATGCGTATGTCGCCTATGTCCAAAAACGAAAAAGCAGCCAATAACCTGTTGGCCGCTCCAAATGATGGTGTGTTCGGAAGCGTTTGGTAAAACCTGACCAGACATTCCTTAAAATGAGAAGTAATTGGAGTTAGAATAAGGGATCTTTTCAGGTCCCTTTTTTCTATTTCCTGTTCAGTCCCGCCAAAGCTCAATCCCAGCGCCTGAATCGAAAAATGCGGTCTTTGGCGAAATTTATCTCTTTCATCTTTTCTTCGTTTCCACCCTTTCCCCCTCCTGCGTCAGGATGATAAAGCCGAGCCAGTCTCTTCCAGGCTTTTAGAGTTTCCTCCCTTGTTGAATTAGGGGAGATCTCAAGAACCATGTAGTATTTCCTGATGCTGTACTCGAAAGAATTTATCGATGAAGCCCTGTGACGTTGTTCAAACTCCGGAGGTATCCATCCCCGTGAATTCCTCCGACGCATTTGATCCTTCCATTTTAACCATGCTCGAGCGCTAAGAATCACCTTCAATAATTTCAAACGTTCATCAAAGTCTTTCTGAGTCATGGGTGATATTCTTCGCAATGTCTGAAAAAGTTCCTCGACTTCATGAAGAGGCAATTGCGTAAGATGCCAGGGATTTGGATCACATGGGCCAACCAGATACGTAAGCCTCCGCTTGAAAGCGGTTAGTTCAGGGTTCTCAAAGCTGGAGTGTAAGTAACAGCGCCCGTCATTGAACGCCGGTTCTTCCGGACATTGCTTGAAACCACCATTGCGCTGTCCATGCCAAACAACACCAAGACACTTTGACGCGTCCAGGTCCACTATCCACACACCCCTGTGCGGATCGCTCTTGATCGACCTGCCGTCAAGACCCCGGTTTATATGCCGGAGAACCCGATGCAACCTGTATTCTGATAAACAAAACATCTCGGATATGACATTTTTGAGTGAACCAGGATTCTCAACTATGAAACGAAATACCAATTCGTCTAAAGTCATTTCTGAGACCTTCCACCGATAGCGAACCACAAGTCATGGCCGTCCGCAAAAAAAAGCATCAATATAAGCTTCATCATTTTCGATGTTAATGCAAGTGAGAATGTGAGAGAATTTATGGAATTATTGCAGAGCGGATTTTGCGACAGGAACTGGAAGGATTGACCAGGAAAAGAAAAAAAGCCCGACTGATAATTTGAGCTGGGAGGGAGGCGACTCAAGGACAGTCGGGCTTAATAATATTTTTCCTTGAAGCGCCTTGAAAAATTTGTTGTCGAGGCGATCCCTCCGCGATGTCACCTCGATTATAATTCAGCTTAGAATATAAATCCCATCTCCACGAAACCACCGTCCATAGCAGTGTCGATCATTTTTACATCACTGTATTTCTTCTTGTAAGTCAGGTAGCGGTATCCACCTTTGATGAAGCCGGATCGGCCGTTATTCATAGGCACAGAGTATTTAAGTCCTGCGCTCATATCGGCTCCCTGGGCGTCATCACCGAAAGCCACTCCCGCTCGTCCCTCGATAGATAAAGTGTTCCAGAATCTCGTGGACTTGAGGCATTTCTCTATTTCAAGTCCAGCCATCATCATGTTCAGGTCATTGTCAAAGGTCGATCCGCAACAGCCCGGTTGATACACGCTCAAACGCTCATTCAGACGGACATAATCGGCAAATACGCCAACCCGCGAAGTCCGTGTAAGAATTGGGTCATAAACCAGGCCCATCCTCTGATAAAGCCTCTCCCATTTCGACTTAACGCCCTGACCCGTTGAGTAATTCATGGTCCCGAACTGAAAGTAGTTGTCCGGACTTGTCGTGGCGTCAAAAGCAGTAGGCATTATTGAATACTGCATGGACCAACGTGGCTGAAATCTATACTTTGCCGAGAAACTCGGCACTACTGCATGCTCCGGAAGACCAAGCTGCGAATTGAAGTCAGTATAATTTTGGTTACCATACCCACCGTAACCCCAACCGTAACCATAGTTATTGTTCCAAAACATCACCTTGCCTTTTGTCCTGGCAAACAGCGCCTGCGCTTCCAACTCCCAGCCCTTATGTCGTGTTACAGGCAAACAACATGTCTCAAGAGCTTGTGTCTGCAGAAGCTGCTGAGCCTGCTTCCAATACCCCTGAGGCGCATAGCCTTGCAAAGGTTTCACTTTTGTGATTGGCTTTCCCTTAACCTTCGAAATAATCTGAGGCGTGGAAGAAGCCGAGGCGTATAGGTCTTCTCCAGTGTCATTAGCTGCGGCGACCTGCATCACTGACCAGGCCATCACTTGACTTGCGAAGAACATTGACAGAATACTTAAACATACCAGTAGCATACGGGGCTTAATTAGATTCATACCCTCCCTCCCAGGAACAACGTTTTGTTAAGACGGCACTTTACAGATAAGTTTTATTCTGTCAATAAAAAAACGCATGAAAATGGTGAGTTATTATAAAAAGCTAGAAATTAATTTATATTTGGATGAAATTAAGGCTCTAAAAAGCATTACAAAATACTTATATATGCTTGTATTTATTATTGTTTATATATTCCTATAACCATAGAAAGCGCGTGCGCGCTCATCCGTCACCAATGCGCGCTATTTTTTGGGTTTTCAAAAAACTGGATTGCTCAAATGCTTTTCGGCGAATAACAGAACTTGAGAATAGAGCGTGTCAAGGCCGGGATTTTGTTCGTCTGAATCTTCTGTGAGCCTTATTTTTAGCAGGTTTTGCTCGGTTGTCCATGGCCCCCAGACTTCTGGACTGGTCGTCTTGAAAAATACAATTGAAGGGATACCCAACGCGGCGGCAAGGTGAGAAACTCCTGAGTCGTTACCAATATAAATACAGCTATTACAGTATGTTGCTACCACTATATCAAGTGAGGTGTTCGCTACTGCCTCTGCCTTAGTCTCCTTTACAAACTCTTGAAACCCTGAATCTTCCAAGAGCCACAAATCCGGTTCACCAAGAGTGACAACAAGATCCAGGCGGCAATGATTCCTCAGCAACTTGTAGGTCTGTGACAAAATTTTTATCGAAGCGTTCTTTTTTCTTGACCCGCTACCTGGCCCTATCCAGGCTCTTCTGGAAGTCTTTGCGAGTCTCAATCGCTCCAGGTACGGCTTTTTTTCAGGCGCCGGAAGAGACAGCCTGTGACAAATCGTTTCCACGATACTTTGTCCTTCCACCGGGTTGGAGGATGCTTGAACCGTCTGAATTCCTGCGTTTTTTAAATTGTTAACAATTTGTCTTGATTCTTTGAGTATCACGTACGCAAGGTCGAAATGCTCCGGGATGAGGGCTTTACCGGTAGATGAGTTTTCGAAAATCCATGCCCATTTGGGACTGTCGAAGGCTTCTGTCATGACTCCATCAGGCATTAGAAAGCCGTATTGTTTGGAACCCAGCAAAGTAATGACCGAGCCTGGATGCTTTTGGGTGATCGCTTCAACTATGGGAAGCGAAAGGATTGTATCGCCAAGAGCGCCTGGACGTATCAGCAGAATTCTCATGGATGGGATAAGTTCAGAAAGACTCTCTAGATAATAATGTCATAAATCACTCCGAATCCACTCACAATGTTTCCTTCATGAAAAAAGTTGAGGCCAACGCAATAAGGGCAGCCACCAGCAATGTCATAAGCATGGTTGAATATGCTTCAATAGAGTAAGTCCCGATATAAGTTTTCTCGTAACAATCCAGAATACTACCGATTACAGGTTGAAAAATTGCTCCACCCAAGAACGGAAATAGATTGACCGCTCCAACCGATGTTCCGGCGATTTCGACAGGAAACAATTCCTTTGTAGTTGTGAAGGCAATCACAACAATGGCCGAAGCGGTTACGGACAATAGTAACATGATTACATACAGACCCCAGATTGGTAACCCCGAAGGAAACGCATTTATAAAAATAAGTAAAAGCGATAGACAAAATGTTGATAAAATCAGGGTCTTCTTCCTACTTTTGAGGATTCTGTTTGAAACGAAACTATGGAATGGGCTGCCCAAAATAAGGCCAACGGCGATCATGTTGAGTATTGAACCCGCCTGAGCTCTATCCAACCCATAAACATGCATCAAATAAGGTCCGGCCCACAAACCTCCAAATCCAAAAAATATTCCGCAGACCAAAAAGAACCACACGGCAATGGGCCAGAAGAATTTCTCGGTAAAAACTGTTTTGGCGCCTTCCAGCAAACCAATTTCGCGAGGTTTAGGAACATCGCCTGATCCCGAGTGATCAATTTGCGCCAACGTAGGCCACCCAAGGTCCGCCGGCCGGTTTCGCACGAATACCCAAACCATCAAACCCATAAACAGGGTAATTATCCCGATAAGTTCGAACGACACACGCCAACCGAAAGAGGTCGTCATTAACGCCAAGGGAGTGGCGGCGGTCAATGCTCCCATACCTCCCATGGTGTTCAAAATGGCTACCATGAAAGCAAATTCCCCCACTCGGAACCACTGGGAAAGAATTTTCATCGTGGGGATAAAAACCATTGAGACGCCTAATCCCACGAGGATTCTTGAAGCAACTGCCTGCTCTACCGTCTGGGACAATCCGAAAGCGATGCTGCCAACGGAAGCCAGTAGCAGAAATACAGTCACTGTCTTTCTAGGCCCAAGCGAATCCGACATCAACCCCGCGGGAAATTGCATCAGCGCATAAGGGTAGAAGTATGCCGAAGCCATAAGCCCCATGAATCCACCCGAAGTATGGAAAGCCGTCTGAAGATCAATAGCGACTACGGCAGGGCTGAGCCGATGGAAATAAACCACTACATAGCACAGCGCCATGATGGAGAATATTAGCCAACGATATAGGAGGACTTTCTTGACAAGGTCTTTTCCCATAAACGTCTCTGCTTCATGAGGTGTTTTTTCGATTGTTCTTATGACACTAACAAAAAAAGACTTAAATGTTTAGAAAAGATTCAATTTCTAACCGGCGAGATTAAAGTTATTTTAAAGGTTGGTCATTTTTGACATAAGTTTAACTGATTGCTATATTGATAGAAGTTTCAACACAATTTCCATTCCTAAAGAGAAGTTCTATGCTAAAGCCTTTTCTTCATGCGCGAAAACCTGAAGATGTTCGTGAGCTTTCCAAGGATTTTGATCCTCTAAAACCTGAACCAGTTGAATTGGATGATTGTTTTTGCAGAGTTTTATCTGAACCCATCAGGGCTGATCACGATTTGCCGGAATTCAACCGATCAACTATGGACGGTTATGCTGTCAGGTCTACAGACACCTTTGGCGCCACGGAATCATCTCCGGCTCTTTTCAAGCTGGTTGGTGAAATTGCAATGGGAAGCCATCACCCCAACAAATTAAAAAGGGGTGAGGCAGTAAAGATCTGGACAGGAGGATCGCTCCCACCAAACGCTGACGCAGTGGTTATGCTCGAGCACGTAGAAGAGATAGATCATCAATCAATTGAAGTGCTAAAAGCTGTGGCCCCTTTTGACAATATTGCCCGCAAGGGTGAAGATTTCAGATCAGGTGAGTTACTTCTGGAAAAGGGCAAGAGGCTAAGAGCGGCTGATATCGGAATGCTTGCGGCAATTGGGAAGACCAGGGTTAATGTAATCAAAAGACCGGTGGTGGGAATCATCAGTTCCGGTGATGAAATTGTGCCTGCCGATCAGGTTCCGCCCGCCGGTTGTGTGAGGGATATCAATCGTCACACCATAACATCAGCGGTTCGTGACGCATTCGCCGTTCCCATATGGCTAGGCCTAACGCCGGATTCACTGGCGTCAGTAAAAAAACTTTTGAACAGCGGTTTAGAAAAGGCTGACATAATAATCATTTCTGGTGGAAGCTCCATGGGCAGCCGTGACTTTGTCATCGAGGCGATAAAATCTCACAGCGATTCAAAGCTAATGCTTCACGGCGTTTCCATATCACCTGGCAAGCCTTTTATTTTGGCAAGAATCGGATCCAAACCCGTGATCGGACTACCCGGGCATCCAGTGTCAGCAATGGTCTGCTTTGAACAATTTGTGGTTCCGATCATCAGGCGTCTGGAAGGTGAAAACAGTTCCATGCCTTTTATAAAACCCAAGATGAATGCGATTCTCAGCCGAAATGTTTCTTCAAAAGAGGGTAGGGTGGACCTTATTCGAGTGAGGCTTCAGAAATCAGACGGCAAATGGTTCGCTTCACCAACTCTTGGAAAGTCGGGCATGGTATCCTCCATGGCTCGTAGTCACGGCTACTTTCAAATACCTTTGGACTGTGAAGGCATGTACAAAGGTGACACAGTTAACGTAATACTATTTTCTAATTGGGCTGGAGAGGAAATTGAGAAGGAATATCTATTTGGACATGAAGCCGCCCCAGGAGGCGTTGGAGCTATTTTTGGGACGTCTCGACAGGAAGAGCTTTCCAGGATCTGAGACGATTTCGGTCAAGGACTCTATTGGCAGGATAACTTCGAAACCCGTTTTCGCCAGGCTTTCATCTCCGCATTTTCACACCGCGGCCATGGATGGTTTTGCTCTGGTTGCCGAAAGCACATTTGGAGCGGGTCCGGAAAATCCCCTGTCTCTTCGTATCGGACAAAGCGCCTGGCCGGTCAACACAGGACGTCCCATTCCATCGAACACTAATGCGGTGGTGATGATCGAGAACGTCAACTTCACAGATGAAGAAACTTTTGAAATTGAGAAAGCATTGACCCCTTGGGAAAATGTTCGAAGGGTGGGCGAAGATTTCGTGGCATCCGAAATGATAGCTCCTAGTCATCACAAGATCACGCCCTACGATGTTGGGGCAATACTGTCTGCAGGGATTTCAGGAATTGACGTAATCAAAAAACCCCGAATTTTGTTCATACCGTCAGGCTCTGAGCTGGTTTCTATTGAGGATTTGTCTCAAGGTGATCCGCCCTCCGGTAGTGTCATTGAATTCAATACGGTGATTCTAAAGGGGCTTTCAGAACAGGCCGGAGCTATCGCCGACTGCAAGGCTATCGTCAAGGATGATTACGAGTCTATCAAGGCTGCCATAATGCAAGGCATCGAATCCGATTACAACATGGTGGTATTGAATGCTGGATCATCTGCCGGAAGTGAAGATTATTCAGCGACTGCTATCAAATCCCTGGGCGAAGTGCTTGTCCACGGAGTGGCCATGATGCCCGGAAAGCCAACCATTCTTGGCATGATAAATGGCAAACCGGTTATCGGAAATCCAGGTTATCCGGTTTCAGCCGTGCTGTCCTTCGAAATGTTCGGCCTGCCGGTTATCGCTGAAATGCTAGGAGTTAAGGCCTTGTCACGCCCTGTCATCCCAGCTTGTGTCGCAAGAAAAATTCCTTCAAAACTCGGTCGCGAAGAATTTTTCAGAGTCAAGCTTGGAAAGGTGGGCGACAAGGTTATTGCGGCCCCGCTTCCCAGGGGCGCCGGCTCCATAACTACTCTGACAAGGGCTGACGGAATCCTGCGTATCCCCGCGAACGTCGAAGGAGTAGAACGTGACGCAAATGTCTCAGTTGAACTCCTCAGAAGTCCTGACGCCATTGAAAGGAATCTTGTCATTATCGGAAGTCATGACTTGACGTTGGACATACTCGCTGATGAGCTTATCCCTTACAACATTTTCGTCTCATCAAGCAATGTAGGAAGTTTAGGAGGCCTGCTTGCGATAAAGAACCGGTCATGCCATTTGGCTACGTCGCATCTGCTCGACGAAGAAACAGGCAAATACAACTGGTCCTACATCAAACAGTACATCCCTGACATCCCTGTCCGGCTGGTAAACTGTGTCCATCGAGAACAAGGCCTCATTGTTCCCAAAGGTAATCCCAAGAACATCACCGGATTCGAGGACCTCTTGCGCGATGATATAAGGTTTATCAACCGTCAGAAAGGAGCAGGAACCCGTGTTCTGCTCGATTACTATTTGGACATGTTAGGTCTGGATTCCCAGAGAATTAAAGGTTATGCCTTGGAAGAATATACGCACACTTCAGTGGCGGTAGCCGTTCTCTCAGGCGTGGCTGATGTCGGTATGGGTGTCATGGCCGCGGCAAAAGCCTTGGGATTGGATTTCATACCCGTTGCCACGGAACAATATGATCTTGTCATCCCCGAAGAATTCATGCAGGATGAAAAAATAGCGCGTATGCTGGATGTGATACGTAGCGATTCTTTCAAGAAAAAAGTTCTCGCTCTGGGTGGTTACGGAGTTGAACAAACTGGTGAGTTTGTCTAAACGTATCGGCTGATTTATATTTTTTCAGATAACTAATTCGTCGTGCATTGAGCGCATTATGGACTGGTTGATTCCACAAAGTTCTACTTTATATGTAATTGTTGGGGCAGGTCTTGTGATTGCCTTCATCCTGAGTCTTTGGATCCTTATATTCAACAAAATAAATCCGACCTTAGGAACCATGGATGAGGCGGATGTGGTGGCTATCGCCAAAGGAAAATGCGGCGATTCCATGAAGATTTCTTTGAAATTCAAGGATGACAGGGTGATTGACGCCAAGTACTGGACTGATGGATGCCGTTCCAGTAACGAATGCGGGGCGGCCGCCACAAGACTCGCTCTTAACAAGACGCCTGAAGAAATTGTTGATATTGATTACCGAGCTATCCATGACGAAGTCGGAGGACTTCCCGAAGATGACTGGCACTGCGCAACCCTTGCGGCAGGAGTACTTCAGGAATCATTGAGGAGGTACATGACAAAACAGGGCGAAAGCCAAGCGCTGGAAAGCTCAGAAACAGTCGCAAAGACATAAAATGAATCGCGCCTGGTGATTTTACCAAGCGAAACCTTGAGGTCTTGACCAACGCGCCTGGTTTTGTTAATGTAAGATTCGTTGGCTATTTAATCTATTCTAAAACACTTTGGGCGCAACACCGATGTTGCTGCCTTTTTTGTTTAGAATAGGTTTTCTATTTTGGGGCTAAGGAATCCATCAGATCATGCTTTTGGTGGCGTTTAACGAGTTTTAAGGGAGAAAACTGCAAAATGACCCTGGCAAAGCGTCCAATATCGACCGAAGGACATAAGAAACTTAATGAGGAGATGGACCGTCTAATAAGGATAGAGCGTCCGGCGGTCATAAAGGAAATTGAAGTAGCTCTTGGTCACGGAGACCTGTCAGAGAATGCTGAATACACCTATGCCAAGGAAAAACAGGCTCTTATTGAAACAAGAATAAGAGATCTTCAGGAACGGCTTGCAGCCTCAGAAATAATTGATCTGAGCGACCGAGTCGTAAGTGAGAAGGTTGTCTTTGGGGCCAAAGTCACCATAGAGGATCTTGACACAGAGGAAAGAAAAGTCTACCAACTGCTCGGACAAGATGAGGCCGACATTTCAAAAGGTCTGCTATCCGTTGATTCTCCTGTAGGCAGGGCCCTGATAGGAAAAGAAGCAGGCGATGTGGTCGAAATCAAAACGCCTAACGGAATCAGGGAATGTGAAATTATTGCTATAGAATAAAATAACTGAATTATTGAATATTTCAATGAGTAAAAACAATTCACGAACACTAATATTGTGCGATTTTGACGGCACTGTTTCTCTTAAGGACACCGTCAACAGATTGATTCGTTCTCATTTGACAGATCCCCATTGGCGCTATCATGTCAAAAGATACCTTCGAGGAAACACGGGATCTAAAGGTGTGTATGAAGCAGTAGCGCCAATGATGCGCATGAATAAGGCCGATCTGGAAAGATTCGTCTCGCAACATGCCGAACTAGATCCGCACTTTCCCGAATTCCTCGAATGGGCTCGTGAAAAACAGATCGATGTCAAAATAGTCTCAGATGGCTTTGACGCCACTATCAAGACTCTGTTCAGTAAACACGGCATCGACGGTATCGAAATTTACGCTAACAGCCTAAACTTTGCTGATGATGACCGGGTCGAGATTGCCAATCCTCATGCAAATCCGGACTGCGGTGTGTGCGGTACCTGCAAGCTGTCAATTCTAAAGACCTTCAGGGACTCATATGACAAAATCATCCTGATAGGCGACGGAGAATCAGACAGGCATGCTGCACATGAAGCAGACATGGTGCTGGCTTTGAAAGATTTATTCATGTACTGCGCCAGAAACGACATCCCCGCAATATACCTGAAGAGCTTTCAGGAAGCCGCTACACTGCTCACCAGGAAGGTTGAAGCAGTGGCTTTCGATCTGGATGGCACCCTAATAGAATCAATGGAAGCCATAGCTGAAGCATTTAATCACATGTTTGCCACTCTGGGCTATCCACCAATGACTGTCGACGAAGTGATCAGAAAAACAGGAGTTTCGCTCATCGATTTTGTGAAATCATTTCTCAAGCCGCAAGAGGCTGAACTAGGAATAAAGATATTCCGCGACTATTATGACACGATATTCCTTGAAAGAACAACCATGTTTCCAGGCGCAACCGAGACGCTCCAAAAGCTAAACGGGGAACATAAAACCGGAATTGTAACCAACAAACGCGGCAAGTATGCTCGTATCCTGGCTGATCACCTGGGATTCTCGGATAAAATGGAAATGATAATCGGCGCGGAGGATGGTTTCAAAGCCAAACCTCACGCGGATATGTTTATCGAATTCATGAAAGCCGTAGGAGCCCCCGCGCATTCTACCGTTTATGTCGGTGACGCGCCTATCGACATTCAGGGAGCTGAATCCGCAAACATTGACGCTTACGCCTTGGCAAACCGTTTTTACTCCGCTGAAGAACTAGCCCTACACAAGCCACGCCGGGTTCTTCGTGACATCACCGAACTTCCCGAAGCCCTACAGCCTATATTGTAACCAATAAGTAAGATTGACAATTAGGGGTGGAATTAATGCAAATAAATACTGTTCTTTATGCTATTACATGAACAAACAGGCTTGTGGCAACTTGACAAAAAAACTAGGACTATTTAAATTATTTTGGAACACTACGAATCAAGTGTTGTCCACAAAACTAAATACCTACCTGCTAAGGAAATTGAGGGCCCCATGTTCCTACCATACATGAGGGCCTTTCTTTTTTGTCCTGTAAGCATGCTAAAAAATTACAATCCAATCTACTAAGCGTGTGGACCATGGGTGTCCGCAATTTTCTCGAACATTCTTACAAGGCCCGCTCCAAGAGCATATATAGAATCTATATCCAGGTTGTCTTGAGCTGTGGAATCGAAAAATACATTGAGGTTGGATTCAAAACGCTCATCAGCTTTCCAATATCTTATCAAAATCGGAAATTTTGGCAGCGGCGTTAGCGCAATGGATATATCAGAACCGAAATCGTCTTCTATCTCTTTGGCGTTGAATATTTGAGTCATCAATTCGAACAGTTCCATGTGTTCATCTAAAATCTTCTTGAGCGGTTTTTCACAGCGTTGTTCGAAAAGGCCGCCCCATGCCATTCCATCCCTCAGTTCTCTCATTGAAACCCATTTCCCGGTCAACTCCAGCCCTGTGCAATGAAGCGCATAATTCAGGATGGGTATTACTATCCATGGATGCATGTGAATATCCGAAGACATGTTGGCGTTCTTGTCTATTCGGAAGTCTTTACCGAAAACCTTTATGATCAAGGCCTCATTTACGTAAGTGGCTCCGGTACGCCGGGCTGCGTCCTCGAAATCGAGTTTGACAACCTCTCGTTTGAGCTTATCTACATGTTCCTGAAGCTCATCGACCGAATCTTCCTTTTTCGTTGGTTGACCCGAAAAACTCTCAGCGAGTTCTTTACTAACGTAAGGGCATTCCTTAAGTAGTCGCTTGCCCTGAAACACATTCACTGCAAACACCAGGCAGGTTGGTTCAAAGCATGCCTTGCAGTTGGTTCTCGGTAATAATTTGAGGATATCCATTGCGTTGTTGGCTGAAATCATAGATTACCCCTTGCATTAAACTCAGCTATATTGATTGATTTGTGGCCTCCGATTTGGCTTTTTCACCTTGTCAACATTCCCAGGACTACGCTGACGGTATTCTTGTCTTGGTCAGGCTGAATGAGATATTCCCTTATCTGTTGAAAGCCCTTCTTCATCGAATCACAAAGCGCAGGTTCGTTTCTGAATCTGTTTAACCAATGAGCCATAGTCTCGGCGGTGGCATGACTTTGAAGAAGTTCCGGCACGAATAAAGGCCGCCCGCATTCGTCACACTTTATATGGTAGCCGGACTCCAACATCGAACTTATAGGCCCATTGATCGAGCTTTGTTCCATCTTTATCGACAGGACATTTGCAATTGCGACATGTATATCCGGATCCATCAAAATTGGCTTCAATATGCGGCTGGCTAGAAACCAGGTGAAATTATCCATCAAATATACAACAGCATGCGGTAATTCGGCCAGGGCCGCCTGCAAAGATGCAGTCCCCGAACAGATTAGGCCGCTGTCAGACGCGACCATTAACTTCGAAGCTTGCTCTTCAAGAATCAACACGCTTACCCCACTCTGAGAGCAAATCCTGTTGATATGTTCAAACAGATGTGGTCCGGCTACAGGCAGAACAAATTGTGTTTCCTTGTAGACGCTCGAATGAATACGTGCCGCCTGGAGCATGAGCGGAAGTGTCTTGTCAATTTCGGATGATCTGCTACCGGGAGCTAACGTAACGATCCAGGCGTCAGGACTCAGGCCAAGCTCCGTCCGAATCCTGCCCTTATCGCTGGCCGCTGAAACCTCACTGACCATCGTATGTCCCACAAAATGAGCCTCGAGGCCCACATCCCGATAGAGGTCCTCCTCGAACGGGAAAATGGTCATCATCGTATCTACACGATCTTTGATCTTATGAATCCTGCCTTTGCGCCACGCCCAAACTTGAGGGCTAATATAATAACAGACCTTCGTTCCCGACTTTTTGGCGAATTTACATAACCGTATGTTCACATCCGGGAAATCAACCGGTATGAAAAGGTCGTATTTTCCGCTCATTAGTTCATTCTTCATTGTCTTGTATGCGCTTATGACTCTTCTGAGCTTTGAAAGCCCTCCGCTAAAACCAATAGTGTTGATTTCCTTATAATGATGGAAAAGATGGACACCTACCGATTGGAGCCTTTCTCCACCGATTCCGTAAACTTCAAGATCCGGCAGAATTTCTTTTAAACTACCAATCAGAGCCGCCAAATGATGATCACCGGAGGCTTCTCCGGCCATGACTAGAAACCTGGGCCTTTTCGCGTTAACTGACATGTGATTATTCCAATCGGACAGCAAAATAGAATCACGATCATATTTTTTTGCTAGCGAGTCTGACCTAATAAACAAATGATTTCGCGCGTTCATGATCTCTTAAGTCAAACTATTTCTTATAACAACATAATTTTTGTCTTGACAACCTATAACAGTGTGATAAGGGAACTCCCCGTATATCTCAATTTTCATTTTTAATATTAGCTGGATGCCATCAAACGCTAATTTCGCGCGTTCAGATATTGAATAAGGCTCTTTAACAGTTTGAGCCATGGAGTTTAAGATGAAATTAGGTTTTTGCGAAAAGTGCGGTAGACCAACAGACGCATGTTATGAAATTCGTAATAATAAGGTTTACTTGGTTAAATTCTGCAAAAAATGTGGTCGCACATCTTCGCTTGTCACTAAAGATGCCCGTAAATGGCGCTGGAAAAGGGAGATTGCCTGTTATCAGGAACCCTCCACCCCGGCGTGTTCGCTCGACTGCAAGTCTTGTGATCATCAATTACATACCAGGCCTGCAACCGTATCTATCGATGTAACAAACCTGTGTAACCAGAGATGCCCCATTTGCCTGGCGTATGTAGAGGCTATGGGTTTCGCATATCATCCCCCTATGGAATATTTCGAAAAGATATTCAAGCATTTCCAGAAACAGGATCCAAAGCCCAATATGTGTTTTTTCGGGGGAGAGCCTACTGTTCACGAGGATTTTATAAAAATAGTGAGGCTGGCTAAAGATTACGGATTCCAGGTCCAGTTGTTCACCAACGGGATTAAGTTAGCTGACAAGGCATATTGTAAAGAACTTTGTTCTCTGGGCGTGCAAATCAATTTCAGTTTTGACGGAACCAAACCCGAAATATACAAAACTCTACGTGGTGACAATTCCTTTGCCGTGAAAAGAATGGCGTTTCAAAATGTCATTGAGTGTGGAGTCAACAAGCTTGCTGTAATTTCAACAGTGGCTGAGGGTGTGAACGACTCAAACATGCGTGATACGCTCGAATTTATTCACGAACATAAGGATCATGTTTCTGTATGGGGATTTGTTCCGTTGACTCCCTGCTGGGACTCCAAGGATTTGAAACTCGAACCCACTACAACCGAATGTGTGGAAAAAATCTTCGAAAAAATGATACCGGATATCGAATTCGTCTCAACTGGAATGATGAAATTCGAAATACTGTCAAAATTCTTCGGTAGGCAGACTTTAGGAGGTTCTCATCCAAATTGTGAGAGCGCCACTCTAATGGTTTCGGACGGAAATAAATACATACCGATTTCATCTTATCTTGCCTATCCTCTGTCGCGTTTGCTTTTTGAACTCAGAGCTGCCGATAGAGAGCTTGAAAAAGAGTTCAAGAGTCTAAAGAATGGAATCTTTTCAAGGGCATGGTTTGATCTCAAGACCCTTGGAATCACTCTCGGGATTCTGTCTCGAGCCATAAGATTCAAGAAGGTATTCGGTGATCATTATCTTAAAAACGGTATGTTGGCTTTGTCGGATCTGATTCGCGGTTTCAAGATTGACAGGATATTGAGCCAAAGAACTTCCTTCAAAAAGATACTCACTATGATCACAATACCATATGAAGACAAGGGCGGTCTTGAAGACGCGCGTCTTAAGGACTGTCCCGCAGTTTTTGCTTACGAAGATGTCGAAACGGGAAGGATAAAGACGGCGGCATTTTGTTCCTGGCAAACCATCAAAGATGAAATATGTCGTAAAATTCAAGCTCATTACGAAACTCAAACAGAGCAACAAAGAAAAGTCGGCGTCTCTTCAAACTGAGAAATTGCTTTTGAATTGACAGACATGATTTCTTGACCGAGCCTTGCGTGAGCCTTTGATTAACATATAATTTGACTACGACGAAACGGCGTTAGCGTTGTCAAGCCGAATGGAATGATCCAGGAAATTTTGTGTCAACGTCTCCTCTAGTTAGCGTAGTCATACCAACCCACAACCGGGCAAACGTCGTTACACGCGCCGTTTGCTCGGTTTTATCCCAAACATACAAAAACCTCGAAATCATTGTAATAGACGACGGTTCAAACGACGAAACCGTAAAAGTACTTTCCATCTTTTCAGATCTAAGAATCCTCACCCAAGAAAATAAAGGCGTTTCAGCGGCTAGAAACACGGGAATAGCGAATTCCAGTGGAGAGCTTATCGCTTTCCTGGATTCGGATGACGAATGGCTGCCTGAGAAAATCGAAAAACAGGTCTCGCTCTATGATTCAAAAAATAAACACTTCATATGCCATACTAACGAAATATGGATGCGCAACGGAAAAGCGGTCAATCAAAAGAAAATACACCAAAAACAGGGTGGATATTTCTTTGATCGAGCCGTAGAACGCTGCCTGATAAGCCCATCCGCCGTAATCCTGTCCAGAAAACTCCTGGACAATGTAGGTCGGTTTGACGAGGAATTTGAAGCCGCCGAGGATTACGACTTGTGGCTTAGAATTACGTCTCGCTATGAGGTCGATTTTATTGATGAGCCTTTGATCATCAAGCATGCCGGAGAACCAAACCAGCTCTCATTTACGATCCCGGCTATAGACAGATTTAGGGTAAAGGCTCTAGAGAAAATAGTCGGCCTTGATAAGCTTCGGCAGGAATATCGTTCAGTCGCGTTGAAGGCATTGATCAATAAATCTGATATTCTCTCAAAAGGTTACGAAAAACGTGGAAATTTGGAAAAGGCTAGGTTGTACAGTGAACTGGCGAAAAAATATTCGGGAATTTACCGTCAATCCGAATCAGATTGAACTCTCCAATAGAACTTACTATCTTCCGTGTTACGAAGATATCGACATACTGGTGGCCTCTATCAGTCAAATTGGTCTTATGAGTCCTCCAGTCGTCAAGACCGCCAAACATGGAAAATTGATTCCGGTCAGCGGCCGAAGAAGAATAGACGCCGCTGTCAGAGCGGGCCTGGAGCAGACGATAGTCTACGTTATAGATCCTGAGATATCGGAAGAGCAAATCGTGGACTTGACATTCTGGGACAATGTTCACCGAATAAGGAATAACCTGGTGTGTTCAGCAATAGTGGTCACAAGGCTCATGCAGGAACGCTCTCCAGAGATCGTGGCGGAAAAATATTTGCCTTGGATCGGGATACCGCCTCGTGGACCGAAATTGGAAAGATTGAAATTGATCTCAGGTCTTGAAGAACGATCCCTAAGGATGCTTTGGGACGGTAGAATCCAGGAAAAAAGCGCAGTGCTACTATCCCAGCTGAGTGTGGACGAACGATCCAGGGCTCTGGATTTTCTCGAACTCTACAGCTTCAACGCCAACAAGAGCGCAGAGATGTTGCAGGCTATTTACGATATTTCCGTGCTCTCACAATGTTCAACAAGTGATACTATTTCTAAAGTTACACAGACAATTGAGGAAGAATGTCCCGATTGTGACATCGTTCAAAAGGCAGCGTCCGCTCGAAACTTGATAAAGAAAATGAAAAATGTAAACCTCTTTGAAACACAAGCCTCATTCAACAAATGGCTTGAAGAAATACAGCTTCCATCAAACATGAAGATAAATCACGCTCAGTCCTTTGAAAGCAGCCAGATAACTCTCGAAATAAAGGCTAGCTCAAAAACAGAGGCAGAAAGCATGATTAGTAAAATAAAGGAACTGGCAACGTAGAACTAAATCTTTTTCATCAACATTCAACAGGTCTTGAACTTGTCTTTCAGACTTTGAGGTAGTTCACTGTCATCGATTTGCTCCATCGAAGAGTCCTCAAATTTATTAATTCTATTTTGCTTATCGTTCTCGGAAATTTCTGTTTTGCTTTCGGAATTCTGGTTTGTTTCATTTTCTTTCACGGCAAAACCTCCGAAATAAATTTTTACGGCATTAATATTGAATTTTATTTAATATCATTTTAACAGCTCGGTCAATAGTTAGCGCAAAGCATGAAACATTGAGAATTCCTTGAACTATAATACGAGGTTTTGTTTCTCAATCTAAGGGCTATGAAATTCAAGATAGACGAAATTTGGATAGATGATGAAGTTCTGGATTATGATCTGACATGGAAAATTGTCGAAAGATCGAGGGCGTCAAAGACCTTAATCGGAAATGAATACAAAATTGAAGCCAGGCGACTTGCTCTGCAGCCGGATCCGTTCAAAAGGGGCAAGAGAATTATCAGGCTAATGAGGCATAAAGGCGCCTTTGTAAAGCCTTGCCCAGGAACCAAAGAATACATTTGCTGCAACTTGGAAATAATCCATATAGGGCAGGGATGTCCCATGGATTGCCGATACTGCGCCCTGCAATTCTATTTCAATAGACCGGTTATCGAAATATTTGTGAATCAGGATGAGCTTTTTAAAGAATTGAATCAATATGTTGACGATTCATCTCAACCATTTCACCGATTTTGCACAGGGGAATTCACTGATTCACTTGCGCTGGATTATCTCACGGGCCTATCTTCACGACTCGTGGATTTTTTTAAAAACACAAACAAGGCCTCCCTGGAGATCAAAACGAAGACGAATTCCGTTGAACCACTCAAAAGACTGAAGCCCAGAGGAAACGTAGTGGTCAGTTTTTCGTTGAATTCCAACGAGGTATCCATCAAGGATGAAATAAGAGCAGCTACCCTGAATGAACGCCTTGTTGCGGCGTCAGTAATGGAAAATTCCGGATACAGGCTTGGTTTTCACTTCGACCCGATTATACCGCTCGGAGATTGGAAGCATGCCTACACAAAAACAATATCAGGCATCTTTGACAATGTTTCCGCCGAATCGATCGCCTGGATATCTCTGGGGGTTATCAGGTTTCAGCCTGTTCTGAAGGACATAGTGACATCAAGATTTGGTCCGGTAGCATATTTTCATGAAGCCTTTACCACTGGTCTTGACGGTAAAAGCCGGCTTTTTATTGACAGAAGGGTCGATGTGTACCGGTTCATGGCCGAAACCATTCGAAAAAGGTCTCCTGACGCGAAGATATATTTGTGTATGGAGTCAACTGAAGTGTGGGAGAAGTCTCTCGGGATAACCATGAATTCCAATGAACAACTCTCACGTTATCTTGATCAGGCTTTCACAAATCGTCCATAGGACGGCCAGTCGCGCTGAATGTTTCACAAATGGAATCAAATATACTTTCAAAATCAGCCATGTCCTGGAATACCCACTCGATCATCTCGAGGATCGCTACTCTAAACTCCATTGACGATAAAGAAAAACTTACAGTCACCCCCATAGATACTCTCATCAAGGTTTCTGGCGAAGCTCTGTCACAAGCAGCGCATCGGTTTCGAAGCCAACTTTACCGGGAGCTTGGCCTGCCATTAAACCTTGGCAATGACTGCCAACAAATCATTACGCCATTGGACTTTCTACGATGCTTCCGATTGAACCCAATTACTAAGTTTAGATATGTGCGAGTGATGGAGGTCGAAGAAACTCTTCCTGACATGATTCATGACCCGAGTCGCGACGGTCCTCCTGGCCATTCATACATTGATACGCAATTGGAAACTCACATATCTCCAGACGCCGTATTCTTGACATATTCGGATGAACCGGATTGGGGGATGGACCAGGAGCTGTTTTCCATTCCGGCATACTCAATGGGCTCTCCCCCTTTCGGTCCCGCCACCGGATCTAGCTCCCAGGCCCCCTTTCATATGGCTTTCTTTCACGAAAAAAGAATCACCTACTGGATCATGCCGAGTCTTGGCAAAAGATTGCTCATTATTCGCTCCAGGATGTGTTTCAATCTGGCTGAAATAGCCTTCAACTGCAACCAGAGCTATTGGGGGTGGCGTTTCTTGGGTTGGGCGGCCCATTATTTGCAAGATGTTACGTGTCCTTACCATTGCTGCCCCTTTCCTCCGAAGAAAGAAAAAATGTTGAAAAGATTTCTAATGAACCCATTTCCCAAACAATTTGTAAAAAACAACATGAATTTCTTGCGCAATCGACACGCCCTGTTTGAAGCTACCGTTTCCTATGTGATGAATGAACATTTCAAAAAACAATTAGCGCATCCCTTCATTGAAGCTCTGAAAGCCAACTCAAAAGAACTACCTGCCGACATTGATCTGGCTGCCAGGGAAATATCCAAATTGCCCTATTTACTTGCTCCCAAAATCAATAATCTAATGGTCCAATTATTTTCTTGGCCATTGATTGATAAAGCGGATTATTACCTCGGTGATGACCCGGATTTTGCGGTGAATGGCATTCTAGAGCAGGCCATTGAAGCCAGGGCCTCTTATTACGGCGAGTTTGTCGAGCTTGTATCCCAATGTCTTCACGAGGCGGGACGTATAACACGTTTTGTCATTGAATCATCGCGGGGGTTCATATGAATGTTCCCATGATCCCAATTTTAATATATATTTAATTTGTATAGGGACATCGACCTGGATTAATTTTTTGGATCGTAATTGATTGATTTCGGCCGATTACGCAATTTTTTCAGGCGGAGGTATTGTCGGATGAAAAGCCTGCTCATGGCGCTTGTAACATTTTTATCGTGGGTTGTTATGATTCCCGTCTGCTCGGCTGATCTCGATCAGATCATGGCCAAGAGAGAATTGAGCCACCTCGGAGTTCCTTATGCCAATTTTGTTACAGGCGATGGTGAAGGACTTGATGCCGCAATAATCAAACTGTACTGCAAAAAGATTGGCGTAAATTATGTTTATGTGAAAACGGACTGGGATACTGTCATAAGTGATTTGTCGGGCAAAAAATTCAAGATGCAGGGCGGAAAGGTGGAAATCACCGGGGAGGCTCCCATAAAAGGCGACATTATCGGTAATGGCCTGACCGTAATACCCTGGAGACAGCAGATCATCAATTATTCCACTCCTTATTTCCCTTCGGCAATCTGGGTAATCGCCAAGGCTGATTCTCCAATAAAACCCATCCAACCGACTTCTGATCCGAAAAAAGACGTTGAAGCCACCAGGGATCTGCTCAAGGGTAAGGAAGTCCTGGGCATAAAAAATACGTGTGTAGACTTGGATTTGTACAATCTTTCAGACTCAAAACCAATTTACAAAGAAGGAATAACTCTCAATGACCTGGCTGCAGCCCTTATCAAGGGCGCCGCAGAGATTTCGATTTTGGATGTTCCTGATTCGTTGGTTGCTCTTTCGAAATTCCCCGGCAAGATAAAAATCCTCGGATCCATAACAGGCAAACAGGATATGGGATTCGGATTTTCAAAAGAGTCTCCGCAATTGCTCGCGTCATTCAATGATTTTCTGGCGGAACTCAGGGCTAGTGGTGAACTCAGTCAACTGATTCTGAAATATTATCCGGGAATCGACAACTACTTTCCAGAAGTCTTAAATAAATAGATAAGTAGGCACCAATGGCAGCGTCTGGCAACTTTGCAAAAAAAATCAGTCTGACTCACAAGATAATTTTGTTCTGTATTGTCCTGGTTCTTTTCTGTACTGCCAGTATTTATATGCTTTTCAGCCTGTTTTCGACGTCCGAATTGTTGGCGCAAGCCAGAATGGACACTTTTGTAAACGAATTTGATGGTAGAGCCAACAGCATTAAAGAGGACCTCAACTACAGGCTCATTGATTTCCAATCCCTTCTCACCAGCCAACCTATATCAACTTATTACCATAGCGCCGCCTTGGGAATGTCAAAACAGTACGGATTACTGATTGCCCTGGAGGACATTAGTGAAGAATTCACCAGGACTCAGAACAACACCCGGGATTCCGGACATTCGGCATATTCGTCAATAGCCTTTTACGATATCCACGAGAAAAGGGTAATCGCCCAAAGTTCCAATCAAGGAATGGAGGACGGTGATTCAGATGGTCTGATCAAATGGATAGAAAGCGAATCATGGCCCAAATCTGAAACCGAGCGTTTCTATGTGAGTTCAGAAAACGGCGTCATAATAATGGGGCCGTATCGCTATAGGGAGAAGGTCGTAGGCTACCTTTTCATGAAGCTTAACCTTAAACCGTTCACAAGAAAGCTGGGTTTGAAACACGGTCAGAACATTGACGATTTCAGCGCACTCATAAATTCTGATTGGACAGTTATAGCAGGCCCTTCATTCATCGAAGGAAAACAGGTCAATGAACATATCGGTTTTAACTTTCCCAACCCTCAAGACGGTGTCTACAAGTCCTTAACAGTGCTGGACAATTCATCAGGACCGCTGATTGGCGCCATCAAGGGGCTGGGTTCGAGCGGTCTTTACATTCTCTCCGTGGCGCCTCAATCCAGATACCTCGCCGGACACTCATCTTTTTCCTGGATGCTCGTTATAGGAACTCTGGTTCTGGGCATCACCTTTCTAGTCGCGATAATTATGAAGGGCGCCAGAGAAAGACAGTTCATCTTTGAACAACTCAATCAAGCTCATGCAAGTCTTGAATCACGTGTTCTCGAAAGAACTAAAGAACTTGCAAAGACTAACGACGAATTGAGAGCGGAAATTCAGGAAAAACAGCGCGTCGAAGCGGCCTTAAGGCAGACCGAAGAACGCTATCGTCAATTTGTAGAGAACGCCTCTGACATCATCTACCAAACAAACGCAAACGGGAAATTCATCTACGTCAACTCAGTCGCGGTTCGTATTACGGGGTTCTCAGAGGATGATCTTTTAGAAAAGAGATACCTGGATCTTCTACCGCCTGATTTCAGACAAACGGCAAAGGACTTTTATGAAAAACAGGCCTTTAACGGAGTGAAAAACACATATTTCGAGATCCCTGTCATCCGAGCCGACGATAAAAAAATATGGATAGGACAAAATGTCCAGCTCATTACTGATAACAAGGGATATATAACCTTCCAGGCCATAGCCAGAGATATAACGGATCTCAAGAATGCTATGGAAGACCTTCAGCGAGCTAACGAGATTCAGAAAAAAATTCTCGACACTGCCGCTACTGCGATTTTTACTGTTGATGTCAACAGACGAATTTCCAGCTTCAACGAGGAATTTGGACGTATCACCGGATATACCGCTGATGAACTTGTGGGAGAGGAATGCACAAGGTTTTGCGAAGAACCATGCGTTCATAGCTGTGGCCTTTTCAACGGCCTAAATGAAGGGCCTATCCTGAGGTTGCATACAAAATTGATTCACAAGGATGGCTCCATTTTAAACGTTCTCAAAAACTCCGACCTGATCAGAGACGAATCAGGGCAAATTGTCGGAGGAATTGAGTCGTTTATCGATGTAACGGAATTGATAGAAGCCCGGGAGCAGGCAATTGGGGCTAGCGTGGCCAAGAGCGAATTCCTTGCAAATATGAGCCATGAAATAAGAACTCCCATGAATGGCATCATAGGCATGACCGAGCTCGCCCTCAACACCAACCTGACTGATGAACAACGGGATTATCTTGAGGCTGTCCTTGGAGCCGCCGACTCCATGATGATGATCGTAAATGACATCCTCGATTTCTCTAAAATCGAAGCAGGAAAATTTGAACTCAGTTTTTCTGATTTCAACATTCGTGAGTGCCTGGAAGAAGCTGTCGGTGTTCTAGCTTTGGGGCCGCAAAGGGAAAAAGATATAGAAATATCATGTTATATACACCCTGAGGTTCCTGAAACTCTCAACGGAGATCACGGCCGTTTACGACAGATTCTGCTGAACTTGTTGGGTAATGCGATCAAGTTCACTTCCAAAGGTTTTGTCACTCTAAAATTGCAGCTAGTTTCAGAAGGCCCAGGAAGCGTTCTTTTACAGTTTTCAGTAGCGGACACGGGAATCGGGATTCCTCCACA
This sequence comes from uncultured Desulfomonile sp., assembly GCA_937930835.1. GTDB lineage: Bacteria > Desulfobacterota > Desulfomonilia > Desulfomonilales > Desulfomonilaceae > CAITZA01. The sequence continues at coordinate 66,507 of CALGLN010000136.1, forward strand.
AAAACTGGAACATATATTCAAGCCTTTTGAACAGGTGGATTCTTCAACATCTCGGCGTTATGGAGGAACCGGACTGGGACTGACCATAGTGTCACGCCTGGTGGAATTGATGAAAGGAAAAATATGGGTTGAAAGTGAAATCGCTAAAGGAAGCACATTCTATTTTCAGATTCCTTTCGCCAGACCATCCAAAACCGATCCCGACATCGTCAAAGGTCCAGAGGAAGTAACCGCCCTCGAGGGACTAAAGGCTTTGATAGTCGATGACAATCCCACGAACAGGATTATCCTCGTCGAAACCCTGAGTCTTTGGAAAATTGAGCCCCACGAGGCTTCAAACAGCGCGGAAGCTATAACATTAATAGAAAATGCCTCCAAGAATAACAAACATTTCGACATCATTCTTCTAGATGTTCACATGCCGGATATGAATGGTTTTGAGCTTGTCGAAAATCTGCGGAAAACACCGGAAACCATTTATGGCGCAATATTGATGATGACCTCAGACCCAAAAATTTTCGATGCGGACAAATGCAAAGAATTGGGGGTGAATGGATATGTTACCAAACCTTTAAAGAAATCTCAGTTACTCAAGGAAATGGTTTCGGCTCTGTCTTCATCTAGGTCTGAAATCTGCGAACGTCCCAAAAGGCAGACAATTATGACGGCCTCTAGCGCTAGGAGCCTGAAGATCTTGCTCGCCGAAGATAACCCCACAAATCAAAAGTTTATGAAGACCATGCTGAACAAGATCGGTCACGAAGTTACTGCCGTGATAAACGGCAAAATCGCCCTGCAAACTGCCCAAGACCAGCAATTCGATCTAATCCTTATGGATGTGCAAATGCCGGAGATGGATGGATTCGAAGCTACCGACCTTATAAGACGCTATGAAGATCAAATTGGCCGCAGAACCCCAATAGTGGCAATGACAGCTCATGCTATGAAAGGGGATAGAGAAATATGCCTTCGAGCCGGTATGGATGACTATGTTTCCAAACCGGTCCAAATGAAGGAATTGAAAAGAGTTATTGATAACGTCATCAACAGCGCCGATCGCGCGTCAGATTCCCAGGAAACTTCTCCGAGTCTCTGAACCCAACCTGAATCTTGTCAAAACGAAGTAGCGTTTTTCGCCATCACTTCAGCCAAATCGTCAAGCAATGTGGGCGCCCCAAGGCCTGGAATCAGCTTCGCACGATGAGGCTATGATTTTCGTCGGCTCTTGTGCAAATAAGCACATAATTTAACACTCCCACGCTGGAACGTCATTTGGCAAAATCTATGAGCGGCTATAATGTAACAAGTTGTTTTAATTGAATAAATATTTATAATTGGCGTAAAGTTTTTTTTTGCAAAGCTATAAAAGTTTGAATAGTATCAGCTCAGATCTTTTTGAAAATATCGTGTGTCTTTTAGCATGTGTGCACGTCATCCTGATTGCATACTGGACTCTTGACTCCGCTGAGCCCGATTTGCCTTTCGTCAGGGCTCACATATTTCGCATTCTCTCTGACGCATCTTAAGATATGAAAATGTTTAAACAAAAATCTTTTACATAGCCCGCAGATCCTATCTTCCCGATGGCCCTTCCGATTCATGCTATCGGGCTCGAAAAAGGACTGTTGTACCTGAAGTTTTGTCATGAATTCGGTGTAGTGTCTTATGGTTCGAGAATTTCTTGAAATGGGTTGTTGAACAAGACTACTGGTCAGATGAAAAATGTCAGTAAGTTTTAAGTCTTGTGGTCTTAAACTCAAATGCGAGGAGGGTTAGGTATGTGGCTCGGTATGGGCAGTAATGAGATGGCGGTGGTGTACGTGCTGTGCATTCTGGCAGCTTTGTGGTGCACTCTGTATGGGGTCTTCTTCTGGAGATCGGAGGGCAAACCTATTAACACGGCGGACGCAATTGATTGGGATCGCGAAGAACGGGAACTGGATAAGGGCAGGTAGGGTGAACTTCTTGCCGCAGTATACAGAACTGTCGCTTTGTTTTCCCATGTTGTGACATCTACCCGGGCTGTTAGCGCAAGACAGAGCTAGGCTCCCTGTACAAGTTACCCAATAGGAAGTTTCGGTACAGACGCCCAGGATTTCTGCGCTATTGCCCCTTTGGTTCGCCTTTGGCGACGTAGCATTGATCAAAAATCATCAAATGACGATTAAACTTCTGGAGGAGTTGTCATGGTCGTTAAGATAGGTTTAACTCTGATTTATGTGGTAATAACGCTTTATCTCGGTTATCGGGGGTGGAAAGAGACCACCGTCGCCAAGGACTATCTGATAGCGGGCCGTAGTATGGGTGGATTTGTAATGGCCCTGTCCTACGGCGCCACATTCATTAGCACATCGGCCATAATCGGATTCGGAGGAGCCGCGGCTCTTTTTGGATTCTCATTGCTCTGGCTAACCTTCCTAAACATATTTGTGGGGATTTTTCTCGCTTTTGTTTTTTTCGGAAGTCGTGTTCGCCGAATGGGCCTAGCCCTTGACGCTCACACTTTTCCCGAACTTCTCGGGCGACGATATCAATCCCGGTTTCTGCAGGGTTTTTCGGGTCTGGTAATATTCTTTTTTCTTCCAATCTACGCCGGGGCGGTGCTGATAGCCTTAGCAAGACTGGTTGAAGTTTATCTTGGTATAAATTATCACGTAGCCCTTCTTGGATGCTCGTTTCTGGTTGCAGCCTACGTCTTGACCGGTGGGATCAAGGCGGTCATGTATACGGACGCTTTTCAGGGATGCGTCATGTTTGTAGTCATGGCGGTATTTCTGGTGTCCACATACTACATGTGTGGAGGATTCATAGACGCTCACCAAACATTAACGGACATGGTTCAATATTATCCCGAAGCCCTCAAGAAGGGCGGGATGATAGGCTGGACACAGGGCGCTACTTTCGGGACTCCGCTATGGTTAACCATTTACACCACAATAGTCCTTGGCGTCGGTATAGGTGTGCTGGCGCAGCCTCAGCTTGCTGTTCGTTTCATGACAGTCAAATCTGAAGCTCAACTCAATCGCGGAGTCATTTACGGAGGGATTTTCATTCTCTGCATGACTGGAGTGGCTTTTGTGGTTGGGGCCCTCAGCAATGTGGTTTTCTTCAAGGAATATGGCTTTGTCGAGAAAGTAGTCGACGGAGTCACAAAGAAGATTCCTCAGATATCCGTTGTAGTGGCGGGCGGAAATATTGACAAGATTATCCCAATGTACATTGAAAAGATGTTTCCGGACTGGTTCAGTACGCTTTTCCTACTGGCAATGTTTGCAGCCGCGATGTCCACATTGAGCGCCCAGTATCATGCTGGCGGCACCTCCTTTGGCCGTGACATTTACGAAAAGTTTCTCAGGGGCAAGGGCGACACTCTCTTGATAACTCGTATTGGCGTAGCGGCCACAATCATTCTAACAGCCATCTGGGGGCTTGCGCTTCCTGAAAGCATAGTCGCCCTGGCTACAGCTTTCTTCTTTGGCTTATGCTCGTCGTCATTCTTACCTGTTTTCGTGTTGGGGATTTACTGGCGTGGAGTAACTTGGGCAGGCGCATGCGCCAGCATGGTCGGTGGCTTTACCATAAGCACGCTTTATGCCCTCTTCATTCACCAAAAGGAAGCCGTAGCTGTCGGCTTATGCAAGAATATGTTCGGAGTTGATACTCTGGTAGCGGCTTATCCCCCAATGAGCACAATGTGGAAACTACAGTTCGTTGATCAGAACGTGGTGGCGCTCCCTATCAGTTTTCTCATTGCCATAGTCGTCAGCTTGATGACCAAGAAGATTGATGAACGTCACCTTGATAGATGCTGGAGGAATTTTTAAAACCTCATGATGTCATGAGATGTAAAGCCTTTATTCCTCAATTATCTCTGATCATAATGATCCAATTCCGTGCGAATGGATGGTCCTGGACTACTAGGATCCATTCCATTCGCTCGGTCCTCATCCTGGTTCATCTCACACCTCCCAATTTGTAGAAATCTTTAAGACTCCTATAACCAAGGCATTTTAGGCGGTGAACGAGATATAAAAAGAGGCATGCCGTCTGAAGGGCATCACCTAACGCATTATGGCTTGGAAAAAGTGGTATGCCTAGCGATCTGGATACTTCCAGCAAATTGAATGAGTCTATTTTGGGCAGAGCGATATTCTTGTTTCTTTCGGATTTTTTCCACAAGGCCTTGGCCAAAGCCATTGAATCCAGGCAAGGGTTGTGGATGACTCCTCCCATTATTTTCGAACACTGTCTGTCAAGAAACGAAAAGTCGAGGTTTGGCAAGTGCCCTACCAGGACAGAGTTTCCGCAATATTCAAAGAAATGATGCAAAACATTTTTCGGGTCAGGAGCATTTCTGATCAACTCGGGGGTAATCTTATGAACAAAGGTGCCTTCACCCATGATTTTTTTTTTGACGCCCATGAGCGAATGAAAGCTTCGGTCCAGAGCTATGCGCATTGATTCAATCTTTACGGCGGCTATTGAAACGATTTCATCTCTGGACGGGTCAAGACCGGTGAATTCGGTGTCAAAAACAACAAAATCGTATGAGTCAATGTCAAAGTTGTAGTTAAAGTTTCTGAATATCTCGTGGTTATGTTTTACCAGAGGATCAGGGTCCCGTCCAAATAACTCTTCTAGAATATTCCACCAGTACACTCAGGGTACCCTCAGATTTCGACCCTTATCCTGGCCATGTAGGACTGCATTCGGTTGATTACCCCAAAGGCCCCCTTCAGCGTCTGTTTCTCAAGATCAGACAGCTCTGAGGGATTCACGAAATTGTTCGGTTCCATGCCATGCTGGACCATTCTCAACTGGTGAACAAGACGAAGGTGCATCAGGAATTCATAAGCCGATATGACATCATTACAAATTTCTTTGTCTATACCTTCCGTCGAGGAAAGAGCTAAAAGCCGTGAAGTTGTGTTTGTCTCCCTGATTTGATGTTTGAGCGCCATAGCCCTTGCAAAATCAACTATCGGAACAAGCCCCCTCATTTTCAGATCAAGATGGTTCCCATGTTCCTCATCACGTTCCACAATAAAGTTTCGCAGAAACGACAATGGGGGTTTGATAACCAGAGAATCTTTAGCAAGGTGATTAAGGAAGAAATTGTTTGTCCGGATATTCTCCATCACATGATCTCTGAGTCTCTCCACCAGCTCTTCAGAACCAAAACCGCACCTAAAATCTAGAAATATCTTTGCGTTAAGCATTACATACTGATCGGCGGTAGACATCCACTCATCAAAATACCCAGTCCAGACGGAATAGGGCTTGCGCCAGGTAGTTTTTGACGCCATATATCCACCCTTACACAAAGGGAACCCACACTCGACCAGATGAGGTGTTATCTGATTACCCATTGATCTAAAATAAAGCTTTGCTGCCTTGGTGGACTCCCACGAAGGTCCAGGGTCCTCATAAACAATCGCGTTGTCCTGATCGGTGCGAAGCGTTTGTTCCATGCGACCTTCGCTACCCATCACCATCCAGGCAAACCGAACCGGTGGAGGCCCGAGTTTGTCCTGAAGTATGACCAGCAATTTACCAACCAGATGATCATTAATTAGAGCTACGATTTTTGTTATGTCATTGGCCTTGGCTCCCCTCTCAACGAACTTACGTATCAAACGAGGAGTCTTTTTGGCCAACTCATAGATTGAATGCGCCTCTGTCTGACGATCAATTTCTTCCAGCAGGAGTACCGGGGAAATCTCCTGCGAGGCCAGGATGTCGTGAGCCGTTATGACCCCCAATGTCTCAGAGCCACGTCGGACAACAAGATGATGTATGTCAGCCTTCAGCATTCTTATGACAGCGTCCAGACAAGTGGCGCTGGATTCTATTGAGGAAGCAATGTCTGTCATGATAGATCCGACAGGCTCATCGTAATCAGCTCGCCTGGCCACTACTTTTGAGCGGAGATCTCTGTCGGACAATATTCCCACAATCCCTCTGTCCGGATCATTGACCAGAACTACACTGGCTTCAGTTTCAGCCATACGAAGAGCAGCCCTGTGAATACTCTCCGAGATGTCAATAACTTCCGGTTTTCTTTTTAACGCTTCCCCCACTGACACGCATGCTAGCTGAAAATCTTCGGAAAGAGAATTATTAATAACTTCAGCGCGCAATTCCGAATAGGTTTGGCCAACCAGGTTCGTGGAAAGTTTCCGATAATAGTTTTCCGCAAAAATGGGATTGTTTCGGGCAAATTCCAGGAATTGCTCTTTATTTATTAAGAAACAGAACGTGTCCTCAACCGTTTCCACGGAATGTGAAGCTTTAGACTTGCTCAGGATGGATGCAACCCCTATTAGTCCGCCCTCTCCGCGATAATCTACAAGGGTGGATTCATCTTCAGATTCCCTCCTATATAATCTTACCGCTCCACGCTCTATGAGCATTAGGTGATCCACCTCACTGACATCCTGCTGCAAAATCACGGTTCCCTTTGGATAAAAGCCAAGTAATGCTCCAGCGCTCAATTTTTGCAGATGGGCTTCATCAAAACCTGAAAAAAACCAGAGCTTGCCAAGGAAATCTGCTAGAGCCCTGGAATCCATGTTGTAATCACTGGTCAGGTGGGACACTTAAGTCGTTTGACCTCTCATAAAAAATTAGGGTTGCAATTAAGCGAACTTTACAAATCTACTGTTCTATTATTGTGGAATTTTTTATCCCGACCGTTTCGTCAAAATTTTCCCAGAATTCTTTTTCCGACAGTCTCCAATCGGGACCGAAAGAACTCCCGAAGTGACTGGCCAGTCTCTCAAAAACCCTCGCCCATCCTGACTGATAACTTAATTCCAGTACATCTTCCAGGAACGGAGCAAGCATTCCCAATTGATCTTTAGGCAGATAAGCGCGAGCGCCGAGTTCAATGGATTTCTTGAGCGATTGTGCGCTCATGGCATGAGCGGTGAGCATCACCACAGGAATTTTTTTCTCCACCGCTATCTCTAATAGCTCAAAGCCCCTAACTCCCATAATGTCCAAAATGGCCAAGTCATATGAGGACGTGTTCAGCTTCTCTACGGCAGTCTCATAGGCGCTCGCCGTATCCAACCTCACTCCATATTCCTCGAGCTCTTCGTCGATAAGTTCCAATATATCGGATTCATCATCAACGGCTAATACATCCTTGTCTTTTAAAATGCTCTTTTTCATCTACGGCCAGCCGGTTGCTTCTTACATTCTGCAAATTCTTTATTTAGTATAGCACGACGACTATCAGGACAGAATGCTTTAAGTGTATTAACAACTTAGTGGATCCAACATGAATTGATCTTTTTTGAAATCACTTGAGCCAGAAGCTTCTGGACGCTTCGGTATTGTTGAGCTACAATTAACCACTTTAAACCTAAAGGAGAATGTTATGTCCATGGTTAGACCTTCGATCTTTTCCCAAAACAATGGGGCCTTATTTAAAGACATTTTTAGGGTCGCCGTCTTTGCTTGCGCTGTATTATTAATTTTCGGGTCGTCAACAATATTTGCCCAACAATCATCGGCTCCAGCAGAAGGTTCTCTGGAATATTATAAAGCATTGGCCGAAAAGGGTAACGCAGAGGCCCAACTTAAATTGGCTGAGTTATACCAACAGGGTAAGGATGTGGCTCAGAACTTTACTGAAGCCGCCAAATGGTACAAGAAAGCCGCTGAGCAGGGGTTGCAGGAAGCGCAGTACAAGCTCGGAGAGATGTATTATGAAGGCAAAGGCATGGTTCAGGACGCCAAGGAAGCCGCCAACTGGCTGGAAAAGGCAGCCAGCCGAGGACACCAGGCCGCCAAGGATAAACTCCAGGATATCAAGTCCAAAGCACAGGATAGCTTGAAAGACCTTAACAAGGCATTGGACATGATACGCTAGATCATTCGAAAAATAACAAATGTCCTCCTAGGACCCTAAACGCTCTAAGGACTTGCACTTGACAATTTGATTGAAGCACACGAATG
>CALGLN010000137.1 GCA_937930835.1 uncultured Desulfomonile sp.
TGTCAGACTCATACTGCCTCAACACCGGGAACTGGATGCGGTATATCGTCTTCAATTCTTCCAGCGTTAAACCCAACGCCATCGCCACCAATACGTCTATCTCGACGAGGGCCTGGCGACGTTCGTAGTCGGTTCGGAGAAAAAGATGTCTGTCCCATCCAGTCGACGATTTGCGTAATCGCCTGTCCTGCAATCGTAAATCCCGTTTAGTCCATCTGTCACGTTCATTCAGAAAACCAATGCATTGATCATATAGTGCAGAAAAATGATTTGTAAGGCAGTGCAAGGCTAACGCCCGAATCGCCAATTCATTTGAGAACTGAATTAATGGCAATAACGCCAATGTCGAATCATAAACATCTGTTCTGCCAGTTGATCTTATGAAAAAATCATATGGAATAGAGTTGCAGGAGGCTACAAGTAGTAGCAAATCACGAACGTTCTGAAATATGACGCTATTGACAGTGTTTACATGGCCAAGCCTTGCAGGCTGTAAGGAACATATTAGTGAACGTTCGGATGACATCCCCATCCGTCTACGGAAACCAACCCTATAAAACTCCGTCACCGGTTTGTTATCACCCCAAGGTACCCTCGGCGTCCTCTTCAGGTATTCCTGTGGGTCGCAGGCCGGAACATAATTCGTCCGGGGCATGTAATCATCTGGAATGGCGGTCAGGTCGATGGTGTCGTAATGGCCATTGGCTGTACAAACCCTTCGGGGTGTTTTGTAGAAAGGATTTCCAACAAAAAAGTGAGGTCCGGACAAAATCCAGTGATCGATTTTTTCAGGAAAAGAGGTGTTGCGTTTGATGCTTCCGTCTTTTTGCGTGTTCGTTTCATGCCACATTTCAGTAGAGAAATATTCACCTTGCAGATCACCCAGTCTTTTCGGTTGATCGGCAAATTTCCTCAAAACGTCAACAATCTGCCTCGAATGGACCGCTGGCAGCCTCGCCTGCAATGGCGGGGTTCCGGGAGCGTCATAAAGCTTTGCGAACATTTCAAGTTCTTCTTGCCCGACTCTGACAATACGATCTCTGTGACCTTTGGTGTTCCAGTGGTTGAATTCGTCTTTGATTCCAGGAACCGGACCGTGGCCATCATGATCGAAACAGGCGTCTATGGTTCGCGGTGAATACAAGTTTGCCACTGTATCGAATTTGATGTCATCTCGAGGTTGTTTTCGGTAAACATTTGCGCTGTATCTAAGATGGTGATCAGGGCCGACGAAAAGTATCAATTCGTTAACAAACTGAAAATGATATGCCAATCTTCTGAAGGTGTTGTCCCGTAGTTGGCCACCATTTGGGTCATCGTAAACACCCTCTGGATGCAGGAATCCTGAAATGCCCAGGCTATTTCCAATCATCCACGACTGCGTAATGAAACATTTGAACAGATTCGATTGAGTTCCTTTCAGCAACGGATAATTCTGAACCGCATTCAGAAAGTTCTGCGTCCCTTCGGCTTCTTCGAAAGCCTCGAAGTATTGGTCCTTCATGTCGAAGCGTTTGATCGTTTCGGCTCTGAGCTTTGCCAGATCCGACGCTGAGTATTTGCGCAGGTTGAACATGGGCTCAACATCACCCATAACACCGCCTTCTTCCCATTCTACCTTTATCCATGGCGGGTTCCCGACTATGAGGTCAAAGCCGCCACGTTCATTGAACAGGTCGGCGAATTCCAACGGCCAGTGGAGGAAGCGGTATTTTGAGGCAAGCTCAGTGACCAGGGCGAGCCTTGGCATCTGCGAGCAGAGCCTGTCAACATCCACGAAGCCGAATTCATCCAGCAATTCCATGGCTTCCTGCCTGGGCATGGTTTCGGGCAGGAGGTTCAACTGACCCTGGGTTGGATCGCCATCGGAATAAACGTTTCCTTCGAGTATGAGAGACAACTCGAGAAGGTATTCCTCGCGTGTGGGCAGCAAATCGGCTTTTTGTATCGGCCAGAACCACAGGGCGACCCAGTAGTCCATGACAAGCTTGAGACGCCTGTAAGGTGAGGAGTTACGCACGTTCTTAGAGAGTATTTCCTGCTCTAATATCCTGTCCTTGTATTCCGTTGTAGTCGCCGGACTGGCCTTTGAAGAAGCGTTCTGTCCGAATACCGCAATGTCATCCGTTGTCCTGTCACGGACGTTCTTGAGAGCGGATATGTGCTTCTTCCAGAGGCTGTCCACCGCGTCGGAGAGTTTTTCTAGCTGATCAATTTGTGACCCGGTGAAAGCTGATGTGAACTGTCGCCGCCATGAAGTTATGTCTCTTATGCGATCCGGCGCCATATCTCTGATGACTCTGTCCTTATATTCCGCCATGGCCTTGTCGGGGACCAGGAAATGGTAGACGGTGTTTTTGGGGCGCTGTTCATTCATTGCGACAGTCTCCGGAACAGCGTCCAGCCATGACGGCTGTCTGGCTGATTTTGGGCTCAACAGGGGCGATTTGAACACCTGACGCCTGGCGCCGACGAGGGAGTTGCCGCAGGCCAGTTGCATGCCGAACCACGGGACGAAAGCCTGACCGTCGCCTGCGTCATACATGGTGTTGAGCCAGAGCGACACTTCCGCAAGTTCGACAGCCACAGGATTGAGGTCCACACCGTATACATTACGGTCGGCTATGTACATCTTCACTTTCTGGAGTTCGTTGGCGTATTCCGAGTGATGGATGGCCTTGCCGGTCTCCTGCTGTTTGCGTGTGAGGTACGCCTCGGAAAGCTGGTCTATGGCCTCGTTGAGGAATGCGGCGCTGCCCATGGCCGGCTCACATATCGTTATGTTAAGGATGTCATCAGCCTTTTTGTCTTTCAGCAGTTCCTTAAGCGCATACTTGACAAGCAGTTGAGTGAGAGACTCCGGGGTATAATACGAAGCTGATTTCTGACGGTCACGTCCGGCCAGGCGGTAGATGAACTTGCCGCGAGGGTGCTTCTTCAGTGAGCCGTCAGGCTCATATACCTTCTCGTTATCATTATACTTATCCAGATCTTCGAGCTTCACGAAATAGGCAGTCTTGAGTTCATCGTAGTTTTCATCGGCTTTTTTGACTTCATACAGATCAGCTTCAGCAAAGAATCCCTGGTAGGAAAGGAGCGCCTCGTAGACGGCGCCCAACTGATTGACGCCGAGCTGTGAGTATGAAATTCGGCCACGGCGGCTATTGCCTCGACCCGGACGTGAGAGTGACATTAGCTCAATTACTCTTTGCAGAATGAAGTTGCGGAACTTCACCCTATTGAGTATGGGTGTGCGTTGAGGGCTGAACAGATGCGACCTCAACGGCGGTATGCGGAAGATGTGATGATCATGACGGCCTTCGAGGGCTAATTGCTGTGAGCTGTCATCGCCGGTGGATGGGAAGCCGTTGAAGATGTTTTCAAACATGAGCTTAAACGAGTCGTTCAGGAAGTAGCCGTTTTTCGACTCCTCCGATGTCAGGCGGACAAGCTCTACCTCACGCAGGGACTCAAGGCTGTAGCCGAGGCGATATTCGTCGGACAGCATCGGGGCGTAACCAAGCTCGGGACGGGCCTCGATGTATAACATGAACAGCAGGCGATACATATACCTGAGACATTCGAGGCTCAACTGTTGGGCAAGGTCACGGCCGTATACCTTTTCGTGGTTGACCTCCCGCATGTAGTAAACAGCCTCATTGCCGATGAGTTCTATCGCTTCACGCAGGGTGTATTTGAGGTCCTCGGAGACAGCAAAGGCGTGCTTGTGGGAGTTCTCATCGAGGCTGTCCAGAAGGCAGGCCCCATCTGTGGGGCATATCGAATCACGATGCGTCAGGGCGGCCACCGCCTTCAGGGTTGAGGCTTCACGGCGGTTCAGGATTTCGGACATGTCGAAGCGTAGCAGACGCTTTTCATTCATTTTTGTCCGGTCTAGGAGAACAACCTGTGAATCGCTCACCAGGATTATCCAGCGTGGAGGCTCGGATGATCCAAAGACTCGTCTGACGATGACGTCTTCGAAGCTTTCTTCGAACAGGGCTTTATCGACGGAATCGGTATCCTTGAACTGGCATGGCAGGAGCTGGAGTTCGAGCGGGTCGAATGCCTCACCCGGCGTGTCTATGGCTTCCATAATCCAGAGTTCCGGAGCGCCATTGGGTTTTCTTGTCTGGGAAAGGACGGGAATCTGGTTTTTATCATCTATGAGGACCATCGTCGGTGAGTATTCATAACCCAGGGCCGTCAGTAGGCGCCCAAGGAATTCACGCTGGAGTTCCATCCTGGTCTTCGGGTCGCGTTCACGCTCCAACTCTCTGCGTGTCCTGGTGAAGAGACCTGTCAGGCCCTTCAGTTGGCTGTATGGAGGTTCTATGTTTCGTTCTGATTCACGCCTCGACCATTCCTCGAACACATGCTTGAGATCATTTTCCAGAATCGCCGAAAGATAATGATTGGTGTAAAATTCGTTTTCGTTTGATATTCCGGTAAGGTCTATCGCCATGGTTCTTTTATCCTGCCATTCGTTTATCGTGTTGATTCCCAGCTTAAGGCGGTCTGTGGCGGCCGTTCCTTTTTGAATATCCCAAATTCCGGATTTAAATCCGCGCCCAACCGCCAAATCGGAAAGGTTCTTTGACTGACGGAGTCACGCCTGCTAAAATCAAGAGCGCCAAGAGATCGGGCTAACTTATTTTCAGGAGGACCCGAATGATTTTCAAAGTGGTTCTGGAAGTAGACCGGGAGGATGGCGGCTTTAACGTGAGTTGTCCGGCAATCCCCGGATGCCATTCCCAGGGAGACACTGAAGAAGAAGCCCTGGAAAACATCCGTGAGGCCATCCTGGGATGTCTCGAGGTTCTCAACGAGAGGGCTCACCAAAAAGCTCATGATGACTCCAAAA
>CALGLN010000138.1 GCA_937930835.1 uncultured Desulfomonile sp.
GAGGATCCTTCAAAGCTTCTATCAAAGGCGGCACGGCCTTCGATGGCTTGTTTCACGAACATCCCAGCTCGAATGCCGCCTTAGCACGAATTTCAGGATCGCTATTCTTTAAATTCTTGATGTGTTCATCTACGGAATCGGCCAAAGAATTGTTGACTAGCCAGAAAAACAACAACAATCCAATTCCTAGAAAACTTAACGTTTTTCTCATTCGGTGAACTACCTCTTATCTAGCACTTCCTTTTTCTTACGTTCCAGAAATTCCCTATCTATCTTCAAAAATCCCTTTTGCCCAAACAAGGCAAACCTCAACCATTGAGACGCAAAATATAGCATGGCGACGTCGTCTGTTTTAATCTTTTCTATTATGTCATCGTCGATCTTGAACTTTTGAAGAAAACTCGATTCAAAAACAAACTCGCGGAATCTGTCAACATCATAAACAGCCATCAAGAACATGTCCTGCATTCTTGGGTCCGCTATTTTATCTTCCCAAAGCTGATCCGCATGCATCACATCTTTCAAGTTGTGATCGATATCATCGTAATCGTATAAACCTTGCTCACTTCTCCAACGTTCAACGGTCCATTCCTCCGTTTCACCAAGACCGTGGCATCTGTCAACGGTTACCGCAAGCGTGTACTCCACTCCCTGATCAGTGTCCAAAGGATAGAGCCGACAAGAATAAGGCCGACTGTCGTAAACAGAGCAGCCCTGATCCGTGACAAACTGACAGCGTTTTTCATCATCTGGATTCATTTTCAAGGCTAAAGCTGGCAAGCCACTGTCGCGTGAAACCAACAGGTGAGTGTAATTTTCAATAAAATCAGTTGAAGTAATGCCTAGCTTTCTTCTCAGCCGAATGACATCTAATGGGTTAAGCAATATCGTGACGTCTCTGCAACACTTGTTAAAACAGTCGATCTGCTGGTGACACTTGAATCTGAAAGTGTCATCCCAGGTCATAAGTTTTGACTCTCTGGATGCTGCGTCTTGCAGTTTCATTAAATTTTCCTTTCAATAAATTGCCGTTCAATTGTTTTTTTGGAGTGATGCGCTAACACGAGCCAGATTTTCCTCGGCCATCTTCGTTCCAGGGGCTAACTCTAACGTCTTCTTGAAGCATTCTACGGCCTTCTCAAGATCTCCAATCAACTCGTAGGCTATTCCTTTCTGGTGGTGTGCGCCCACGTAGTCCGGTCTATACATTATCGCAGTATTGAAACAGTGCAGCGCTTTTGAAAAATCTCGCTTACTTATTAGCCAAATCTGCCCCATATTGTAGTATGCGGCAACTATAGAAGGGTTCAACTCAACCACTTTCTCAAAAACAGCCAACGCTTCGTCGTCTCTCTTCATAAAAGAGTAACAGACACCCAAATTGTATAGAACCGACGGGTTGTCAGGAGCCACACACAAAAGATTCTCCAAACGTCTGCTAGCTGATGCGTAGTCCTCTGCCTCGAGATCTGTAAAAGCTCTCTGAAGCTGAACTTGTACGAGGAAGAAATTAGACTCGGAATCATCTTTACGAGATTCCAACTGTTCGATGACTTGCTGGATATGCTCTTTCTGGTTAACATCCTTGGTCAGCGTCAAACATTCCTCAAAAGCCGATTTAGCCTTTTCAAACCGACCTGCGCAACCTCTAGACACCCCAAGTCGGTAAAGATTGTCTACTCTTCTATCGGTGGGTCCCGAAGCCAAAGCTTTCTCATAAAATTCCGCCGCCATAAGATAATCTTCCTGCCCATCGTAACACGCTGCAATAGCCTCTAACGCAACTGTTGGCTGACGGGTTTTGTCGAGAATGGATTTAAAATCCTCAATGGCATCCATCCACAAACCGTCTGACATCTTTTTGAAGGCCGTCGCCTTAACCTGAGATACCTCTTCAGTGTCAGACTGAGATCCAGCTTCTTTTGCGAGACAACAGTTCTTATATTTTGATCCGCTTCCACACGGGCATGGCTCGTTTCTGCCTACTGGCTTCATGCTGAGGCTCCTTATTTCCAACTTAATGAACCTTACATTCTAATATAATAACGCCCAAGCTCCAAGAAAATATAGCAATATTTTTTCACAAATATAAGATAATAGAGATCTAAAATTCTCTTGACAATTTATAATGGATTTGATTGAATCCTGTACTCATTATTGAGTAGGCTATTCTTTAAGCCTGGCAGGTATTCAATTTTTAAATTACAGCGCAAACTCAGCTTTCGTAAGAGATCATGTGGTCGAAGTTTTCCTCGGAAGGCCCGAGTGCCTTTGAGCTTAATAGCTTAAACCGTTAGTATAGCTCAATGAGGCTGATCTCATCAAGGTTGGCTAGGGAATTCGGGTGGTGCGATTAGTTTTTTTTACCCCTGCTCCTTTCGAGTTACGAAGGCCATTTGTAGAGAAAGGAGGAGCCTGTAAACAATCGAAACCCTGAAGGCGAAACATGTCGACAGAGTCAAGCGACTCTAACAAAGCTCAAACAAGCTAGGAGGTTAGTTCATGCCGAGTTATGTTATTTTGGAAAAATGCGATGGTTGCAAGGGCCAGGACAAGACCGCTTGCATGTACATCTGCCCCAACGACTTGATGGTTCTGGACAAAGAAAAGATGAAAGCCTGGAACAGGGCTCCTGAAATGTGCTGGGAATGCTATAACTGCGTCAAGATTTGCCCTCAGCAGGCGATTGACGTCAGAGGCTATGCCGACTTCGTTCCCATGGGCGCCTCCTGTGTTCCTCTAAGAGGTTCCGAAGACATTATGTGGACAGTTAAGTTCCGCAGCGGCCAGGTCAAAAGGTTCAAGTTCCCCATCCGCACTACCCCTGAAGGTTCAGCAGCGCCTGATGGTGGTTACGGTGAAGTTTGCACAGACCTAGCTTCACAGTGCCTGTACAATGAACCCGCAGCTCTCAAGCTGCCAGATCTGCCCACAGTAAAGAAGTAATTTGAGGAGGAACCAAATATGGCGAATTTTGAAACCGTAGAAGTAACCACTGATATTCTGCTTTGCGGCGGCGGCATGGCCTCTTGCGGCGCAGCAGTAGAAGCTAGCTATTGGGCGGCCAAGAATGGCCTAAAAGTTACACTCGTTGACAAAGCAGCTATGGACCGCTCCGGCGCCGTGGCTATGGGTCTTTCAGCCATCAACCAGTATGTTGATAT